>NZ_RJJT01000020.1 GCF_003938655.1 Rhizobium pisi
GCTCATCATCGAGGCGTCCATGCCCCCATACTTTGCCCGCCACTTGTAAAAACTGGCACTGCTGATGCCATGCTCCCGGCAAAGCTCAGGTACGGGGACACCGCCTTCCGCCTGGCGCAACACAGCCTTGATTTGGGCTTCGGTAAATCGGCTCTTCTTCATCAAAATCTCCTCGAGCATCTTGCCGAGAAAATTCTACTTTTGAAGCCCCTTATTCGCGGGGAGGACTACCACACGACAAGCCACGCCAGCCTTCTCATCGCGGATCCACTAGGTTTCATGCTCGAGAATTGCTTCGGCGGCGTTACGCCGGCTTAGGAAATTCAAAATGCTGACCGCTTTTTAGGATCGGGTATTTCACTGTTTGGGTATCCTTCACCGTTTGTCCCGAGTCCGTGGTAGTAATGATTGTTGCTGTTACCGTGATCAAACCGGGCGGTTCAGGTGGTTTGCTCTTCTTGTCTTCCCTGACGGAGAACTCGTACTCTTCATTTTTACCGGCTCGGCCGCAGATTTGCCCGTCATCGTCCTCACACAGACTTGAAGCATACTCGTCAAAGATCGATAGCTGCTCGTATTCGTCCGGTATTTTTACGTAGACCACGAATGCCATGATGCTCTCCATCAATGCTTGATTAGTCGCGGGTAAGACGGCCGTCACGATGGGCCATCCTAAGGGTGATTGCGTAAGAACTTGGGGATCGCTTTCCTGGTAGATTGGCGTCTAGTATGAGTGTCTTTGCGTCGCCGAAGTTTGTGCATATCTCAAGCAACATATCGGATGCACGGATCCTCCACATCATATAGCCAAGATCATCAAATCCACATCCGACGGCGTCCCGGGGAGGATCACCCGTAACGAGAAATACGCGGTTTGAATCGAACCTGTAGCAATGCCCCTCAAAAGCATAACCATAGGCTAAAACGACTGAATATTCTCCGGACGCACTTCCGACATCGCCATGGAACAATTGCATTCGAAGATCGGTTAGGGATCCCTCTCCAACATCGAAGCGAGCATAATCGTTTCTGTCGTTGAGCTTGACGCCGTAAAGGATTAGGGCATCAGCTTCGTAGCGCTCGGTCGCCGGAGCGGGGACGCTGTCATTTATCATCGATACCTCCCGTCGTCTGGTTAAAGAATTCCACGCCACCTCATGCAATCTTCAAGTTGGTCAATATAAGCGACACCCCGCCCCTGACTGGCAGCTTCGAGGAAAGCCACTGCCGCAGCTTCAAAAGTCAGACTGTCCGGTTCGAGATATCTCCAGGAACGCACAACGGCTTCACCCACAATATCCCGTGCATCCTGCAGGGCCGCCTTCGTGGCGAAGTGCTTCAATTCATAGGATGCCTTCGGCGCTCGCAGGCCTTCTTCGATAAGCGCGGGCACCATTTGCCGACGAAGATCGCTGAATTCCCTGGGATTGATATTCGACGTTCCGCGTTCGAACTGCAGCGACTGGAAGACTTCGATCAGGCAATCGAAAAGGCCCGCCGCGAACGGCTTGGACTGGTCGTGAACATCGCTGCCGACATCACCGATACGAAGCGAGTTATTGAACGATCGCAATTGCTTCTCGTCGCTGAGTTCGGAAAATTTATCGAGTTCATTGTGCAAGAGCAGATTTCCGCTGGTGCGGCGAAGGAGTCGATCGACAGCAGTATCGAATTGCAGCAATCCCAGCAGCGATATGAAATCGGCTATCGCTTCGTGGTAGGAAAAGAAATCGGTGTCACGTCCGTCGCCCTGGAGGACTCCGAGTTCGCTCAACAGAATGAGATGTCCCATTTCGTGAGCAACGGCGTCGAAATTCAGCGCGAAACATGATGCCGAGTTTCCCGGCTCGCTTTCACCCAGTTCCAGAAAGCCAAAGCCGGATTGTGCATTCTCCCAATCGGGAATGCGGGGAACAATTTCCAACCGTTCCAGCGTTGGTTCGAAAAACCAGGGGATCGAGCGCCCGACATAGCTCTCACAGATATCGAGAACCCGGTGTGCGCAGGCAAAGCTGTGCGTCGAAAGGAATGCCGGCGAACCAGGCCCGATGTGATCGAAATGACCATCGGGACCGGGCTCTACAGGGGGCTGCAAAAGGCCGGCATAAGGAGGGATATATGGCGCGGCATAGGGAGACTTCGGTTCAACGGGGTTTGCCACATACATTCGGCTGTCCGATGGCCCCGCCAGGATCGGCCCGGCTGAAGCTCCGATCCACACTACTTCGGGCTTTTCATAGCCGGGGATGAAGGGGGGCTGGGGAAAGACAAGGAAACGGACTCCCAACGGCTGCCCTGAAGCTGCCCCGCTGCCTGCGCCCTCCGGATGTGTGATGGCATCCAATGCTGCCCCCACCGCTCATTGCCCCACGCCAAGCGAATTTTCTAATATACCAGTACTACGCGCCTTTCGACAATAGTGTATCGAGCAGATTGTAGTACTCCATGTCGTTGGCAAACGATTCCGTAAGTTTAAACTCAAAAGGAAAGCTCTCGTTTAGATTGCTGATATTTTGATTGGCCAGGTATTTCAGGAGATTTACCGCGTCGGTTCGCTTCTGGTTTGCAACTCCAGCTTTCAGCCACGCCTTTAGTGCTTCGAGCTGGTCGATAGGGCTGCGACTGTTTTCAGCCGCCGCAAAGAGCTTGGGAAACGACCTTTGGCTGAAGTGAAGCGAGCGTGCCAGTGACTCAAGGTCATGCCTGAGCCATTTTTCGATGACCCCAGCGCGTTCCGCGTTTCTCAGAGAGAGCCTGATGTCTATGAGAGCATCACCCAATGCGCTTGATCCCAGTTCAACGGGCGCCATTGGCACTGTGACGTCGGCATCATCGGCGAGCGGTTGCCTTCGGTACCACCGGTAGATCAGCCCATGCCCAATCATTCCTTGGGGAGCGAGTTCCGCGGCTCGTAGCGCGCCTATGCTTGACGCACCGTAGACGCGGACTCCTCGGGCCATCGCCCACAGAATTTCCTGGTGGCGAACAGCCGGAAACTGCGCGAAGACGCCGTCGATCAGCACGATCGCCGAGGGAGCGTATTGTGCCACGGCCCGTACGACATCTCCGCATCCGACGGGAGGAAGATAAATCGCGTCCAGGTGCCTCCGCGCTTCCGTCTCGGAGAGAGTGGGGCCGAGAAAAACCACGACGTCATCGCGCAAGGTCTGCCTCCGGATTTGTTTCCAATGGGGGCGCAACCACGCGGACGACATGAAGGGGTATGCGATCAGCCGAATGAAGAACCACAAGGATAGCCGCAGTCGCACCCGCCAGCTTTAACGCCTCAATGATCGATCGGATGGATTGGTCGTTGGCGGGAGGACACTCCTTCGCGACATATGAACTGCCTCCCTTTGCGAGTTGACCGCGCCATGCGGCCAGTTCCGCGGCATCCGGGTATCCATAAAGTTCGGTCCTGATATCTTCCCGCGCCGCTGAAATGACTCCCAGTCGAGATTGGCAGGCTTCAAGCAATGCACTCGTCAGCGCGCGGTCGTGGCTGAAGTCGCATCCGAAGCCTTCGGCTGGCAAGGGCGCGAATGGGGCTCTGCTTGCATCTTCCATGACATGGCACCAGTAGATCGGTAGCGCGTGCGGCGCCGGAATCTGCCAGATGCCCACGACAAGACCTGCCTTGGATAGTCGTCGCATGATTTCCCCAGCACTTCCCGAGTGAACTGACCGGCTGTCGATCTGAAAGCGGTCAAAGAAATGAGGGGTCTTCATTGCCGTGCATCGAGCCTGCCGTTCCAGAATCTCCAGGCAGGCATGGACTACGGCACTTTGAAGGCTCGTGCCGGCTGCCAGGCCCGTTGTGTCTCTGGCTATCCAATGTGGGTGAGGCGATGGGATGGTGTAGGCTGTGTCGACAAGGGCAAGTGGAACAGAGGTTTTCCGACCCGAAAAGAGATCCAATCCGTCAATCCAGGAAAGCGGCTCATCGTCTCGGCCGCCGCCAAGGTGCGACCAGTATTTCTGTTCGTTCATTTCGCGGAAGGTCGCCGTGAAGACGCGGTCCGGGGCAATCCGCTCCGAGGCCCATCCCTCCAGGGATTCCATCAGGCCCGATATCGCCGCAACTGGAAACGTCAAACCTTTCCCTTGGCTGACCGTGACAGAAAGCGACCGCGGCCGCACGACCTGGACAACGGGAACTCCGATCCAGTCGAGTTGCGTGACCGAACCGAGCCTGGTGATCCCGTATTCGTATTTACGCGCGAGGATGCGCCGCACCGTCTGCCACGGATCAGGGGGCGAGGGGGGAAGGGTATCGAAGATATTGTCGAGCATCCCTTCGTCCACCGCATCCTCCTGTCCCTGGGGCTACAATCTTGGCAGTCCGTCCAGGGCGCGCTTTGCTCTTTCTGCCAGCCAGGCCGCTTTTTGTCCTTCGGCGATCTGGATGGCTTTCGTCAGGTCTCTTTTTATCAATGAGGGAGCGTCGTTCAGATCGCGTCTCAGTTTTGCGCTGAGGTGATACAGTTCGGCGAGCCAGAACCACTGGCCGCTATTGCGGCCAACGTTGATCGCATTGTGAACGGTTGCGAGAGCTTCGGCAGGCTTGCCAAGCCGCCGCAGCACTTGCGCATGCATATCACTGTGTATGGAAAAATTGTCGTCGGTGCCCAATTGCTGCTGGAGCAGGAGGCCTCCTTGGAAGCGCTCTTCGCCGCGTTCTGCGGACGACGTCATCAACTCCGCCCAGCCGCAGTACATGTTGGCACGCGCCTGGCTTGCGGCGAGATCGTGTCGCTCGGCAAGCGATAGCATTTGTTCGCCGAGGGCATGGACATCGTCATATCTGCCTTGGCAGCGACGAAGGACTATTGCGTAATAAAGTGCATGAACCATGCTGCCTGCATGATCAGTCGAGGTTGCCCATTCCAGGCACTGTTTGATCGCGTTTTCACTGGCGTCGAGATCGTTCAGAAGCAGGTAGGAAAGGGCGCTCTCACCCAACCCGCATACCTTGGCATCATGTCCACCGAAGAAGGCTCGATTTCTTACGGCTCTTTCGGGGTCGTAGAGATCAAGGCCTTTGGCGACACAATCGAGACAGAAGTCGTGCTCGCCGGCATGGAAGCTCGTGGCCCATCCGCAGTGATAGGACTGAAGTCTCGTCTCCTGATCCTCGACGGCTTGCATGTCGCCTACCAGAATTCGCGCGCGAGACTGTTGTGTCAGAATGTTGGGCGCTGTGAACCACCATCCCCAGTAGACCGGGAAATGTTTTACCCGAACGACCGGCGATTGCTTCCTCAGCAGCTGCATTGCGCGGGAATAGATCCGCCGCGCGCTCTCCGAGCCCTCTCCCTCAAGTGCGGTCGCCACGACGCCTTGAAGTTCGAACAGGCCGAGTGCGAGTTCGGTGCGATCGGGATGGCGCTGGGAGACGCTATCGACCTCCCGCGCACAGAGTTCGAGTGACACGTTTGCCTCGTGCATGGCGGAGCGAAGAACGCTTGCTTCCGCCGCCGCCAAGGCAAACCTGGCAGCGGCGTCATGCAGGCCCGCTTCGGCGCATTGCCAGGCAGCGATCGCAGCCGGCAGGCTGGGCTCTCCTTCGCCGATCAAGAGATCCGCGATCCGCCTGTGTATGCGACGTCTGTCGCTCTTGAGAAGGCTGCTATAGGCAGCTTCTTGAGTGAGCACATGCCGGAACTGAAAAGAGCCACGCGCGGCGGAAGAACGCTCGATGATGCCTTGGGAAAGAAGCCGCTCAATGGCAACGTCAACAGTCTGCCGGCTGACCCCTTCGAGAAGGTAGGTGAGCAGCGAGATGCTGAATTCGCGGCCGATGACACTCGCAAATTGCGCCACTCGTCGGGCGGGACCGGTCTCAGCTAGCCTGGCGGAAAGCAGATCATTCAGCGACGTGACGCCACCTTCCAGCAGCAGCCCTTTCCATTCGGACAACGCCTTGCCCAAAGGCTGCCTTGTCAGGAAGAAGTTGGCCAGTTCTTCCGCATAGAGCGGCATGCCATCGCATTGATCCAGTATGAAATCCGACAGGCCGGGCGGAGGATGCTCACCCCAAATCGAGGCGACGAGATCCCGAACCGCAGCAGAGGCCAACCCGGATAATTCTATCTCGGTTGCAACTGCCAGGGATCGCCTGATTCTCGATGTCTGAATCACAAGGATCGGAAGCTTCTCGGCCAACAATCCCAATCGATCCATCAATTCCAACGTCATGCCGTCAGCCCAGTGAACATCCTCGAAGACGAGGAGCGTCGGAACAGCTGTTGCTTTGCATGTCAGGATGTGAGCAGCGGCTTCGATGACCTTCCGCCTGAACGCGCCCCCTGATAAATCGGGCACCCGGATATTGCGCGACGTTGCCGAGGACCGGTCGGCGGTAAATGAGAGAATTGTGTCGACTGTATCGGCCTCTACGTCTCGGCCGGATGCTTGAAGAGCCTCGGCAAAAGCGCCGTTGTCGCCATCCTTCAGAACCGAAGGTTCGGCGACGAGCCTCTCGAGAAATGCGACAAACGGATGCAGAGGCTGACTCTCCAAGCGCCTGCCGCACTGGAAGACCAAGGTCTCGTGCGTCGTTTCCCCTAAGTTTCGGGCGAATTCGCCAAACAGTCTGGATTTGCCGATGCCTGCCTCTCCAACCAGGGCGATCGAACACCCCTTGCCATCGAGAGCCGAATTCCAGGCACTCGAAAGAGCGGCAAGCTCTCTTTCTCTGCCTCTGATTGGCCTGTCCCACTCATGGGGTGGCGATGGCTCCAACGTTGATCGCTCACGCTCTTGCGGGCGCCAGAGCGCAATCGGCTCTTCAAACCCTTTGAGCCTAGCCTCTCGAAGCAGGCTATAGTCGAATTTGTGGCGGGTTAGTTGAACAGTCGAATCTGCGACAAGGACGGAATTGGGCTCGGCCTCTGCTTGCAGGCGAGCCGCCAGAACGGGTGCCGTGCCGACAATCTCATCACCTTCCGTGGAGAATACGACAAGGCCGGTGGCAACCCCGATCCGCAGCTTGAAAGGCGTCCGAGCTTTGGCTTTGGTCTTGGCGGCAATGCGCACGAGTTCCAAAGAAGCCTGCACCGCACTTTCAGCGGCATCTTCAGACTGGTCGGGATACCCGAAGAAACAGCATCCGCCGTCTCCGAGCCGCTGATGAAGAAACCCTCCATGCTCTTTTATGATAGCTTCGGCACTCTGATGCAGCGCTGACACCGATCGGAAGAATTGTTCCGGCTCACTGCGCAGCAAGATCTCGGTGGAGCCCACGATGTCATAGAAAAGGGCAGTGACCTGTCGCCGCTCACCCGTGAATCGAAATCGCGCGTCGAGGGTTTTCATAATGGGTCGCCCAACACCACAGAAGCCTTGTTAAGGACATCCGATTTATAGCGTTGATGCAAGCTTTTCGTGCAGCGATGCTAATATAAGACAGCTATATCGTGCGCCGCTTGATAGTGAACTATACTATTCGGCATCCAGCCGCCTGACCTGGCAATGGGCACCGGCCGATCGCCGTGGCGGCTCTTTCACCACCGCGGCGAGCGCCGGCCTTGCGGTGCCAGATGGCCTTTAGCCCCGATCAGCCAAAGAACGCACGAAGCTGAGCGAAGAACCCGCCTGGATTGTAATTTGCCATCTTTCGCAGACGGCGAGCGATGACTGCCGCGCTGACCTGTTCACCGAAATGGCAGAAGCAGACCAGATCATGCAGTTGCTCGTCGCTGAGTTCGAAGAAGCGTTTGGCCTCTCCATAGCTGTCATTTTCCATTCCTGCCGCCCGCAGAATGGGATCAGCGAATGCAACAGAGAGCGGCGTGCCGTCATCCCGCAGAGCAAGCCGATCTGCAATCGGCTTATATTCGGTTTCATGAAGCGTCCTCAGAAACGGCCTGGGACTGTGTTCAAGACTTTCGGCCCACCGTTCAAGCCGTTCGCGCCGCGTCAATTCGAGGCGCTTGCAGGTCGTGCTGACCTTTGCAATGTTTTTCAACTGATCGAGTGCGTACTGTTCCATCTCGGCCTCCTATCTCCGGAAAAATAGATGGTCCGCTCCCAAAAACAGCGTGGCTCAGGTGGCCGCCGATGTCCAATCACGATTGGGCTCGGCGTCTCGTTGGCGTTTCCGTAATCACTGGAGGCGCCTTTACTTGCTGACTGGCTCTTTTCTCATAGGATTTCTGCGCCATGTCATGCCAAGGCAACCAGACAGGTTCGGTATGGACGAGATATTCGAACAGCTTCTGCACCTTTCCGCACACACCGATACGCTCATTGCGGTCTACGATAGTAGTGACCGGCTCCAATATGCCAACAGCGCCTTTCGTTCGGTCTATTTCATCGAGCCGGATGAAACTCCCCTCTGGCCGGATCTCATGCGGCGCAACTTCCAGCTGCGGCAAGGCACAGTCATTCGGACGAGCAATTTCGAGGAGTGGCTGCGGTCGACACAGTCGCGCCGTGGCAAGATCGGTTATCGCGCCTTCGAGACGGATCTGTGGGATGGCCGATGGCTTTGGATGACCGAGGCGGTCCAGAAGAACGGTTGGATGTTGTGCATTGCGAGCGACATCACCAGTTTGCGAGCGCATGGCAGGACTGTTCGGCAAGATCGCGATCAGGCGATCAAGGCGTCTTACACCGATGAACTCACGGGTGTCGCCAACCGCCGCTTTGTGATGGCACGCGTCGATGACATGCTGGCAGCCGCCCGGCAAGGAAACGACGGGTGCCTTGCCGTGTTCGACATCGACAATTTCAAACACATCAACGATCGGCTCGGCCACCACGCAGGCGATGTCGTCCCGCGCGATTTTGCTCATCGCATTCATCAGAATGTGCGCCGCAACGATTGTTTTGGGCGGGTCGGCGGAGAAGAGTTCCTTCTCGTGATGCCGGCAACCGGGCCGGAAGACGCCATTGCCATAGTCGAGCGCATGCTGATGGTGATCCGGTTCTCCCGGCCCCTGCCGGAATCTCCCGACTTCGGCTACACCTGTTCTGCCGGCATCGCCGCTTGTGTCCCGTCCGACAGCGCGTCGGACCTTTACCGACGCGCCGATCAAGCACTCTATGCCGCCAAGCTAAGCGGCCGCGACAGGGTGCGCGCAGCGTAAGGCTCAGGCTGTATGGTTGAACCTCAATTTGGTGCGTCGGCGCGATTTCTCAGATCCCAGATCCGTGGAGCTCATGGTCATCGTCGCCCTCCCAGGGTGAGGGCATTGAGGTGCTAGTGCGGTTGGCCGCGGGCATAGGCATCCAACACTTCAATTCCGGCTCGGCATATTCGATGATGTGCCCGGGCGAGGAATCGGAGGCGCGCCAGCCTTCTCCACCGAACTGATCGCCATGCGACCAATAGGCGAGGTCAACTTCTGCCGGCCCCTGTTCGGACTGGCGGATCGTGACGAGGATCCGACTACCGTCTTTCGGAGCGCTTGCCATAAGGCGCCAGCGATCTGGCTCGTCCATTGTTCTTTCTCCTCCCTTGCCGTGGGGTTGAGTGTCGCCTCGGCATCGGAAGCGGTCAACTCAAACTTTGTGAGAACCATGTTCGGCGACACATCCTGAGGACGGCTCACTTGCAATTAAGGGATGGCGAGGACGGGAGCGTCGACATTGCGTCGCCATTTTCTTAAATACCTGCATCAGTCCAACTAAAGGCGCATCAAAATCGGGTCAGCGGCTATGTCGTCTGACAAGCGCAATGGACATTTTTCCCGGCCGATCGCACTAGATACTTTTCCGCCACCTTTCAGCCCATCCCGTTTGCCACCTGGTTGCCAAAAAACCATGATTGCCTCACATAGATCACATATCCACGCTCAGCCTAAAGAATTGGATCAACGCTGAATGCGCATACCCTATGTTTTCCTTGGTGCATTTCTTGCAATCGCACAGTCCGCATATGCTGAAGTCGCGCCATCGCCTGTTTTGGCGCCGCTGAAGCGACAGGCGCAGGCCGCTCAGTTGAGCGCGCAATTTCTATCGCGGTATACCTACAAGCCGGTTCCGCTCGACGACGCCTTGTCGGCGAAGATCATGGATCGGTTCGTCAAGTCGCTTGATCCCGACCGCATGCTCTTCCTGCAGACTGACGTCGACAAGTTCATGGCTGACCGCAGCGAGATCGACGATGCCATCGAACAGAAGGACTTGAAGATCCCGTTTGCGATTTTCAACGCCTATGAACAGCGCGTTGTCGACCGCATGACCTATGCGCGCAGCCTGCTGAAGCAGGGCTTCGATTTCAGCGTGCAGGAAAATTTTTCGGTGCTGCGCGATAAAGCGCCTTGGCCGCAGTCGGAAGCCGAGAGCAATGAGCTTTGGCGCAAGCGCGTCAAAAGCGACTGGTTGCGGCTGAAGCTCGGCGGCAAGACCGACGCGGCCATTCGCGAAACGCTCGACAAACGCTATGAAAACACGCTCGAGCGCGTCGGCAAGTTTAAAAGCGACGACGTTTTCCAGTCGTTCATGGATGCCTATTCAACATCGATCGATCCGCACACGGACTATTTCGGTGCGGCCGCTTCTGCCGATTTCAATGTCTCAATGAAGCTTTCGCTGTTTGGCATCGGCGCCGTTCTGCAGGAACGCGACGACTACACGACGATCCGTGAACTCGTGCCTGGCGGGCCGGCGCAGCTCTCCGGCAAGCTTGCGGTCGGGGACCGCATTACCGGCGTCGGTCAAGGCAAGGATGGGCCGATCAAAGAAGTGGTGGGCACGCGCCTTGATGAAGTCGTGCAGATGATCCGCGGGAAAAAAGACTCCGTCGTGCGGTTGGACATCCTGCCGGCAGACGCCGGAGCAGATGCCACGCATCGCGTCATCAGCCTGGTGCGCGATAAAATCAGTCTCGATAAGCAGGCTGCCAGGAAGACTGTGCTGTCTGTGAAGGTGGGCGACGCCACGCGTAAAATCGGCATCATCACGCTGCCGGTCTTCTATGAGGATTTTGAAGCCAAGGGCAAAGGCGACAAGGATTACAAAAGCGCAAGCCGCGATGTCACCAAGCTTCTCGACGAGTTGAAGGAAGAAAAGGTCGACAGCGTTCTCATGGACCTGCGCAACAATGGCGGCGGCTCATTGGACGAGGCGATTGATTTGACTGGTCTCTTCATCGGCAAGGGCCCGGTCGTGCAGCAACGCGGCAGCAACGGCAGGGTCGAGGTCAAAAGTGCTGACCTTGCAGAGCCTGTCTGGACGGGCCCGATGGGTGTCCTGATCAATCGCGGCTCGGCCTCGGCTTCGGAGATCTTTGCCGCGGCAATCCAGGATTACGGTCGAGGCGTGATCGTCGGCGAACCCAGTTTCGGCAAGGGCACCGTTCAAACCGTCGTCGATCTTGACGAGATGGTGCACAACAGCAAACCCGAATTCGGCGAGCTGAAAGTGACGATTGCCCAGTTTTTCCGGGTCAATGGCGGTACGACGCAGCTGCGCGGCGTGACACCTGACATCAGCTTGCCTGGGCTGTCCGATCCGACTGCTTTCGGCGAAACCAGTTATGACAATGCCCTGCCATGGGCTGAGATCAAGCCTGCGAACTACACGCCTTCCGACACGGTCACGAAGTTGCTGCCGACATTGCAAAGCCGCCACGACGCGCGCGTTGGCAGCGATCCGGACTTCCAAAACCTGTTGAAAGACGTTGCCGACCTGAAAGCGCAGCGCGAGAAAGGGGTTATCTCCCTCAATGAAGCCGAACGCCGCAAAGAAGCGGCGGCTCGGGAAAGTCGGCTCAAGGCCCGCGCGGAGGCTGGCGATGGCGACGATTCTGGTAGCGATGATGGCCTGGAGGCAGACGAGCGCAGCCTGAGCGCTGATATTGCCCTCGAAAATGCCCGCAAGAAGGCCAAGGATGTCCTGCTGAACGAGGCAGCCGCCATTCTTGCCGACGAGGCGGTTTTGCAGGGAGACGTGCTGAAGGCAGTCACGAAACAATAGGCAAGCGCGGACGGGAAATAGCCACACCCGGAATGCGGGGTGTGGCTATCGGCCTGCCCCTGCAATTCCTTTGTGCTTGACACGGCAAAATTCGATCAACTGCTCCGAGGTCATGGGTCGCGCCAGGGCGTAGCCTTGCAGTATATGGCAGCCGAGATCTTTCAGGATCTTCGCATGCTCCATTGTCTCCACGCCCTCGGCAACGATGTCGATGTTCTGCGATCGGCCGATTTCGATAATTGAGGTGACCAGACGGCGTTGGGATGGAGACGCGATAATCGGCTTGATGATTTCGCGATCGATCTTGAGCCGTCGCGGCTCAAATCGAAGCAGACTGACGATGCTGGCATGTCCGGTGCCGAAATCATCGATCTCGATTTCAATGCCAAGCTCTTTGACGGCTGGAATGATCTCATTGAGAACAGGTTGAAGATCGTCGAAGGAGATTGTTTCAAGCAGCTCGAAACACACGCGCCCCCGCGCCAAAGGAAGCTCGGAGAGTTCAGCAAGCAGATTTGGCTGCGCCAGTCGACGCGCTGAAATGTTGACGGAGACACGTGGGATCTGCATTCCCAGGCGGTCCCATCTTGTCAGCTCGAACAGGGCCTTTTGCAGGATCTGCCTGTCCATGTCGCCGGTACGCCCCAGCCTGTCCGCGACATCAAGAAATTTGTCCGGGGCGAGCAGGCCTTTTCGCGGGTGATTCCAGCGGGCAAGGGTCTCCACGCCGACAATTTCCAGCGTTTTGGCATTGAACTGCGGTTGGAAGAAAGCAACCAGTTCATCGCGATCGAGCGCCTGATTGAATTCGTCCGCCAATTCTTTCGAATGGATCGCGGCGGTGCGAAGCTCCTCGGTAAAAATGGCCGCTCGGCCGCGGCCGGTCTTCTTCGCCTCGTAGAGGGCCAAATCGGCGTTGAGAAGCAATTGACCGAGGTCCCGCTCACCAGCCCGTTCGGTCTCCCAGGCGACGCCGACGCTTGCACCGACCATGCACTCCGCGCCGTCAACGACAAGGGTCTGCTCGAGCGTATCGACGATTTGTTGGGCCAATGCGTTGGCCTTCGGCTCGGGATTGGTGCTCCAGCTGGCGAAGATGAACTCATCTCCACCGATACGAGCCGCAACGTCGTTCGGACCAGCCAGATCGGCAAGGCGCGAAGCCGTTGCCTGCAAGACCGCGTCGCCTCCGGCATGCCCTTTCGTATCGTTGATCTCTTTGAACCGATCGAGGTCGATATGAAGGAGTATCAGGCAATCTTCCGGGCTGGGTCTCGGCGGTTGCGAGATCATCCGGTCGACAAATCGTCGATTGGGAAGCCCCGTCAGGGCATCATGCAAGGACAGGTACTCCAGCCTTTGCTGCGCGCGAACGAGCTTTTTCTTGTGAAGGCGAAGCTTCTCAATCGTTCCTTGGCGTGATCTTGTGAGGAAACCGACCCAGACAATCGGCGCAACGACACACAACGACAACAGGATCGCATAGAATTCAAAAGTGCCGATCCCGTTATTTTGACCCCATCCTTGCTTTGGCCGTGCGGCAAGCGTCCATCGGCCATACACCATGTCAACGGATGTCTGGACCGGCTTCTTTGAAAAGGTTTCCAGGCTACCGAAGAAAACCTGTTCGGGCGTGGTCGGATCCGGGACGTTGCTGATGGCTATCTCAAGCTCGGTCGAGCCAAGGCCACTTTCCTGGTAAAGCTTTGGTATGTCTACGATTCCAGAAAGCAGTCCCCAAAAAATCTGGCTTGTTCCCTCAGAGATATAAATCGGGCACCGGACCACAAAAGCGGTACCACCTTGGACAAGCTCCACCGGACCGGTCAGAACGATATTGTGGGTGTTGCGCGCCAGCATCGCGGCAGGCCGTTGCTTCTCATTCGTTCGGTAGTCGAGCCCGATGGCTTTTTCGTTTCCCTTCTCCGGGTAAACCCACCTGACGACCATGCCGGGCGCGGCGGCGAAGCTTCGCAATTGTGAATCGGGCTGCAGGATCTGTGCGGCAAGTTTGGAAAATCCGCTTTGGTCCATCGTCGGATTGACCGCGATACCGGCCGCCAGCCCTTGCAACAGCTTCACATTGCTATTGAGGTTCGTCTGAAGCCGGGATGATATGGTGGCAAGCTCGCCGGCGACGATCGAGCGCTCATCGGCGAGCGATTTCTCCAGTCGCCAGTTCGTTGCTACCCAGACGACGATCAAAGCAATCGTTGCCGCAAATATTGCCGGAGCGAATGCGCTGGTATGGCTCATTGCTGAGCGAGCTATATTTCTTCGAAACTTCATCGGGTCGCCGGCGTGAATGACAGGCCATTACCCTTGCACAGCTTCTTTAAGGCAACGCTAAACTCGAAGAGATGGCGACAGGTGCAGATGCAGGCAATTTGCCGCATCTTGCCCCAGCGCTATGTTGCCGCACTAAAATCCGCCGCCAGCACCGCATCCTTCAGCGCTCTTGAATACGGATGCTGCGGATCATCCAACACCGCCCGCGCCCGTCCGCGCTCGACGATTTCGCCTTTGCGCATGATGATGATGTTGTCGCTGACGTAATAGGCGGTGGCGAGGTCGTGGGTGATGTAGATGATCGAGAGACCGAGCTCGTTTTTCAGCCGGCCGAAGAGGTTGACGATCGCCATTCGCAGCGAGGCGTCGACCATGGAGACCGGTTCGTCAGCCACCAGCAGGCGGGGTTGCGGGATCAGCGCGCGTGCAATCGCGACGCGCTGAAGCTGGCCGCCCGACAATTCGTGGGGAAACCGGCCTTTCACTTCTTCGAGCGTCAGGCCGACATGCACCAGTGCGGCATCCGCCATCCGCTCCGCCTGCTGCCGGTCCGGCCGTTTTCCCGCCGAGAAATTGCGGGCGGTCTCGAAGAGATAGCGGTCCACCCGCTTCAGCGGGTTGAAGGCTTCGAAGGGGTTCTGCAGAACCGGCTGGACCTCCTTCATGAAGGCCGTGCGTTCGGCTCGGTTGTGGATCGCGACGGTCTTGCCGGCAAATTGCAGCTCGCCTTCCGTCGGCACGGTCTGGCCGAGGATCATCGCCGCGACCGTCGATTTGCCGGAGCCGGATTCGCCGACGATCGAGAGGATCTCCGGCTCCTCGCCGAGCTCGAAGCTGACATCCTTAACCGCGGTGATCAGGCGCCGGCCGAGCAGGCCGCCCTGGCGGTAGACCTTGGTGACATGCGAGAGGCGAAGCAGAGCACTCAAACCGGATCTCCCGTGACAGCAAAACACGCGACGCGCCGCCCAGGCTCGACGGTGACCAGCGGTGGAACCTTCTGGGAGCAGATGTCCATCCGTTTGGGACAGCGCGGGTGAAAGCGGCAGCCTTCCGGCGGCATGGCAAGGTTCGGCGGGCGGCCCTCCAGCGAAGGCCTGGTTCTGGGATCTCCGATGCGCGGCAGACTGCCGACCAGGTGCTGCGTATAGGGGTGGAGCGGCATGCTGAAGAGCTTGGCGGTCGGGGCCTCCTCGACGAGACGCCCGGCATAGACGATGCCGATGCGGTCGGAGACGGTCGCATGCACCCCCATATCATGGGTGACGAACAGAAAGGACGAGCCCATCTCGCGCTGGATTTCGCGGATCATCGAAAGCACGTCGCGCTGCACGATCACGTCAAGTGCGGTGGTCGGCTCGTCGGCGATGATGAATTCCGGCGTCAGGATGGTGGCGAGCGCAATGGTCATGCGCTGGCGCATGCCGCCGGAGAGTTCGTGCGGATAGGCGTTCAGCAGATGCGGATCGAGCTTCAGCCGCTGCAGGTGGGCGGCGACCTTCTCGAAAAACACCTCTTTGCTGACCTTCATGTGGCGAAAGGCGAAATCGGTGAAGGAGTGGCGGATCCGGCGCACCGGATTGAGCACATTCATCGATCCCTGCATGATGTAGGACAGGTACTGCCAGCGCAGCGCCATGCGCTCTTCCGGCTTCATCGCGTAGATGTCCTGGGTGCCGCCGGCGAAATGGAATTTGACGGTGCCGGAGACGACCCGGAGCGGCGGCCGGATGGCGCCGGCAATGGTCTTGATCAGCGTCGTCTTGCCGCTGCTCGATTCGCCGGCGACGCCATAGACCTCGCCGCGGCCGATCGTCAGGCTGATATCGTCGACAGCCCGCACCTCGCGATCGACGCCATAGAGGAAGGCGCGGTAATAGGCTTTCAGGTTCTGGATTTCGACCAAATTCTCCATGCTAACTTCCCATCCGGTTGAGCCGGCTGCGCGGATCATTGTATTCATTCATCGACATGGACAGCAGGAAGAGCGCCAGGAAGAGAATGACGATGACGGCGACGGGGGCGGCCACCCACCACCATATGCCTGATATCAGCGCCGAATGCGCATTGGCCCAGTAGATCATCATGCCCATGGTCGGCGTCTCGATATCGGTGAAGCCCAGCACCGAAAGGGTGATCTCCATGCCGATCGACCAGATCATGTTGTTCATCGTCGTGGCGAAGACGATCGGCAGCACATAGGGTAGGTGCTCCTCGACGAGGATCTTGCGCATCGTCATGCCGGAATAGACGCTCTGGGTGGTGAACGGCCGGCTCTTCAGTCCGATCGCCACCGAGCGGATCAGCCGCGCATCGTAGGACCAGCCGAGCGACGCCATGATGACGATCAGCACGGTCCAGGTCATGCTGTCCTTCAGCACGAAATAGAACAGGATCAGCAGCGGAAACTGCGGGATGACCATGACGCTGTCGTTGATGGCCATCAGCACTCGGTCGACCGTGCCGCCGGCATAACCGGCGACGAGACCGACGACCAGCGAGATGATGCGCGACAGGAAGGCGACGCCGATACCGAAGAACAGGGTGTTGCGCAGCGCCGCCGTCAACTGCCAGAACACGTCCTGGCCGCGCGAAGTGGTGCCGAGCCAATACTCGCCGTCCGGCGGCATGTCGGGCGGCAGGAGATAGATGTCGGTCGCGCCATAGGGCGAGAAATACGACAAGACGACAAAGCCGACGATGACGGCAAAGAGCAGCAGGCCGCAGAGGAATTCCATGTTCTGGCGTGCGAGGTCACGGATGATGGTAAACATGGCCTATTCCACCTTGATGCGCGGATCGATCAGCGGGCTCAGAATGTCGATGATGAAGACGGCGGCGGCGACGCCGACGATCGACAGGGCGCTGAGGCCGAGCACCAGGCTGTAGTCGCCGGCATGCACCGCCGAGATCAGCAGGTTTCCGATGCCGGGATAACCGAAGACGATTTCGGTGATGACGGTGCCGTTGAAGATCGCGCCGAGCGACATGGCAAGCCCGGTGAATTGCGGCACCATGGCATTGCGGGCGATGTAGGAGCGCAGGATCTTCCGCTTCGGAACGCCGCCGAGTTCGGCGAAAACGACGTAGTCGTCGGTGATGATGTTGGAAACCAGCGCCCGCATGCCGATCAGCCAGCTGCCGGCGCCGACAAGGATCAGCGACAGCGCCGGCAGGATGGAGTGTTTGAGGATATCGAAGACGAGGGCAAAGGAGAGATCCAGATTGGCGTTCATCTCATAGCCGCCATTGATCGGCAGCACCGGCCAGAGATAGCCGAAGACGATGAGCAGCACGAAGGCGAGGATGTAATAGGGAATGGGCAGCAGCGCGATGAAGACGAGGCTGACGGCCTTCAGCACCATGTCCTTGCGGTAATAGCCGGCGAGCGCGCCGATCGCATTGCCGAGCACGAAGGTGATCAGCGTCGACACCGTCATCAGCCCGATGGTCCAGGGCAGGGACCGCAGAATGATGGTGGAAACGGGCGTGGGAAAGGCCGAGAGCGAGGGACCGAGATCGCCGGTCGCCAGCCGCAGCCAGAAGTGCAGATATTGCTGCCAGATCGAGCCCTGCATTCCGTACAGCTCGCGGAGCGACTGACGCATCAGTTCGATTGCGTTCGGATCGGACTGTCCCATCTGGGTGATGGCGCCTATGCTTTCTTCGACCGGGTCGATCGGGGTCAGGTGGGTGACGAAGAATGTGATGGTCACGCCGAGAAAGACGACGAGCAGAAACTGACCGAACCGCTTCAACACAAAGAGCAGGTAGGACGTCATAGAGCAGTGGTTCCTCTCTGTTTTCCCTTCCGGAAAGGATCGACGAGCATGACAGCTGGGCACATGCCCGTCGATAAGGGGCCGGCGCGATGGCTGCGCGCCGGCGTTGGGAGGGTTATTTCGGTTGAGCCGGCTTCAACTTGACCATCATCAACCTGGAGTTCGCCCAGTTCGGCACCGGATCGGTATAGGGGTCCTTGATCGTCGGGTAGCCGGTCCAATAGGTCGTATCCATCGAGGTGAAGACGTTATAGGACATCAGCGGGATCGTCGGCATTTCGCGGGCGACCAGCTTCAGATAATCGTTGCCGAGCTCCATGCCCTTGGGATCGTCGGCGCTGATGCCGCGGATGCTTTCGATGATCTTATCGAGCTCCGGATTGCTCCAACGTTGCCAGTTGCGTGGCGGCTGATTGTCACCCTTCTTTGCCACGAATTGTGAGTGCCAGCTGTCGAGGAAGAACGACAGATCGGGATCGCCGCCCCAGGTCTCGACGCTCCAGGCAATCGCCACCTGGAAATCGCCGGGCTGCAGCGCAACCTGCCACAGTTTCTCGGCGGGCACGGCTTTGGCGTCGATACCGAAAGAGGCCCATTGCTGTGCGATCAGGGTACCTGCCCGGGTGAAGACGGAGCGCGTGTCGCTCTCGACCGTAATCCGGATCTTGAACGGCTGGCCGTCCGGGGTCAGCCATTTGCCGCCGGATTTCTTGAAGCCTGCCTTCTCCAGCAGTTCGCCGGCAGCCTTCGGATCCGGTTTCCACCAGCCATAGCCGAAGGCACCGCTGATCGCCTGCGGGTCGGTCGGGATCTGGTCCTTGAACTTCGGCTGCTTGCGCAGGATATCGGCGATCTGTTGCCCGACCGTCGGGTCATAAGGCTTGATCTTGCTCTTGCCGGTATCGATCTCGAAATTCTTCAGCCAATCCTGCATCGGCGCCTGATAGTCTTTCATCGTGGCTGCCGTCGGCGGCACGCCGAGCGCCGAAAGCGTCGCTGCCCCGCGGTAGCTCGCCATATCAACGGCCTTGATGTCGATCAGGAGGGCAAGCGCCCAGCGCACATCGGCATTGTCGAACGGCGGATCCTGGGTGTTGAAGATCACCGCCGGCAGCGTCGGATCCGGATGGGCGAAGGGGAAGCCCGGGAACCAGGTATCGATCGTCTTCGATTTCTCCTTGAGGGTGAACATGCCCTCCGGGGTATTGTCGTGGATGATATCGAGATTGTGCTCGAGCTGGGCGATCGTCCGCTTATCCGGCGGGCCGGGATCGGTATAGGTCACATATTTCGGGGCCGGCTCGCCGAAGCGGGCAAGCGAGGTCCGCTGCCAGTCGTCGCGTTTCTCCCAAGTATACCATTTGCCCTGCGGATCATAGGCCTTGAGCTTATAGGCGCCGAGCGAGACGGGATTGGCGAAATCATAGCGAAGCGGATCGGCCACCTTCTCGAAGACGTGCTTCGGCATGATCCAGGCGCCGTTCCAGCGGACGGTGAAGATGGCGTGGAAGCGCGAATTCGGCTTCTTCAGCTTGAACACCACCGTCTGGGGATCGGTCGCCTCCACACTTGCCACCTGCACCGAGAAGGCCGCGCTCCAGACCATGCCTGGGTGATCCATCTGCGTCTTGACGGTATAGACCACGTCATCGGCCGTGAACTCGACGCCGTCGCTCCAGTAGAGCCCCTTGCGCAGTTTCACGGTCATCTCGGTGAAGTCAGCATTATATTGAGGCTTGTCG
This sequence comes from Rhizobium pisi, assembly GCF_003938655.1. Lineage (GTDB taxonomy): Bacteria > Pseudomonadota > Alphaproteobacteria > Rhizobiales > Rhizobiaceae > Rhizobium > Rhizobium pisi. The sequence continues at coordinate 19,739 of NZ_RJJT01000020.1, forward strand.
GCGGCGAGCGAATTGTCCCAGCTCGCCCCGCCAAGCCCCTGTTCAGGGTCGATATACCAGAGCGTATCCATGGTCAGCTGCTGCAGGCCGGTCGATACGCCGCCGCCGCCATTGACCCAGATGTTGAACCAGCCGGGATTCTTGATCGTCCCTTCCGGATTTTCGACGATGAGCGTCTCCTTGCGCGGCAAGGAGGTGTAGTCATCGGCCTTGGCCGCCGCCGTCAGGCCGAGTGCGGCCAGCGCGACGCCAAATGCGAGCCTCTTCCACTGTTGCATGAACTCCTCCCTAGAAAGCGACGATACGGCGGCCGCAAAGGCACGCATGGGCACGTCGCGGTTGTCGGTTCGCTAAAGCCAAGGCTTCGGTGAACCATCCCTCCGGCTCGCCTGCCTCCTCGCAGTGAGCCGAATACTCCTGGCCGGGGCCAATAAGGCTTACCCGGCAGCGGCTGTCACACCGACAGCCGGATGACGCTGTAGGACAGCGGTTTCAACCCTGTCCGCAACCGTCCGTCCTCGATCTTCGCACTGTCGACGTTGACGGGAGCGACCGTCCCTGGCCGCGCCGCCGTGTTGACGGCTTCCAGATCGCCGTGGGTCATCTCCACCTGCTCGATTACCCGTGCATTTCCAAACCCTTCCAGCCGCACATCGAGATCGAGCGCCGTGTTCGGATGACGGTTGACGGCAAAGAAGGTCAGCGACCTACCGTCTTCGGAATGCACCGCTGATACGTCGAGATAGGGAACGTCGTTCTCCTCGTCGCTGTCATAGGTCGGGCCATCGACGACCAGCTGGAGTGCCGTTCCACGGCCATATCTGGAGGCGTAGTAGAAGGGGTAATAAATCGTCTGGCGCCAGGCCGCGCCGCCGTCCTCGGTCATAATAGGGGCGATGACGTTGACGAGCTGGGCGATGCAGGCGATGCGCACGCGGTCGGACCGGCGGATGAAGGTGTTCAAAATGCCGCCGACCTGCAGCACGTCCTCGAAATTATAGACATCTTCCAAGAGATGCGGCGCATCCGGCCACTCGTCGCGCGCCAGGATCTCCTTGTCCTGCTGGTTGGAATGATACCAGACGTTCCATTCGTCGAAAGAAATGCCGATCGTCTTCTTCGAGCGTTTCTTCGCCTTGATGTAGTCGATCACGCCGCCGATCGTGGTGATGTAGCGGTCGAGCTTGGTGGCGCGGGCGAGATAGTTAAGGGTGTTTTTCTCGCGGTTGGCAAAATACATATGCAGCGAGATATGGTCGGCGCTGTCATAGCACTGATCGAGAACCTCAGCCTCCCAATCGGGATAGGTCTTCATGTCGGAATTGGACGAGCCGCAGACCACGAGTTCGAGCGACTTGTCGAAGCCGCGCATGGCTTTCGCCGTCTCATCCGCCACCCGGCCATATTCATAGGCCGATTTGTGACCGACCTGCCAAGGGCCATCCATCTCGTTGCCGAGGCACCACAATTTGACATCGTGCGGATTGGACCAGCCGTGCTTGCGGCGCAGATCCGACCAGTAGGTGCCGCCGGGATGATTGCAGTATTCCAGGAAATTGCGGGCGGCATCCAGGCCGCGTGATCCCAGATTGACGGCGAGCATCGGCTTGGTGTTTGCCTTCTTGCACCAGTCGACGAATTCGTTCACGCCGATCTGGTTGGCTTCACGCGTGCGCCAGGCAAGGTCGAGACGAACCGGGCGCTTCGAACGCGGGCCGACGCCGTCTTCCCAATTATAGGCCGATACGAAGTTGCCGCCGGGATAGCGGCAGTATGGCGTGTCGAGCTCACGCACCAGATCGAGGACGTCGCGGCGAAATCCGTCTTCGTCGGCACTGGGATGTCCGGGCTCATAGATACCGCCGTAGATCGCTCTGCCGAGATGCTCGAGAAATGAGCTGTAGAGCCTGGCGTCAATGGTCGCGATGCGAAAATCGCGGTGGGCAACGACATTCGTCTTCAACGGATCCTCCCGTTTATATATCAGAATTTTTGTTTTCTTGCCTCTAACTTGATATCAGGAATGTCGTTCTGTCAACCACGTTGCGCCTTGAGTTGAGGTGAGGCAATTTTCAAGAAAATAGTTTAATTACAAATAGATAATGTTATTAAGGTATCTCTAATTTTCAAAAGAAATGCCTTATTTAAATCAAGATATCCGATATTTATTGATTAGACATGCAGTCGCATGATGATGTCGCGGCCATGATTTCCGAAACCGCGGCCGAAAATATTCACGCCGCCGGTATGGCCGGCATTCTCCGCGATGCCGACCCGGAGACGAATGGAAGAGTGCTGGGCAAGCGCGAGATCGCTGAGCGTGACATTCGATGCGGCGACGCCGTCTATGAAGGTTCCGCGCGTGGAGATGCGCCAGGTCTTCATCATCCCGTATTGCGAGCCCTCGAGCTTCCACCATGCCGGCGTGAAGGCGCCGCGCTTGTCGCCGTAGTCGCCGGGGGACGTCCAGGTTCCGATGGCCATCCCATTGACCCAGAGCGTTATGTCGGAGGGCCAGTCCGGATTGGTGCCCGGCACCTCGGACGACAGCTCCAGCGAAAACTCGATGGCGCGGATATCCTTGTTCAACACCTTGGCATTATTGGGGAATTTATATTCCACATATCCCCTGCCGAACCAGACGAGCCCGGCCTGCATGCGCTGGGGATCAAGAAAATAGTCGGGAACATCGAGCGGGCCGATGACGCTCTCGGTGGAGCAGAGACCACATGGAGCATGGACGTCGCAACTGGTGTAGAGCCCGACCGGCATCTCGACTTCGATGATGTTGTTGGCCCTCTGAGCCGCGCTTTCCTCGAAGCTGATCAGAATTTCGCTGTAGATCGCAGAGCAGATCTTCTGATTTCCCTTCCGTGCCTTCGTCAGTTGGGAGTCGACAAGCCGGGCGTCTTCCAAAATCTGGATACCGGTTGCGACGGTGGATTGGGGGAGGGAAAGAGTCCGCGCGATATCGTTGATATTCATCGGTCCTTTGGCGCAGAGCAACCTGAGTATCTCAACCCGTGCCGGTGCCGAAAGCGCGCGCAATGCATCATTATTCTCGCCGGCGGCAATCGTCAAAAACGAGCGTTCCATCATTTCCCCATCATTTCCGATGAAATGATGTATATCGTAAATTATGATACATCAAGTGGGAGGCCTCGTTTTCGCCGCCGGTGCTGCGGCAATCCCTAGTGCCCGCTCGCCTCTGGCTGCAAGTCGGCATCCGTCAGCGTCCCGAGGAAGGCGACGATGTCGTCGATTTCGGGATCGGTGAGGGCAGGCGCATCGCCGGGCTTCCTGCCGAAGGGGGGATCCTGGTTGAGATTGTCCCAATAGGCTTGCGGCAGCTCGTCATATTTACGGACCGTGCCGTCTGAATTTTTCGGATACCAGCGGCCGGGATCGCTGTCGCGCGTCGCATAGAAGGAGACGACGTCGCGCAGCGAGTGGAAATAGCCGTTGTGGAAGAAACTCTTCTTCAGCGCGACATTGCGTAGCGTCGGCGTGCGGAACAGGCCGCAATAGTCGCTGCGTCCGGCAAAGTCGGTGCGCTGAGGGCCGCAGAGGCCGAGATCGTGATAGTCGGGGTCGGCGTTGGCCGGTATCGCCATGTTGCGTGGTGCGGCGAGCCCGAGAAAACCGAAATCGGAAAATTGCGGCGGCTCGCCGTCATTGGCGGGTTCGCTGAGGTGACAGCTCGAACAGTTGCCCTTGGCTGGATCTTCGAACAGCTGCCGTCCACTCAATTCCTGAGCGGTCAGCGTCGCCTTGCCGGCGAGGAAGGCGTCGTAGCGGCTGGAATAGGGATAGAAATCGGGACCGCTCTGTTCGAAGGTGCCGAGCGCCTCGACGGCGGCGTCGAAGGCCTCTTGCGGATTGTCGAACACGGTTGCGCCGAAGGCCGCCTCGATATCCCCAGCATAGGGCGCCTTGCGCAATTTCGCTGCGACCTCCGCGGCATCCTTGTTGCCCATCTCGAAGGGCGAGAGCAGCGGGAGCTTTGCCTGATCGGCGCCGTGATCGACCCTGCCGTCCCAGGTCAGGCCGCCCGTCGGGCCGTTGTCGACGCTCTCGTCGCCCTCGTCCTCGGAATCGTAATAATGCTCGGTGAAGGATGGCACCGCCTGCAGATAGCGTAGCGTCGGAACGGCGCGCAGACCCGGCCGGTCCATGTGTTCGCCGCCCATTTCGACCGGCTCGGCCGATGCCGGGCCGAAGGCATGACTGGGATCATGGCAGGAGGCGCAGGCCTGGAGCCCCGAGGCCGACAGCGAGGGATCGAAGAAGATCTTGCGGCCGAGCGCGGTCAGCGTTTCTGCCCGAGCGAAGGCGTCAGTGCGCGACATCGGCCCGGGATGCAGGCCGGCAGCGGCCGCCGCGCTGCTATGCCGCAGGGGAAGAATGGCCAGGCAGAGCGCCGCCGTGGCCATGCCGATCCCCAGACCGGACCGCGCAAGCCAGAATATCTTTGTCGTCATAATAAGGATTCCAATAGCTTAGCAATGCTTTCCGCCATGATCGAACCTCGCTGCAACAAATTGATGACGGCTATTCCGCTGCTGTCTCGCGGCAACTGCGATGTCACAAAGTTGATAGACGGCGGGAATAGCGTCGGCTCGCCCCCGAGCGTTCCCCGCTCCCTCTAGCCAACGCCCCCAGCCATGAGGTTACTAGCCGTGAAAAGATTGAAACTCCTCAACTCCATCTGCCTCGCCGGATCGGCCATCGTGCCGTTCGCCATGGTGACGGCTGCCCATGCGGCGCCGGCCGGTTACGACAAGATCGACAATATCGTCGTCATCTATGCCGAAAACCGCAGTTTCGATAATCTCTACGGCGGTTTCCCCGGCGCCAACGGCCTCGCCAATGTCAGCGCTGAGCAGGCGCACCAGCTCGACCGGAACGGCCAGCCGCTCTCCGAACTGCCGCCGGCCTGGGGCGGCCTGACCGCCAAGGGCGTGACGCCTCCCGTCACCGAGGCGCAGTCGGCCCATCTTGCCAACGCCACCTTCGCGATCGACGATCCCAAGGGCTTTGCGCAGGCGCCTTCGGTCATCACCCGCGACCTCTGGCATCGTTTCTATCAGGAGCAGATGCAGATCGACGGTGGCAAGAACGACAAGTTCGTCGCTTGGGCCGATTCCGGCAGCCTCGTCATGGGCCATTATGACGGCTCTATCCTGCCGATGTGGCAGGTCGCGAAGAAGTACGTCCTTGCCGACAACTTCTTCCAGGGCGCCTTCGGCGGCTCGTTCCTCAATCACTTCGCGCTGGTCTGCGCCTGCGCGCCCTATTATCCCGATGCCGACAAGAGCCCGGCCAAGCCTGTGATCGCCAAGGTCGATGCGGATGGCACGTCGCTTGTTGTGGCGGAGAACGCACCGAAGTCGGCGTTGGAAGGCGCACCGAAATTCGTCTCCGACGGCACGCTGACGCCCGACTTCTACGCCGTCAACACCATGCAGCCGCCCTACGAGCCGAGCGCCAACCCGCCGGCCAAGGACGGCGATCCGGCCTATGCCGATCCCGCTGCCGCAACGACACTGCCGCCGCAGCATGCGATTACCATCGGCGACCTATTGTCGCTGAAGGGGGTCAGCTGGGCGTGGTATGGCGGCGCCTGGCAGGCGGCGCTCGACGGCAAGAACGCCACGCCGGTGCCGAACTTCCAGTTCCACCACCAGCCGTTCAACTATTTCGCCAATTTCGCACCCGGCACGCCCGCGCGCAGCGAACATCTCAGGGATGGTGGTCTTGCCGGCGAAGCTTTCCTCAAGGACATCGACGACGGCAAGCTGCCGGCCGTCTCCTTCTACAAGCCGCAGGGCAACCTCAACGAACATGGCGGTTATGCCGACGTGTCGAGCGGCGACAAGCACCTTGCCGATATCGTCTCCCACCTCGAAAAGAGCCCGCAATGGGGCCATATGCTCGTCATCGTCACCTATGACGAGAATGGCGGCTTCTGGGATCACGTCGCGCCGCCGAAGGCCGACCGCTGGGGTCCGGGCAACCGCATTCCGGCCTTCGTCATCTCGCCCTTCGCCAAGGGCGGCACGATCGATCATACACAATACGACACGACCTCGATCATCCGCCTGATCACCGCGCGCTATGATCTGCCTGTTTTGCCCGGTATCGTCGCTCGCGACGAGGCGCTGCGCAACAACGGTCAGCCGCCGATGGGCGACCTGACCACCTCGCTCGACCTGACTCACTGACGATTGGGAGCACTCCTGTCACTGACCGGAGTGCTCCATCTTGAGTCCGTCGTCACCGGCGCAGCAGCGGCCGCAATGCGGCTTGCGTTTCCTTCAGCAGCGACAGGTACCGCTCCTTCATCTCCGCGGCCGGGACGAGGGCGGCCGGCGCGCCGATGTTGATCGCCGCGACCGTTTCGCCGCGGTCGTTATCGACAGGCACGGCGATGGAGCAGAGGCCGATCTCCAGCTCCTGGTCGATGACGGCATAACCTTCGGCGCGGACGCGGCGGAATTCGGCGATCAGCTCGTCCGGGTCGGTCCTCGTCTTCGGGGTGTTTTGTTTCAGCTCGCTGCGAGCAAGGATGGCGCGCGCTTCGCTCTCGGCGAGAGCCGCAAGCAGCACGCGGCCCATCGAGGCGCAGTAGGCTGGCAGGCGGCTGCCGGGGGTGAGATTAATCGACATGACGCGACGCTGCGAGGCACGGGCGATATAAACGATTTCGGTGCCGTCGAGCACTGAGGCCGAGGCGCTCTGGCCGGCTTTCTCCGAGAGAAGATCAAGATGCGGCTGAAGCAGCGCCGGCAACGGCGTGGCGGCGAGATAGGCATGGCCAAGCCGCAGGATCTTCGGCGTTAGCGTAAAGAACTTGCCATCGTAATCGGCATAACCGAGTTCGGCGAGCGTCAGCAGCGAGCGGCGCACAGTGGCGCGGTCGAGCTCCGTCAGCTTCGACGCCTCGGCGATGGAAAGCCGCTGCCGCGTTTCACCGAAAGCTTCGATCACTTTAAGGCCGCGGCCGAAGCCGCTGACGAAATCCGTTTCGCGCATGAGGTCCGATCTCCACTCTGCCTTGGCCATTGTGTGCGATATATGAACAAATGTCAAATAACGCACAAAATTCTTGCCGCATAGCCCGTCGCAGCTTATGTCTGACACCGAGGAAGGGATGAGCAGTTTCCCGACCGTAGCCAAGGGAGATCCCGCATGGACAAGACAGTCGGGAGCACGGCGGAGGCCGTCTCTGAGATCGGTGATGGCGCGACGGTCATGATCGGTGGTTTTGGTGGGTCGGGCGCGCCGATCGAGTTGATCCATGCCCTGATCGACAAGGGCCCCAGGAACCTCACGGTCATCAACAACAATGCCGGCAACGGGCGCATCGGCATCGCCGCAATGATCGATGCCGGCATGGTTCGGAAGATGATCTGCTCGTTCCCGCGATCGTCGGATCCACGCGCGTTCACGGATAAATACCTGGCAGGCGAAATCGAACTCGAACTGGTGCCGCAGGGAACGCTTGCCGAGCGCATCCGCGCCGGCGGAGCGGGCATTCCGGCTTTCTACACGCCCACGGCCTATGGCACCGAACTTGCGGAAGGCAAGGTCATCGCCGAATTCGATGGCCGCCATTATGTGCAGGAGCGCTGGCTGAAGGCCGACTTCGCGATCGTGAAGGCTGAGATCGGTGATGTCCACGGCAACCTCACCTACAACAAGGCCGGCCGAAACTTCAATCCGCTGATGTGCATGGCGGCAGCCAAGACGATCGCCCAGGTCTCATCGATCGTGCCGGCCGGCGGCATCGATCCCGAGGACGTGGTAACGCCTGGTATTTTCGTCGACCATGTCGTCGCCGTCCCCGATCCCCAGCAGGAAGAAGAGCTCATTCGAGCCGGAGTGGCCTACGTATGACCATCGATATCAGGGAAGACATCAAGCTTTCCAATGCGCAGATCGCCTGGCGCGCCGCGCAGGACATCGCCGACGGCGCCTATGTCAATCTCGGCATCGGCTTTCCCGAAATGGTCGCCCGCTACCAGCCGCCCGGTCGCGAAGCGATCTTCCACACGGAAAACGGCATCCTGAATTTCGGCGAGCCGCCAGCTGAAGGCGAAGAAGACTGGAACCTGATCAATGCCGGCAAGAAGGCGGTGACGCTGAAGCCGGGTGCTGCCTTCTTCCACCACGCCGACAGCTTCGCCATGGTGCGCGGCGGCCATCTCGACGTTGCGATCCTCGGCGCCTATCAGGTCGCAGAGAATGGCGACCTCGCCAACTGGCGGGTGGGCAGCAAAGGTGTGCCGGCCGTCGGCGGCGCCATGGACCTCGTGCACGGCGCCAAGCAGGTCTGCGTCATCACCGAGCATGTCACCAAAACAGGCGAACCGAAGCTGGTGGAGAAATGCACCTTCCCGCTGACCGGCGTCGCCTGCATCACCCGCGTCTATACGAGCCATGCCGTCATCGACATCGTCGATGGACACTTCGTCCTGCGGGAGAAGTTGGCCGCGATGTCGCTGCAGGAATTGCAGGCCATGACCGGCGCACCGCTCCATGTCGAGGGGCCGGTTGCCGACCTTGTTGTTCCCAAACTCTAAGGAAAAAGCCATGACCGAAGCCTTTATCTGCGACTATATCAGGACGCCGATCGGCCGCTTCGCCGGCTCGCTCTCCCAGGTGCGCGCCGACGATCTCGGCGCAATCCCGCTGAAGGCGCTGATGGAGCGAAACGGTGCCGTCGATTGGGACGCTGTCGATGACGTGATCTTCGGCTGCGCCAACCAGGCGGGCGAGGACAACCGCAATGTTGCGCGTATGTCGGCCCTATTGGCCGGCCTGCCGATCACGGTTCCGGGCACGACGATCAACCGGCTCTGCGGCTCCGGAATGGATGCGGTCATCACCGCGGCGCGCGCCATCCGCTCCGGCGAGGCCGAGTTGATGGTCGCGGGCGGCGTCGAGAGCATGTCGCGCGCGCCCTTCGTCATGCCGAAGGCCGAGACGGCCTTTTCGCGCGCGGCCGAAATTCACGACACGACGATCGGCTGGCGCTTCGTCAACCCGCTGATGAAGAAGCAATATGGCGTCGATTCCATGCCGGAGACCGGCGAGAACGTTGCCGAGGATTATCATGTCAACCGCGAGGATCAGGATACCTTCGCGGTGCGAAGCCAGGCGAAGGCGGCGGCCGCCCAGGCGAACGGACGGCTGGCGAAGGAGATCACCCCTGTCACCATCCCGCAGCGCAAGGGCGATCCTGTCGTGGTCGAGAAGGACGAGCATCCGCGCGCGACGACGATCGAGGCGCTGGCGAAACTCGCAACGCCTTTCAAAAAGGAGGGCGGCACGGTGACGGCAGGCAATGCCTCCGGCGTCAATGACGGGGCGGCGGCGCTGATCATCGCTTCCGAAGCTGCGGCGCGGAAATATGGCCTGACGCCGATTGCCCGCGTTCTCGGCGGCGCGGCTGCAGCCGTTCCGCCAAGGGTGATGGGTGTCGGGCCGATCCCGGCCTCGCGCAAGCTGATGGCGCGGCTCGGCATGACACAGGACCAGTTCGACGTCATCGAGCTCAACGAGGCCTTTGCCAGCCAGGGGCTGGCGGTGCTGCGCGCGCTCGGCATTGCTGATGACGACGAGCGGGTCAACCGCAATGGTGGCGCGATCGCCCTCGGTCATCCCTTAGGCATGTCGGGCGCCCGCATCACCGGCACGGCAGCGCTGGAGCTTGCCGAAGCCCGCGGAAAATATTCGCTGTCGACGATGTGCATCGGCGTCGGGCAGGGGATCGCCATCGCACTCGAAAGGGTTTGAGGTCGGTCAATCCATTGCACGCAATGCCCGGCTTCGATAGAAGTCGGGCATGCTGATCAGACCCGCAAGCAAGGACGATAAAAGCGCGATCTGGAGGATCGTCGGTCCGACGATCCGCGCCGGCGAGACCTATGCGCTCGACCGCGATCTCAGTGAGGCCGATGCGCTGGCCTACTGGATGGGGCCGGACCGCGAGACCTTCATCGCCGAAGAGAACGGCGTTATCCTCGGCACATATTACATTAAGGCCAATCAGGCAGGCGGCGGACGGCATGTCTGCAACTGCGGCTACATGACCGACCCCGCAGCAGGCGGCCGCGGCGTCGCTCGCCGGATGCATGAACATTCCCTGGAACATGCCCGCTTGAGGGGCTTTCGAGCCATGCAGTTCAACTTCGTCGTCAGCAGCAATAAACGCGCGGTTCAGCTCTGGCAGTCCCTCGGCTTCGAGATCGTCGGCCGTCTTCCCGGCGTCTTCCTTCATCCCACCGAGGGTTATGTCGACGCTTTGGTGATGTTTCGTAATCTCTAAAACAGTTCGGGCAAAAGTGTGCAGTTGTTTTGCGGCAACGACATGCGGGAAATTAAAGGCCTAAAGTGGCAAGCGAACCTGAAAGATCGCGACGCCCTCTAGCTATGCGGCGAGCCAAAAAAAGATGCGAGCGCGCTGTCGAAAACGTAGCAGCTCGAGCGTCTTTAGATCGCAGGCGCGGCGGAGAGAGCCGCTGGCGTCGCGATCACTCTGTCGGCATGGAGGTTATGGAGCCATGAGTGTTTCCTATCGATGGGTCATTGTCGCCACCGGCGCATTGATGAGCTGCGTTGCAATCGGGGCGATGTTTTCGCTGGCGATTTTCCAGGAGCCTGTCGCAACGGCGACGGGCTGGTCACATGTCGGCATCGCAAGCGCGATGACGCTCAATTTCATCGTCATGGGCTTCGGCGGATTCCTTTGGGGCGCGGCGAGCGATCGCTTCGGCCCGCGCGTCGTCGTGCTGATCGGAGCGGTGCTGCTCGGGCTGGCACTGGTCCTGGCGAGCCGCGCCCAGACGCTGCTACAGTTCCAGCTGACCTACGGCATCTTCGTCGGGCTGGCCGCCAGCACCTTCTTTGCGCCGATGATCGCGACGACCATCGGATGGTTCGACGAAAATCGTGGGCTTGCCGTGTCGCTCGTCTCTGCCGGCATGGGGGTCGCGCCGATGACCATCTCGCCTTTCGCGCGCTGGCTCATCTCGACCTATGAATGGCGTCCCGCCATGCTGATCATCGGTGTTGCGGTCTGGGTGCTGCTCATACCGGCCGCCTTTCTGGTCAGGCGTCCGCCTGCGGAGGCTGTCGAGACGAGTGCGGATTTCGTGGCGGAAGGAGCTAAGCCGCGGCTGTCGCAGGTTTTCCTATCGCCGCAATTCATCGTGCTCGGGCTGACCTTCTTTGCCTGTTGCGCGGCGCATTCCGGGCCGATTTTCCATATGGTGAGCTATGCGACGATCTGCGGTGTGGCGCCGATGGCCGCCGTCAGCATCTACAGCGTCGAAGGTCTTGCGGGGCTGGGCGGCCGGCTGCTTTATGGCAGCCTTGCCGACAGGATCGGGGTGAAGCCGGTTCTCATCGCCGGCCTGCTGGTGCAGGCGGCCGCGCTCGCGACCTATCTCTTCGTCAGCCGGCTCGGCGAATTCTATGCGCTCGCCATTATCTTCGGCAGCGCCTATGGCGGTGTGATGCCGCTTTATGCGGTGCTGGCGCGTGAATATTTTGGGCCGCGCATCCTCGGCACTGTCTTCGGCGCGGCGACGATGCTCTCCAGCCTCGGCATGGCCTTCGGGCCTCTCGTCGGCGGTTGGATATTCGACACTTTCGGCAATTATTCCTGGCTGTTCATCGGCTCGGCGATGGTTGGGCTGGGGGCTGCGGGGATGGCGCTCGCTTTCCCGCCTCTCGCCCGCCGGGAGCAGGAGGCAGTCTTGGGCATGGCGGCGTAGCGAGATCCGGTCGAGGAGCTCGGCGAGCGCGGCCCTCATCCGGCTGCCGCCACCTTTGTCGGGGGGGGGGAGCCACGTGTCTCGCCCCGTCCATCGGACCCCCGCTTGCGGGTAGAAGGGACATGTCGCGACCTCTCGATTCCTCGCCAACATCTCGCAGGGCACGTTCCCTCTCCCCGTTTTTTACGGGGAGAGGGTTAGGGTGAGGGGCAGCTATTCGTGCGAACGAGATAGCCGTGGCATTCCCCCACGACACAAATCTCCCGCTTTCGTGCATTGCCCATCATCGATTTCGACTGATAGACTTCCCCAATCTGTTTCATCACCTATGTCTTTGGTTTTTCGGGAGGCCATCGTCGCCATGGTAGAACTTGCGCAATCGCTCGCATCCATCAAACTGCCGGATCTCTCCGGCAAGGCCGTCCTGATAACCGGCGCCTCGACCGGGATCGGTGCGGCCGCCGCCCGCGCCTTTGCGGCTCAAGGGGCCAAGGTCGGCGTGCATTACAATGCCAGCCGCGAACCGGCCGAGAAGCTCGGCGAGGAGATCCGCGCTGCCGGCGGCACCGTGTATCTCATCCAGGGCGACGTCTCGCGGGAAGGCGAGACCGAGCGCGTCGTCGAAGAGACGGCCAAGACCTTCGGCCATCTCGACGGGCTCATCAACAATGCCGGCGGCATGCTCGGGCGCAAGCCGACCTCCGAATACACCGACGCGCATTATGCCGCGGTCATGGACCTCAACGCCCGCTCGGTGCTGGCGGCGACGCGTGCCGCGCATCCGTGGCTGAAGAAGCAGGGTGGCTTCATCATCAACACCACCTCGATCGCCGCGCGCAACGGCGGCGGCAACGGTGCGATCCTTTATGCGGCGTCCAAAGGCTTCGTCTCGACGATCACGCGCGGCCATGCCAAGGAATTCGTCGCCGACAGGATCCGCGTCAATGCGGTGGCGCCGGGTGTCATCGCCACGCCCTTCCATGAGCGTTACACCGATGACGAGCAGATGGAGCTGCAGCGCAGATCGATCCCGATGGGCTTCGTCGGCACATCAGAGGACTGCGTCGGAGCCTATCTCTTTCTCGCCTCGCCAACGCTGTCGGGCTACATCACCGGCCAGATCATCGAGGTCAATGGCGGCCAACTGATGCCGTAAAGGCATCCGTCAGCGAGCACCAGCGTTCCCTTTTCCCTTTCATAAGGGAACTTTCGAACCGCCGTGACGTTTCCCGCTTGGTCTTTTCAGCAAGCGGGGCATCATGAGCTTTTCATTTTCGGAACTCGACTTCCTCAAGCCGGAGCTAGGGGCGGAGTATACGGGTTCTGGCACCCATTTCGCGGTATTCTCCGCTCATGCGGAACAAATGGAGCTCTGCCTCTTCTCTCCCGACGGAAAGGATGAGATTGCCCGGCTGCCGCTGCCGAAGCGCGAAGGTGATATCTGGTCCGGCTATATCGCCGGCATCGGGCCGGGCACCGTCTACGGCTATCGAGCCCACGGTCCCTATGACCCGCAAGCCGGTCATCGCTTCAACCCGAACAAGCTCCTGCTCGACCCCTATGCCAAGCAGGTCACGGGCGAGTTGACATGGGACGACGCGCTGTTCGGTTATCAGATCGGCGAAGACGATCTTTCCTTCGACGAGCGTGACAGCGCCCCCTTCACGGTCAAGGGCGTGGTTCAGGATCCGGACTTCGATTGGGCCGGTGAAGAGGCGATCCGCCGTCCCTGGCCCGACACGATCATCTACGAGGCGCATGTGCGCGGCCTGACGATGACACATCCGAAGGTGCCCGACCGGCTGCGCGGCACCTTTCTCGGCATGTGCAGCGATCCGATCATCGACCATCTCGTCAAGCTCGGCATCTCGGCGATCGAGCTTCTGCCGATCCAATTTTTCCTCGACGATCGCTATCTCCTGGAAAACAACCTGCGCAATTATTGGGGCTACCAGACCCTCGGCTTCTTCGCGCCGCAATCACGCTACATGTCCGGCGACAAGATCACCGAGATCAAGACCATGGTGAAGAAGTTTCATGCCGCCGGCATCGAAGTCATCATGGACGTGGTCTACAATCACACCGCCGAGGGCAGCGAGAAAGGGCCGACGCTGTCTTTCCGCGGGCTCGACAATGCGAGCTATTACATCCTCTCCCCCGATGATCCGCGCCATACCTTCGATACGACGGGCACCGGCAATACGCTGAACGTCGCCCATCCTATGGTGATGCGCATGGTGCTCGACAGCCTGCGCTACTGGGTGGGCGTCATGCATATCGACGGCTTCCGCTTCGATCTCGCCAGCACGCTCGGCCGACAGGATCTGGAATTCGACCGTCAGGGCGGCTTCTTTGGCGCTATCCGGCAGGATCCGATCCTGTCAGGCGTCAAGCTGATCGCCGAACCCTGGGATATCGGCGAGGGCGGTTATCAGGTCGGCGGCTTCCCGCATCCCTTCCGCGAATGGAACGACAAGTTCCGCGACGATGTGCGCCGTTTCTGGAAAGGCGATGGCGGCATGGTGTCGGAGGTGGCGGCCCGGGTCACCGGTTCGGCGCCGCAGTTCAACCATTCCGACCGGGGGGCGACCTCCTCGGTCAATCTTCTGTCGGCCCATGACGGTTTCACGCTGATGGACACGGTGTCCTTCGACAGCAAGCACAATGAGGCGAACGGCGAGGATAACCGGGACGGCCATTCGGACAATCATTCCGACAATATGGGCGCCGAGGGCGCGACGGATAATGCCGATATCAACGTGGCGCGGGCGCGGCGCCGGCGCAATATGATGGCGACGCTGATGCTCTCCCAGGGCGTGCCGATGATGCTGGCCGGCGACGAGCTCGGCAACAGCCAGGACGGCAACAACAACGCCTATTGCCAGGACAATGAAATCGGCTGGACCGATTGGGCGGGGCTCGACGATCCCTTTCTCGGTTTCTGCCAACAGGCGGTCGCATTCCGCAAGGCTCATCCCGTGCTGCGGCAGGAGCGGTTCCTGACGGGAGAGGTCAGCGAGGACGGGCGCATCGAGATCGCCTGGTACAAGCCGGACGGCAGTTTCATGGACGACGGCGCCTGGAATGACGACGGATTGCAGGTGCTCGGCGTCTATCTCTCGAGGAGCGTGTATGCACCTGCCACCGAAACGGTGGACGACCTCTTCGTCGTCTTCAATGCCGGTGGCGACTGCAAGGTTCACCTGCCTGTGGTGAACGGGCTCAGACAATGGTCGAGGGTTCTCGACACGGGGACGGAGACGGAAGCCTTCGAGGTGCACGAGCAGGACAATCCGGTCATCGTCTATGCCCAGAGCGTGGCGGTTTTCGCACCGAAAGGACAGACCGAACCGCCGAAGGGCGCGACAAAAGCCGAGCGCCGGCGCTGGTTCCAGTTCGGCCGCAGGAGCAAGTAGCAGGTCGCCGAAAACATGAATGCCGAAGCCATCACCGAACTTGGTCTCGTCTATGTCAGCGATACCGAACCAGGCATCCGCAGACGCAGGAAGGGCAAGGGCTTCAGCTATGTGATGCCTGACGGCAAGACGCTTTCAGACCAATCGCAGCGGGCGCGCATCAGCGCGCTCGGTCTGCCGCCGGCCTATGAGAATGTCTGGATCTGCCTCTACGACAACGGCCATCTGCAGGCGACCGGCTTCGATGCGCGCGGGCGCAAGCAATACCGCTACCACAAGGAATGGCAATCCTTCCGAAGTGCCGGAAAATTCCATCAGCTGATCGAGTTCGGCCGGGCGCTGCCGAGGATACGCCGCACGGTGCTGCGTCACCTCGACACCGGTGCGGAAGATATCAACGGTGTGCTTGCGGCTTTAACGACACTGCTCGACGAGGCGCATTTGCGCGTCGGCAACCAGGCCTATGTCAGGGAAAACGACACCTATGGCGCCACGACGCTGCTGAAGCGCCACCTGAAGATCGTCGACGGGCAGATAGAGTTGAAATTTCGCGCCAAGGGCGGCAAGCGCGTTCAGCGCAGTCTCAAACATCCGAGGCTGCAGAAGATCCTGGAGGAGATAGCCGATCTGCCCGGGCGCCAACTCTTCGTCTGGAAGGATGAAAGCGGTGCGTTGAAGCCGATCGATTCCGGCCGGTTGAACAGCTATCTCGCCGAGATTTCGGGCATCCCCATTTCGGCGAAGACCTTCCGCACCTGGGCGGGATCGCTGGCAGCCTTCGGCGCGGCGCGCGAGAGGATCGCAAGCGGCAGCCGGCCGACGGTGAAGGACATGTCGGAGGCCGCGGCCGGGGCACTGCACAACACGCCGGCGATCGCGCGCTCGAGTTATATCCATCCCGCGATCATCGCGCTTGCTGGCAACGACCATCCGCTGATCGAAAGCGGCAGCGAGCCGCTGCGGGGCTTGCGGGCCGAGGAAAACAGGCTACTTGATTTCCTGACACGCGAGATCGAAGAATGAGCCCCAGAACTCCGCCGGCATCTGATGTATCGCTGACCCATCCCGACCGGCTCTACTGGCCGGACGAGGGCGTGACCAAGCAGGCCCTCGCGGATTACTATGCTGCGGTCTGGCCATTCATGGCGCCTCATGTCGTCAATCGGCCGCTGGCGCTGCTGCGTCTGCCGGACGGGATAAAGGCCCAACAGCGGTTTTTCCAGAAACATGCCTGGAAGGGCATGAATCCGCATATCAAGGAGATCGCCGACCCACAGGATCCGGACGGCGAAAAGCTGCTGCGCATCGCCGATTTCAATGGCCTGGTGGCGCTGGTGCAATCGGCCGTGCTGGAAATCCATCCCTGGGGGACGACGACCGACGATTGGGAAAGACCCGATATGATCACCATGGACCTCGATCCCGGCGAGGACGTCGCCTGGTCCGCGGTGATCGCTGCCGCATTTGACGTGAAGGCGCGGCTGGAAGCGCGTCTGGCTGCCTTCGTCAAGACGTCGGGTGGCAAGGGGTTGCATGTGGTGACGCCGCTTGCGCCGAAGGCCGGCTGGACCGAGGTCAAGGATTTCGCCCATTCACTTGCCGAAAGCATGTCGGCAGACGCGCCACAGAAATATCTGGCAACCGCGACGAAGGCAAAACGCAGCGGGCATATCTACATCGATTATCTCCGCAACGGCCGCGGCAGCACAGCGGTTGCGGCCTATTCGACGCGGGCACGAGCGGGTGCGCCGGTTTCGATGCCGCTGGATTGGCAGGAATTGCAGGAGTTAGCCGGCCCGACCGCCTTCACGCTCGCCAATGTGGCGCAGCGACTGGAGACCCGGCCGAAAGACCCGTGGGGCGATTTCTTCGATGCGGCGGTGCCGCTCGCATAAACGGCTCTTGCCTCATCCCGTGCTGTCGAGCTCGGGATAGTGCCGAAAAATCCCTTCCTCGTTGAAGGCGAGGCGGCGGGGGGAGGCGAGATAGCGGGCGATATTCGGACGCTTCGCCACAGCATCATGCAGGGCCAGCAGGGCGGGATATTCAGCCTTGCGGTTCGCCATGGCTTTCGGGAAGGCATAGGCCAGGCCCTCGATCACCTGAAAGAGCGAGAGATCGCATAGGTCAGCGCATCGCCGACTATATGGTTGCGGCCTTTCGGGTTCTGCCGCAACACGCGCTCGAAATAACCGAGGAATTTCGGGATGCGTTCGCGGATGAAGGCGGCTGAGCGGGCTTTTGCTTCCGGCTTCTGGTCCTCGTAGTAGAGCGAGGTGTCGATCGGGTGATGCGTATCGTGCACTTCGGCGACGAAATCGGTGATGGTCAGCTGCAGCCCGTTGACGGCATGGCGGAGCCCTTCGTCCTCAGGCGCCAGACCGAGCTTCGGCCCGAGATAGAACAGGATGTTGGCGACGTGCGGGATGATGAGGTCGCCGTCTTTCAGGAAGGGCGGCGCAAAGGGAATGTGCGGCTCGCTTTCGCTCTCCATGACGGCGAACATGGCACCCGTACCGCGCGTGGGCTGGCGGGTGACGTCGATGTAATCGGCGCCGGCTTCTTCCAGCGCAAGCCGGACGAATTCACCGCGGCCCTGGATGCCGTCCCAGTAGTAAAGCTCGTATGCCATCCGCACCTAACCCTTTGGTTCCCGACCGAAGTCTTTTCGCAGTTCGTCCTTGGCTTTTTCAAGGGTGCCTCGCCGCTTTTTTGTCAGCTGGTCGCCAGCGCGGTTGACGTAGAAGGTGAGCATCGACATCGCGGCGCGAAAGGGGCTCGATTTGCGGCGATGGCTTTCCTCCGCGGAATGCTTGACGGAGCGGGCAATCTTCTTCGGATCATCCGGTGTGAACACGCCTTCCTTCAGGTCCATCGCGTCGCTGTGTTCGGTGACGTCCTGCGACCATTTCTTCTTCGATTTGGCCATGTCGAAAATCCTTTTGCCGGATGCGGCCGGCGGTAAGTCACCGTCGCCTCTTCTGGCTTGCAAAGAGATCGAACCAGTCAGGAGCTCAAAAGTTCCGGCCATATGGTCATCGATCGCAAAGGTGTGGATTCGGAGAAGGGCCGCGAGAGCATCGGATAACACATCGTCAAAGCCGATGGAAAAGGCGCGATCGACATCAACGGCAAGGGATCGCCGGTCTGTGGGCGTGCCTGTGACCTCTATTTTCGATAGAGTTTTTGCGATGCAGCGAAGGCGCGGCTGATGTCGAAGGAGGGCAGTTGCAGCGGCGCGCGCGGATCTCGGAAAACCAGGCCGACGAGATTGTCGACGATAAGAATGAACCCGACTGCAAGACCGAGATAGAGCAGGGCGGCGATGAGCAGGAGCGACATCTCCATCCCTCACACGATCCCGGCCGGAAGGCGGCCGCTGGCTCTAGAGGGCGGAAGGAAATGAATATTGGCGTGGACGTCGTTCATGGCAACTTCCCCTGTTTCGCCATAAACAATCCGTGCATCTTCTGGTTCCCGGAACAGGCTGTGTTCTCGGGATCGTCGCGCGGGCGCAAATTTTTGGAGAAGCCTCAAAGCATGCAGTATCATCCGGCCTCTGTTCACCCCCGCATAAAAAGCCGCCCTCACAATTCAATAAAGCACAACTAATTCAGGCATATGACAAACCAGGTTGAAGGGCGTCGCGAGGGCGCCCTTTTTTAGTCGACTTGCTCGATATGCCTGTGCTCAGGACGCCGTCTTGCGGCTCGCGGTCCGCTTCGGCGCCGGTTTAACGACACCGTTGGTCGTCTTGCTGCCCGTCACAGTGCGTTTTGCCTTGGCCTTGACTTCCTTGCCGTTGGAAGTTGCTGCCGAACCCTCGAGCGTGTCTCGCTCGTGTCGTGCCTGTTCCCAATGGATGGAATCTCGCCCTGTCGGGTAACCCTCTTCTTCCCAGAGGGCGTATGCACGTTTTTTGATCCACTCTTCCCGAGTTTCTGCCATCGCTGATCTCCAGTCACATGATGCCGTCGTTCGAACGCGATACTGCCGAGATGGTTCCAGAGGAGGGGAACTCTTTCAAGCGAAATCGCGCTACAACCGTAAATATTTCGCGTTGCAGCATATCAGGGTTGAGAATCGCCCTTCATTCAGCCCGAAACTCGACAGCCTTGTGCAGATCTGAGACGAAATCCCGGCGTTGTCGGCGCTGGTCCGCCTCGTCGCGGATGCGCAGCAGATAAGAGGGATGGATGGTGACCAGAACAGGCGGACGGTTTGCCGGATGGAGGATATGGCCGCGCTCCGGCGTCAACTTCACCTTCGGCCCGAGCAGCGCATAAAGTGCGCTTGCGCCGAGCGCCACGACGAGTTTCGGCTGCAGGATATTGAGTTCGGCGCCAAGCCACCAGGCGCAACGCCTGATCTCGCCCGCATTCGGCTTCGAATGCAGCCGCCGTTTGCCGCGCGGCGTAAATTTGAAATGCTTGACCGCATTGGTGACGTAGCAGCGCTGACGATCGAGGCCGGCCTCATCAAGGCAGCGATCAAGCAGGCGTCCGGCCGGGCCGACGAAGGGCCTGCCGGTCAGATCTTCCTGGTCGCCCGGCTGCTCGCCGACGAGGACGATCTCGACGGTACCGGGGCCTTCGCCGAAGACGATCTGCGTGGCATGCCTGTAGAGGTCACAGCGGGTGCAGCCTTCTGCCTGATGCCGGAGCTCGGCGATGTTTTCGGCATCCGCGACGTCAAGCGCGAGGGCGGGACCGGCGCTTGCGGCGATGTTCATGGTGCGATCCTTATCTCCTCGGGATCAATCGATCGCATAGGGAATTGTTCCGGCGGCGGAGCGGCTGACGTGGGCGGCAAAATAATCACGGCGAAAAATTTCGCGTCATGGGAGAACGGCGGTGTGATTGAACGCCGCCGTTTCGCGGCTATATTCGCCAGCGATGTTCTATCTCTTGTCGACCTACTGGCCGCATATCCTCTTTGTCGTTTCGATCGCCATGGGGACCACGGCGGCGATCCATGCCGCCATGACCAAGGAGGAGGTGCGTGCCGCGACTGGCTGGGTCGGCGTCATCATCCTGTCTCCGATCATCGGGGCTCTGCTCTATGCGATTGCCGGCATCAACCGCATTCGCCGGAAATCGCTGAGCATCCGTCGCGACGCGCTGCTGCGCGCGGCCGAGATCGACGAGCTTGAGACTTTCGATGCCGAGACCGAGACGGTGATCAGCCAGTTCGGCCGCCGCTTTGCGGCGCTGCAGACGCTGGGCGACCGGGTGACGCGCAATCCGCTGACATCGGGCAACACCATCGACATGCTGGAGACCGGCGACGAGGCCTATGCGGCGATGAAGTCGATCATCGACGAGGCGACGCGCAGCATCCTGCTCGAAACCTATATTTTCGATCGTGACGCGATCGGTCTTCGCATCGCCGATGCGCTGATTGCGGCGGCGCGGCGCGGTGTGGAGGTCCGAGTGCTGATTGATGCGGTCGGCGCGCGGTATTCGGTGCCGAGCATTCTCGGCCACCTCAAGGAGGGCGGCGTCACCGTCGCCGTCTTCAACGGCAACGTCATCATGGGTTTGCGGCTGCCCTATGCCAACCTGCGCACCCACCGCAAGATCCTGATCGTCGACGGTAAAATCGGGCTGACGGGCGGAATGAACATCAGGGCAGGCTTCAGCGAAGAGGCGACGGGCGAGAGCTTTGCCCACGACACGCATTTCAGCGTCACCGGCCCTGTCGTGGCTGACCTTTTCGACCTTGCCGCCGAAGACTGGCGCTTCTCCACCCAGGAACTGTTGAACGGTGAGGTCTGGCGCATCGAGCCGCCGCAGCGCAGTCCCGGCGATCCTATCCTGATGCGTGTCGTCGCCTCGGGGCCAGACCGGAGCGTGGAAACCAACCACAAGATGCTGATGGGCGCCTTTTCCGTGGCGCGCCGGTCGATCCGTATCATGTCGCCCTATTTCCTGCCGGATCGGGAGCTCATCAGTTCCCTGGTGACGGCGGCGCGGCGCGGCGTCGAAGTCGACATCGTCGTGCCTGATGTCAACAACCTCATGCTGGTCGACCGGGCGATGACGGCGCAATTCGACCAGATCCTCAAGAATTACTGCCGCATCTGGCGCTCGACCGGCAGTTTCAGCCATTCGAAGCTGCTGACGATCGACGGCACCTGGGCCTATGTCGGCTCCTCCAATCTCGACCCGCGCTCGCTCAGGCTGAACTTCGAGGTCGATCTCGAAGTGCTGAACGAGGGCTTTGCTGCCGAGATCGACGAACATATCGAGGAAACCCTGAAGTCGGCAACGCCGGTGACGCTGGAGGGGCTGCGCGCGCGGCCTTTCCCGGTGCGACTGCTCGAGAAGGTGCTATGGCTGGGCTCGCCCTATCTCTGAGCGGATTTTTCTGTGATCGGACATGGCAAGTTCTGCCGTCATGCCTATACTCCGAGAGAAGCCTTTTTGATCAACGGAACAAGTGCGCCGTCCGATGCTCGCCAAAAGAGACAGTCTTCCCTCCAGCATTCTCGCCTCGATCAGGAGCAGGAAAAAGCGGCTCGATCCGGCCTACACCGAGGCAAGGCCGCGCAGCGCGGGAACGCTGATCGCCTCCTACAATGTGCACAAATGCGTCGGCACCGACAGGCGCTTCGATCCGGAACGCACCAGCAGGGTGATCCATGAAATCGGCGCCGACGTGATCGCGTTGCAGGAGGCCGATACACGCTTCGGCGAGCGCACCGGCATTCTCGATCTCGGCCGGCTGGAGCGGGAGACGGGACTGATCCCGGTGCCGGTGGCCGGCATGGCGAAAGCGCATGGCTGGCATGGTAATGTCGTGCTCTTCAAGAAGGGACTGGTGCATGACGTGCACCAGGTCAAGCTGCCGGGACTGGAGCCGCGCGGCGCGCTGGTCGCCGAAATCGAACTCGAAGAGGGCGGGGTGCTGCGCATCATCGCCGCGCATTTCGGCCTGTTGCGCCATAGCAGAGCCCAGCAGGCCCGGACACTCGTCGAACTCATCAACGACAAGCACGAGATGCCGACCATCCTGCTCGGCGACCTGAACGAATGGCGGCTCGGCGACAGTTCGTCGCTCAACACTTTCCAATCCGCCTTCGGAGAGCTGCCGCCCGCCACCCCGAGCTTTCCCGCCGGCCTGCCGCTGCTGGCGCTCGACCGCATCATCGCCAATCGCAAGGGCATCATTTCGGAGGTCGAAGCGCACGACACGCCGCTGGCGCGCATTGCCTCAGACCACTTGCCGATCAAGGCGCTTGTCGATCTGAAGCCGGCGGGCGGTTAGAATCCGCTGGGGTCAGCGAGTTCGTCGAGTATCTCTCACCTTGAGCGAAACAAGCCCGTGAGACGGCGAAGCCGCTGGACCCACAACAACGGATCGGTCATTTCAGAGGAGGACGACGCGGTCAGCCGGTCAAGGCGAGGCAGGAGAAATGCAGCCCAATCGTCGAGATCACTTTTGCTGAAATAAGGCAGCCAGACGTCGGAAGGAGCGTCCCATTGTTTTGGATTTGCTCGAACCAGATCGCCCAGTTTTACCAATAGGGTTCCGCCGTCCTCTCCGACAACTTCAACCTCCGGGTCAGGATCGGGCCTGGGAAGGCGCGCGATGATGCGCTCTTCCAAATCCTTGCCGATGGCTCGATCCTCTTCGTTTAAGCGACGAAGTATCCTCGTGTCGCCAGCGGGGCCAGAGCCTTGTGTCATGTTGATCGTAAATTTGCTGCCCAAAACGCTGTTGGAATGCTGGGATATTTGTAGCCAACAAACCCTTCTGCCACGGGCAAAGCTGCACTTGCCCGTTTGCGATTTCCAGCCAAGTTCCTGAAATCTCGAAGCCAGCAGCGAACGCATATGTCGATGAAAGTCCCGGCTTTTCACATAGTCGCGCATGCTTCGGCCTATCCTTGGGCTATACCCTTCCTCGGAGCATCCCATGGCATGCTCGAAGGCACAATGGACGCTTGCGTGGCAGCAAGCGTCCATTGGCGTGGGTATCTGAAAATCATGTTGCGATACCGGATTTAGAACCCTGTCGAAAGGGATTGCGTTTGTGACCCTCGATCGGCCGCGGCTGAAAGGTCGCGAGCGTGATGACGTCGCGCAGGATCTCGAATATTCGCTTACACATCGACATCTCTCCTTCGCGATCATTTGGCCCCTCTTGCCTGGCGCGTTCAAACGAGTTTATCGTCGCTTTCGAATGACTTGAGGTTATGGATGAAGCGCGGACGCTTGCCATTGACGGCCTTGCGCACATTCGAGGTCGCCGGCCGTCTCGAAAGCT
Organism: Rhizobium pisi; assembly: GCF_003938655.1. Classification (GTDB taxonomy): domain Bacteria; phylum Pseudomonadota; class Alphaproteobacteria; order Rhizobiales; family Rhizobiaceae; genus Rhizobium; species Rhizobium pisi. The sequence goes on from NZ_RJJT01000020.1 coordinate 43,209, forward strand.
TCACGCTGGCTGCGCAGGAGCTGTTCATTTCGCAGGCGGCGGTCAGCCGGCAGATCCGCGAGCTGGAAGCGCTACTGGGCGGAGCGCTTTTCGAGCGGCGCCATCGCAGCGTCCATCTCACCCCCTCCGGAGCCAGGCTGCTCGCCATCCTGACGCAATCCTTCGACCGGATCGATGAATGCCTGGAAGAGATCCGCGGCAGGCCGAGGGCTGCGGCTGTGACGGTCAGCGCGGAACCTTCCTTTGCGGCATGCTGGCTCGTTTCTCGCCTGCCGGAGTTTCGCGAGCGGCATCCCGATATCGACGTGACGATCGACTCCGATCCGCGGTTGGTCGAATTCCGAAGCGGGCAGGCGGAGATCGCCATCCGCCACGGTGCTGTCGCGACCGCCTGGCCAAGGGCCGAGAGCGAACATCTTGCCGATGTCAGGATGATAGCGGTCGTAGCACCTGCACTGCTCGAGGCAGGGCCTGCGATCGAGCGGCCACAGGACATTCTGCGTCATACGCTACTGCACGAAGAAAACAGGGACGTGTGGTCGCGTTGGTTCGAGGCAGCGGGTGCTGCGATGCCGGAAACGGCGCGGGGGCCGGTCTATGCCGACGGCGGCCTGGTGATGCAGGCCGTTCTGCGCGGGCAGGGCATAGCGCTGATGGACGAGATCTTCGCCGAGGAGGAGATCAAAGCGGGCCGGCTGCTTCGCCTCTTCGATCTCGCCATTCCCCTCGGCGCCTACTGGCTGGTCGCGCGCAGTTTCGACCGGCTCAGCCCGGCCGCCTCGCTCTTCGTTCGCTGGATCAGGTCCCGGATCGAAGAGCCTTGAAGGCGGCCGCTACCGGTGAAGCTCGGCCGCCGTCGCATGACGGCGCTACGCCTCCTGAAAATAGAAACTCACCGGCGGGCTCGCGAGGTGGGACATGACATGATCCCATCCACCGTTCGCCACGATGGCCTCGACATGCGCTTGATGTTCGACCTCGACCCCCACGTCTCTATCAGCGAGACGGACGTTGGCTCGTCGATCTTCTGAAGGATGCGAATGTCCTCGCAGCCAGCGGTTCCCGGAAGCTCTGCCTTCACTGTTGCAAGAAGCTCCAGAAATGCCGTCAGCTTATCGGGTTTTGTCTCGAATGCGATGGTCAGTAATATGCTCATGTCGTTTCTCCAGTGGGTTTGTCTTCTGGAGCGGTTCTCTCAAACCAACGACGATGAAGCCATGCCGAGAGCAGCGAAAGAGCTGCTCAATCCTGCTATATAGCCCCCTTCATGAGGCAACCGCGACGTGCTCCTTGAATGACTGCACGTAGCCTGTTGGGCTGAGGCCGAATTGCCGCCGGAAATCACGTGAGAAATGGGACGTACTGGCATAGCCTGTCTCTTCCGCGGCAACGCTCACCGACAAGTCGCCTTCGAGCAGCAGGAGCCGAGCTTTTTCCAGGCGAATTCTCTTCAAGTATTGAATGGGCGAAACACCGGTAATCTCACGAAAACGATGCGCGAAATGTGATCCGCTCATCGCAACCGACTCGGCCATTGCCTGGACCGTTATTCCGGCATCGGCGTTTTCTTCGATGAAGCGGATGGCTCGCAAGACGCGTGTATGTTCGCGCGTGATGGAAGCCCGCAAGAGGCTGGCAGCATCCGAACGCAGCAGCCGGAATGCAATTTCCCGCAGATATAAGGGCACGAGCATGCGCCGCTCCAGCGGATGATCGAGACATGTGAGCAACCTGCAGAGCGGCTCGGCGAAGGTGTCTTCAACCGGACCCACGAACACCGGCGGCGGTGGTTCAAGGGCGCCGTCTCGAAGTCCGCCCAGATCGGCAAGTTCGAGCAGGGTGGGACCCAGAATGCCGGGGGAAAGTTGCAGTTTCAGTGCGATGTAAGGGGCGTCCGGACTGGCATTGACGCTTGCCTGATAATGCGTGCTTCCATGCATCAAAAGATAGTTCTTCGGATCATTGACCTTGATATGATTGCCTATCCGAACGGTCTTTTGCCCGGACACTGCGACTGCGATATTCATCATCGAGGAGTAGCTGCGGACATAGGAGATGGGCGAGTCCGACCGGAAAACCCATATGTCGGGCGATGGGGTAACGATCTGCCCCGCGCATGTGGCGAGCGTCCGCACTTGCTCCACGAGCTTGCCGAAAGAGCCGGTCTCGATTTGCACAGACTCAGGATTGGCAAAGGATGACGAGAGAATGGTTTGCTCCATTGGTTCGCTGCGACGTGAAGATCTAAATACATGCCCGGGATCGACAAGCACTTAAAAATGTCGAGCAGAGCCGAGACATCTTCGTCTCGCCTCCGTCTGTTATGCGCTCATCGTGACGCACGATGGGCTGAACGACAGCGAATTCAGGATTGAGGAAGCGCGCGTGATGTCAGCGAGCCGCGCAGATTTGACCCAGACCCGCTTGCGTCGAAGCCTGAGCGAACTCGTCGAGTTGGAAATGGAACGTGCCGGGTGTGCGTAGCCGGTAGGTTCCAAACTTGAAATACGGACCTACCAGTGGCCGGGGATCGTTCTTCTTCAGCGTGGCGCCGATATTGCCTCTGACGGACACAATCTTCTGACCATTCGCCCAGATGTCGATCTCGCCGGGACGCCGCGGTCCATACTCGTTGTCGGTGCGTCCCGGCTTGATGCGATAGACCATGTCGACCCAGTCCTTGCGTGGGTCCGGAAGCGGGCGGTTGTCTTCCGTCTCTATGTCGATTTCTGCCCTGCCGATGTATTTTCCAGGTTCCGCCACGAAGGAAAGAGCGTTGAATTGCCCTACCAGGGCGGGATCACCCAGTCCGAGCGCCTGCGACAGCTGCTGGGAGTCGGATGGTTGCGCCTCGGGGCCGAGGCTGTCCATCAGGTTCTGCTTGAAGAACTGCTGCGAAAGGTCCGGCTGCGTTTTTGTGAAGAGATCGAGGGACTGCAGCGAATTGATCGCGTTGACTGTCTGCTCGTCGCGATGGAGATTTCCGAGCAAGGCCTGAGCCGAAAGCGAGGCATCCGGGTCGCCTTCCGCCCTTGCGACCACGCGTCGGACGTTGTTGTCCTGAACGGTGATGTGGAACACTCCATTGTCAAACCGCTGAGCAATCATCGGGCTGCCGTCGCCCGGACCCTTCCACTGACCAATCACCGAACGGGCGCTTCCTGTCGATGGTATGTCGCCGGTGATCTTGAAGCTGAAACGGTACCAAACCTCGTCACCGAAAATCGGCCACGTCTTTTTGGTTGTTCTCAACTCGGCGCGCTGGCAGTCGTCTTCGCATTCGAGGCCGTTGTCGCCGTCCGTCGTGACGATGTCGATGGCGGCGCTTCCGCAGCGTCCAGGTTTCTGGAACTGGTATTGCCGCGACAGAATCTGCTGCGTCGTCCAATTTGTCGTATTCAGCCTGCCTGAATCGAAGTTGTCCTTGAGCCCTGCTGCGCAGGCGGCACCGCCGGAAAGAGCGATGACGAATGTCAGAAACGCACCTCGCATGCTGATCCCCGGTCAACGAGCCAAGGTGAATTATTATCACATGCTCGAGCGGAATGAAGTTTGGACAGAAGGCGCGCCTTCAGGTCGCCCCAAGGGTGGCGTTTCGAGACTGCGGCGGCAATGCGCCTAGCTTAGATCATGGGAAATAATGTTCTACAGAGGCGGCCGTCGTCAGGGAGAGCTTAACTTTCGTCCGCTAAGGTTCCCGTCGTCCTTTTGGTGATAACGTATGGCCGACGAAGAAATACTTCCTTCACAGGTTCTGACCTCGATATTGATGCGAATGTTCGAGTTTGCACCGATAGCGATGGCGATCTCGACCAGCGACACCGAGACATCAAGCTACCTCAAGGTAAACGATGCCTATCTCCGCCTGACGGGCCTGAAATGGGATGATATTCGCGGCAGAACGCTGACGTCAGAGGGGGCTGCCATCAGTAGCCCGGCGCGGGATCGCAGACATCGCATGCTCGAGGAGGATGGGGGCTATGTGTTGGAGGAGGTCGATATCCGGCACGCAGACGGCACAATCATTCCGACGTTGATTTCGGCGCAGCGCACAATCGTGGATGATGTCTCCTTCGATGTTGAAGTTATTCTCGACGTCTCCGCGCGTGTTCGACACCAGCATGAAATCGAACTTGCGCTGCGCGCGTCGGCACGAACCGATGCGCTGTCGGGACTTCCCAACAGGGCCTGTTTTGACGAAGTGCTCGCCCAGCATGTGGAGCGGATGCATGAGAGCGAAAAGCTCCTGGTACTGGCATTTGTCGATTTCAACGGGTTCAAGGCCGTCAACGACACGATGGGACACGCTGCCGGCGATGAAGTGCTGAGAACGATTGCCAGCCGCTTTCGCGAAAGTTTCCGAACCAATGACTTCATTGCACGCATCGGCGGTGACGAATTTGTCGTTCTGCTCGAGGTCGATCCGGCCCATTTGAGCGATGTCGAACCGACGCTCACCGACGCGATGGACCGCATTTTCAAACCGATGGCGATCGAAGGTGCCGTGGTCGAACTCGGCGCCGCAGTGGGTGTCACGATGCTGCAACCGGACGACGACGTGACCTCATTCATGAAGCGCGCCGACGGCTATATGTATCTTGCCAAGCAGACGGGCGAGCGGCTCGCCCTGGTTTGGCTTGGTCATCCCGGTATTGCTCACCCTGGCGGCCGGGTGGTCCGGAGCCGCCGCTAGGGCCTTTCCTGGTCAGAATGCTGCCATCTGACCAGGAAAGACATTGCGATTTAGCTCGCGCGGCGCGTCTGACGCGCTCGATCATTGCATCGGCCACAACGTGGTGGCCGATCCGTTGCGGCAGATGCGTTAGACGCGGTAGCGCCTTGGCAGGCTATGATTATCCGTCGGAATCGCCGTCCGAGTCATCACCGCCACCATCATCGTCACCGGCGTCGTCGCCGCCGTCATCCTCGGAACTATCGTCGCTCGCCTCGTCGCTTGTTTCCTCGTCGCTGGAAGATTCTTCCTGCGTCATTGCTTCCTCGACGGTTGTCTCTTCGCTTTCATAGGAGGACTCAATCGTCTGCGTTTCCTCGGACACATATTCGGAGTAGGAGAAAGACGTCTCCGATGTGTCGCTCTCCCAGCTCGAAACTTCCGTGACTGAGATGGCTTCGTTGTACTCCTCAAGCGTGATGACGGCGGCGACAGCCACCGGCGCACCATCCCGAAGGACGGCCAAGGCGATATCGGATTTACCCGCTTTCAGATCGCGGCTGACAGCGACGTCGACGTCGACAGCTTTGTGAACCTTATGCCCGTGAACCTCCGACAGCACATCGCCCGGCTTGATTCCCTGCTTGTCGGCGACGCCGCCCTTCTTGACCGAGAGCACCAATACGCCGTGTTCGCCCTTGGCAAGCTTGAACTTCTTTATGACCGCCTTGTTGACGGGCAACAGCAATGCATCGAGCGCCTTGGAAATCTGAGGCGAAGGAAGATCATGCGTCGGCGGCGCCGCGGCGTGCCCAGCCAAAGGCGATGCGATGTTAGCAACGATAAGTAATGCGCGTAGCGCGTTATATGAGGCCTTCAATGTTTTTCTCCACACAGTGCATGCAGGCTTTGCCTGGGTGCGAGGAATAGCAGTCTAGTTTTAATGGATCTCTAATTTATCGGAAAAAGCGAAACATGATCCTCGCATGCATGCGTGTTCTATAGGCTGCGCTACGTCATTTATGACTATGGGAGGATCTGAAGACACGATTCAGTTGTTTATACACAATTCTTAACTCCGGCCAACGTGGCGCCATTCGGAATCATTTTTCACCCTGTCGCAAACACCGCTTGACGCCTTCCCATCTTTGCTAAATGCTAAGATGTCAGACCAATTTCAAGGTCGGTTGCCTGAACAGAAAATGGGGAACCATGAAGGCAAATAGCGGCGACAGGCCGGTGATCCGGCCGCTTCCTGTCATGGACCGGGCGCGTCAGGTGACTGATGCGTTGGCGGATTATGTCGAGGAAGCCAGGTTGAAGGCGGGGGACCGCCTGCCGGCCGAGCGTGAGCTGATGGCGGCACTTGCCGTCGGCCGTTCGACCATCCGCGAAGCGATACGCCATTTCCAGGCGCTCGGCGTCATCGAGACGCGCAAGGGCAGCGGCACCTATCTGCTGAAGCCTGTTTCCAGGGCGACGATCCATATGCCGCGGTCCTTCGATGCGGTCCATTTGCGCGATGCGCTCTTACAGACGCTGGAGGTTCGCCGCGGCATCGAATGCGAGGCGGGCATGGTCGCGGCTCGGCGGCGCACAAGGAAAGACCTCGTCATCATCGAGGAAAAGCTGAACGAGATGGAGCGGGTGCACCTGGAGAAAGGCACCTCCGGGCCGGAGGATCTGGCCTTCCATCTTGCCGTCTACGACGCCACCCACAATCCGCTGTTTCGCCAGCTTCTCGAGCAGATGCGCGAGACTTTCGAGCGCTTCTGGGAGCACCCTTTCGACCGGCAGGATTTCGCCCGCCGGTCCTTTCCCTTTCATCGCACGCTTTTCAACGCGATCGCCGCAGGCGATCCGGAGGCCGCGCGCGCCGAAACATTGAAAATTCTCGACATCGTCGAGGAAGACATCAAGGAAATGTCCAAATGAGCAGCGGCGCAGAACCGTTCGATCTCGCTTCCCTGATCACGGCTCACGATGAAGGCAACTTCGCCGAGGCCGTCGTTCCGCCGATTTTCCAGACCTCGCTTTTCACTTTTTCCGATTATGACGAGATGATCGCCTGCTATCGCGGCGAGAAGCTGCGGCCGATCTATACACGCGGGCTGAACCCGACGGTGCGCGCCTTTGAGGAAATGCTGACAAAGCTCGAAGGCGCGGAGGATGCGCTGGGTTTTGCGAGTGGCATGGCGGCGATTTCGTCGGCCGTTCTGAGTTTCGTCGAGCCGGGCGACCGCATCGTCGCGGTCAAGCATGTCTATCCCGATGCCTTCCGCCTGTTCGGCACCATTCTGAAACGAATGAAGATCGAGGTGACCTATGTCGACGGGCGCGACGAGGAAGCGGTCGCGAGAGTGCTGCCTGGCGCCAAGGTCTTCTACATGGAAAGCCCGACGAGCTGGGTGATGGAGGCGCACGACGTCGGCGCGCTCGCAGCGCTCGCCAGGCGGCACGGCGTCGTCTCCATGATCGATAACAGCTGGGCGAGCCCGTTCTTCCAGCGGCCGCTGACCCTCGGCGTCGATCTCGTCATCCATTCTGCCTCGAAATATCTGGGCGGCCACAGCGATGTGGTGGCCGGCGTCGTTGCCGGCTCGAAGGAGATGATCGCGCGTATCAAGGCCGAGGCCTATCCCTATCTCGGCGGCAAGCTTTCGCCCTTCGATGCCTGGCTTCTGATCCGCGGCCTGCGCACGCTGCCGCTGCGTATGAAAGCTCACGAGGCCTCCGCCCTCGAAATCGCCCGGCGCCTGCAGAAGCTCGACGTGGTGGAGACGGTCTGCCATCCCGGCCTCGCCAACCGTCTGCCCGCTGGGTTGAACGGCACCTCGGGCCTGTTTTCGTTCATCTTCCGTGAGGGCGTCGACATCCGCGCTTTCGCCGATCACCTCAAGCTCTTCAAACTGGGTGTCAGCTGGGGTGGACATGAAAGCCTGATCGTACCGGGCGAGGTGGTGCTTCAGCAGAAGGCACAGCCGAATTCCGCGCATGCCTTCGGCATCCATGCGCGATCCGTACGCCTCCATGTCGGCCTCGAAGGAACCGAGGCGCTGTGGAGGGACATCGAGGAAGCGCTCGCCGCCGCCTCACAATCCTGAAACCAGAGAGAAACCTAACAAGGGGGAACTGAGCATGAAAAAACTAATAATCTCAACGCTCTTTGCTTCGATGATGGCGGGCACGGCCTTTGCCGATACGACGCTCAAGCTTGTCGAAGTCATCACCAGCCCGGAGCGCACCGAAACGCTAAAGTCGATCGTCGGTAAGTTCGAAGCCGCCAATCCCGGCACCAAGGTCGACATCATCTCGTTGCCCTGGAACGAGGCCTTCCAGAAGTTTGCGACTATGGTGTCCGCCGGCGACGTGCCCGATGTGATGGAAATGCCCGACACCTGGCTGTCGCTCTATGCCAATAACGGCATGCTCGAGAGCCTGGAGCCCTATCTCGAAAAGTGGGAACACACCAAGGAACTGACGCCGCGTGCGCTCGAACTCGGCCGCGATGTCAAGAACACCGCCTACATGCTGCCCTACGGCTTCTATCTCCGGGCGATGTTCTACAATAAAAAGCTGCTCTCGGAAGCCGGTGTCGCGGCACCGCCGAAGACGCTTGATGAATTCACCGCCGCGTCGGAAAAGGTTTCCAAGCTCTCCGGTAAATACGGCTACTGCATGCGCGGCGGACCGGGCGGCCTCAACGGCTGGATGATCTTCGCAGCCTCCATGGCCGGCTCGAACAAGTACTTCAACGAGGACGGCACCTCGACGATGAACAGCCCCGGCTGGGCCAAGGGCATCGAATGGATGGTCGATCTCTACAAGAAGGGCTATGCGCCGAAGGACAGCGTCAACTGGGGCTTCAACGAAGTCGTCGCCGGCTTCTATTCCGGCACCTGCGCCTTCCTCGACCAGGATCCGGATGCACTGATCGCCATCGCCGAACGCATGAACAAGGACGATTTCGGCGTCATGCCGCTGCCCAAGGGGCCGGACGGCAAGTCCTTCCCGACGATCGGCTATGGCGGCTGGTCGATGTTCACGACCAGCGGCAACAAGGATCTCTCCTGGAAGCTGATCGCCACCCTCGAAGGGCCGGAAGGCAACATCGAGTGGAACAAGCGCATCGGCGCCCTGCCGGCCTATACGGCGGCCGAGAAGGATCCCTTCTACGCCGGTGACCAGTTCAAGGGCTGGTTCGAGGAACTGGCGGATCCGAATACGGTACCGACCGTCATGCCGACCTATCTCGAGGAATTCGCCTTCTTCAAGGATTCGCTGGCGATCAAGACCTCGCAGCAGGCATTGCTCGGCGATATCTCCGCGAAGGATCTGGCCGACCAGTGGGCGGAATATCTGACCAAGGCGCAGCAGAAGTTCCTCACTAAGAAGTAAGGGGTGGGCTCCGAGTGCGGAGCCCCTCATCCGACCCTTCGGGCCACCAACCGGGGTCGAGCCACCGGTCTCGACCCGTCCTTCGGACCCCCGAGGGACAGGGAACGGAGAGGTTGCGGCATATCCCCTTCTCCCCTGCGGGGAGAAGGTGCCGGCAGGCGGATGAGGGGGGCACACCCGCTCGAATTCGCGGGTCGGCCAGGAACTCCAGTGATACACCTATGATGGAAACTGCAACCCGATGACCATTTCCGCCGATACGCTCGACATGCGTCGCGACCGCAGGCCATGGCTGCGTCGCCTTGCCGATGCTTCGGAGCCCTATCTCTACAGCGCGCCGTCCCTGATCCTGATCATCGCGGTGATGCTGGTGCCGCTGACGCTCGGCGTTTCCTACGCCTTTCGGGATATCCAACTGCTCAATCCCTTTTCCGGCGGCTTCATCGGGCTCGATCATTTCCGCGAGCTTTCCGGGGATGCGGCCTTCTACGGCGCGCTCAGGAACACCCTCTGGTGGACGGGCGCCTCCGTCGTCCTGCAGTTCGTTTTCGGGCTGACACTGGCGCTGCTGCTCGACAAGCCATTCCCGGGCCGGGCGATTGCGCAGGCGCTGGTCTTCCTGCCCTGGGCCGTACCGTCCTTCCTCGCCGGCCTCAACTGGGCCTGGCTGTTCAATCCGGTGATCGGGCCGATCCCACACTGGCTCTTCGCGCTCGGGCTGATGCATGAGCCGGGCAATATCCTTTCCGATCCCAATTATGCCATGTGGGGGCCGATCGTCGCCAATGTCTGGTGGGGCATTCCCTTTTTCGCCATCACGCTGCTGGCGGCTCTGCAGGCGATCCCGCGCGATCTTTACGAAGCTGCGTCGATCGACGGTGCCGGCTGGTTCCAGCGTTTCCGCTCGATCACCCTGCCGTTTCTGGCGCCGACGATCGCCATCACCGTGCTGCTGCGCACCGTCTGGATTTCCAATTTCGCCGATCTCATCGTCGTCATGACCAATGGCGGGCCGGCCGACCGCACGCAGATCGTCGCGAGCTACATTTTCACGACGGCCTTCAAGCGGCTCGACTTCGGTTACGCCTCGGCGATCGCGCTGGTGCTGCTCGCGCTGCTGCTTGCCTATTCGATGTTGATCATCCTGCTGCGGCAAACGCTGCTGAACAAGGATTGAGACCATGAGACGATCCGTCATGCCCACGATCGCGCACCGTCTGGCGATCCTCTGCTACATCGCCTTCGCGCTCTTCCCGCTGTTCTGGCTGCTCAAGGTCTCGGTGACGCCGAACGATCTGCTCTACACCGAAGGGGTGCGCATGTGGCCCTCGCGCACGACATGGGATCACTATGCCTTCGTGCTGCAACACAGCGCCTTTCCGACCTTCTTCAAGAACAGCCTGATCGTCTCGACCTCGACGGCAGTGACGGTGACGATCTGCGCCTCACTCTCCGGTTATGCGCTGTCGCGCTTCAATTTCCGGGCGAAATACTGGATCGTCGCGCTGATGCTGCTGACCCAGATGTTCCCGCTCGTCATGCTGGTCGCGCCGATCTTCAAGATCCTGTCGCCCTTACATCTGACGAACAGCCTGACCGGGCTCGTCATCGTCTACACCGCCTTCAACGTTCCCTTCGCCACCTTCCTGATGCAGTCCTTCTTCGACGGCATTCCGCGGGATCTCGAAGAGGCGGCGATGATCGACGGGGCGACGCAGTTTACCGCCTTCCGTCAGATCATCCTGCCGCTGACGCTGCCGGGCATCGCCGCCACGCTCGGCTTCGTCTTCACCGCCGCCTGGAGCGAGCTGCTTTTCGCGCTGATGCTGATCAACGGCAACGACGCGGCGACTTTCCCTGTCGGGCTTCTCACCTTCGTTTCGAAATTCTCCGTGGATTTCGGGCAGATGATGGCGGCGGGCGTCATGGCGCTCATTCCGGTCGGCCTCTTCTTCCTGCTCATCCAGCGTTATCTCGTCCAGGGCCTGACGGCCGGCGCGGTCAAGGGTTAAACAAAATGGCATCGATCGATATCCGGAATATCCGCAAAGCCTATGGTCACGTGCAGGTGCTGCATGGCGTCGATCTCGAAATCCAGGACGGCGAATTCGTCGTGCTCGTCGGCCCGTCCGGCTGCGGAAAATCCACGCTGCTGCGCATGATCGCCGGGCTGGAGGATGTTACATCAGGCGAGATCTGCATCGCCGGCAGCCGGGTGAACGAGCTGCATCCCAAGGATCGCGACATCGCCATGGTGTTCCAGTCCTATGCGCTCTATCCGCATATGAATGTCGCCGGCAATATGAGCTACAGCCTGAGACTTCGGAAGACGGCGAAGGAGAAGATCGCAAGCGCGGTGGCGGCCGCTGCCGGTAAGCTCGGCCTCGATCCGCTGCTCGAACGACGGCCGAAGGCGCTTTCCGGCGGCCAGCGTCAGCGCGTCGCCATGGGCCGCGCCATCGTGCGCCAGCCGAAAGCTTTTCTGTTCGACGAACCGCTTTCCAACCTCGATGCGCGCCTGCGCGAGCAGATGCGCGCTGAAATCAAGAAACTGCATGGCGACCTGAAGGCGACCTCGATCTACGTGACTCACGACCAGATCGAGGCAATGACGCTGGCGGACCGGATCGTCGCCATGCACGGCGGGGTGGTCCAGCAGGTCGGCAGCCCCCTGGAACTCTATGACCACCCCGCCAACCTCTTTGTTGCCGGTTTTATCGGCTCGCCGGGCATGAATTTCCTCGACGCCACATATGACGCCGACGGCGTGCGGCTGAAGGATGGAACGATCGTGCCACTCGCCAAGCCGCTGCCGCTTGCCGATGGCGCGAAGGTGACGCTCGGCATCCGGCCGGAGCATGTGGTGATGAGCGACAACGGGGCGGGGCTTGCCACGGATGTAGAACTCGTCGAACCCACAGGCTTCGGCATTATTGTGCACCTTGCCCTGCACGGCCTGCCCTTCAAGATCTTCACGCTAGACCGCGGCGCGCTGAAGGCAGGTCCCAAAGTCAAGGTGGCCTTCCCGGCCCAGTATCTGCATGTGTTCGATGGCGAGGGGAAGCGCGTCGATTGAACTGGATCTTCAGGCGCTGCGAGCGGAAAAAACTTTTGCCGCATCGCCCATGAGGGCTATATCCTCCGCGTGATCTTGCTGGGATGAAATTATGACCGATACTGTTCTCGACCGCTTTCTCCGTTATGTCGTGATCGACACGCAATCCGATCCATCCTCGTCGACGCAGCCGACCACCGAAAAGCAGAAGGATCTTGGACGGGTTCTGGTCGATGAACTGCTGAAGATCGGCCTTGCGGACGCCCATCTCGATGAGCACGGTTATGTCTATGCGACCATTCCGGCCAATAGCGACAAGACGGTTCCGGTCATTTGTTTCTGCTCGCATATGGATACGGCGCCCGACTTCAGCGGTACTGATGTCAAGCCGCAGCTCGTCAGGAACTATGCGGGCGGGGACATCGAGCTTGTCGGTGATCGGAGCCGGGTGATCCGCGTCAGCGAGCATCCCGAGCTGAAGAACCAGATCGGCAACGACATCGTCACGACCGATGGAACGACGTTGCTCGGCGCCGACGACAAGGCGGGACTGGCGGAGATCATGACCGCTGCCCAGATCCTCGTCGACAATCCTGATATCAGGCACGGGACGATCAAGATCCTGTTCACGCCGGACGAGGAAGTCGGGCGCGGCGTCAACAAGGTCGACCTGAAGAAACTCGGCGCCGACTTCGCCTATACGATGGATGGCGAGACTGTGGGCCATATCGAGGACGAGACCTTCTCGGCCGACGGCGTCGAGATCGGCATATCGGGCGTGGCGATCCACCCGGGCTTTGCCAAGGACCGCATGGAAAACGCCATCAAGATCGCCGGCGCGATCATCGATCGCTTGCCGAGGGATATCGCGCCCGAGACCACGGAAGGCAAACTGGGCTTCATCCATCCGGTCGGCGTGACCGGTGCGATGGAGAAGGCTTCGCTGAGTTTCATCATCCGCGATTTCACCGAAACGGGGCTCGGGGAAAAGGAGGCCATGCTCGAAGCCATCGTGCAGGAGGTGATGTCAGCCTATCCCGGCTCGAACTATCGGTTCGAGGTGAAAGAGCAGTATCGCAACATGAAGGCGGTGCTCGACCGTCACCCTGAGATCGTCGAGAATGCCATTGAAGCCGCGCGTCGGGCAGGCATGACGCCGGTGCGCGGCAGCATCCGCGGCGGCACGGACGGCTCGCGCCTTTCTTTCATGGGCTTGCCGTGCCCGAACATCTTCGCCGGCGGCCATGCCTTCCACTCGCCGCTGGAATGGGTCAGCCGCCAGGATATGGAAAAGGCCGTCCAGACGATCGTGGAACTTGCCAAGGTCTGGGAAGAGCGTGCTTAGACACTCTTCCTTGTCCGAATTGCGGGAAAGGCTTTAGCCGCCATTCGCCGGAATGCTCCCGCGCAGCATCACGCTGTCATAGGCGGGGCGGGGAATGGGAATGGCGATCGGCATTCCCGGCTCGGGCTCGATCGCGGTTTGCGGCGACGTGACCGGTGCGGTCACCGGTGCAGTTATCTGCATCGACGCCGTGCTCGCCGTGGCCAGGGGATCGGGAGCGGGTAGAGGAACGGGAACGGCCGAGGGAATCAGGGCCTCGAATTGCGGCGGCAACATGCTTTCGCCGGGCACATAATTCATCGCCACCTCATAGGAGGGTAGCGGAGGCGGCGTTTCGAGCGTGCCGTTGGAGTCGCGCTTCTCATAGAAGGCGTTACCGCCGGCGACCGTCACATAATGCATGTTGTCGTAAGGGAATTTCAGCCCTTCGGTGTGGAAGAACATCGCGTCCTTCACCGCCGGATGACGTGCGCCCTTCACGAGGATCGCATCGGCGGCGGTCGCAAGCTCCGTTTCGGCCTGCGGCTTCACCTCGCGCGTCATCACGCCCGGTGCAAACTGTCTCTCCTGAGCGACGACGCCGCAGATGGAAGGAGGATAGGCGCCTGATGTGAGCCTGTTCATAACGACGGTGCCGACGGCCAGATAGCCGTCCTCATCCGAATGCTGCGATTCGAAATACATCGCGCGCTTCAGACAGTCGCGATCCTTGGCCGTATAATTGAAGGTGACCTTCGCCGGCTGAACTTGCTTCGTCTTCGCCGCCGTTGCCGCCGGTTTCGATGTCGTTGTGCAGCTTGCCGCTGCCAGTCCCACGAGCAAAATCCCGATCAGGGATCTTCCAAAGGAAATCTCCGCCCTCAACGCCAGGTGCCTCCGTTTGGATAAGTCCAGCCCCTTATGCTTAACGCGAAAACGTTTTACCCGGCATGTGACAAAAATACAAACAACCTGGGATCACAAAAAGCCTGATGGACTCTCGCCAAATACGATTCCGGCGATGATCCCGATTGCAGCCCCATTTCCATCAGCCGCGGAACAGCTTCCAGCGTGTCGGCTTGAAAGCGACCCGGTTGCGGTCCAGCCTGTCCGCCTCGCTCGGCGGCAGTTCGATTTCGATATGCGGGCGGTCGTTGCCGATATCGAGTTCGATATGTCGGGTACCGGCCACACGGCGGCTGGAAACCGACTGGCCGGCGATGCAGTTTTCAGCTGATTCGCAGAGTCGCACGTCGTGGGGGCGGAAGTAGAGCTGGGCCGTGCCGTCCGGTTCGCCATCGGCATTGAGACCGAGCGAGCGGCCGTCGAAACGGATGTCGCCATCTGATATCTCGACCTGCAGGCAGTTCGACTGGCCGATGAAGCCGAAGACGAAGGGAGAATTCGGATTGTCGTAGACCTCGTCGGGCGTTCCGATCTGTTCGATCGCGCCCTGACTCATGACGACGACGCGGTCGGCAAGCTCCAGAGCCTCATCCTGGTCGTGGGTCACGAAGACGGTGGTGTGGCCGGTACGGTCGTGGATTTCGCGCAGCCATTTGCGCAGGTCCTTGCGCACCTGGGCATCGAGCGCGCCGAAGGGCTCGTCGAGCAGCAGCACGTTCGGTTCGACGGCCATGGCGCGGGCGAGCGCCACGCGCTGGCGCTGGCCGCCGGAAAGCTGCGCCGGGTAGCGTTTTTCGAGACCGGAAAGCTGAACGAGGTCGAGCAGTTCCAGGGCCCGCCTACGGATATCGGCCTTCGGTGGGCGCCGCGCGCCGTTTCTGACCTTCAGGCCGAACGAGACGTTTTCGAGCACCGTCATGTAACGGAAGAGGGCATAATGCTGGAAGACGAAGCCGATATTGCGCTGCTGCACTGATCTCTTCGAGGCATCCTCTTCGCCGAAGAAGATCTTCCCCTCGGTCGGACTTTCGAGGCCGGCGATGAGGCGCAGCAATGTCGTCTTGCCGGAACCCGACGGGCCGAGCAGTGCGATCAATTCGCCGGAGCGGATGTCGAGCGAGACATCGTGCAGCGCCGGAAAACGATCGAATTCCTTGCGGATGTTTTGAACGCGTACTTCCATTCCAAATCCTTCAGTGCCGCCGGCTGGCGGCGATCTCCGCGCTATAGCGCATTTCCAGCAGCGTCTTCAAAACAAGAGTCACGAGCGCGAGCAAGGCCAAAAGCGTGGCGACGGCAAATGCGCCGGTGAAATTATACTCGTTGTAGAGAATCTCCACCTGCAGCGGCATCGTGTTCGTCTGGCCGCGAATATGGCCTGACACCACCGAGACCGCGCCGAACTCGCCCATGGCTCGGGCGTTGCAGAGCAGCACGCCGTAGAGCAGGCCCCATTTGATGTTCGGCAGCGTCACGTACCAGAAGGTCTGCCAACCAGAAGCGCCGAGCGAAAGAGCTGCCTCTTCGTCTGCGGTTCCCTGTTCCTGCATCAGAGGGATCAGCTCGCGGGCGACGAAGGGAAAGGTGACGAACATGGTGGCGAGCACCAATCCCGGCACGGCGAACAGGATCTTGATGTCGTGAGCATTGAACCACTGGCCGAGCGATGCATTGGCGCCGAACAGCAGCACGAAGACCAGGCCCGATATGACGGGCGAAACCGAGAAGGGAAGGTCGATCAGTGTCGTCAGAAACGCCTTGCCCTTGAACTCGAACTTGGCGATCGCCCAGGCGGCGGCGACCCCGAATACGAGATTAAGGGGAACGCTGATGCCGGCGACGATCAGCGTCAGGCGGATCGCCGAGAAGGTCTCGGCATCCGCGAGTGCCTCTAGGAAGGGGCCGGCGCCCTTGCGGAAGGCTTCAACGAAGACGGCGGCGAGCGGCAGAAGCAGGATCAGCAGCAGGAAGACGAGCGAAAGGGCGATCAGGGTGAAGCGCGCGATCCTGTGTTCGGTGGTC
This sequence comes from Rhizobium pisi, assembly GCF_003938655.1. Classification (GTDB taxonomy): domain Bacteria; phylum Pseudomonadota; class Alphaproteobacteria; order Rhizobiales; family Rhizobiaceae; genus Rhizobium; species Rhizobium pisi. The sequence goes on from NZ_RJJT01000020.1 coordinate 59,586, forward strand.
ACCGAACGCAGCTTCGCGGGTTGAACGGTCGCATCAAGCGCCATAGCCGTACCTCCGCCTGCTCCAGCTCTGAATGAGGTTGATGACGAGCAGCAAGGCGAACGAGATCACCAGCATGATCGCCGCGATGCCGGTTGCCGCCGCGTAATTATATTCTTCGAGTTTGATGATGATCAGCAGCGGTGCGATTTCCGATTTGAACGGCAGGTTGCCGGCGATGAAGATGACCGAGCCGTATTCGCCGACGCCGCGGGCAAAGGCAAGCGCGAAGCCGGTGAGGACGGCAGGCGCAAGTCCCGGCAGCAGCACGCGGAAAATCGTCTGGAGGCGGTTGGCGCCGAGCGTTGCAGCGGCCTCCTCCACTTCCTTGTCGATCTCCTCCATGACAGGCTGCACGGTGCGCACCACGAAGGGCAGGCCGACGAAGATCAGCGCCACGACGATGCCGGCTGGCGTAAAGGCGACCTTGATGCCGAGCGGTGTCAGGAACTGACCGACCCAGCCGTTCGGCGCGTAGAGCGCCGCCAATGCGATACCGGCAACGGCGGTCGGCAGCGCGAAGGGCAGATCGACCATGGCGTCGATGATACGCTTGCCGGGGAAACGGTAACGCACCAGGACCCAGGCGAGGATGATGCCGAAGACGGCGTTGACGATTGCTGCGATGAAGGCGCTGCCGAAGCTGATGCGCAGCGCGTTCAATACGCGCTGATCGAACGCGATCGACCAGAATTTCTCCCAGCCGAGGGCGCTCGAACGGACGGCAAGGCCCGAGAGCGGGATAAGGATCAGAAGGGTGAGCCAGGTCAAGGTAAGGCCGAGCGCCATTCCGAAACCCGGAATGACGCTCGGCCGTTTGAACCGCCACCGCGTGGGGCTATGTGCTTTCATGAAGTCTATTATTGGGCCGGCTTGTAGATTTGGTCAAATACGCCGCCGTCGCCGAAGAATTTCGGCTGTGCCGTCTTCCAGCCGCCGAAGTCGTCGATGGTTGCGAGCGTCAGCTTCGGGAAGCGGGCGACATCGGCCGGATCGGCGGCTTCCGGCTTGATCGGCCGGTAGAAGTGCTTGGCGGCGATCTTCTGGCCTTCGTCCGAATAGAGGTAGTTGAGGTAGGCTTCGGCGACCTTGCGCGTGCCCTTCTTGTCGACATTGCCGTCGACGATGGCGACCGGCGGGTCGGCGCGGATGGAGAAGGAGGGCGTCACGATCTCGAACTGGTCGGGACCGAGTTCTTCGAGCGAAAGATAGGCTTCGTTTTCCCAGGCGAGCAGAACGTCGCCGAGGCCTCGCTGGACGAAGGTGGTCGTTGCGCCGCGGGCGCCAGTGTCGAGAACCGGAACGTGCTGCAGCAGTTTCGTGACGTATTCCTGTGCCCTGGCGTCGTCGCCGCCATTCGCCTGCTTGGCCCATGCCCAGGCGGCGAGGAAGTTCCAGCGGGCGCCGCCCGACGTCTTCGGGTTCGGCGTGATGACCTGCACGTCGTCCTTGACCAGGTCGCCCCAATCCTTGATGCCCTTGGGGTTGCCCTTGCGCACGAGGAAGACGATCGTCGAGGTATAGGGCGTCGAATTGTTCGGGAACTTCGTCTTCCAGTCGGCCGGGATCTTGCCGGTCGCCTTGGCGATGGCGTCGATATCGCCTTCGAGGGCCAGCGTGACGACGTCGGCGTCGAGACCGTCGATGACGGAGCGAGCCTGGGCGCCGGAACCGCCATGCGAAGCCTTGATCGTCACGGCTTCGCCATTGTCCTTCTGCCACTTGGCAGCAAAGGCAGCATTGAAATCCTTGTACAATTCGCGGGTCGGATCGTAGGAAACGTTAAGCAGCGTCTGATCCGCGAATGCCGGAGCAATGCTTCCGATCGCGAAGCTGCCTGCCATGACCGCCGCCGCAAGGAGCCGGGTGAGCCGTTGTGTCTGCATGGGGAACCTCCTGTTTTTCTGCCGTAACTCTATCAAGTCAGTCGTATAATGAAACGAAGGTTCTTCCTGTTCCCTTGGTGCCGTTAGAATGTCATTCCATTTGGTGGCCCATTTTGAAATGGACGTGCCGAAGTTGGCCGCGGCCAATCGCCGGGCCGTCGCCATCCTGCCGCAGAGCCGTGTTTTTTCTGCCACAGTTTCTCCACAAGCGGCGTTGCGGATGCTGATTTTTGCCAAGATTTTGCCGCGATGACACTTGCGGATTCCTATATCGCGTCGGTGCGGCCGAATTCGCCGACCGCTACGTGGGGGCATCCTTGAAATGCGCCTCACATTCCAAACCTGTTAAGGGCCATTCAAAATGAATATCAGAACTATCCTTTTTGCTTCCGTTGCCGCCCTTGCCGCGGCATCCGGAGCCCGCGCAGCCGACGCCATCGTGGCGGCGGAACCCGAGCCCGTGGAATATGTTCGCGTTTGCGACGCCTACGGCACGGGGTATTTCTATATTCCGGGGACGGAAACATGCCTTTCGATCGGCGGTTATATCCGTACCGAAGTGCGCTTCGGTGACAATATCGCCGGCGATTCCGACGTCAATTTCTGGACTCGCGGCCAGGTGACCTTCCAGGCCAAGAACGACACCGAGTACGGCACGCTCACCGGCGTCATCACCCTGCGTTACAACGTCGACAATGCATCCGATCAGGAAGCTCTTCTGGACGAAGGCTATATCGACATCGCTGGTTTCCGCGTCGGTAAGCTGTACAGCTGGTGGGACGACGACATGAGCGGCGAGACCGATACGCTCGCCAGCAACGAAACGACCCATAACTCGATCCGTTATCAGTACGAGTCCGGCGCCTTCGCGGCCGGCATTTCGGTCGATGAATTGGAAGACGACTACGCCACCAAGCCGGGCGAAGGCCCGAACAATTTCGGTGTCGCGGGTCAGGTCTCCTACAAGGCCGGCGCCATCAGCGCTTACCTGCTTGCGGGCTATGACACCGACACCAGCGAAGTCGCGGTCCGCGGCATCGTCTATGCCGATATCGGCCCCGGTACGCTCGGCATCGCCGGCGTATGGGCAAGCGGCGCCAACTACTACTACGAAGAGTCCGAATGGACGATCGCAGCAGAATACGCCTTGAAGATCAACGACAAGTGGAAGATCACTCCCGGCTTCCAGTACTTCGAAAATATTGCTCTCGAGGCTGACGGCAATGGCTTCACCGGCGGTAGCGCCTATACCACGGGTGTAACGATCGACTACCAGATCGTCGAAGACCTGCGTACGAAGCTCAGCGTGCAATATCACGACGAGGACGAAGGCGACGACGAAGTGTTCGGCTTCCTGCGCTTCCAGCGCGATTTCTAAGATAGTCTCATTGCAGACGAACGGGCGCGGCCTTCAGGCCGCGCCCTTTTTTTATGCTGTCACACCCGGGAATCGGCAATGAAGTCGGAATAGAATTCGTCGACCGTTCTTGCCTTGCGCATGGCGGAAAGCACGCCGTCCGATTGCAGTCTGCGTGCGATGGCGGCGAGCACGTTCAGATATTCGCCGCGATTGTTTTCCCCGAAGAGCAGCACGACGGCGATGTCGGTCGGGATATCGTCGATCGCCTCGAAATCCAGCGGCTGGGCGAAGCGGACGAGAAGTCCGCGCGGGCTGGTCATGCCATCGATCGCCGCATGTGGAACGGCGATGCCGTTCCCGATCCCCGTGGAGCCGAGCTTCTCCCGCGCTTCGAGCGCCTTCAGGATGGTCTGGCCGTCGACGGAAAAAGCCTTGGCCGCCTTGTCGGCTATGGTCTGCAGCGCGCGCCATTTGGTCGGCGCCGACACGCCGATGAAGGTGTGTTCCGGCCGGATGATGTTGGGAAGGTTCATGTGATTCTCAATGCTGTTCGGCTCGATACTGTTCGGGCAGCGGAAGGGGCGGAAAGTCAATCCGGTTCCCTGAGCCGGTAGCCGACGCCGGTCTCGGTGGTAATATAGTGAGGCTGGTCCGGAATCTGTTCGACCTTTTGCCGCAGCTGCCGCACATAGACGCGCAGATACTGCACATCGGCCGCCGGCCCCCAAATCTGCTTCAAAAGAAATTGGTGCGTCAGCACCTTGCCGGCATGCTGGGCGAGCACGCGCAGGATGTCGTATTCCTTCGGCGACAGCTTGATCTCCCTGCCGTCGACCTTGACGATGCGCTTGACGAGATCGATCGACAGTCCGCCGGTCTGGAAGATCGCCTTTTCGCCCTGCTGCTGCAGGCGGTGGCGCAAGGCCACGCGGATGCGGGCGCCGAGCTCGTTGATGCCGAAGGGCTTGGTGATGTAGTCGTCGGCGCCGCTTTCGAGCGCCTTGACGATGCCGGCCTCGTCGGTGCGGCTGGAGAGGATGACGACAGGCATGGAGAGCCCTTCGTCGCGCCACTCCTGTAAGAGATCGTGGCCTGGTGTGTCGGGCAGGCCGAGGTCGAGCACGATGAGGTCGGGCATGTCGTCGGCGACCGACTGACGGGCGGCCGCGGCGTTTGCCGCTTCCTGCACCTCGTAGCCCTGCGCGGTCAGACCGACGCGGAGCAGCTTGCGGATGGGAGGCTCGTCGTCGACGACGAGCAGTTTGACGGCTGAACCGGTCATCTCAATTCATCCAGTTTCGGAATGTCGTTGGGTTTCGGCAGACGGATGGTGAAGACGGCGCCGGGGCGGCCCGTCCGGTTGCCGGCGACGATCGTGCCGCCCATCGCCTCGATGAAGCCGCGGCAGATGGAAAGGCCAAGCCCGGTGCCGGCGCGCACCTGATCCCCCTTGCGCACGCGGTAGAAGGTATCGAAGACGCGGGTGATGTCGGCCGGCGGAATGCCCGGTCCTCCGTCGGAGACCTGGACGACGACATTTTCGGCATCGGCCCAGCCCTCGATGTGGATCACCGATCCCTCGGGGGCATATTTGGCGGCATTGTCGAGCAGGTTGAAAATCACTTGCTCGAACAGGACAGGGTCGACACGCACCATCGGCAAGTCGGCGGGAACGCTCATCTCGGTCTTGTGTCGCTCGAGGATCTTTGCGGCGCGGCGCAGCGCGGTGCCGATGATATCGCCGGCAAAATGTAGCGCATAGTTCGGTTCCATCGCTCCGGATTCGATCTTCGTCATGTCGAGCAGGTTGGCGATGAAGCGGTTGAGGCGTTCCGATTCGTCGACGACGGTGGAGAGCAGGTCGCTTCGATCCTCCTCCGACATGGAGGCGAAATAGTCGCGCAGCGTGCCGGCGGCGCCGAGGATGGCGGCAAGCGGCGTCTTCAGGTCGTGCGAGATCGAGGTGAGCAGGGCAGAGCGCAGCCGGTCGGCTTCTGCCGCAAGCCGTGCCCGGTCGACATCGGCGACAAGCTGGACGCGTTCGATGGCGAGTGCCGCCTGGTCGGCCAGCGCATCGAGCAGGCGCTGTTGCTCCGGCGTCAACAGCGGCCCGTCGCGGCGGTCGCTGTCGAGGCCAATGACGCCGACGGCGGCGCGCCCCGTCCGGAGCGGCACGTAGAGGCGCTTGGCGCCGGGCAGGGTGTCGGCGCCGCGACCGGCAGCGTGATTGTGCTCCCAGGCCCAGCGGGCGGCGGCGATATCGGCATCGTCGAGCGTATCGTCAGGGGGATAACCGGCCTTGACGGCGATGGTACCTTCCTCGGGCAGCAGCAGCACGACGCGGACCTTCAGCATCGAGGCGAGCTGAAAGGCGGTTGCCCAGAGCACGTCGTCGAGCGTGCCGGTGCCGGCGAGCTTTTTCGAGAAGAGGTAAAGGTCTTCCGTGGTCCGCGCCCGCTGGCGGGCTGCGGCGGCCTGGCGCTGTACGGTCGCGGTCAGGTTGCTGGCGATGATCGCGACGCCCAGGAAGAAGAAGAACGCGAGCACGCTCTCCGGATCGCTGATCGTCAGCGTGTAGCGCGGCGGCAGGAAGAAGAAATTGAAGGACAGCGCGCTGAGGATGCAGCTGTAGAGCGCCGGCCGCAGCCCGTGGATGACGGCGGAGGTCAGCACCGCCATCAGGAAGACGAGGGCAAGGTTGCGCACGTCGAGCACCTGGTCGAGCACGATGCTGACGCCGAGCGCGATGGCGACATAGGCGGTTGCCAGCAGATAGGCCCAGAGATCCAGCGGTGGCGCCGTGGCGGCGGCTTTGACGCCGCGCGCCGTGGTGCCGTCCTTCTCGTTGCCCGAAATGACATGGACGCTGATTTCGCCGGTCTTGCGGATCAGCTCGTCGGTGATCGAACGGTTCCACCAGTCGCGCCATGTCGGCTTCTTCGGCGCGCCGATGACGATATGTGTGACGTTGTTGGCTGTGGCATGGCGAACGAGTTCCTCGGCCACCTCGCGGCCGGGAATGGTGATCGCCTCGCCACCCAGCTGCTCGGCAAGACGCAACGTGGCGGCAACGGTATCGCGCTCCGTTTCCGACAGATTGATCGAGCGGTTGGTCTCGATGTAGACGGCGGCCCAGGGCGCGCGCAGCCGCGAGGCCACGCGTGAGGCATAGCGCACCAGCGAGGCCGAGCGCGGGTGATGATCGACCGAAACGAGGACGCGCTCGCCGGCCGCCCAGGGGCCCGAGATGGCATGGGCCTGCATATGGGTGAGCAACTGATCGTCGACGCGCTGGGCGGTCTTGCGCAGCGCCAATTCCCTGAGTGCCGTCAGATTGCCTGGCGTGAAATAGTTGGTCAGCGCCCGCTCTGCGGTCCGCGCCATATAGACTTTACCGTCATGCAACCGCTTGATCAGATCATCCGGCGTCAGATCGATGATCTCGACGTCGTCGGCAAGGTCGATGATCGAGTCCGGCACAGTCTCGCGCACGCGGATGCGTGTGATCTGCGAGACGACGTCGTTCAGGCTCTCGACATGCTGGATGTTCAGCGTCGTGTAGACGTCGATGCCGCGGCCGAGCAATTCCTTGACATCGAGATAGCGCTTCGGATGGCGGCTGCCCTCGGCATTGGTATGGGCGAGTTCGTCGACCAGCACGAGATCGGGCCTGCGAGCGAGGATGCCGTCGAGATCCATTTCCTCGAGCTGCCGGCCCTTGTACTCGATCTTGACGCGGGGGATGATCTCGAAGCCGGCCAGCAGCGCCTCGGTCTCCTTGCGGCCGTGGGTCTCGACGACGCCGATGACGACATCGAGACCGTCGGCGATCTTGGCACGGCCGGAGATCAGCATCTCGTAGGTCTTGCCGACGCCGGGTGCAGCACCCAGAAAGATCTTCAGACGGCCGCGCGTTTCGGCCCGGGCTTTTTCGAGAAGCGCATCGGGCGAGGGCCTGCCGGCCTGGTCGCGATTGTCGTCTGCCATGCGAGTGATCTTTCTGCAATGGAGGACGGGTGCGCCCGGCCCGCCAACCTTACTCAGTCATAGAAGCATCAAGGCTCTGGTTCAACGCCAGAACATTGACGGTGGGTTCGCCGAGAATGCCGAGCTCCCGGGCCTGAACTGCACCGTCGACCAGTGCCTTGACCTTGGCTTCAGCAACGCCCCGCGCCTTGGCGACACGCGCCACCTGGAAATAGGCCGCATCGGGCGAAATATGAGGATCGAGGCCACTGCCCGAAGCGGTGACGAGGTCGGCGGGTACGTCGGCTGTCGGATTCGTTGCCTTCGCGGCCTCATAGTCGCCCTTGACGCGGTCGATCAGCTTCTGGCTGGTCGGGCCGAGGTTCGAGCCGCTGGAGGCGGCCGCATTGTAGCCGTCGCCGGCCGCCGAAGGACGGCCGTGGAAATACTTGTCGCTGGTGAAGGCCTGGCCGATCAGCGTCGAGCCGATCACCTGGCCGTTTTTCTCAACTAGGCTGCCGTTTGCCTGGGTTGGGAAGAGCGCCTGGGCGGCACCCGTCATGGCGAGCGGGTAGAGAAGGCCTGTTATGGCGGTGGTGGCGACGATCATGACGACTGCCGGGCGAAATTCTCTAAACATTGTTCTTACTCCTTGGAGTGTCTCAGGCGAGACCGAGGGCCGCGACGGCCATGTCGATTGCCTTGATGCCGATGAAGGGGACGATGATGCCGCCGAGACCGTAGATCAGCAGGTTGCGCGACAGAAGTGCGCCGGCGCCGATCGGACGATAGCGGACACCCTTCAGCGACAGCGGGATCAGCGCAATGATGATCAACGCGTTGAAGATGATCGCCGAGAGGATGGCGCTTTGCGGCGTCGAAAGCCCCATGACGTTGAGCACGCTGAGCTGCGGGTAGAAGGTCAGGAACATCGCCGGGATGATGGCGAAGTACTTGGCGATGTCGTTGGCGATCGAAAAGGTCGTCAGCGCGCCGCGTGTCATCAAGAGCTGCTTGCCGATCTCGACGATCTCGATGAGCTTCGTTGGGTCTGAGTCGAGGTCGACCATGTTGCCGGCCTCGCGGGCGGCGACCGTCCCGGTGTTCATGGCGACGCCGACATCGGCCTGGGCAAGCGCGGGCGCGTCGTTGGTGCCGTCGCCGCACATGGCGACGAGCTTGCCCTTGGATTGTTCCTCACGCATCAGCGCCAGCTTCATCTCAGGCGTTGCCTGAGCGAGGAAGTCATCGACGCCGGCTTCGGCGGCGATGGCGGCTGCCGTCAGCGGGTTGTCGCCTGTGATCATCACGGTGCGGATGCCCATGCGGCGCAGCTCGGTGAAGCGCTCGCGGATGCCGCCCTTGACGATGTCCTTCAGCTGGATGATGCCGAGCAGCTTGCCGTCGCGGGCAACGGCGAGCGGCGTGCCGCCCGATTTGGCGACCTCGTCTGATATCGACTGCAGTTCGCGCACGACCTCACCGCCGTTCTTGGAGGGCGCATCGCCGTTGACATAGGTCAGCACCGCATCGACCGCACCCTTGCGGATCGAGGCGCCTTCGAGATCGACGCCGCTCATGCGGCTTTGAGCGGTGAAGGGCACGAAGGTGGCCTTGAGGCTTGCCATGTCGCGGCCGCGGATCGCGTATTTCTCCTTGGCGAGCACGACGATGGAGCGGCCTTCCGGCGTTTCGTCGGCAAGCGAGGCGAGCTGGGCGGCATCGGCGAGATCCTGTTCGGAAACGCCGCGAACCGGGCGGAAGGTCGTCGCCTGGCGATTGCCAAGCGTGATCGTGCCCGTCTTGTCGAGGAGCAGCGTGTCGACGTCGCCGGCGGCTTCGACCGCGCGGCCGGACATGGCGAGCACGTTGAAGCGGACGAGGCGGTCCATGCCGGCGATACCGATTGCCGACAGCAGCGCGCCGATCGTCGTCGGGATCAGGGTGACGAAAAGGGCGACGAGGACGATGATCGGGATCGAGCCGCCGGCATAGATGGCAAAGCTCGGGATCGTCGCGGTGGCGAGCACGAAGATCAGCGTCATGCCGGCGAGCAGGATGTTGAGCGCGATCTCGTTCGGCGTCTTCTGGCGTTCCGCGCCCTCGACGAGTGCGATCATACGGTCGAGGAAAGTCGAGCCGGCGGCTGCGGTGATGCGGACGCGGATCCAGTCGGACAGCACCTGGGTGCCGCCTGTTACCGCCGAGCGGTCGCCGCCGGATTCGCGGATGACCGGGGCGGATTCGCCGGTGATCGCCGCTTCGTTGACGGAGGCCACGCCTTCGATCACTTCGCCGTCCGACGGGATGATGTCGCCGGCTTCGACGAGCACGAGGTCGCCGACCTTGAGGCTGGTGCCCGGCACCATGCGGTAGTCGCTGCCATTGCCGGCGGTGAGCAGCTTTGCCTGGGTTTCGGTGCGCGCCTTGCGCAGCGAATCCGCCTGCGCCTTGCCGCGGCCTTCGGCGACCGCTTCGGCGAAATTCGCAAAGAGCACGGTGAACCAGAGCCAGATATTGATCTGGAACGAGAAGCCGAGATTGCCGTTGCCTGCGATGAGGTCGCGCAGGAAGAGGACGGTGGTGAGCACCGAAACCGTGGCCACGACGAACATGACAGGGTTTCTGGCGAGCGCGCGTGGGTCGAGCTTCTTGAAAGCGGCGCCCACGGCCGGAATGAGGATGCGACTATCCATGATACTCGCGGATTTTGCCTGGCTCATAAGAGACTCCAGCTTTGAAACGAGGATGGCGAACCGGAAGCCGGTCAGCCCTGTAAGATTTTGACGATGGCGGCGATGACGAGGAGGCCTGCCATCATCACCAGGATGATGTCGGAGGCTTGGGGTCTCGGGCCATTCCCACGTCCCGGCGCACCGGGACGTGGATGAGAAGCTTGGCGAAGCCTGTGGCGGAGGATCATGGCATCACCTCAGAAGGTCTGGCCTGCGATCATGACCAGATGCTCGACGACGGGACCGAGGGCCAGCGCCGGGAAGAAGGTCAGGCCGCCGACGATCAGGATCGTGCCGACAAGCAGGCCGACGAAGAGCGGGCCGTCCGTCGGGAAGGTGCCTGCCGAGGCCGGAACCGATTTCTTGGCGATCAGCGAACCGGCGATGGCAAGCGCCGGGATGATGACCAGGAAGCGGCCCATCAGCATGCCGAGGCCGAGGCTGATGTTGTACCAGGGCGTATTGCCTGTGAGCCCACCGAAAGCCGAGCCGTTGTTGGCCGCAGCCGACGTATAGGCATAGAGGATTTCGGAGAAGCCGTGCGGGCCTGAAGTGCCGACGGAGGCGACGGCGCTTGGCAGCACCGAGGCGATTGCGGTGAAGACAAGCATGGCGAGCGGCAGGCAGAGGATGGCGAGAACGGCCATCTTCATTTCCTTCGCTTCGATCTTCTTGCCGAGATATTCCGGCGTGCGGCCGACCATCAGACCAGCGACGAAGACGGCGACGATGATGAAAAGCAGGATGCCGTAGAAGCCCGCGCCGACGCCGCCGACAATGACTTCGCCGAGTTGCATGTTAATCAGCGGAACGAGGCCACCGAGCGCGGTGAAGCTGCCATGCATGGCGTTGACCGCGCCGCAGGAGGCCGCAGTGGTGATAACCGCAAAGAGCGAGGACAGGGCGACGCCGAAGCGGACTTCCTTGCCTTCCATGTTGCCGCCGCCAAGACCGAAGGCATGCATCAGCGGGTTGCCGGCGGCTTCCGCGCAATAGGTGATGCCGACGCCTGCGACGAACAGGATGCCCATCGTGGCGAGGATCGCCCAGCCCTGGCGCTGGTTGCCGACCATGCGGCCGAAGACGTTGGTGAGAGCCGCGCCGATCGCGAAGATCGACACCATCTGGATGAGGTTGGAGATGGCGTCGGGGTTTTCGAACGGATGGGCGGAGTTGGCGTTGAAGAAGCCGCCGCCATTGGTGCCGAGCATCTTGATGGCAAGCTGCGAGGCGACGGGGCCGACGGCGATCGTCTGCTGCGCGCCTTCGAGCGTCGTCGCATTGACGTAGGGGCCGAGCGTCTGCGGCACGCCGAGATAGACGAAAACAAGCGTCAGCACGATGCAGATCGGCAGCAGCACATAGAAGGTCGCCCTAGTCATATCGACCCAGAAATTGCCGACGGCCTTGCCCGAAGCGCGCGAGAAGGCGCGGATGAACGCAAGCGCTATGGCAATGCCCGTGGCCGCCGAGACGAAATTCTGGACGGTGAAGCCGGCCATCTGCGTCAGATACGACATGGTGCTTTCGCCGCCGTAATTCTGCCAGTTGGTGTTGCTGACGAAGCTGACGGCGGTGTTGAAGGAAAGCTCCGGCGGGACGGCAGCCATGCCGGCCGGATTATAGGGAAGCCCGGCCTGAAGACGCTGCAACAGGTAAAGCACGATGACGCCGAGCAGGCTGAAGAGCAGCATGGCGAAGGCATAGGAGGTCCAGTGCTGTTCTTCGCGTTCGCTGGTGCCGGCAATGCGGTAAAGCCCCCGTTCGATCGGAACGAGGACCGGTGACAGGAAAGTGCGCTCGCCGTTGAAGACACGCGTCATGTAACCGCCGAGCGGTTTGACGAGCACGAGGATGATCCCGCAGTAAAGCAGGATCTGAAGCCATCCGTTGAGGGTCATGGAGGTAAACTTTCAATACCCGGCTGCTTCTCGGCCGCGCATCGCGACCTCAGAAGCGCCAGTTTTCTTCAAAAGCGTTCTGGGCGAAGGAGAGCGTAGGTGAGGTAGACGGTGAGAAATACGGTCACCGCACCGCTCAAGACATAATCGAGGGTCATTGCGGTTCTCCGGTTAGAGACTGTCGCAGGCTCTGGTGTAGGCAAAGCAGAGCACGAAGAATATGATCGTCGTGCCAAGTAAAATGATATCCATCATGATCGTGACTCCTGTCGTTCTGTTTGGAGTCAGACAAGACAAAGGGCCGGCATCTCGATGGAGGCCGCCTTTCATGCTTTCTGGCGTGGAGATGATCGCTTTGATCTCTCGGGCATCAATATGGAGCCGGAGGGCATAAAGGATCGAGACGGGCAGGCGGCCATCAATATAAAAATCTTATAAATGCTTTTACGGGCCGAAGCGGCGGTTGCGGCGCTAAGGATCGACCCGGAACTGATACTGGCCTTCGGCGCTGCGGCCATCCATCGAGAGGACGCGCCAGTCGACGGTATAGAGGCCCGGCGCCATCGACGGGTCGAGCGGGATCTTGAATATGGATCCTTCTGGGCCTGAGAGAAACGGCTTGCCTGTCGGAAGCGGTGTGCCCTGGGCATCCAGCAGGATGGCCGTCGAGCGGGCAAGATCGACAGGGCCGGTGAAAGTGAGTTCGAGATTGGCCGGCACCAGCTTTTCTTCCTGCTGCTGTGGTGGAAGCGATGCTTCCTCGATTGCGGCAGACGCTCCATTCGCGGCAAGGAGAAGGGATGCGAACAGGCAAAATGACACGATCGACTTCATGATGGTCTTCCTTCTTGCCGATCCGCATGGTGCCGGGAGCCGTCATGTCTCCGCGACGCCATGCCGGCGCCTGCTATTAACGCTTTATGGGGCGATTTCGATCCATTGGCTTGACAATAACGCGCACCGGCTTCGGCGAGCGGTCTTCTTCGAACGCGCCGATGCAGTTGTCTACGAGCCGGCGCCAGAGGTCCCGGAATTGCTTTGATATCGTCGCGCCGCGAGAGATATTCCTGACGATATTATCGTTATCGTGCTTCATCTCTTTATCTTTCTTCATTGATGGCGATTTAGACTTGAGAATATACTCCACAATGGTCTTGGCTGGAATCATCCAGAGGTCTTGGGACGTTAATCTTTCGGGTTATGGAAAATGGGCATTTCATCACATCTTGAGCAAAAGCTTGAGAGGATTGAATTGTCGCCCCTTACGGTCTTATAGTCTGTTCAACGGTGCTCCATGAATCGCAGGAGGCCATAGGGAAGGAAACCGATCATGACCAAAGTCCGTGCGCTGGTGCTGGAGCGCCAGCATGAGCTCGCGCTTCGCGATATCGATCTGCCGCTGGAAACGGGACCGGGGCAGGTGAAGATCAAGATTCATACCGTGGGCGTCTGCGGTTCGGACGTACATTATTATACCCATGGCAAGATCGGTCCGTTCGTCGTCAACGCGCCGATGGTGCTCGGCCACGAGGCGGCGGGCACGGTGGTCGATGTCGGGCCGGGTGTCACGCACCTGAAAGTTGGCGACCGCGTCTGCATGGAACCCGGCATTCCCGATCCGAATTCGAAGGCAAGCCGGCTCGGCATGTACAATATCGATCCCGATGTCACCTTCTGGGCAACGCCGCCGATCCATGGCGTGCTGACGCCTGAGGTCGTGCACCCCGCAAATTATACCTTCAAGCTGCCCGACAATGTCAGCTTCGCCGAAGGCGCCATGGTCGAGCCCTTCGCCGTCGGCATGCAGGCGGCTCATAAAGCAAAGATTGCGCCTGGCGATACCGCCGTCGTTCTCGGTGCCGGGCCGATCGGCACGATGGTGGCGATCGCTGCCCTTGCCGGCGGCTGCGCACGCGCGATCGTCGCCGATCTCGCCCAGCCGAAGCTCGATATATCAGCGCGGTATCAGGGCGTGATCCCGGTCAATATCCGCGAGAAGAGCCTGATCGAGGAAGTCGGCCGGCTGACCGACGATTGGGGCGCCGATGTCGTCTTCGAATGCTCCGGCTCGCCAAAAGCCTGGGAGACGGTCATGGCGCTGCCGCGCCCGGGGGGCGTCATCGTCGCCGTCGGGTTGCCGGTCAACCCTGTCGGTTTCGACGTCTCGACGGCGTCCACCAAGGAAATCCGCATCGAGACGGTGTTCCGTTATGCGCACCAGTATGAGCGCTCGATCGCGCTGCTGGCGTCGGGTCGCGTCGATCTCAAGCCGCTGATCTCAGAGACGTTCAAGTTCGAGGATTCGATCAAGGCGTTCGATCGCGCCGTCGAAGCACGGCCGAGCGACGTCAAGCTGCAGATCGTAATGGAGTAGGTAGCCGCGCCTCTTTTATGAATGCCCGGCTCTCGGCTTCATCCTGCGAAAGGCAAGAGCCGCGCCCGCCACGAGGGCCGCGGCTCCGACTGCAATGAGCAGGTGGTGCTGAAGGGGAAGGTGCCCCATTGTCTTCTGAATGCCATGTCCGAACAGGTAGCCGAGCGCCGTGAAAAGCTGTCCCCAGACCAGCGCGGCTACGGCATTCAGGACGACGAATTTACCGGTTGGTATGCGCGTCGTTCCGATGACGATCGGGCTGATCGTCCGCAAGCCTATCAGGAAACGAAACGCCAGGATGAAGCCGGTCGGATAGTTTTCCAGAAGCCGGGTCACGCGTGCCAGCGCCGGCCTTTCCATCAGCCGGCGGACGAAGCCCCATTGCCCGGCGTAGCGGCCGGCAAAAAACCACATCTGATCGGCGGCGAAGGAGCCTGCCGTGGCCACAAACGAGGCCGACCAATAGGTGAGCAGCTCGCGGTGGGAAATCACGCCGCCGAGGAAAGCCGCCGTTTCGCCCTCGAAGGCGGCGCCCAGAAATATTGCCAGCAGACCGTAATGCTCGATCAGCAGTTCAATAGACACGCGGGTCCGCCTCCGGCCGCATTCACAGCTGAACCGGCTTCAAATCCGCAAGCAGCGTCGGGATCAGCTCCGACACCGTCGGGTGGATCGGCACCGACCATTGCAGCGTCGGATAGGTCGTTCCCGCGTTCATCGCATCGATGATGCCGTGGATCACCTCGTCGCCCTCGATGCCCAATATCGCCGCCCCGAGGATTTCCTTGGTTTCGGTGTCGGCAATCACCTTCATGAAGCCCTTGGTTTCGCCGCGCTCGTTGGCGCGGCCAACGCGGCTCATCGGCCGGGTCGAGACCATGATCCTGCGTCCCGAGGCGCGCGCCTGCTTTTCCGTCATGCCGACGCGGCCGAGCGGCGGGTCGATATAGAGCGCGTAGGCCAGGATGCGGCTCGAAAGCTTGCGGTCGTCGCCATCGAGCAGGTTGGCGGCGGCGATCTCGAAGTCGTTGTAGGAGGTATGGGTAAAGGCGCCGTGACCGTTGCAGTCGCCGAGTGCCCAGATGCCCTCGACATTGGTGGCGAGCTTGTCGTCGACGGTGATATAACCGCGTTTATCGGTGACGACGCCGGCGGCATCGAGCCCGAGATCGTCGGTGTTCGGTTTGCGGCCGGTGGCGATCAGCACATGGCTCGCGTCAATCTTCGCCGAGCCGGCGGTGACGTTCACGCCGCTGCCGTTTCGCGCAAAGGCAATGCTGCCGGCATCGGTGTGGACGCTGATGCCTTCCGAGCGCAGGATGTCGGCGATCGCGTCCGATATGTCCTCGTCCTCGCGCGATGCGAGCTTCGGGCCGTGCTCGATGACGCTGACCTCGGCGCCGAAGCGGCGATACATCTGCGCAAATTCCAGCCCGATATAACTGCCGCCGATCACGGCGAGATGCCGGGGCAGGGTGTCGAGATGGATGATCGAGGTGCTGGTGAGATAATCGATCTCGTCGATGCCTGGTAGCTCGGGGACGACAGGCCGAGCGCCGACATTGAGGAAGATGCGCGGCGCGGTCAGCGTCTCGCCGTTGACGCTGACGGTCTTCGGGCTCTCGAAACGGGCATGGCCGTAGATCACGCTCATGCCGTCCATGCCGTTAAACCAGCCGATCAGGCCGTTGCGGGCGTTCATGGTCACGGCCTCGGCGCGGGCTCTCACCACCTTCATGTCGATACCGACCTCGCCCGGGATCTTCACGCCGTAGATAGCGCCGCTTCTTGCGACATGGGCGGCGCGGGCGCTGGCGACCAGCGTCTTCGTCGGCATGCAGCCGGCATTAACGCAGGTGCCGCCGAGGAATTTGCGCTCGATGAGCGCCACCTTCATGCCCTTTTCGGCCATGCGGGCTGCGAGGAACGGGCCGGCCTGGCCGGCGCCGATCACGATGGCGTCGAAGTTTTTCATGAGACGGCCCCCACGATCAGCGCCGCGCCGATGACGGCGACGGCATCTTCGATGAGGGCGGCCGGCAGGTCCTTGCCGAATGAGGTTGCGAGCCTGCCGCGAACGGCAGCGCCGCCATATGTGCCGATGACTGCGCCGATCACGCCGGCGATCAGCCCGCCGAAGAGCAGGCCGCTGGCCGCCCCGATCGTTGCACCCGATAGCGCTCCCGTGACGATCCGGGCGCCGAACTGCACCGGCACCTTGCGCGACGGCGTGGTGGGCAGCTGGTCGGTGATCAGTTCGACGACGGCGAAAAGCGTCAGGATCCATGGTGTCCACTGGTACCCCATGAAGGCAAGCGGCGTCTGCGAGACGTCGAACCAGCCAAGCGCCGCGCCCCAGGCGACGGCGGCCGGCGCGGTCATGGCGCGAAGGCCAGCAATGACACCGATCAGCAATGCAAGAAGCAGAAACATGCGCGATCCCCCTCTTTGCCGGCTTTTGGGCCGTCGCTAGGGAAGGTTGCACATTGTCAGGCGCGTGGCAATTCGCCCTGTCGCGTCAACAGGCTAAAGCGCGTCGCGTCGGAGTTCCGAAACGGCTGCATACTTTAGGCAACATGCATTGGTTATGAGAGCGCATCAGGCCTGCTTTAGGCCTATTGAATCACTTGCCTGCTTACTTCCGCCCCACGAACAGCAAGCTTTCGTTTAATAGTCGTGGCGACTTCAGCCATTACCTTTTTCGCACCGAGCCCTGACAGGTGAGTGTCGTCGGAATACAGAGGTCCGTCGCTCATAACCGTGCACTCTTTTCGGGCGCAAAGGGCATCAAATGGGTCTACGAATGTCACTGCAGGCGATAAATTTTCCGCCAGCAGTTCATTGATCTCAGCTCTTTTCGAAATAGCCGGGTTGGAAATTGGTTGCTTCAGGCATCCCGGGTCAACCCGGTAAAGATTGCCGAAGCAACCGAGCGGCGAGCCGATGCCGCCAGATGTCGGAACGCTGCCGAGAACAACCATCTGACGATTCCCGAAGGACTTCCGGAGCCGCGACACTTCTGCACCCACGAACTGATAGTAGGCTTCCGGCGTCGTGACCGCCCAAGGAGCCCTGCCAGCCTCCGATAACATTCGCACAGGATACCAATACTCGCCCAGCACGATCAAAGCGTCGGGGGCTTTGCGAATACCCTCGAATGCCTGTTTCCGCGCTTCACGGCATTGGCTGTCATAGAGCACCGGATCGGCATATCCGGTGTAGTCTCGCGTGTATTCCAGGGAAAAGAACTGGCAACTTGGGAAGGCGTAGAAGTCCACTTTGAGCCCAGCCAACGCTTCCTTTGCGCCACGATAATACTGGCGGGAATGTGAGTCTCCGATGAATATGACGTCGGGCTTCCGGCTTTCTGTCGACGTGCTGCACGGTGTGCTGCAACCGCTGCCCCCATATTGCGCGTCCGCTCTCCGGTCTCCTCCACGAACGAACTCTCCGATAAACTCCCCACGCTCACCGAGGCGCCATAGCCAACCGTGGGATACCAAGACCTGGAGGCCGATCGCCGATACGGCAAGTGCCGCTACAACAGCACCGCGCATGTAGACCCGCGGCAAAATCAAATAGCCCGCGGCGTTTCTTTCACGGAATGGCCGTTCGACGAAGACGTACATGGCCCAGGCGATTGCAAATGTCAGGATCAGAAGAGCAACGCCCTCATTGCGAGCCAGCGGCTCCGCACTTCCATATCGCCAGAACACCAGCAACGGCCAATGCGCCAGGTATAACGAATAGCTGATCAATCCGACCGATGCCGCTGCCCTGTTGCGCAGAAGCAGCCCAGACCACCGTGCCTGTCCGCCCCAGATAGCCAGGGCCGCTCCGACTGTGGGCACCAGCGCCGGATAGGACGGAAACAGAGTGGCTTCCGTGAAATCCCGATAGGAATAGGCGATCATCACCAAGCCGGAGAGCAGCGCTCCCTCCATTGCGGCATTCGATCGCGCAGTGGGCATGAGTACCAATCCTGCTCCTATCGCAAACTCGAAGAACCGGAATGGTGAGAGATAGAATAGCGTCGACCGATAAGGCTCCATCACCAGGTTCGCGCCGAGGCTTGCGACAAAGACCAGAGCCAACGCAGCCATTACGGCCTTCCGTCCGAACCGCAAAAGCAACACCAGCGCGAACGGCCAGACCAGATAGAATTGCTCCTCGACGCCCAAGGACCACGTATGCAACAGAGGCTTTAGATGCGAATTGACATCGAAATAGCCATGCTCCGACCAGAACGTGATGTTCGAGACAGAGAATACCGATGCCGCCAATGATGCGCCGAAGCCTGTCATCTGCTCCGGTGGGAAGATCAGCGCCGCGGCGACGAGAGAGCACAACAGCATGAAGAGCAATGCCGGGAAAAGCCGACGCATGCGTCTCACATAGAACCGCTTGAACGAAAACCGCCCCTGTTCCACCTCCTCGACGATCAGCCTGGTGATCAGATACCCGCTGATGACAAAGAAGATGTCGACGCCCACAAATCCGCCGGGGAATGGTCCTATAGAAAAGTGGAACAGAAGAACGCCCAACACGGCTATGGCGCGGAGTCCATCCAAATCGGGGCGGTAGTTCATTTTCACATGCGCATCCATTTCGCGCAGCCATATAGCAGAATCAGGCTACGCCCAAGGCCTGAAGCGCCCGAGAACCGCATACGCAGCGTTCACAGTCTCCGTTGTCGCAAAAATTTGGCGCCGGTATTTTGTCAACAGGACCGAGCGCGCAGCGCGTCCTTTCGGAGCCGCAAAAGACTCTATAACGCTTTGAATCTACAGCGCTTTCCGAAAATCGATTTCGATGTTCGGGCCAATGCTCTAGTTCGCAAAGGCGGCAATGCCTGTTATCGCCCGTCCGATGATCAGCGCATGGATATCGTGCGTGCCCTCATAGGTGTTGACCACTTCGAGATTGACAAGGTGGCGGGCGATGCCGAACTCGTCGGAGATGCCGTTGCCGCCGAGCATGTCGCGGGCCGCGCGCGCAATCTCCAGCGCCTTGCCGCAGCTGTTGCGCTTGAGGATCGAGGTGAGCTCCACTGGGGGATGGCCTTCCTCCTTCATGCGGCCGAGCCGCAGGCAGCCCTGCAGGCCGAGCGAAATTTCCGCCGCCATGTCAGCGAGCTTCTTCTGGATCAGCTGGTTGGCGGCGAGCGGCCGGCCGAACTGCTTGCGCTCCAGCGTATATTGCCGCGCCCTTGCATAACAATCCTCGGCGGCGCCAAGCGCGCCCCAGGCGATGCCGAAACGGGCGGAGTTAAGGCAGGTGAACGGTCCCTTGAGGCCGGTTACACCTGGCAGCAGGTTTTCCTCGGGCACGAAGACGCCGTCCATGACCACTTCACCTGTGATCGAGGCGCGCAAGCCCACCTTGCCGTGGATGGCGGGCGCCGAAAGTCCCTTCCAGCCTTTTTCGAGGATGAAGCCGCGAATGAGGCCATCCTCGGTCTTTGCCCAGACCACGAAGATATCGGCGATCGGCGCATTGGAGATCCAGGTCTTCGAGCCGGTCAGGCTGTAGCCGCCGTCGACCTTCTTGGCGCGCGTCGCCATCGAGCCCGGGTCGGAGCCATGATCGGGTTCGGTTAGGCCGAAGCAGCCGATCCATTCGCCGGCGCCAAGTTTCGGCAGGTATTTCAGCTTCTGCTCTTCGGAGCCGAAAGTCTCGATCGGCACCATGACGAGCGAGGACTGGACGCTCATCATCGAGCGGTAGCCGCTGTCGACCCGCTCGACCTCGCGGGCGATCAGGCCGTAGGCGACGTAACCAAGGCCGGCGCCGCCGTATTCAGGCGAGATCGTCGGGCCGAGCAGGCCGAGTTCACCCATTTCCCGGAAGATATCAGGATCGGTCCTTTCGTGGCGGAAGGCATCGAGAACGCGCGGAGCGAGCTTTTCCTGCGCATAGGCATGGGCGGTGTCCAGTACCATGCGCTCTTCATCGGTCAGTTGCTCCACCAGCCGGAACGGATCGGCCCAATCGAAAACCTCGCGCGTATGCTGCATGGCGGCGTCTCCTCATCCCCGGTTCAAGCTGCTTGTCTCCCGGTCGGGATAGACCCACCAGCCGACCGCGTCAACCAAGGGCGATCCGGCGAAAAGACGAGACGCGTGATCTTTTCAAAGGCGGCCGCATGATCCACTTTGCCCGCGATCGAGTCTGCAACGAGGAGGCGGAAATGTCATCAAGCGATCTGTTCGTATCGGCTGAAGGCGCCGAATGGGTCAATCCGGAGCCCGGCGTCGTCAGGCGCATCATGACCTATCTGCCCGAGATGATGATGGTGGAAGTGGCCTTTGAGAGCGGGGCCGTAGGTGCAGCGCATTCGCATCCGCATATCCAGGCAAGTTATGTCGCGGAAGGCAGCTTCGAAGTGACGATCGATGGCCGGACCGAAGTGCTGCGGCAGGGCGGCAGCTTCATCGTGCCCCCCAATCTCGTCCACGGCGTCAAGGCGCTGGAAAAGGGCCGGCTGATCGATACGTTTACGCCGCACCGGGCCGAATTCCTGAAGTAACTAGGCTTCCGGCTTTCCTCTGCGTACTGGGCCGGCGGCGGTGACATAGGGCGGGACGAAGCGTGCATCCTCGCCGCGCACCGCCTCGCGCAGGAAATCGATGACGGCGCGCACGCGCGGCGCCTGTTTCAGGTCGCGGTGGCAGGTGATCCAGTAATGGCGCTTGAGGTCGATTTCCTCGGGCAAGACGCGCACGAGTTCGGGGTAACGGCTGGCGAAGAAATAGGGCAGGATGCAGAGGCCGAGGCCGTTTCGGGTGGCAGTCAGCTGCGCGAAGATACTGGAGCTCTGGAACTGCGGCTTGATGCGCGGGTGCACGTCGCCGAGATAGTCCAGGCCCGGCGCGAAAATCATCTCCTCGATATAGCTGACGAAGGGATGGTTGAGCAGGTCTTCCCGGCGGGTGATGTCAGGCGCCTTTGCCAGATATTCGCGCGAGCCGTAGATCTGCAGATGGTAGTCCGTTAGTTTCTCGGCGAAATAAGGCCCGCCCTTCGGCTCGTCGAGCACGACGGAAAGATCGGCCTCCTTGCGCGACAGCGACATGATCTGCTGGATCGTGACCAGCTCGAGCGAGAGATGAGGGTGCTGGGCGGCAAAGCGCGGCAGCACGGTTGCAAAGAAGAAATTGGCAAAACCCTCCGGCGCACTGAGACGCACCAGGCCGCGCTGCGCCATCGAACCGTCGGCGAGGTCGGCGCGCAGCCGCTCGGTCTCCTGCTCCATCCTCTCGGCCGTCTCGATGAAACGCGTGCCCATGGCAGTCAGCACATAGCCGCGCGGATTGCGCTCGAAGAGCTTGACCTTGAGGGTGAATTCCAGCCGGTCGATGCGGCGCGAAACGGTGGCATGGCTGGAGCGCAGCTGCCGGGCTGCCGTCGACAGCTGTCCTGTGCGGGCGACGGCTAGAAAAAACTGAAGATCGTCCCAAGTAAACTGCGGTGGATTGCTCATCGCGGTCCCCATCTGTTCAAAAACGAACAGATACTGTTTGGAATTAATTGTAAACCACCGGTTGCTTCAAGGCGGAATTTCCTTGATCGTAGGCTAAGGGTCGGTCGCTCTGAGGAGTGCGGCTGGCCAAATCTGAACAGATCCGTAATCTGGCTAATCTCTGGGAGGAGAGAGCATGCGAAAGAATCTCGTTGCATCCGTTGCATTTCTGCTTGCAAGCAGCACTGCGGTGTTCGCGCAGAGCGCGACTGACGGTAAGGTCAAGATCGGCATTCTGAACGACCAGTCGGGCGTTTATGCCGATTTCGGCGGCAAGTCTTCCGTCGAAGCCGCCAAGATGGCGGTCGAGGATTTCGGCGGCAAGGTGCTGGGCGTTCCTGTCGAGATCGTCGATGCCGACCACCAGAACAAGGCGGATATCGCCTCCAACATCGCCCGCCAGTGGTACGACACCGAGCAGGTGGATGCGATCATGGAACTGACGACCTCCTCCGTGGCGCTTGCCGTGCAGGCGATCGCCAAGGAGAAGAAGAAGATCGACATCGTCACCGGTGCTGCGACGACGGATCTGACCGGCAAGGCCTGCTCGCCTTACGGCTTCCATTGGGCCTACGACACGCACGCTCTGGCCGTCGGCACCGGCGGCGCGCTCGTCAAGCAGGGCGGCGACAGCTGGTTCTTCCTGACCGCCGACTATGCGTTCGGTTATTCCCTGGAGCAGCAGACCACCGATTACGTCAAGGCGAGCGGCGGCACGGTCGTCGGCTCGGTTCGCCACCCGCTGTCGACCCAGGATTTCTCGTCCTTCTTGTTGCAGGCGCAATCATCAGGCGCCAAGGTGATCGGCCTTGCCAATGCCGGCCTCGACACCTCGAACGCCATCAAGCAGGCGGCCGAATTCGGCATCACCCAGGGCGGTCAGCATCTGGCGGCATTGCTCTTTACCCTCGCCGAAGTCCACGGTCTCGGCCTCGAAGCGGCTCAAGGCCTGACGCTGACGGAAGGTTTTTACTGGAACCGCGACGACGAAAGCCGCGCCTTCGCCAAGAAGTTCTTCGCCCGCACCGGCAAGATGCCGAACATGATCCACACCGGCACCTATTCGGCAGTGACGCAATATTTGAAGGCGGTGCAGAAGGCCGGCACGGACGATACTGATGCCGTCGCCAAGCTGCTGCATGAAATGCCGGTTGATGACGTCTTCGGACGTGGCGGCACGGTCGGCGCCAACGGCCGGATGATCCACGATATGTACCTGCTGCAGGTCAAGAAGCCCGCGGAAAGTAAGGAACCGTGGGATTATTTCAACGTTCTCGCCACCATCCCCGGCAAGGAAGCCTATATCGATCCCGCCAAGAGCGGCTGCGATCTGGTGAAGTAATCACCATGGCGGTTTCCGCGATTGAAACTCAGGCGAAGCCGCGGGTGGTACTGTCCGCCCGCGGCCTGCGCCGCGACTTCGGCGGCTTCACCGCCGTCAGGAACGTCGATCTCGACGTGCATGATGCCAGCGTGCATGCGCTGATCGGTCCGAACGGCGCCGGCAAGACGACGGTATTCAACCTGCTGACGAAGTTCCTGCAGCCGACATCAGGCACGATCACGCTGATGGGCACAGATATCACCGGGACGCCGCCCGACAGGGTGGCGCGCATGGGGTTGGTGCGCTCCTTCCAGATTTCGGCGGTCTTCCCGCATCTCTCAGTTCTCGACAATGTGCGCGTGGCGCTGCAGCGGCCGAACAACCTCTCCACGCAGTTCTGGCGGCCGCTCTCCGCACTCGACCGGCTGAACGAGCGCGCCGAGCAGCTGCTAGCAAGCGTCGGGCTCTCCAAGGAGCGCGATCATATCGCCGCTGATCTTTCCTACGGTCGCAAGCGCGTGCTGGAGATCGCCACCACGCTGGCGCTGGACCCGAAAGTGCTGCTTCTCGACGAGCCGATGGCCGGCATGGGGCATGAGGATGTCGGCGTCGTTTCGTCGATCATCCGAGAGGTCGCCCGCGACCGGGCGGTGCTGATGGTCGAGCACAATCTCTCCGTCGTTGCCAATATCTGTCAGCACGTCACCGTGCTGCAGCGCGGCGAGATCCTCGCCGAGGGCGATTATGCCACAGTCAGCCAGGACGAGCGCGTGCGCGTGGCCTACATGGGCACGGAGGAGCATTGATGGCTGCTCTCCTCGAAGTTCAGGGGCTCAACGCCTGGTACGGTGAAAGCCACATATTGCATGGCGTCGACATGCATATCGGCGAAGGCGAGACGATCACCATTCTCGGCCGCAACGGCGTCGGCAAAACGACGACGCTGCGCACCATCACAGGCATCGTGCGTGCCCGGAAGGGAAGGATCAGCTTTGCCGGCAGCGACATGATGCAGGTGCCGCTGCACCAGACAGCGCATCGGGGCATCGGCTTCGTGCCGGAGGAGCGCGGCATTTTCTCGACGCTCACCGTTTCGGAAAACCTGCTGCTGCCGCCTGTCGTGGCCGGCGGCGGCATGACGCTCGACGAAATCTACGAGCTCTTTCCCAATCTCTACGAGCGCCGCGGCAGCCCGGGCACCAAGCTTTCCGGCGGCGAGCAGCAGATGCTGGCGATCGCTCGGATTCTCCGCACCGGTGTCAG
Organism: Rhizobium pisi; assembly: GCF_003938655.1. Lineage (GTDB taxonomy): Bacteria > Pseudomonadota > Alphaproteobacteria > Rhizobiales > Rhizobiaceae > Rhizobium > Rhizobium pisi. The sequence goes on from NZ_RJJT01000020.1 coordinate 83,956, forward strand.
GCTGCTCATCCTCGACGAGCCGACCGAAGGGCTTGCGCCCGTCATCGTCCAGCGCATCGGTGAGGTACTGAAAAAACTCAAGGAGCGCGGCATGACGATCCTGCTCGTGGAGCAGAACTTCCGTTTCGCCAGCCGTATTGCCGATCGCTTCTATCTGATGGATCATGGGCAGATGGTGTCGGAATTCCCGGTCGGCGAACTGCCGCAGCGCATGGATACGCTGCACAAGGTTCTGGGAGTATGACCAGATGACGATGATCTTCGGCATTCCCATGCAGGCGCTGCTCGGCCAGCTGCTGATCGGGCTGATCAACGGCTCCTTCTATGCGCTGCTCAGCCTCGGCCTCGCCATCATCTTCGGCCTGCTCCGGGTGATCAACTTCGCGCACGGCGCGCAGTACATGCTCGGCGCCTTCGTGGCCTATCTGCTACTCACCTATGCCGGCATCGGCTACTGGCCGTCTCTGATCCTGGCGCCTGTCATCGTCGGCCTTGCCGGCGCAGTCATCGAGCGGCTGTTCTTACGCCGACTCTACGATCTCGATCCGCTTTACGGCCTGCTCTTCACCTTCGGCCTGGCGCTCGCGGTCGAGGGCACCTTCCGCTATCTCTACGGCTCCTCCGGCCAGCCCTATGCGACGCCATCAGCCCTTGCCGGCGGGGCAAACCTCGGCTTCATGTTCCTGCCGATCTATCGCGGCTGGGTGGTCGTGGTCTCGCTCGTCGTCTGCATCGGCACATGGCTGCTGATCGAGAAGACCAAGCTCGGCGCCTATCTCAGAGCCGCCACAGAAAACGCCGTGCTGGTGCAGGTCTTCGGCGTCAACGTGCCGGTGCTCCTGACGCTCACCTATGCGCTCGGCGCCGGCTTGGCGGCTTTTGCCGGGGTGCTCGCGGCGCCGATTTACCAGGTTTCGCCGCTGATGGGCTCGAACATGATCATCGTCGTCTTCGCCGTGGTCGTCGTCGGCGGCATGGGATCGATCATGGGCGCGATCATCACCGGTTATGTGCTCGGCATCGCCGAGGGCCTGACCAAGGTCTTCTATCCCGAGGCCTCCAACATCGTGATATTCGTCATCATGGCGATCGTGCTTCTCATCAGGCCCGCGGGCCTTTTCGGCCGGGATGCTTGACATGGCTGACATCACCGAAACCATCCAAACAGAAAAAAGCCGAACCGCCTTTTCGGTGCAGGCCGGTTTCCTGCTGGCGGGGCTGCTGCTCCTGCTCCTGGCGCCGTTCTTCTTCTATCCGATCTTCCTGATGAAGCTGCTCTGCTTCGCGCTTTTTGCCTGCGCCTTCAACCTGCTGCTCGGCTATACCGGCCTGCTGTCCTTCGGCCATGCCACCTTCTTCGGTGGTGCGGCCTATTTTACCGCCTATACGGTGAAATCATGGGGCCTGCCGCCGGAACTCGGCATCCTGATCGGGGTAGCGGGCGCGGCATTCCTCGGTCTCGTCATGGGCTTCTTCGCCATCCGCCGTCAGGGCATCTATTTCGCGATGATCACGCTGGCGCTGTCGCAGATGTTCTTCTTCTTCTGCCTGCAAGCGAAATTCACCGAAGGTGAGGACGGCATCCAGTCCGTGCCCCGCGGCCATCTCTTCGGCTTCATCGATCTCAACAGCTCGACCAACATGTATTATTTCGTGCTTGGTGTTTTCATCATCGGCGTGCTGATCATCTGGCGCTTCATCAATTCGCCCTTCGGCATGATCCTGAAATCGATCCGTGAGAACGAGCAGCGGGCGATCTCGCTCGGCTATTCCGTGGCGCGCTACAAGCTCGGCGCCTTCGTCATGTCGGCGGCGCTTGCGGGGCTCGCAGGCGCGGTGAAATCGATCGTCTTCCAGTTCGCGACCTTGACGGACGTCGCCTGGCAGATGTCGGGCGAGGTGATCCTGATGACGCTGCTCGGCGGCATCGGCACGCTGATCGGCCCGCTCTTTGGCGCCGGGCTGGTGGTGGCGCTGGAAAACTACCTCGCCACCTCGGAATTCCCGGTGACGATCATCACCGGCATCGTCTTCATGGTCTGCGTGCTGATCTTCCGCCGCGGCATCATCGGTGAATTCTACGCCTCGCGGCTGGGGCGGAAACTGGGCTTCGTCTATCGCCGCTGAATGGGCGGACCTCTCTCTTCTCGGGAAAGAATCACTTTCCCCCGGGAGGAGAGACGGCGGCGGCACTGCGACTCTCCCTCTCCCCGTCCCGCGGGGAGAGGGAAGCGGTAAGCATCTGGAGTTTTGCGCAGGACACATGGATCGTTACGACTACATCATCATCGGGGCGGGCAGCGCGGGCTGCGTGCTTGCCAACCGGTTGTCGGCGGATGGCCGGAGCCGCGTGCTGCTGCTCGAAGCCGGCGGCAGCGACAATTACCACTGGATCCATATTCCGGTCGGCTATCTCTATTGCATCAACAATCCGCGCACCGACTGGTGCTTCACCACGGCGCCGGAAGCGGGGCTCAACGGCCGGGCGCTAAGTTATCCCCGCGGCAAGGTCCTCGGCGGCTGTTCGTCGATCAACGGCATGATCTACATGCGCGGCCAGGCCCGCGATTACGACCTCTGGCGGCAGATGGGCTGCAGCGGCTGGGGATGGGACGATATTTTGCCCTTCTTTCGGAAGTCCGAGGATTTCTATCGCGGCGCGGACGACATGCATGGCGCCGGCGGCGAATGGCGCATCGAGAAGGCGCGCGTGCGCTGGGCCGTGCTCGACGCCTTCCAGCAAGCGGCAAAGGAAGCGGGCATTCCGGAGACTGCGGATTTCAACCGTGGCAGCAATGAAGGGTCCGGCTATTTCGACGTCAACCAGCGTTCCGGCATCCGCTGGAATACCTCGAAGGCCTTCCTGCGCCCGGCGATAACGCGCGCCAACCTGACCGTCCTGACCAAGGCGCAGGTCCGACGGCTCCTAGTGGAGGGGGACGCCGTCGCCGGTGTCGAGTTCCAGCATGACGGCGTGACCAAACACGCCTATGCGGCGAGAGAAACCGTCCTTTCAGCCGGTTCGATCGGCTCGCCGCATATTCTGGAACTGTCCGGCATCGGCAGGGGCGAAGTGCTGCGCCGGGCCGGCGTCGATGTCGTCGCCGAGGTGAAGGGCGTCGGCGAGAACCTGCAGGATCATCTGCAATTGCGCCTGGCCTACAAGGTGACGGGCGTTCCGACGCTGAACGAGAAAGCGACGAAGCTGATCGGCAAGGCGGCGATCGGGCTCGAATATCTCGTCCGCCGCTCCGGGCCGATGGCGATGGCGCCGAGCCAGCTCGGCATCTTCACCCGCTCCGGTCCGGATCGGGAAACGCCAGACCTGCAATATCACGTGCAGCCGGTATCGCTGGAAAAGTTCGGCGATCCCGTCCATCCTTTCCCGGCAATCACCGCAAGCGTCTGCAATCTCAGGCCGGAAAGCCGGGGTTCGGTGCATCTGTCAAGCCCGGATTTCGCCGCCCAGCCGACGATCAGCCCGAAATACCTCTCGACGCAGCGCGATCGTGACATAGCTGTCCGCTCCATACGGTTGACGCGCAGGATCGTGGCGCAGCCCTCGTTTGCTCGTTTCAGGCCTGAAGAATTCAAGCCGGGGCCGGCCTATCAGACGGAGGCCGATCTGGAGCGGGCGGCGGGCGATATCGGCACGACGATTTTCCATCCCGTCGGCACCTGCCGCATGGGCGCCGACAGGGACAGCGTCGTCGATCCCAGGCTGAAACTTCGGGCGCTCGGCAAGCTCAGGATCGCCGACGCCTCGGTGATGCCGTCGATCACGTCGGGCAACACCAATTCGCCGACGATCATGATCGCCGAAAAGGCGGCCGCGATGATCCTCGAAGACAATCGATAGGAGAAGACCATGGCAAGGATCGCATTCATCGGATTGGGCAACATGGGTGGCCCGATGGCCGCCAATCTGGTCAAGGCAGGCCACGAGGTGACGGGCTTCGATCTCGCGGCACCCGTGCTGAAGGCGGCCGAGGAGAACGGTGTAACGCCGGCGAGCCATATTAGCCAGGCGGTCAAGGATGCCGAAATCGTCGTCACCATGCTGCCGCAGGGCAGGCACGTGCTGACGGCGTGGACGGACATCCTGCAGTCCATCGCACAAGGCACGCTGGTCATCGATTGCTCCACCATCGATGTCGAGAGCAGCCGCAAGGCGCATGAGATGGCCAAGGCCGCAAGCTGCCTGTCGCTCGACGCGCCCGTCTCCGGCGGCACCGGCGGGGCGAGCGCGGGCACGCTGACCTTCATGGCCGGCGGCTCGCAAGAGGCGTTCGCCAAGGCGAAGCCGATCCTCGAGGGCATGGGAAAGAAGATCGTCCATTGCGGCGAGGCCGGTGCCGGCCAGGCGGCGAAGATCTGCAACAATATGATCCTCGGCATTTCGATGGTCGGCGTCTGCGAAGCCTTCGTGCTTGCCGAGAAACTCGGCCTGTCGCATCAGGCGCTGTTCGACGTCGCCTCCACCTCATCGGGGCAGTGCTGGTCGATCAATACCTATTGCCCGGTGCCGGGACCCGTGCCGACCTCGCCAGCGAACAATGGCTATAAACCAGGTTTTGCCGCCGCACTGATGCTGAAGGATCTCAGGCTCTCGCAGGAAGCCGCACTCGCAAGCGGCGCCTCCACGCCGCTCGGAGCGGAGGCCGCTCAGCTTTACGCGCTCTTCGAAAAGCTGGGCAATGGCGGCAGGGATTTTTCAGCCATCATCGAGATGTTCCGCGAGAAGGTGTAACCGACGGCTGTCGAGCCGCCATCAATCGACCTTGGACACCGAAAAACCGAGCCTGATGTCGCCGAAGAGAATGTCGATCTCACCGGGTCCGGTCAGTTCGACCGCGCCGCTCAACGTGCCTGTGGTGACGAGCGCGCCTGCCTTCAGCGATGCTTCGGGACGCGAGCCGTTATTGGCGTAGTCGACGAGCCAGGTGAGAACATCGCCCTTCGGATGCTGCGCCGGACCATCATAGATCGTGCGGCCGGCATGGGTAACCCTGAGGGGCGTGCCGCCGGCAGTATCGACGACGCTTTTGTCGACCTTGGGGCCGAGCACATAGCCGCTATTGCCGAGGCGGTCGGCGAGGAACAGCGGAAAGGAGATGCCGCCGCTTTCCCTGACGGCGCTGACCAGCAGTTCGGCGCCGAGATGGACAGCGGAGATCGCCTCGACCACTTCGGCGCGGCTGTATGGTCTCTCGGGGCGGATCGGCAGGTCCTTGCCGAGGCGCACGGCGATCTCGGTTTCGAATTTCAGGCCCGGATACCAGCGAATGCTGGCGCCCGAGACAGCTTCGACATAGGGGTGCAGCGGTCCGGCGACCCCCTGGCCCTGCGGCGAGGCCGTCACCTTCCAGGCATTGCTGGAAATGCCATCCGCGGCGGCGAGAAAATTCTGCGTCTCCATCGCTTGATGCAGGTCGGCCGGCAGCGTGAACGTGCTCGTTGTCTCCTGCCTGCCGGCTTGGCGCAGGCCGTGAAGCCTGGCCGCAAGGGCGCGCGGATCGAATGTGTCTGTCATGGCATCTCCTCGAGTGATTTTCGAGGTGCACACTAACCGCAAGGTCCGGCCGAACAAGATCGTTTTGGAAAGAATCCTACTCCATCGCCGCGTACCAGCGATGGCGATAAGCGGCCAGTCCCTGGATATCGGCCGGCGGAAACTGCGTCTCGCTGCCTGATACCGGCCGGATGCCGGTGAGAAGCGCTGCACCCTGGCTGGTGCCGGTTGTCCCGGGAAGGGCCAGGACCTCGCGGCCGACCAGCGCCGCAAGCAGCTTGAGATAGATCTCGTTCAGGGCAAAAGGCCCTTCGACGATCACTGGGCCTTTGGCGCCGATCAGCCCGAGGCAGGCGTCAGTCATCAACGCAAGATAAAGGCAGGCGCTAGCATGGCGTTCCTCGCGGCTTGCTTCCTCCGCGCCCTCCCAGCGGCCTGCCTTGTCAGGAAAAGGTCCGGAACCGGGAGCGATGTTCGGCAGCAGCATCATGCCCTTTGCGATCACAGCCCCGATCGCTGCCTGAGCATTCTTTTCGTCGACATTGCCGATCTCGGCTGAGAGGATCTCGAACTCCCGCCCACCCATGAAACGAGAGGAGGGAACAGCGCGGCCATAGGCATCGACATTGGCGAGCGCATCGCGTTTCGAATCGAGATGATCGAGATCGCCGCCGACGCCGAAACTGATGACCCAGGTGCCCGTGGAGACGACGGCGAAGGGCGCCTCGCGATGGACGAGGTGCGGCAGCAGCGACGCGTTGGAATCATGGATGCCGCAATAGACCGGCACCGGCGCTGCAAGGCCGAGTTCGGCGGCGATATCAGGCAGGACCGGGCCGAGCGCATCGAAGGCGGAACGGATCGGCGCCATCAGGTCGCGGATGCCAAGCCTGTCGACCAGCGAAGAATAGCTGCCGACCTTCGGATTCCAGAGGTCGGTGTGGCAACCGAGCGAGGTCAGCTCGTTGGCGGCGACGCCGGTCAGCCGTGCCGCCCAATACTGCGCGTAGGTGAGGATGGCCGCGACTCTGGCGAATTCTTCGGGAAAGGCGGTTTTCTGGTAATGCAGCTGCGCGCCGACATTGAGGCCCATCGAGAGGCGCGGCGAAAAGGTTTCGTCGAAGGAGGGACGCAGCCGTGTATAGGCATCGCGGATCTCCCGCGGATATTCGTGTTCGTAATCGATCACAGGCATGGCAAGCGTGCCGTCCTCGCCGATGAGCGCGGCGGCGGCGCCGTGGGTGGTGATCGAAATGGCGTCGAAGCCGGGTTCCCGCGCAAGGCTCTTCAGCGCGTCGAGCGTAAACGACCAGAGAGCCTCTATGTCGTAATGCGGGTAAGGGCCAGTTTTGATAGCTACGTTCGGCCGCTTCAGGACGGCGATCTCGGCGCCTGTCTCGCTGTCGAGCACGACGACCTTGGCATTGGTTTTGCCAATATCGAGGACGGCGATGCGGCGAAAGGAGGTGGCGTTCATGGCATGTGGAAGAGGGTGACGAGGTCGCTTTGAACAGGCGAATTGTCTGGATTGGTCGCCATGATATCGGCCATGTGAGCCCACCATTTCTTCATGACCGGATGTTCCGGCAGGCTCGCCATCGTGTGCTCGGCCGGCCGCGTCAACACGCCGAACAGCGTGTTGGTCTCGCGGTCGAGATGGATGGAATAGTCGCTGGCGCCTGACTTGTGTAGGAGATCGACCAGTTCTGGCCAAATCTCGTCATGCCGCTTCCTGTATTCTGCCTCCATGCCGGGATTGAGCTTCATCTTGAAGGCGTGTTTTTCCAGGGTCATTTGGCGCTCATGGCTTTGATGCGGCGGGCAATGATCGGGATGGCGATGGTAATGATGAGAAGCAGCCCGATGAAGATCGACATGACGATGCCGGGCACGTTCAAGAGGCCGAGGCCGAAGGTGACGAGGCCCATGACGAAGGCGGCGATGACGACGCCGCCGATCGTGCCGGAACCGCCGAGGATCGAGATGCCGCCGAGCACGACCATGGTGACGACTTCGAGCTCCCAGCCCTGCGCGATCGACGGCCGTGTCGAGCCGAGGCGCGAGGTCAGGCAGACGGCGGCAACACCACTCATGACGCCGGTCAGCAGGAAGAGGATGAATTTGACGCGTTCGACCGGAATGCCGGAGAAGCGGGCGGCGAAATCATTGTTGCCGATCGCATAGACCTGCCGGCCGAAATTCGTCGCATGCAGCAGGATCGCAAAGAGGATCGCCAGCACGATGAAGAGCACGAATTCGAAGGAGAAGACCCAGACGACATAACCCTGGCCGAAATAGGCGAAATCGGCCGGGTATTTGCCATAGGCCTGGTCGCCGAGCACGATGTAGGAAATGCCGCGGAACAGGCTCATCGTGCCGATGGTGACGACGATGGACGGTAATTTCAGCACCGAGACGAGGACGCCGTTGAAGATGCCGCAGGCAAGGCCGGTGCCGATGCCGATCAGCACCAGGCCCGGCGTGCCGATGCCGATCTGCGCCGCGGCGCCCATCGCTGTCGAGGCGAGCGCGATGATTGCGGCGACCGAGAGGTCGATCTCGCCTGATATCACGAGCAGCGCCATGGCGAAGGCGATCATCGCCTTTTCGGTGAAGTTGAAGGTGGCGTCCGAGAGGTTCCAGGCGTCGAGGAAATAGGGCGAGGCCAGCGAATTGAAGATGAAGATCAGTACGGCCACGGCAAAGAGCAGCACTTCCCAGCTCGCGAGGATGCGGCGGAAGGGCGTACCGAGGCGGTCAGGGATGATGCGCTTCTCGGATGTTTGCTTGCCTGGAGGGGCGGAAACCATGCTCATGCTGCGACCTCCGCTGCTGCGCGGTCACGCAGGATGATGCGGCCGCGATTGCGCTCGCGCCGGGCGTTGAAGACGACGGCGAGAATGATGACGGTTCCCGAGATCGCCATCTGCGTGAAGGGCGAAATGCCGATGACGGGCAGGGCGTTCTTGATGACGCCGAGGAAGAGCGCACCGAGCACCGTGCCGGCGACCGAGCCGACGCCGCCGGCAATCGAAATGCCGCCGATCACGCATGCCGCGACGCTGTCGAGTTCGAAGCCGTTGGCGATATCGACATAGGCGACGGCATAACGCGAGACCCAGAGATAGCTGGAAAGACCGGCAAGCGCGCCCGAGAGCACGAAGGCCAGGAACTTCGTCCGGCCCGTATCGATGCCGGCATAGACCGCAGCGGTCGGATTGCCGCCGGTCGCATAGGCCGAGCGACCGAACTGGCTGTAGCGCAGCAGCATATACATCAGCGCGACGATGATGATCGCAACCCAGCTTAGGACCGGCAGGCCGAGGATCGGCGTACGGGGGACGGAGAGGAAGATCGGCGTCATCTGATGGGCATTGACCCAGGCGCCGCCCGACAGCACGAAAGCCATGCCGCGGTAGATGGTGAGCGTGCCGAGGGTCACGACGATCGGGGGGATTTCAAGGCGCCAGACAAGGAAGCCGTTGATTGTGCCGAGGGCGGCGCCGATCACGATCGCAGCAAGGATGAGCACGATCAGCGGCAGGCCGGGAAACGCGGCGTTCATCATCGCAATGGCCATGCCGGTAAAGGCAAGATTGGCGGCAACCGAGAGGTCAATCGATTTCGTCAGGATGACTGTCATCTGGGCAAGCGCCAGGATGATGAGGATCGCCGTGTCGTTGAAGATGCCGGCGAGATTCTCAGGTGAGGCGAAATCGGCGGCGCGCGTCGAAAAGACAACGATCATCACCACGATGATGGCGAAGAGCAGGGTTTCGCGTTTTCTGATCAGTTTGGCCATGCCCATCACCTCATGCGTTTCCGGTCGCCGCGCGCACGAGCGCTTCCGGCGAAAGCTGATTGCGCTCGAAGAACCCGGCCGAGAGGCCTTCCTTCATGACCAGCACGCGATCCGACATGCCGATGATTTCGGGCAGTTCGGAAGAGATCATGATGATGGAGAGGCCTTCTGCGGCGAGCTCGCTGATGAAGCCGTGGACGGCGGCCTTCGAGCCGATGTCGATGCCCTTTGTGGGTTCATCGAGGATGATGACCTTGGGCATGGTGGCAAGCCATTTGCCGATGACGACCTTCTGCTGGTTGCCGCCGGACAGCGTCCCGACCGGTACGGAAAGGGCAGCGGCGCGCAGATCGAGCCGCTCGGCATATTTGCGGGCAAGCGCGAATTCTTGCGCTGCCTGCAGAAAGCCCTTGCGTGAGGTGCGCGTCAACGACGGCAGCGTCATGTTCTGATAGATCGGCATCGGCAGCGCCAGGCCATGGCGGCCGCGCTCTTCCGGCACGTAGACGATGCCGGCTCTGATGGCATCGTGCGGCGAGTTGATCGAAATTTCCCGGCCTTCGAGAACAAGCCTGCCGGAGAGCGGCCTGGTGATGCCGAAGAGCGATTGCGCGAGCTCCGAACGCCCGGCGCCGATCAAGCCGTAAATGCCGAGGATCTCGCCTTTGCGCAGCGTCAGCGAAATATCGCGGAATTCCGTGCGGTGGCAGTATTTTTCGACTTCGAGCACCGGGCCACCGATGGCGACCTCGGTCTTCGGAAATACGTTCTCGACGTCGCGGCCGACCATCATCCGGACGATTTCGTCCTGCGGCGTTTCCTTGAGCCGGCCCTGGCCGACGGCGCGGCCGTCGCGGAAGACGACGAAGTCGTCGGCAATCTCATAAACTTCGTCGAACTTGTGGCTGATGAACAGGATCGCCTTACCCTGTTCCTTCAGGCCCCGGACGATGCGGAAGAGATCGTCGATCTCCTTGCGGGAGAGGGCGGCCGTCGGCTCGTCCATGATGACGATGCGGGCCTCGATCGACAAAGCGCGCGCGATCGCCACCAGATGGCGCTGCGCGATCGAGAGGTCCTTCAGGCGGATCGTCGGGTCGATATTGCTTTCAAGGGCGGTCAGCAAAGCCCTGGAGCGGCTGTTCATCGCCTGCCAGTCGATGGTGCGCAACCGCGTGCGCGGCGCATGACCGAGGAAGATGTTTTCGGCAACCGTCAGCTCGTCGAAAAGCACGGTTTCCTGGTGGATGGCTGTGACGCCCGCATCGATCGCAGCCTGCGCGCTGGCAAAGGTCACCGGCCGGCCATCGACCAAGATCTCGCCTTCGTTCGGCCGGTAGATACCGGTCAGGATCTTGACGAGCGTCGATTTGCCGGCGCCGTTTTCACCGATCAGCGCCGTCACCGTGCCGGGATGAAGCGCGATGCTGACATTGTCGAGCGCCTTCACGCCAGGAAAGGTCTGGGAGATGCCGCGCATTTCCAGAATGGCAGTTGCTTCATCAGGTTTTGGGTCCGAGACGGGGTGTTGAAGGGCAGGGGTCATCAGCAAGCTTACCACCATCGAAAGAGAAGCCCGGCGACAGAGCCGCCGGGTGTCCGTTCATGATCTCAAAGATCAGAAGACCTTGGAGAACTGGTCGATATTCGAAGCATTATAGACGAAAGGATCGGCCATGGCGGCTTCGCCATTGTCGCCAATCTTGATCTTGCCCATGCGGCCGGCTTCGATTTCGCTGCCCGGCTTGCCATCGGCATCACCCTTTGCCAGGTGATAAGCGATCTGCGTTGCGGAGTAGCCGAGGTCGATCGGGTTCCAGATGGCGAATTCCTTGGTCGCGCCGGACTTGATCGCGCCAGCCATTTCAGAGGGCAGGCCGAGACCGGTGACGTAGACCTTGCCGACCAGACCCTTGTCTTCAACGACCTTCGAAGCAGCCAGAACGCCGACGGTCGTCGGAGCGACGATGACCTTGACGTTCGGGTTGGACTTCAGCAGGCCTTCGGCTTCACGATAGGACTTGTCCGAGAGGTCGTCGCCGTAAACCGTGGTGACGAGGTTGAGGCCTGGGAAATCCTTGAGCTGCTTCTTCATCTGGTCGATCCAGATGTTCTGGTTGGTCGAGGTGGTCGTTGCCGACAGGATGGCGAAGTCACCCTTGCCGCCGTCGAGATGGTCCTTGGCAAGCGTCAGGCACATCTTGCCGATCAGCTCGTTGGACGACGGGTTGAGCTGCAGGATGCGGCCTTCCGGCGCGACGCCCGAATCCCAGGAGATGACCTTGATGCCGCGCTGTGCAGCCTTCTTCAGGGCCGGAACAAGCGCGTCCGGATCGTTGGCCGAAACGGCGATGGCGTCAACGCCCTGGGCGATCAGCGAGTTGATGACTTCGATCTGGCCTTCAGCCGTCGTGGTCGTCGGACCGGTGTAGATTACTTCCACGCCGCCGAGTTCCTTGGCTGCTTCCTGGGCGCCCTTGTTGGCAGCGTCGAAGAAGCCGTTGCCGAGCGACTTCACGACGAGGCCGATCTTGATGTCCTTGGCGCTTGCAGTGCCGGCCATCATGGCGACGGCCAGCGCTACGCCGAGCGCAAGTGTCTTTGCGAGTTTCATGTCATTTTCCTCCCATTAAGATTAGACTTCCACACCTCGGCGGCGCCTTATGCAACCGACGAGGAATCCTCCTTCACAGCCTGAGCCACCGGGCTTGCGACGACGAGCCGGACGCCGGCATTCTCGATCATGCGAGCTGCCTCTTCCGAGATCCCGTCATCAGTGATGACCACAGAAACGCGGTCGAGCGCGCAGAGAATGAGGCTCGACCGGCGATTGAATTTGCTTGAATCGACCATGACGACGAGCTCGTCGGCCTGGTGCATCAGTTTCTGCTCGCTCTGAATGATGAGGGCGTCCGCCTCCATGATGCCGAGCGGGCCGACGCCCTGCGCGCCGATGAACATCCGCCGTGCATAAAAGTTGCGGATCGCGTCATTGTCGAAGGGCGACAGGATCAGACTTTGCTCGCGATAGATCGCGCCGCCCGGCACCGTCACCGTGTTTTTGGAATGTTTCACCAGATGTTCGGCAATGGCGAAAGAGTTGGTCATGACCTGCAGGCGGTGGCCGGCCATGTAGTGCACCATCTGGAAGGTCGTGGTGCCGCCATTGATGATGATGGCATCGCCCGCTTCGCAGAGATCGACGGCTGCGCGCGCAATTGCGCGTTTTTTATCGATGTTGACCGATTCTGAAACACGGAACGGCCGGCCGGCCAGATTGCCGAGTTGCGGCGGGTGTACCGCTTCGGCGCCGCCGCGGACACGACGGATCTTGCCCTGCACATGAAGAGCCGCAATGTCGCGCCGGATGGTGGCTTCAGAGGCTTCCGTCAGCTCGGAAATGTCCTGGATCGTAACCACGGACTTTTCCTGAACGGCGCTTAAGATGATGCGATGGCGTTCGCGTTCGTGCATTGGGCTCCTCCTCTTGTCATATTTATTGAGCATCCGTTAAAAGCTGTCAATCACAAACGATCATAAATTTTCATATTGCGCTGCACAATAATCGAATTTGATCGTTTTCGATTGACAAGTTTGGCTTTCATGAGCGATACCGTCAACGAAAAGGGGCGCGAACCTCGCGTCCCGATGATGATTTATATGGGAGGATGACATGGCGGCGAACGTCCGGCTTCTGGAAAACCGGTGGGATGATGGTTACGCGGCAGGTCTCGACGAGCCCGGCAAACTTCTCTATCGCTCCAATCTGCTCGGTGCCGACAAGCGCATCACCAATTATGGCGGCGGCAACACCTCGGCGAAGGTGATCGAAACCGATCCGCTTGATGGCGGCAAGGTCAAGGTGCTTTGGGTCAAGGGCTCCGGCGGCGATGTCGGCACCATCAAGCTCGATGGTTTTGCGACACTCTATCAGGACAAGCTGGAATCGCTGAAGGCCATCTACAAGGGCGTCGAGGACGAGGACCGCATGGTCGGCTTCTTGCCGCACTGCACCTTCAATTTGAATGCCCGCGCCGCCTCGATCGACACGCCGCTGCACGGTTTCGTGCCTTTCACCCATGTCGACCACATGCATCCAGACGCGATCATTGCCATCGCCGCGTCGAAGAATTCGAAGGAATTGACGCAGCAGATCTTCGGCGACGAGATCGGCTGGCTGCCGTGGCGCCGTCCGGGCTTCCAGCTCGGCCTCGACCTCGAAGCCTTCGTCAAGGCGAACCCGAACGCTAAGGGGGTCGTGCTCGAAAGCCATGGTCTCTTCACCTGGGCTGATGACGCCAAGGCCTGCTACGAGCTGACGCTCGATATCATCAACAAGGCGATCGTCTGGTTTGCCGAGAAGACCGAGGGAAAGACGATTTTCGGCGGCGCGGTCACGCAGAGCCTGCCCGTTGCCGAACGCCGCGCCATTGCCGCCCGGCTGATGCCGGAGATCCGCGGCCGCATCGGCAAGCAGGAGCGCAAGCTCGGTCATTTCGACGATCAGGACGCCGTGCTCGAATTCGTCAATTCCAGGGATCTGCGCCCGCTCGGCGCACTCGGCACCAGTTGCCCGGATCACTTTCTGCGCACCAAGATCCGTCCGCTGATCGTCGATTTCGACCCGACCAAGCCGGATATCGACGCGATTGTCGCTGGCCTCGACAAGGCGCTGGAGGATTACCGCGCCGATTACGCCCGCTATTACAACGACTGCAAGCATGACAATTCGCCCGCCATGCGCGACGCCAATCCCGTCATCTTCCTCGTTCCCGGCGTCGGCATGCTCTCCTTTGCCCGCGACAAGGCGACGGCCCGCATCGCCAGCGAATTCTATGTCAACGCCATCAACGTGATGCGCGGCGCCTCGACCGTATCGGAATATCAGGGCCTGCCGGAGCAGGAAGCCTTCGATATCGAATACTGGCTGCTCGAAGAGGCCAAGCTCCAGCGCATGCCGAAGCCGAAGAGCCTGGCCGGCCGGGTGGCCTTCGTCACCGGTGGCGCCGGTGGCATCGGTCGGGCGACGGCCGCGCGCCTCGTCGGCGAGGGCGCCTGCGTCGTGCTTGCCGATATCGACCAGGCGGCGCTCGAGAGCACCGAGGCCGATTTCATCAAGAAATATGGCGCTGACGCCGTGCGCAGCGTCCGGCTCGATGTGACCAAGGAAGATGCGGTGATCGCCGCCTTCGCGGAAGCCTGCGTTGAATTCGGCGGCATCGATATCCTCGTCTCGAATGCGGGCATTGCCTCCTCCGCGCCGATCGAAGCAACCGAGCTTTCGACCTGGAACCGCAATATCGATATTCTGGCGACCGGCTATTTCCTCGTCTCGCGCGAAGCGTTCCGCCTGTTCCGCCGTCAGGCACTCGGCGGCAATGTCGTCTTCGTCGCTTCGAAAAACGGTCTTGCCGCCTCACCGAATGCGTCTGCCTATTGCACGGCCAAGGCCGCCGAGATCCATCTCGCCCGTTGCCTGGCGCTCGAAGGCGCGGATGCCGGCATCCGCGTCAACACCGTCAATCCGGACGCTGTCCTGCGCGGCTCGAAGATCTGGAGCGGGGAATGGCGCGAACAGCGCGCCGCTTCGTCGAAGATCGAGGTTGATGATCTCGAGGAACATTACCGCAAGCGTTCAATGCTGAAACTCAACGTGTTTCCGGAGGATATCGCCGAGGCGATCTATTTCCTGGCGTCTGATCTATCGGCCAAGTCGACCGGCAACATCATCAACGTCGATGCCGGCAACGTACAGAGCTTTACGCGGTAATGACCGTGCCTTTGGAGTGATGCGGGGACGCTACTCTCCTCCCTCATTCCTGTGCTTGTCACAGGAATCCAGTGCGCCCAAGTCTTTGGGCGCGGGAGAACATCATCCTCGCTACGTGTGAGTCATTCACGGCGCGGACGCGCCGTGGCTGGATTCCTGTGACAAGCACAGGAATGAGGAGTGCAACAGCGGGCGTCCAAGGCCGCGATGTAGGTCGGGAGGAAGATATGGTTGATCTGAAGATCGCACAGGATCTGGTCGCAACGGATAACGACAAGCGGGCAGCCGCGCTGAAAGCCGATTACGAGGCGCTGGGTGCGAACCTTGCGCGTCGCGGCGTCGATATCGAGGCGGTCACCCGCAAGGTGGCAGAGTTCTTCGTTGCTGTTCCTTCCTGGGGTGTGGGCACCGGCGGCACGCGCTTTGCCCGCTTTCCCGGCACCGGCGAGCCGCGCGGCATCTTCGACAAGCTCGACGATTGCGCCGTCATCAACCAGCTGACGCAGGCGACGCCGAATGTTTCGCTGCATATCCCCTGGGACAAGGCGGATGCACGGGAATTGAAGGCCAAGGGCGATGCGCTCGGCCTCGGCTTCGACGCGATGAATTCGAACACCTTTTCCGATGCTCTCGGCCAGGCCCATTCCTACAAATACGGCTCGCTCAGCCACACCGATGCGGCGACACGCGCCCAGGCGGTCGAACACAATCTCGAATGCATTGAGATCGGCAGGGCGATCGGCTCCAAGGCGCTGACGGTCTGGATCGGTGATGGCTCGAATTTCCCCGGTCAGAGCCATTTCACCAAGGCTTTCGAGCGCTACCTCGCCTCGATGGCGGACATTTACAAGGCGCTGCCCGACGATTGGAAACTGTTCTCCGAACACAAGATGTACGAGCCGGCCTTCTATTCCACGATCGTGCAGGATTGGGGCACCAACTACCTGATTGCCCAGACGCTCGGCCCCAAGGCCTATTGCCTGGTCGATCTCGGCCACCATGCGCCGAACACCAATATCGAAATGATCGTCGCCCGGCTGATCCAGTTCGGCAAGCTCGGCGGCTTCCACTTCAATGATTCGAAATATGGCGACGACGATCTCGATGCCGGCGCAATCGATCCCTATCGGCTGTTCCTCGTCTTCAACGAACTGGTCGATGCCGAACAGCGTGGCGTCAATGATTTCAACCCCGCTCATATGATCGACCAGTCGCACAATGTCACCGACCCGATCGAAAGCCTGATCAACAGCGCCAACGAAATCCGTCGCGCCTATGCGCAGGCACTGATCGTCGACCGCAAGGCGCTCGACGGCTACCAGCAGGACAATGACGCGCTGATGGCGTCTGAAACGCTGAAGCGTGCCTATCGCGCCGATGTCGAGCCGATCCTCGCCGAAGCCCGCCGCAGGGCCGGCGGCGCGATCGACCCGATCGCCGCCTACCGCGCCAGCGGTTACCGCAAGAAGGTAGCGGCCGAGCGCCCGGCTTCGGTTGCCGGCGGCGGCGGCATCATCTGAGAAATGTGCTTGCCGGCAGCGCGGGGTGAAACGCTGCCGGCAATCGCCGCTCACGGTTTCCAGGCGCCGGCGATCTGGCGGGTGGCGATGTTCAGCCGGTTCCAGACGTTGATATTGGCGATCGCGATGACGAGTGCGGCAAGGCTCTTGCCGTCATAGTGCCGGGTCGCCTCGTCCCAGATCTCGTCCGGCACCGGGTCGGCGCGGTCGCTGACGCGGGTCACCGCTTCGGTCAAAGCAAGGGCCGCCCGTTCGGCGTCGCTGAAATAGGGCGTGTCGCGCCATGCGCTGACGGCGAAAAGTCTTTCATCCGTCTCGCCGAGCTTCTTTGCGATGCGGGGATGGCCGTCGATGCAGACGCTGCAGCCGTTGATCTGGCTGGCGCGCAGATTGACGAGTTCGAGCAGCTTTGGCGAAAGGCCTGTCTCGGCCGGCACCTGGCTGAGCGCATTGAGCGCCTGCATGGCGGCGGGAAGGACGAGGGCGGGATTTCCCATTCTCTCCTGCATGATATGTCTCCTTGATACGTTTATCGTCTGACGATCCGCCGGCTTCGTCACATCGGCCGGGTTTCATTCGTCATGGCTTTGACGGAACGCAGCGGAGGAATGTGACAAATGGACGAGAAAAAATGGCTGGCCGATGAGTTCGAGGCGAACAGGGCGCATCTGAGGGCTGCCGCCTATCGCATGCTCGGCTCGCGCAGCGAGGCTGATGATGCCGTTCAGGAGGCCTGGCTGCGGCTGAGCCGCACCGATACGACCGATGTCGGCAACCTCGGCGGCTGGCTGACGACCGTGGTGGCGCGCATCTGCCTCGACATGCTGCGGGCGCGCAAGACCCGGCGGGAGGAGCCGCTGGAATTGCCCACTCATGCCGGGATCGCCGATCCGGCCAGGGATCCGGAGCGCGAGGCGGCCTTTGCCGATTCGGTCGGGCTGGCGCTGCTCGTCGTGCTGCAGACGCTGGCGCCTGTCGAACGTGTCGCCTTCGTATTGCATGACATGTTCGATCTGCCTTTCGACGAGATCGCGCCGATCATCGGCCGTTCGTCCGCTGCCACCCGTCAGCTCGCAAGCCGCGCCCGCCGCCGGGTGCGGGGCTTGGACGAAGCGCCTGATGTCGATTTCGGGCGCAAGCGGACGATCGCCGAGGCCTTTCTGACGGCGTCGCGCAACGGCGATCTGGAAGGCCTGATCGCGGTGCTTGCTCCTGACGTCATCTTCCGGCCGGATGCGACGGCGGCCCGCTTCGGCACCATTGGTGAAATGCGCGGCGCAGCCCAGGTGGCCGAAGCCTTCAAGGGCCGGGCGCAGGCGGCCGAAATCGCCGTCGTCGACGGCGGGCTCGGATTCGTCGTACAGATCGCGGGCCAGCTTCGCGTCGTGGTGGCGCTGACGATCGCCGAGGGCAGGATCGCCGCGATCGATGCCATTGCCGATCCGGATCACCTGGAACAGCTTGACTATTCAATCCTTCGGGATTGAAAATAAAGGCGAATTTACCCGATCTTCGAAACAGGCGCGCTTCGGAAGGAGCGCGCCGCTTACATTTTCCCACGGCGATGGGCTGCGTCATTTTCCTTGACAGCGTCGCCCTCCGCTTTATTCTATTATAAAGATTTATATAGCATAACTATGGAATTGCAGTGATGCGGTTCCCTGAGGCGCCATATCTAACTTCACCCTTCCATAACGACCCGCACACGGATGACGAGGAGTGATCCCGTCCGAGACTTCGAAAGGAATGCATGCCATGTCCGGCGATCAGGCGAAGAAGCCGCTTCTCCTCACCAATGTCAAACCGATGGCTTTCGGCGCGGACACATCCGAGGGGGTAATCGACATTCTCGTCAATGCCGACGGCAGGATCGCCCAGATCGGTCCGTCGCTTGCCGTCTCGCAGGATGTGACCCGCATCGACGGCAAGGGCGCCTTCATTTCGCCCGGCTGGGTCGACCTGCACGTGCATATCTGGCACGGCGGCACTGACATTTCCATTCGTCCGTCCGAATGCGGCGTCGAGCGCGGCGTCACCACGCTGGTCGATGCTGGTTCGGCTGGTGAGGCGAATTTCCACGGTTTCCGCGAATATATCATCGAGCGCTCACGCGAGCGTATCAAGGCCTTCCTGAACCTCGGCTCGATCGGTCTCGTCGCCTGCAACCGTGTTGCAGAACTCAAGGACATAAGGGATATCGATCTCGACCGCATCCTCGAAGTCTATGCCGAAAACAGCGAGCACATCGTCGGCATCAAGGTGCGCGCCAGCCATGTCATCACCGGGTCCTGGGGCGTCACGCCGGTAAAGCTCGGCAAGAAGATCGCCAAGATCCTGAAAGTGCCGATGATGGTGCATGTCGGCGAGCCGCCGGCGCTTTATGACGAAGTGCTGGAGATCCTCGGCCCCGGCGACGTCGTCACCCATTGTTTCAACGGCAAGGCCGGTTCGAGCATCATGGAGGACGAGGACCTCTTCTATCTCGCCGAGCGTTGCGCCTCCGAGGGTATCCGTCTCGACATCGGCCACGGCGGCGCCTCCTTCTCCTTCAAGGTCGCCGAGGCGGCGATTGCGCGCGGGCTTTTGCCGTTCTCGATCTCAACCGACCTGCACGGCCATTCGATGAATTTTCCGGTCTGGGATCTGGCGACGACGATGTCGAAGCTGCTCAGCGTCGGCATGCCCTTCGACAAAGTGGTGGAGGCCGTCACCCATGCGCCGGCATCCGTCATCAAGCTGTCAATGGAGGACCGGCTTTCGGTCGGCTCGCAAGCGGAATTCACTATTTTCGACCTTGTCGATTCCGAGCTCGAGGCCACGGATTCCAACGGCGACGTCTCGGTTCTCAACAAGCTGTTCGAGCCGCGCTACGCGGTTATCGGCGCCGATGCCTTCGCCGCCAGCCGCTATGTGCCACGGGCACGCAAGCTCGTGCGCCATAGCCACGGCTATTCCTACCGGTAGGATCCGCCGGGAGGGGTAGGGTTCAGCGGTTGCGCCAGCCCATCAGCTTTTCGATCCGTTCCGCCGAACTGCGCACATGCGCGGTATAGTGGTTTTCGTCGGAAAAGGCCTTCTGCTCCGGCAGGACGATGGAGATGGTGGCGACGCACTGGCCGTCGCGATCGCAAATCGGCGAAGCGATGCAGGCGACCGCATAATCCGATTCCCCCGCCTGGATCGACAGGCGCGACTCAAAAGCCTTGCCGGCGGCTTCCGACAGGGTGCCCGGGTCGATCTCGGCACGGCCGGTCGGCGACGAGCGGGCGCAGCGCTTGAAGAGCTCGATGCGCTCATCCTCGGGCAGGTGGCCGACGAGCAGACGGCCCGAGGCCGTCCAGTTCAGCGGCACACGCGTGCCGACGCGGGAGGCCACCTGAAAGTGGCTCGGGCCGTCGGCCATGGCAAGCACCAGCATATAGTCGCCGTCGCGGCCACAGACCTGCACGGTTTCGCCGGCTTGGCGGCAGAGATCGTGCATTTCGTGGGTAGCGATGCTCATGAAATCCAGCGATCGGGCATAGGCGAGGCCGTAATGATAGAGCCGTGCGCCGAGCCAGATCGAGCCGTCCGCCTGGCGCGTCAGCATGTTCTTTTCGACGAGATCGTCGACGATGACGTAGACCGTCGACAGCGGCGCCTTCACCGCCTTGGCAATGGCATATACGCCGGCCGGCGACCCCGTCTCGTAAAGATGATCGATCACCTGAAGCGCGCGGTCGATGCCGCTGACGCGCGCACGCCGCGCGCCCTTGCCACCGCTTTCATCGGCAACGCCCTCATCTTCGGAGTAAGCTTCGGGTGATGTCTTTCCGTCCAATTCCACGCACCTCATGAAAATCGCGGTCATGTTACATTACTATGGCATAGAGGTCGCTGTGGCAAATCGCAACATCTTGTAGGTTGATCGCCTGGGCGGATGAGGCACCGGTGGAATCCTGGAGAGTTCGGCCTATGACAACCGATGACGAGGCTGCAGGCCTTTGCCGGCCCCTTATCCCGGATCATCCGTCTGGGCGAATGGTGCGCCCGGTGCCGAGGGCAGTACATTGTTCCCTCGTATCGAGACGTAGCCCTCAAACGACAAAGGCCGCCGCTTCATACGGCGGCAGCCCTTGACGGGGGCAGGGAGAGATCCCCAAACTGTTCAGACGGCGTTGTCAGCCGAAGCAGGGCATCGCCGGCAGATTGGCGCGGCTAGCAAGCGCGCCGATCATGTTGCCCACTGACGTCGGGCGCGGTTCGCGTTTACCGGCAGCCGTCTCCAGGAGTTGCTTGAAGTCTTCAAGCTTCACGCCGTCGGCGCGCAACACCATGGCGATCAGGGGGTCGCGGAGGGCTTCGGATATCGTCAGGTCGTCTCTGGTCTTTCTCATGGCTTGTCCTCCTTTCGTGGGCGGTCGCCCGTGTTCCACTCCCGCCGCCACGCCCTCGGCGTTGACTTTCGCGATCTGTGGTGTTACCGGTAAGTAACAATGCAGTTGTTACCGATCGGTCACATTGATGTCAAGGACTTCGTCCACAAAAAAATCAGAAACCTCGAATGAAATCTCCGCAGCCGTTTCAGAAGATCGCATCCCGCCGCGGGAGCGTATCGTCTCGACCGCCCTGGAGCTTTTCCGCGAGCATGGCATTCGCGGCATTGGTGTCGATGCCATCGCCGACGCGGCTCTCACCAACAAGATGACGCTCTACCGGCATTTCGGCTCAAAGGACGAACTCGTCTGCGAGACGCTACGACGGGCTTCCGATAAGGCGGGCGCCATCTGGCGCGAGCTGGAGGCGGAGTATCCCGGCAATCCGCGCGCCCAGTTGGATGCCTGGGTGGACATGCGGGCGCAATGTCTGAACGGCGAGCCCGCCGGTTGCGATCTCGCCAACGCCGCCATCGAACTCAAGGGTGAGGGGCATCCCGCCCATGAGATGATCGAGCGGCACAAGGCCGAGCAGCGTGATCGCCTGGTCGCGCTCTGTTCGGCGGCCGGTGCGCGCGAACCCCAACTGCTTGCCGATACTCTGACGCTGCTCCTCGAAGGTGCGCGCGTCAGCCGCCAGGCCATGGGCGCCGATGGATGCTGCGGGCATTTCGCCAAGGCCTGCAGGGCGGCGATCGCCTCTTTCGCCTGAACCGTTTCGGGAACCTTACCGTTTCGGCGTCGTTCTCCCGTGAGGGAGTGACATGGAGGCAGAGAGATGAATTATGTCTATCTCAAGCACCTGTATGCCAAACGCGCGGAGCTCGAAGCCAAGCTGGAGCTTCACGATGCGCGCTATTGCTTCAGCGACGAGGAGGTTGATGACGGCACCGACAGCGATCTGCGCCAGCGGTTGAGCGAGATTTCCGAGGAAATTGCCGCGTTGGAGAGCCGGCCGGGCCGCTAATGCAATGTAAAGGCGTGCGCGGTTTTGCGCCCGGATTGCGCAAGACCTTAATCGCCGGCGCTGAGGATCTCCATCGTCCGCTCGTCGAATTCTCCCTGATAGAAACGCTCGATCGCCCGGTGAAAGGGCGAGCCGTGATCGCTGATCGCGGCAAACAAGGTCATCGACGAGCGTAATTTGAGGTCGTCGGGCGAGCCGAGGATCTCATGCGCGGATCGGCCGCGAACGGACAGAATTGCTTCGACGCAGCGCAGCAGCCGGCTCGAGAGAATGGGATCGGCGAGATAGGCGGCCGCTTCCTCGGCCGAACGGATCGCGTATTTCTCGGCCATCGGCGAGGTGCCGAGACCGGCGAGCTGCGGGAAGATGAACCACATCCAGTGGGAGGTCTTTCGTCCGGCCTTCAGCTCCGAGAGCGCCCGCTCATAGACGCCGTTCTGGGCGTCGATGAAGCGGTGAAGATTGTAGTCGACATCACCGGCCATGGTCCTTTTCCCTTTCCTGCTGTCGATGCAGCCTGGGCCAAGGTTTCCATGCCCGGCGGTACTTCTTGCGGTCAGCAGACCCTTTCGGCGTACGGGCTGCTGTCACGGCAATGGCCGTAGGTCTGATGATGCGGCGTGTTGTCGCCCGATGTGGCCGCAATGGCCGATGTCGTCATCGGATCCGTATTGCCGGATGAATATGCGGCAAACCCGGCAAAGCTCAAGACAAGCAGCGCTCCGACCACGACAATGCGCTCGAAGCCCGAAAGTTTCTGGGCGCTGACATGTTCCACATAGTCGCGCTCGCCCAAGCCGGAGGTCTCGTCCTCTTTCACATGGAGGGTCACCATATCCTGGCGACGGGTCAAATTTTCACGATCTGTCATTTCAAATACTCCTGCAACGCATGCGGAGCCGGATCCTAAGAGCAAACCTCTTACCCTCATGCCGAGCCCACTCCTCATGCGAGCAGCATGTGTGTCTTCGATCGTGGCAATTGAAGAGGCGATCTGCAAACTCAGTGTTCAAAAAATCGTCCTAATAAATGCAAAATATCGTGAAGCTCTGGCTCGTTGGAACGATCCGGGGTAGGTCAGGAGATCACCTTCCATCTGGATCGTCCCATGAGCAAATCCTACGGCGCGATGTCGGTCGCGCAGCTTTCCACTCTGATTCAAGGCGGTGCGGCCGATCCGGTCGACGTGGCCGAGGCGGTCTTCGATTCCATCGCGCATTATGCCGACAAGGCCGTGTTCACCATGCTCACTGAAGGCCGGGCTATGGAGGAAGCGAGCGCCTCCTCGAAACGCCTGCGGGAAGGGCGCTCGCTCGGATTGCTGGACGGCATTCCGATCGCCTGGAAGGATCTTTTCGATATCGAAGGTCTGGCGACGACAGCCGGTTCCGTCGTCCTGGCTGGGGATGCACCGGCCAAGCACGATGCGACCGTGGTCGCTTTGCTCAGGCAGGCGGGCATGGTCGCCGTCGGCCGCACTAATATGAGCGAATTCGCCTTTTCCGGCCTCGGCATCAATCCGCATTACGGCACGCCGATCAATCCGCGCAGCACCGATCTCCCGCGCATTCCGGGTGGTTCGTCCTCCGGCGCGGGCGTGGTCGTCGCGGCCGGGCTGGTGCCTGTCGCCATGGGTACGGATACCGGCGGCTCGGTGCGCATTCCCGCCGCCTTGAACGGTATCGTCGGCTACAAGGCGACACGCGGCCGGTATGCGATGGAAGGCGTCTATCCGCTGGCAAAAAGCCTGGATTCACTGGGGCCGCTCTGCCGTACCGTCAGGGACGCCGTCTGGATCGACGCGGCGATGCGCGGCGTCACCGCGCCCAGTGTCGTCGAGCGTCCCTTGCAGGGTATGGAACTCGTCGTGCCTGAAAATATCGTCTTCGACGGGGCCGAACCTGGCGTCGTCGCCGCGTTCGAGGCAGCATTGGAACGTCTTCAAAAGGCGGGCGCCAATGTTGCCCGCATCGTCATCCCGGCCTTCAACGAGATTTTCGATCTGATGACGCGATACGGTCCGCTGGTGACGGCGGAGGCTTTCGCGCTTCACCATGAGCGCTTGGCAGGACCGGACGCCGACCGCATGGACCGCCGCGTCGTCATGCGCACTCGGCTTGGAAGCAAAACGACGCTGCCCGATTACCTCAGAATTCTCGAAGCGCGCAGCCGCCTCATCGCCGATGTCGAGCGTCTCGTCGGCGACCGCCTGATCGCCTTTCCCTCCGTTGCCCATGTCGCTCCTCCGATTGAACCGCTGGAGCAGGACGATGAGCTGTTCTTCGCGACGAATAACAAGACGCTGCGCAACACCGCGCTCGGTAATTTCCTCGACTGGTGCGGCGTCTCCATTCCCTGCGGCACCGGTGAGGCCGGGATGCCGGTCGGCCTGCTGCTTTCGGCGACTGCCCGTCGCGATGAAGCGCTGCTCGGCACGGCGCTTGCCGCCGAGGCGATCATCCGCGACGATTTTGCCTGAATTTGCAATTGACCGACGGGATTTAGTTGCCATTGATGGCATGAGGAGATCTCGGAGGGCAGCACGTGCAGGTTTTGCAAAACGGACGTTTCGCGGTTTCGACATGGTCGCTGCATCGACTGCTTGGCGCCGTTTATGCCTATAGTCCCGATCCCGGCAAAAGTGCCGCGCCGAAAGAGCCCTATGGTCCCGGTGCGGCTGCGCTGATCGATGTGCCGGCGGCGCTGGCGGCCCGCGGCATCAACCGGCTGGAGGTCTGTTCCTTCCATCTGCCGAGCCTCGATGCCGCTTATCTCTCCGAACTGCGCGGTGCGATGGCGTCGTCGAACGTGCTCTTCCAGACGCTGCTCGTCGAGGACGGCGATCCGAGCCATCCCGAGACGGCCGAACGCGACGTCAAATGGATGGCGGAATGGATCGATATTGCTGCTGCTCTTGGAGCGCAGAGGATGCGCGTCATTGCGGGCAAGCAGAAGCCGACGGAGGCAAATCTCGCCCGCGCCGCCCATCACCTGAACTGGCTGGCCGACAAGGCCGAAGGCAGCGGTGTGCGCGTCGTCGTCGAGAACTGGTTCGACTTGCTGCCGTCGCCCGTCGAAATGAACTGGCTGCTGGACCGGCTGGACGGCAAGGTCGGGCTCAACGGCGACCTCGGCAACTGGGCGGCGCCTGCGAAATATCAAGGCCTCGCCGATATCATGCGCCGGGCGGAAATCTGTCACGCCAAGGCTGATTACGGTACTGCCGGCCTCGATGCCGAGGATTACCGCAAGTGCCTGGAGATGTGCGAAAAGGCCGGCTACGCCGGCCCCTTCACGCTGATCTACGACTCGCCCTTTTTCCCCGATGAATGGGACGGCATCCTGCTGCAAAAGCAGTTCATTGAGGATTTCCTGCGAGAGGCGCCGGCAGTCAGGACGGCTTAGAAGACTACTCCTGACGCGGGAACCTTTGGCTTTCCTCGAGCACGTTCAGGTCCATGTGGTTGCGCATATAGCGTTCCGAGGCTTTCTGCAGCGGCTGATAATCCCACGGATAATAGGCGCCGTTGCGAAGCGCCGCGTAGACCACCCAGCGGCGCGCCTGGCTTTCGCGCACGGCTGCGTCGAAATCGGCAAGGTTCCAGCGCCGGCTTGCCTGTTCGGTGAGCCGCGCCAAGGTGTCGGCATGCGAGGGATCGGTCGCCAGATTGTCGCGTTCTTCGGGATCGGCATCGAGGTCGAACAGCATCGGCGGGTCCTTCTCGCAGAGCGAGAGCTTGTATCGCCCGTCCCTGATGCAGACGAGCGGCGCTTCGGAGCCTTCTGCGGCATATTCCATCGGCACGGGACCGCGGCTGCCGATGCCTTCGGCGAGTGCTGCGAGATCCCAGCCCTCGGTCCATGGTTTCAACGAGGCGATATCGATCCCGGCGAGGCCGGCGAGCGTCGGCGTTACATCGAGCGTGGAGACCGGCCGATCGATGCGTCTGGGCTTCCAGCCGGGAACTGAGATCATCAGCGGAACGCGGGCCGATCCTTCGAAGAAGTTCATCTTGAACCAGAGCCCGCGATCGCCGAGCATGTCGCCATGGTCGGACGCGAAGAGGATGATCGTGTTTTCGGCCATGCGGGTCCGCTCCAGGACGGCGAGGATTTCACCGATCTTCTCGTCGACATAGGAGATATTGGCGAAATAGCCTCGTCTTGCCCGCCTGATCTGCTCCCGGCTAATGTCGAAAGCATCGTGGTCGCAGGCTTTCATCAGCCGCTGCGAGTGCGGATCCTGCTCGTCGAAGGCGATCGGCGCAACCGCCGGATCGAGCGCCGAGCAGTCCTCATAGAGATCCCAGAATTTGCGGCGCGCGACATAAGGGTCGTGCGGATGGGTGAAGCTGACGGTCAGGCACCAGGGGCGTTCGTCGTGGCCGCGCGAGAGATCGAAGAGCTTGCGCGTAGCGTGATAGGCGACCTCGTCGTCATACTCCATCTGGTTGGTGATCTCTGCAATGCCGGCGCCGGTGACCGAGCCCAGATTGTGATACCACCAGTCGATGCGCTCGCCGGGCTTGGTATAATCGGGCGTCCAGCCGAAATCAGCCGGGTAGATATCCGTCGTCAGGCGTTCCTCGAAACCATGAAGCTGGTCCGGGCCGACGAAATGCATCTTGCCTGATAGTGCTGTCTGGTATCCGGCGGCGCGCAGGTGATGCGCATAGGTCGGGATGTCGGAGGCGAATTCCGCAGCATTGTCATAGACGCGTGTCCGGCTCGGCAATTGTCCGGACATGAAGGACGCCCGCGCAGGCGCGCAGAGCGGGCTTGCCGTATAGGCGTTCGTGAAACGCACGGAGCGGTCCGCCAATGATTTTAGATGCGGCGCATGAAGAAAATCCGCGGGACCATCCGGGAAGAAGGTCCCATTCAGCTGGTCCACCATCAGGATGAGGATATTGGGACGCGTCATGGAATTCCTCTTTTGCTATTTGAGGAATTTATTGAAGCGCCTATCATTGTAGCTGTAAAGACAGCTTTTTTTGATGGGTGACCAAAGGAATTTTTATGCCAGACCATCAGCCTGAGCTTGGATGGATGCGCATCTTCGTCGAGGTCGCGACACTCGGGAGCTTTTCGTCTGCGGCAGCACGTCTCGGGCTCACGCAACCTGCCGTCAGCTACCAGATCCGCCGGCTGGAAGAGCAGTTCGGCGTCAGCCTGCTGCGCCGCCAGCATCGCGGTGTCGAGCTGACCGAGGAAGGCGAGCGGCTTTTCGATGTGGTCGCCAAAGCGGTTAACGGTATCGATGCGCTGGCCCGCAGTTTTCGTCTCGAAGCCCAGAAGCCGGTCATCAGGCTCAGAACCGACTATGCCTTTTCCGCACTTTGGCTGATCCCGCGCATGCACAGCTTCCGCCTTCTGCATCCGGAAACGGATATACAGATCGTCGCAACCCAGAGGTTCGAAGCCGGCTTTCGCGACGATGCCGACGTCGTGGTCGCTTTCGGCACAGGGGCGCAATTCGGCGCCATCGGCACGCTGCTCCTGAGGGAAAAGGTCGTGCCTGTCTGCACGCAGGGATTTCTCGATCGTAACGGCCCGTTCGATAGTCCGAAACAGCTTGCCGAGGCGATCCTTATCCATCTCGACACGCCGATGCCATCTCCCTGGTTCGACTGGCAAAGCTATTTTACCGAATTCTCCGTCATCCGCGACGCCCATGCCGACCGCGGCGATATCAGCTTCAATACCTACTCGTTGGTCGTCCAGGCCGCTTTGAGCGAGCAGGGCGTGGCGATCGGCTGGATGGGACTGGTCGATACGCTTCTCCAGGCGCGGATGCTGGTGGAAGCCAGCCCGCCGCTGGAGGCGGCCGACCGCGGTTACTGGCTGGTACCGCCGCGATCGGCAAACGCCCACAGCGAGAAGCTCAGCACCTGGCTGATGAACGAGGCGGGGAAGGTCGGCTAGCTCAAGCCGCGCCGCATGGCGGAAAGGCTCTGACGGCGGTTATCCCGGATAACCGTCGCCACATCCGCATGCTCACCGGACGCCTCGCAAGATATGGATATAGTTGAAGCCTTTTCGAGTCCGACTCTTAGCCGATTTTTCTCGTCACAAAGAAACTCATCGCAACTTTTTCGTCACCATTTGGCATTGACGTGAACGGCGCTCGAAATTCCTTCCGTCCTAGTCCGTCCGTACGGATGTACTGGAGTTCCGCAAGGATTTCGAAGCCGCTCTCCTGCATCAGATTGATGTGATGGCTGCGCCACTTCCGATTTATCAGGTAGGGTCGTCGTCCACGCATCATCGTCCACGTGGGCGCGCTCAAAACCCAGTGCCCATTCCAGTCGCTTGACAGACCGTGAGATTGGAAGTCGATCAGGTGCGTCGCAAACCCTCCTGGCTTCAGCCACCGGGCAATAGCGATATAGGTATCAACGAGGTTGTCCACGTGCTCCATGACTGAATGCGTCATCAGCCAATCAGCCACACCCGCCTGCAGTACGTTGAAATCGGTCCATGGTGCGACGAACTTTAATCGTTCGCTGCCATTCACGAGGTCCGCCTTCAGCGCGTCGATTGCCTCCGCACTGAGGCGCTGTTGCACGATCCCATCTATCCGATCCCAGGCGAAGTTTGTCGGTGACGGCGGAAAAAAGATGTCGCCCGATACGGTGTTATCCCAAAATGCGGCCCGCTCGCCGAAGAGTTCAATCAAACCGTTCAAGACTTCAAGATCGTGCTCGATGCTCCGGTGGTCTTGCAAATCCAGCCCGATGTACGTGTCGACGCCCGCAAGCAGTGCAGCAAGCCCAACACCAAGCGAACTTCCGGGGCCGACCTCGACCAATACTTCAGGTCTTTTGCCGTTCAGCCAAGGCGCTAGGTGACCGTAGTGGCGAAAGAAAAGGTCATAACAGTGGCGCGCAGAAGCAGTGCCCCCTTCAACGTGCGTATTTCGCAGTTGCGGAAGGACAAAGGAACCCAGTCCCTTGGCTAGGGAGCGAAGTGCAATATGGGTCATGGCGCCACCTTTTTCATCGAAACTCCAGCACGGCAATGTCCGGCGTGCTCTACCCAGCAGAATTCGCGTACAACATCATCAAAGACCAAAGAAAAGCCAAGCAATATGGTTCGGCCTTGGACTCGTTAGTTGGGATTGTACGCGGCTCATAGTGATTGATATTTTCACGAATCTAAAGTCATTCCTTGGGCGTACAGCAATAATCACTATGACCGTGGCTGGGTTGCTGAAGCGCATGAGAGGCTGCCTCAAAAAGAATTGAGTGATTTCAGCGAGTTGTGATTCCTTCGGATTTGCGAGATTCGATGGAGTTATTCCTCCCGTCCTGGATCGTGGCTTGCTAGCGATCTATGCAACATGAGTAATAGAGAGGGCATTCGGTGAGTGGGCGGGTGTATCTCGTTCTCCTGGTCTATATCGGGATTTCAAAAGCGCCACATGGATGCCCGCCGATCTGGGTGGCTAGCAGCAGCCTTGCGGCTCACCACGCCTCAACGCCGACGTTTGTGCCCAGGAGAAGCCTTGTCATGAACGACGCCGGTCGCCATTGTGGGATCGAATCGATAGGGAAGGCGGCTGAAGCATGTGGCGAACGATCGGATATGTTCTCGGAGTGCTTATGATCATCTTCGGACTGATCTGGATCGGCCAGGGAAGTGGCTATTTTCCCTATCCGTCGTCCAGCTTCATGATCAGGCAAACGATCTGGATCCTTTGGGGAGCCATCCTGGCGGGACTGGGAGTCGTGGTCATGATCATCGTCTCGCGACTGCGCCGGAGAGTGTGAACCGCCGCCGCTGCCGGACAACAATGGCCGCTGGCGGTCTGATGAATTGAGGAGAATGGCATGAGCGCAGCTGAAATCGACGGCTTTGCGGACCGGATCAGGAAGCACCAGGGCGGCATGATCTCCGCCTGGGTCGGCATTCCCGACGCCATGCTCGTCAACCATCTGGCGCAGGAGGCCTTCGATGCCGTCGTACTCGATATGCAGCACGGCATGTGGGACATGCCGGCGGCGGCAAACGCCGTGGCTCAGGTGCGCCTTGCCGGCAAGCCGGCTATCGCGCGCATTCCGGTCGGCGATTTCGCATCCGCCTCGCGGCTGCTCGATGCCGGGGCCTCGGGTATCATCGCGCCGATGATCAATTCGGCCGAGGACGCGAGAGCCTTGGTCAGGACCACCAAATATCCACCTCTCGGCGAGCGCAGCTGGGGGCCATCGCTGGCGCTAAACCATACCGGCCTGTCGGCGGATGCCTATCTGAAGACTGCCAATGAGCTCACTGTCGCCATCGCCATGATCGAGACCCGGGCGGCACTCGATGCAATCGACGGCATCCTCGGCGTTGTCGGCATCGACGGCATCTTCATCGGCCCCTCCGACCTTTCCATTGCGTTGTCGAATGGTGATCAGGTGGCACCGAATGCCGCCGAGATCGACAGCGCCATGAAGCATGCGGTTTCATGCTGCCGCGCCCACGGCAAATTCGCCTGCGCTTTCGCCGGCGATGGTGAGCGGGCCGGCGAATTGTTGAAATTCGGCTTCGATTTCGTCATCGCCGGCGCCGAGACCGCGCAGCTGCGCTCCGGCGCCCGCCGCGCTATCAACGCCGCTCGGAGAGTCGCTTCCGGCAATTGAGCAATGCCAGCCTGAGCGAAACTGCCATCTCATTCCGACGGCACGCAGTCGTTGTGTCGGTGCAAGCCTGACGAAAGCTTCGCCCGGCAACATAACCCCAACAATCGCGGGTGTATATGGACGACGCAGTAGCTGAGGATCGCATAATCGAAAGCGGGGCGAGCCGCGTATATATCGGAAAGTATTCCTATGGCGTCTCGGGGGCTCGGGTGTTTACCTACGATCAGGGCGCGTCATTGCGGATCGGCAGGTTCTGCTCCGTGGCCATGGACGTCAATATCCTGCTTGGCGGCGAGCATAGGACCGACCGTTTCGCGACGTATCCTTTCGGACATGCGAAATTTCTATCGCAACTCGGCGGCGAGGGGATCAAGCAGCCGAGCGGTACGAAGGGCGACGTCGTTATCGGCAACGATGTCTGGATCGGCTTCGGCGCCACGATCCTTTCGGGTGTTACCATCGGCGATGGCGCGGTTATCGCCGCCCGCTCACATGTTTATAGAGATGTCGAGCCTTTCGAGATCGTCGGCGGCAATCCGGCCAGGCACATAAGACACCGCTTCGATCCTGAGATCCGCAACCTGATGATGCAACTCAGATGGTGGGAGCTGCCGGATGAGAGCATCAAGCAGATTTCCGAGATCCTTTCCTGCAGCGAGCCAACCAAAGAGCTTCTCGATCTGATGCTGCAGGCGTTCCGGGCGCCGGGCGCCGACGGCGAGGCGCAGACGGATGCCGCCTGAAACGTCTCTCAGGGCAGCCCATCAGCCGCCCGATTTGACGGCGAACCATATGACGTGGCGGGCGCCGCGTTTACGGTTGGCGCGGGTGTTGACGACGTCGACGGAAAAGCCGCTGTCCCGGAGACGCCGCGTGAAATCGGGATCGGGGCCGGACGACCAGACGGCAAGCACGCCGCTGGGGCGAAGCGCGTCTCGGGCGGCGCGGAGGCCGGCGAAGTCGTAGAGCCGGTCGTTGGATTTGCGGGTCAGCCCGTCCGGGCCGTTGTCGACATCGAGCAGGATGGCGTCATAGGCGGCCTTGCCGGCGCGGATCGCTTCGCCGACATCGCCCTGGTGGATGCCGACGCGGGGATCGTCGAGACAGCCCTTGAAGACTTCGGCCATCGGCCCGCGCGCCCAGGCGACC
Organism: Rhizobium pisi; assembly: GCF_003938655.1. Lineage (GTDB taxonomy): Bacteria > Pseudomonadota > Alphaproteobacteria > Rhizobiales > Rhizobiaceae > Rhizobium > Rhizobium pisi. Next base: position 115,718 of record NZ_RJJT01000020.1, read on the forward strand.
ACAGCGGGCACCAGTTCGGCAACGGTGACGCCGGCATCTTCGGGAAGGACGGCGAGAGCGGCGCGCAGGGTAAAACCCATGCCGAGCCCGCCGATCAGCACCCTCGGTTTCGGATGTGTTTTGATCCGCTCCCAGGAAAGGGTCGCCAGCGCTTCCTCGGAGCCGCTGAGGCGGCTGTTCATCAGCTCGTTGGCGCCGAGCATAATCGAGAACTCGTCGCCGCGCCGTTTCAGCCGCAACTCCCCGTCTTCGCCGGGAATGGTCGCGGAATCGAGCTGTATCCAGGGCAGCATGGCGGCTTGACCTCGTGTGAAAAGGAGCCGTCCCCTAGCATAGGGCAAAGAGCGAGGCCAGCAATGCGGCCTCAGATCATCCGCATGAAATGATCCGGCGCCACCTCGACGATCTCGTCCTGCGGCGCGGCCGAACGGCGGCGAATATCCTCGACCTCGTGGGGCCTCAGCCGGGCTTTCGGGTCTTCGAAGCGCACGTCGGGATCGGGCACGGCCGAGAGCAGTAGCCTGGTATAGGGATGCAGCGGATTGTCGATCACCTTGGCGACGCTGCCCCATTCTACGATCTGGCCGGCATACATCACGGCGATGTCCTCCGCGACATAACGGGCGGTTGCGATATCGTGGGTGATATAGAGCAGGCCAAGATTCATCTCCTGCTTCATCTCGTTCAACAGGTTCAGCACGCCGAGGCGCACCGAGACGTCAAGCATCGAGGTCGGTTCGTCGGCGACGATCACTTCCGGCTTGACAGCCAGGGCGCGCGCAATGTTGACGCGCTGGCGTTGGCCGCCGGAAAGCTCATACGGATATTTCGGCGCCACGAGGTCGGGATCGAGCCTGACGCGCTGCAGCAGTTCGCGGACCGCGACGTCGATCTCGGCTCCCTTGATTTCCGGGCGATGCAGCTTCAGCGGCCGCCGGAGATGATGGGCGATGGTATGAGCGGGGTTGAGCGAGGCGAAGGGGTCCTGGAAGATCATCTGCACCGAGCGCCGGTAGCGGGCGATCTCGGCGGATTTCGCTGCCTCAACCGGCTGGCCCTTGTATAGGATCCGGCCCGACGTCGGCAGATATTCGCGCATCGCCATGCGAGCGCATGTCGTCTTGCCGCTGCCGGATTCGCCGACGAGCGCCAGCGCCCGTCCGGCATGCAGAGAAAACGATATGGCGCGCGCCGCATGCACGGCCCCCGAACCATGGCCGAAGGTCTTGGTCACCTGGTCGAGCGCGAGAATGGCGTCGTTCATAGCAGCACACCTCCATGCAGCGAGGGGAACGAGGCCCAGAGCTTCTTGGTGTAATCGTGCTCAGGTGTCCTGTAGATCGCCTCGGCCGTGTTCTGCTCCACCAGCTGGCCTGCGAGCATGATGCCGATGCGGTCGCAGAATTGCACCATCAGCCCGAGATCATGGGTGATGAACAGCACGGAGAAACCGAAGCTGCGGCGCAGTTCGTTGATGCGCTGCAGGATTTCGCGCTGGACGACGACATCGAGCGCCGTCGTCGGTTCGTCCATGACAACCAGCTTCGGATCGAGCGCCATGCAGATGGCGATGACGATGCGCTGGCGCATGCCGCCGGAAAACTGGTGCGGATAATCGCGCATGCGGTCCGGCGCGATGTCGACGAGCCTCAGCATCTCGGCGGTGCGCTCACGGGCTTCCGCGCGGCTCATGTTCTTGTGAGTGCGCAGCATGTCCGAGAATTGCGCCTCGATGCGCAGCACCGGGTTCAGCGAGTTCATGGCGCTCTGGAAGACCATGGCGACCTCGCGCCATCGGAATGCGCTGAGCGCCTCCCGGTCGAGGCCGAGCACGTCGCGGCCGTCGAGCAAGATGCGGCTCTCCTTGCGGATCAGCGCCGGCGGCTTGTGCAGCCGGCTGACGGCAAAAGCGATGGTGCTCTTGCCGCAGCCGGATTCGCCTGCAAGGCCGAAGACCTCGCGGGGCGCGACGTCGAAGCTGACATCGTCGACGGCGCGGAAATCCTTCTCTTCGCCGATATAGTCGATGGTGAGGTTCCTCACCGAAAGGAGCGGTTGCGTCACAGGCGGCCCTCCCCGGAGCGGACGAGCAGGGACCAACGCTTCAGGTGATTGCCGGTGCGCAGCCGCGGATTGGCGATCTCGTCGACGGCGAAGTTCAGGAGCGACATGCCGATGCCGAGGAAGGCGAGCGCAAAGCAGGGCGTGAGAATATCCCACCAAGCACCAACCGAAAGCGCGGAAGCCTTCTGCGCATTGTAGAGCATGGTGCCCCAGGAAATCGCTCTGGGATCGCCGAGGCCGAGAAACTCCAGCGTCGCCTCGGTGATGATCGCAAAGATGACGCTGCCGATGAAATTGATGCCGACGATTGAAATCACGTTGGGAAAGATCTCGAATGTCATGATGCGCCATTGTGGCTCGCCCATCATCTCGGCGGATTTGACAAAATCCTTCTGCTTGACGGAGAGCGTTTCGGCACGGGTAACGCGGGCGCCCCAGGCCCAGGAAGTGGCGCCGAGGATGAGGGCGATGACGACGGGGCTTGCCTGGCCAATGAAGGCGGCGAGCACCAGCAGCAGCGGCAGGTTCGGAACGACGAGCACCATGTTGGTGAAGAAGCTGATGACCTCGTCCGTCTTGCCGCCGCGATAGCCGGAGATGATGCCGAGCGCGGTGCCGACCAGCGTGATCAGCAGGCCGGCGCCGAAGCCGACGGCGAGCGAGGTGCGGGCGCCATAGATCAGCCGGGCGAAGACATCCTGGCCGATGCGGGTCGTGCCGAGGATGTGGTCGAGCGATGGCGGCTGGTGCGGCCGCCCGGTGCGGGCGGCGGGATCGTAATGCGTGAGCAGCGGGGCTGCGATCGCGACGATAAGAATGAAGGCGATGATGACGAGGCCGGTGAGCGCCTTGCGGTTTCGAAGCAGGCTCTTCATCTCACGCTCCCTTCAGCCGAGGGTCGAGCAAGATATAGCTGACGTCGACGATGAAATTGGCGATCAGCATGGTCGCGGTCATGATCAGGAGCTGGCCCTGGATGACCGGATAATCACGGGCGAGGATCGCCTGGTAGAGAATATTGCCGAGGCCGGGATAGTTATAGACGACCTCCGTCACCAGCGAGCCGCCGAGGATGGTGCCGATGGCGATGGCAAGGCTGGAGACGGTCGGCAACAGGGCGTTGCGGGCGGCATACCAGAGCATCACGCGGCGGTCGGACAGGCCCTTGGCGCGGGCCATGACGATATAGTCCTCGCCAAGCAGGTTGATCATGTTGTTGCGCATGGTGACGGTGAAGCCGCCGATCAGCACGGTGCAGAGCGTCACCATCGGCAGGATGCCGTGATAGGCGACGCTGCCGATATATTGCAGGCTGAAGGCCGGATCGAGCGAGGGATCGGCCGCATAACCGCTCGGAAACCAGCCGAGCGTGAAGCCGAAGATGAAGAGCACGATCAGCGAGGTGACGACTGCCGGTACCGAGGTCGCGAAGATCGCGCCGACGGAGACGACGACGTCGAACCGGCTGCCGCGGCGCCAGGCGGCGACGATACCGAGGAAGGTGCCGAGCGCGAAGCTCACGATCGTCGCCGTTCCCATCAGGGCGACGGTCCAAACGAGGGCATGGCCGAGCACCGAGGTCACCGGCAGCGGGAAATACTTGATCGAACGCCCGAGATCGCCGGTGAAGATGCTGCCGAGGTAGGTGAGGTATTGCTGCCAGAGCGGGCCATCGACGAAGCCGAAAGTGAGCTTCAGCGCCTGCAGGCTTTCCGGCGGCAATTCGGTGCCGGCGCTCGAAAACATGATCTGTACGGGATCGCCCGGCATCAAGCGGGGCAGGAAGAAATTGATCGTCGCTGCCGCGATAAAGGCTGCCATGTAGAAGACGAGGCGGCGAAGCAGAAAAGCCATGGGAACTCCGTCGTAACGGAAGCGGCGTTTTCTACGCCGCTTCCGGAGATCGTGATGCTTACTTCACAGGTTCCAGGGCCAGGAGGTTCAGCAGGCGTGCCGGATTGGTGCGCGAGATCGACGGATTGACGAAGGGGTTTTCCTTGGTCGACCAGCCGGTGAAGCGCTTGGTGTTGTACTGATACCAGTTCGGATTGTTGAAGACCGGAATGACGGGCATGTTTTCGGCGACGATGCGCTGTGCCTTGTTCATCGCTTCCTTCTGCTTGGCAAGGTCGGCGGTCTGGGTGAACTCGGTCACGAGTTTCTCGACCTCCGGATTGAACCAGCGCTGCGCGGTAAAGCGTGTCTTGCCCTTGTCCGAAGCGCTGAGGGCGCGCTTGTAGGGGTAGTAAGGCGAAGCCGAGGCCGGCAGGCTGTTGATCGCCGCATCGAAGTTGCCGTTGATGAGGTTGCCGGTCCAGACGGCTTCCTCCGGCGTTTCGATCTTGGCGTTAATGCCGACCGCCTGCATGCCCTCGACGGCGATGTTGACGGTGTCGATCCAGTCCGTCCAGGAGTTCGGGACGATGATCGAGAAGGAGATCTTCGAACCATCCGGGTTATCGCGGAAGCCGTCGCCGTCCTTGTCCTTGTAGCCCGCTTCGTCGAGCAGCGCCTTGGCGGCGTCTGCGTCATAGGTCGCGAACTTGCCGAAGTCTGCCTTGACGGACGGGTCTGCCCAGCTCTTGTAAAGCTCGCCCATCAGCCCCGGATCTTCGTTCAGCGTCGGATAGCCGTAGCCTGCGACATCGATCATCGTCTTGCGGTCGAGCGCCATGCCGACGGCGCGGCGGAATTTCAGGTCGTTGAAAGCCTTCTTGTTGTTCTCGTTCGATGTTTCGAGATTGAACAGGAAGGCGACCATGCTGCTCGGCGAATACCAGTAGTGGAAATGGGCCGGGTCCTTTGAGACATAGACATTGTCGATATCGGGAATGAAGGATACGCCCCAGTCGAGTGTGCCGTCGGCCGTTGCCGTCAGCATCTGGTTGTTGTCGGCAAGCTGCGGGAAGCGCATGCAATCGATCTTCAGATGCTCGTTGTCCCAATAGTTCGGGTTGCGGCATTGATCGTAGGTCTGGCCGGTGAAGCGCGGCACTTCCGTCAGCGGGCCGCTTCCGACCGGGTTCTCGTTGGCGAAGGTGACGGGATCGGCGACATCTTTCCAGACATGTTCGGGAACGATCGGCAACTGCGAGATCTGCTCGGCGGCAAGCGAGCTCGGATTGGCGAGCGTGAAGCGCACCGTTTGGCCGTCGACGGCTTGCACATCGGTCACGAAGGTCCAGATGCTGACGAAGTCGAGCGCCGGGAACTTCTTCAGGTAGTCATAGGTGAACTTGACGTCTTCAGAGGTCAACGGCTTACCATCAGACCATTTCAGGTTCGGGCGCAGCTTGAAATCGATGCTCTTCAGATCGTCGGAGAGCTTGAAGCTTTCGGCCAGGCGATAGACCGGCTTGTTGCTGTCGAAGCGATTGAAAATAACAAGCGGCTCGTAGATGAAGTCGAGCGTGGATTGGCGCGACGAGGTCTGATTGAACGGGTTGAAGTTGCGCACCCAGGTCGTCGCCGGTTCGATATTCGCCGTCAGGATCGTCTGCGCCATGGCAGATCCCGAAAGCAGCGTCAGCGCGGCGGCAAGAAGATATTTTTTCATGTCTTATTCCCCATTTTATGTGGTGAGAGATGACGTGCCGGTCAGGAGACCAGCGCGCTTGCAAACATGGCTTCAACTTGCCGGTGCGCGGCGCGGACATCGATCTTGAGATTGCCGAGGCGGGCCTTGCCGGCGGCGATGCGCTTGAGGGCGGCGTCCGTCAATGGGCTTGCGGCCTTGGCGGCAGCTTCGCTTTCCCTCACGTCGCCATGGCTGTGGAGGGCGATGTCGAAGCCTGCGTCGAGCACCTGGCGGACGCGCTTCGGCAGGGTGCCCTGCAGCGATTCCATGAAGATGCAGTCGGAGATCAGCACACCCTCGTAGCCCATGTCCTTGCGGATCACGTCACGCATGACGGGCGAGATCGAGGCGGGAAGTTCCGCGTCGTAAGCCGAATAGACGACATGGGCGACCATAGCCCAGGGCGTATCCTTCAGCGCGACGAAAGGCTTGAAATCGGTGGCGGAGAGCGTCTCGCGGCTGGCATCGACGACCGGGCGTTCCTTATGAGAGTCGAGCGTCGCACGGCCATGGCCGGGAATATGTTTCATCACGGGCATGTTGCCGGTCTCGAGCAGGCCGTCGACCACCTCGCGGCCCAGGGCTGCGATGAAGTCGGGATCGGGGCCGAAGGAGCGGGCGCCGATGACCGCGCTCGTCGTCTCGAAGACGAGATCGAGAACGGGTGAGCAGCCGCTGGATAGGCCGAGTTCCGTCATCATCGCGCCCATGGCCTGGGAGGAAAGGCGCAGCGCTTTTTTGCCGAGATCGAAATCACGGCGCGCAAGTTCGGCGAACTGGCCGAAACTGCGGAAGAGCGGCCAGGGGCCGGCATCGAGATGCTGGACGCGGCCGCCTTCCTGGTCGGTGAAGACAGGTGCGTCGTCGCGGCCGACGGCTTCGCGGAAGCGGTCGATCAGACGCCTCGTCTGCTCGGGTTCGCGCTGATTGCGCCGGCCGACGAAGAGGCCGAGCGGATTGGTGTCGCGAAAGAGAGCGAATTCATCAGCCGAAATGACAGGGTTCGGAAGGCCGACGAAAAGGGCGAGCGGGGTCGAGGACAATTCTGTAACTCCGGTATCAGATGATCATTTCGGCGTGCTTCTCAGCATGCCTTCGTAAATGCCCTTGTCGGGGGCGGGGATGACGATTGCGCCTGCGGTTTTGGCGTAGAAATCGACCGGGCCGGCATCGCCAATGAAGGCATAGGCGTGGCCGAGCGATTTCATGGTCTGAAGGCAGGCGGAAAAGAGAGCGAGCCCGATACCCTTGCCGCGCGCTTCCGGGGCGACGCCGGTTGGGCCGAAGAAGCCCCGCGCGGTGGTGTCATAGCAGGCAAAACCCAGAAGCTTGCCGCCTTCGACTGATATCAGGCAGGCGACGGGCTGGCGCGAGAAGGCGACCGCAACCTCGCTCGCCCAGTTCTCGCTGAACCGCTCGCGAACCCAGTTGACGACGAGATGCAGTTCCGGGGGAAGGGCCGGACGGATGGAGGCGCCGACATCGTCGGCCTTTTGTTTCAGTTCTGCAAGCTTGGTGGAATATAGACTCACAAGCAGGTCTGGCACCTGACACTCCTCCCGATATTCCGTTATTGCGGAATGTATACCCTTTTAGTGTTATAGACTTGGCCATCTGACCGGGCTTGTCAACAAGGTTTTTCAAATGGGGCGGGGCCGTCAGCCGTTGCGAGCCCAGTTGCAACGCAGAGTGGGTACCGAATGCAAAACGGCCCGGGGAGCCCGGGCCGTCAGACTGCTGACAAACCCCTGGCACCGTCCAGGGGTTTATGATTCATTGGGACATGTTGAAGAAACCTGCCCCCACCCAGACGGCTCTTGAGATGGTGACGCTCGATAGCCTGGTGCCGAAG
>NZ_RJJT01000021.1 GCF_003938655.1 Rhizobium pisi
AAACCGGCCACGGCGTAAGCCGAAACCTCCTTCTTCGCCCTCTGCCAACACGACCGGCAAAGAATCCTATCGCCAAAAAAGCAAAACCCGCCGAAAAAATCGACGGGTTTGTCAGCAGTCTGAGGCCCTCTCCGGAGGGCCTTTTTGTTTGCCGCTTTCCGGCTGTTGTGTCATCACGTGCGCGACCGCTTGGTGAATGGGTTCAAGCGGGCCGGCACAGCCGGAAAAACGACGCGGAAACCGTCTCCTTCGATTTTTTGATTTACGTACATCAGAATTGGCGCTAATGGTCTCGTCAGGAGGAATGATGAGGCCAACTGTTCACGATATCGCCGCTGCAGCGGGTGTCAGTCTCGCGACTGTCGACCGGGTTCTCAACCAGCGTCCCGGTGTGCGCCATGTCACGCGGGAAAAGGTCGAGGCCGCAATCCGTGAGCTCGGTTATATCAGGGACGTCGCCGCCGCCAATCTCGCCAAGGGGCGCACCTATTCGCTGGTCTTCATCTTGCCGGCCAGCGACAATTCCTTCATGTACGGGCTCAATGCCGAGATCCGGCAGGCGATCCTCCGGTCGCCGGCGGAGCGCACCGACATCCGCACCATCGAGGTGCCGGCCTTCGATCCCGCCGCCCTCGTCTCAGTGCTCGAAGAACTTTCCCGGGAGAAGCCCTGCGGCATCGCGATGGTTGCGACCGATGCGCCCGAAGTGCGCGCCATCGTCGACAGGCTGGTGCGCGCAGGCTTTCCCATCGTCACGCTGGTTTCCGACCTCACCGGGTCGCTTCGCCATCACTATGCCGGCGTTGACAATATCGCTGCCGGCCGCACGGCCGCGCGCCTGCTCGGCCGGTTTCTCGGGCCGCGAAAAGGTGAGATCGCAGTGCTTGCCGGCTCCATGCTGGTGCGCGACCATCGCGAGCGGCTGGAGGGGTTTACCTCTGTGATGGCGGAGGAATTTCCAGATCTTACGATCCTGCCGGTTCTTGAAGGCCGCGACGATCCCGAGATCGCTCATATGCTCGTTGCCGATGCGCTATCGAGAAATGCCGGTATCATCGGCGTCTACAGCCTCGGCGCCGGCAATCGCGGCCTCATCCGGGCGCTGAAGGAGAAGGCCGTCGACCGGACGCTGACCGTTATTGCCCACGAACTGACTGCCCATACGCGTGCGGCGCTGCTCGACCACACGATCGATGCGATCCTCAACCAGGATGCTGGACATGAGGTGCGCAGCGCGGTGCGCGTGCTGAAAGCCAAGGCGGACGGGCTTGCCGTCATCGAAGCGCAGGAACGCATCCGCCTCGACATATTCCTGAAAGACAATCTGCCGTAACGGCAAAGGAGAATACCAGATGTATCTCGGTCTCGATCTCGGAACCTCCGGCGTCAAGGCGATGCTGATCGACGGCGATCAGAAGATCGTCGGCTCTGCCAATGGTTCACTCGACGTCTCGCGCCCGCATTCCGGCTGGTCGGAGCAGGAGCCGGCCGACTGGGTGCGCGCCACGGAAGAGGCCGTGGCCGGCCTCAAGGCAAAACATCCCAAGGAGTTTGCCGCGGTCAGGGGTATCGGCCTTTCCGGGCAGATGCATGGCGCGACGCTCATCGACGCTGCCGACAAGGTCCTGCGTCCCTGCATCCTCTGGAACGATACGCGCAGCTATGTCGAGGCCGCAGCGCTCGATGCCGATCCGCGCTTTCGCGCACTCACCGGCAACATCGTCTTCCCTGGCTTCACGGCGCCCAAGCTCGCCTGGGTCAAGAAGCATGAGCCGGATGTTTTCGCAAAGGTCGCCAAGGTGTTGCTGCCGAAGGACTATCTGCGTCTCTGGCTGACCGGTGAATATATTTCCGAAATGTCGGATTCGGCCGGCACCTCCTGGCTCGACACCGGCAAGCGCGCCTGGTCCTCGGAATTGCTTGCCGCCACCAGCCTTTCAGAAGAGCAGATGCCGGCGCTTGTCGAGGGCACCGAACAGGCCGGCAAACTCCGGTCCGAACTGGCGGCGCAATGGGGTATTTCGGGCGACGTCGTCGTTGCCGGCGGCGCGGGCGACAATGCGGCCTCGGCCTGCGGCATGGGCACGGTCAGCGATGGCGCTGCCTTCGTTTCGCTCGGCACTTCGGGCGTACTTTTTGCCGCCAACGGCTCCTACCTGCCGAAGCCGGAAAGCGCCGTGCATGCCTTCTGCCATGCACTGCCAAACACCTGGCATCAGATGGGCGTCATCCTGTCGGCCACCGATGCACTCAATTGGCATTCCAGCGTCACCGGCAAATCGGCCGCCGATCTCACAGGCGAACTCGGCGAGACGCTGAAGGCGCCGACCGGCGTCACCTTCCTGCCCTATCTCTCCGGCGAGCGCACGCCGCATAACGATGCCGTCATCCGCGGCGCCTTCATCGGCCTTGAACATGAAAGCAGCCGCGTTGTGCTGACCCAGGCCGTGCTCGAAGGTGTGGCCTTTGCGATCCGCGACAATCTCGAAGCGTTGCGTTCGGCCGGCACCGGCATCTCCCGCGTCACGGCCATCGGCGGCGGTTCTCGCTCGCGTTACTGGCTGGCCTCGATCGCGACCGCGCTCGGCGTTCCGGTCGATCTGCCGGCCGACGGCGATTTCGGCGCGGCCTTCGGCGCGGCGCGCCTCGGCCTGATCGCGGCAACGGGGGCAGATCCTATCGCGGTCTGCACGCCGCCGGTGACGGCAGGAACGATCGAGCCGGTTGTTTCCCTGAGCGGCGCTTATGAGGATGCTTACAAGCGCTATCGTGCGCTCTACCCGGCGATCAAGTCGCTGGCGCATTGAGATCGGGCGCCCCCTCACCCTACCCTCTCCCCGAGGGGAGAGGGGGAGTCCGTAGCGTCCGTATCTGAAGGCGACGCGACGTTGCCACAAGTTTCTTCTCCCCAGCGGGGAGAAGGTGCCGGTAGGCGGATGAGGGAGCCGCCTCTGGCGCATACGACAATTCAGAACTGTTAAGAAATACGAACCCAAGGAGACGTGACATGAGCACCGGATTTTTCGGCGATATCCAGAAAGTAAAATACGAAGGCCCCGACAGCACCAATCCGCTGGCCTTCCGCTACTACCAGCCGGACGAGATCGTCCTCGGCAAGCGCATGGAAGACCATCTGCGTTTTGCCGTGGCCTATTGGCACACCTTCACCTGGCCGGGCGGCGATCCCTTCGGCGGCCAGACCTTCCTGCGTCCCTGGTTCGAAGACACGATGAAGGCTGCCAAGCTCAAGGCGGATGTCGCCTTCGAATTCTTCTCGCTGCTTGGCACGCCCTACTACTGCTTCCACGACGCCGACGTGCGTCCTGAGGGCAAGAGCTTCGCCGAGAACACCAAGAACCTCAACGAGATCGTCGACTATTTCGCAGAAAAGCAGGCCGCAACCGGCACCAAGCTGCTCTGGGGCACGGCGAACCTCTTCTCCAACCGCCGCTACATGTCGGGCGCGGCGACCAACCCCGATCCCGATGTCTTCGCTTTCGCAGCCGCGACGGTAAAGACCTGCATCGACGCCACGCAGAAGCTCGGCGGCGAGAACTACGTGCTGTGGGGCGGCCGCGAAGGCTACGAGACGCTGCTCAACACCGATCTCAAGCGTGAGCTCGATCAGCTCGGCCGCTTCCTCAACCTCGTCGTCGAATACAAGCACAAGATCGGCTACAAGGGCACGATCCTGATCGAGCCGAAGCCGCAGGAGCCGACCAAGCACCAGTATGATTATGACGTCGCAACCGTCTACGGCTTCCTCAAGAATCACGGTCTCGAAAACGAGGTGAAGGTCAATATCGAGCAGGGCCATGCGATCCTTGCCGGCCATTCCTTCGAGCACGAGCTGGCGCTTGCCAATGCGCTCGGCATCTTCGGCTCGATCGACATGAACCGCAACGATTACCAGTCCGGCTGGGATACCGACCAGTTCCCGAACAATGTTCCGGAAATGGCGCTCGCCTACTACCACGTTCTGGCAGGCGGTGGCTTCAAGACCGGCGGCACCAACTTCGACTCGAAGCTGCGTCGCCAGTCGCTCGACCCGGCGGATCTGCTGATCGGTCATATCGGCGGCATGGATTGCTGCGCTCGCGGTCTCAAGGCCGCTGCCAAGATGATCGAGGACAAGGCTCTGTCACAGCCGCTCGCCGATCGTTACGCCGGCTGGGATTCGGCCGAGGCGCAGAAGCTTTTCCGCGGCGAGTATTCGCTGGATGAGATTGCGAACTGGGTCGAGACCAAGGACGTCAATCCGCAGCCGAGATCCGGCAAGCAGGAACTGCTCGAGAACGTCGTCAACCGTTACGTCTGATGACAGGCGCCGGCGGCCATTGGTCGCCGGCGTTATCCTTTCGGCCGGCTACTGCCGTGTCGGTTCAGCGCTTCAACCAATTGCGCGACGGCGCGGAGACTGAATTGCGAACCACCAGATCAGGCCTCAGCAGAATTTCCGTCTCGGCCGGCTGGCCGTCGGACAGGAGTTCCAAGAGCAGCGCCATCGCCTGCTTGCCGATCGCCGTTCTGGGCTGGCGGATCGTGGTCAGCGAAGGCGATATGAAGACTGCCTGCGGCACGTCGTCGAAGCCCGTCACCGAGAAATCCCGCGGAATATCGTAACCTCGCGCGCCAAGCCCGACCATGACTCCGATCGCGGTCTGGTCGTTGACGCACATGAAGGCGGTTGGAAGCGTGTCGCGCATGAAAAGCTGCTCGACCGCATGTCGTCCGCTTTCGATCGTGCCGTCGCCTTCGAGCACGATCCTGGTGTCGGGCGGGACGCCGGCGGCGCCCAGACCGGCATCGTAACCCATGCGGCGCCTGGTATAGGCGAGCCGGGTGCGGGAATCGCCGATAAAGGCGATCTTGCGATGTCCCTCGGCCAGCAGCAGGTCCACGGCCTTTCGCGCGCCCTCGGTATCGTCGACACCGACATAGGGAATGCCGCCGTTAAACACCGGTTCGAAAACGCCGACGCTCGGCGGCAGCCGGGCGGTCATGGTCTGATGGCCGAAGGGCAGGATGCCGGTGAAGAGGATCAGGCCGGCGGCCTGATTGGAATTGAAGAACTTCAGATATTCGAGGCCCCGCTGGGCATCGTTCTGGGTGTGGCCGATCAGGATGCCGTAGCCGTGGGCGCGCGCCTCGTTTTCCAGCCCGACAAGAATGTTGGAGAAATTGGGGTCGCCGATATCGGGCGCGACCACGAGGATCATGTTGGAGCGGCCGAGTCTCAGGCTGCGCGCCATGGCATTGGTCGTATAGCCGGTGATGGCGATCGCCTGGTTGACCTTGAGGCGCGTCGAGTTGGCGACCTTCTCGGGCATATGGATTGCCCGGGAAACCGTCGCGATGGAGACCTCGGCGATCCGGGCGACGTCTTCGATTGTAGCGGGCGTGGAATTCGACACTGAGCTCTGCCTTGGGGCTGTCTTCGCCGCGACACTACACAGACTTGTCGGGAGGTCAAAGGCAGGCTTCCAACGGATCTGTGTAAATCCACGATGTAAACCTTTACATACAGTATGTAAAGGTTTACACAAGGTCCAAAGCGGACGGGAGCCGCTGGCGCATAACCCGAAAATCAGGACCGGTTTTCGGAGAGGAATATGCGTCCGTTCAAGGGATGGAGCATCCTGGGCGCGTCTCGCTGGACGCGTGACGCTCTAGGGGGAGGGCAGGAATGACCGTGGAGATTGCCGACACCGCACCCGTGGTGCTGTCCGCCAGGCGCATATGCAAATCCTTCAGCGGCGTGCAGGTCCTCTTCAGCGTGAATTTCGATCTCCGCGCCGGCGAAATCCATGCGCTCATGGGTGAAAATGGCGCCGGTAAATCCACGCTCGTCAAGGTGCTGTCGGGCTTTGAACAGCCGAGTTCCGGCGAGATCCTGCTCGATGGCAAGCATGTCGTGCTGCCGCCCAATGGTGCCGCGGAAGCGCTCGGCATCGTCATCATCCACCAGGAATTCAACCTGGCCGAACATCTGACCGTGACGGAGAGCCTTTTCCTGGGGCGCGAGGTCACGCGTTTCGGTGTGCTCGACCGTAAATACATGCGTTCCGAGACACGCAAGGCTCTCGATGTGCTCGGTTCGCATGTCGATGAGAATGCGCTGATCAGCACGCTTTCCATCGCCGACAAGCAGATGGTCGAGATCGCCAAGGCGATCAGCCGCGACGCGCGCGTGGTCTTCATGGATGAGCCGACCGCGGTGCTGTCGCGGGAAGAGATCAGCATGCTCTTCAAGCAGGTTCGCAAGCTGCGCGACCAAGGCACCAGCTTCGTCTTCGTCTCCCACAAGCTTGACGAGGTGATGGAGCTGACCGACCGAGTTACGGTCCTGCGCGACGGCCAGTGGATCAAGACGTCGCCGACATCCATTCTGGACGGGGAATCGATCGCGCAGCTGATGGTCGGCCGCGAGCTTTCCAGCCTCTATCCCGCCAAGGTCGAGCCCGATATCGACGAGGAAGTCGTCCTCAGCGTTTCGTCGGTATCGACCGGCTATGTCAGGGATGCGAGCTTCGAGGTCCGCAAGGGCGAGATCATCGGCTTCTCCGGGCTCATCGGTTCCGGCCGGACCGAGCTGATGGAGGCAATCGCCGGGTTGCGGACGCGTCTCGAGGGCGAGGTGGTGATCAAGGGGGAAACGGTTCCCTCCGGCGACGTCCATGCTGCCAATCGCTGCGGGCTCGCCTATATGACCAAGGACCGCAAGTCGAAGGGACTGCTGCTGCGGTCCGGCATGATGACCAATCTGACGCTGCAATCGCTCGGAAGACATTCTCGTCACGGCTATCTCAGCCCGGGCAGCGAAGCGGCGGCGCTTGCGAAGGCCAAGCGTCGTTTCGATATCAGGGTTCGCGACAGCAATATCGTCGCCGGCCGCATGTCAGGCGGAAACCAGCAGAAGTTGCTGCTGGCCAAGGTCATGGAAACCGAGCCCGATATCATCATCATCGACGAGCCGACGCGCGGCATCGATGTCGGCACCAAGCAGCAGATCTATCATTTTATCTCGGCGCTCGCTCGGGACGGCCGGTCGATCATCGTCGTGTCATCGGAGATGCCCGAGGTCATCGGCCTCTGCACGCGGGTGGCGGTGATGCGCGAGGGGCGTATCGTCGGCATGCTCGAGGGAGAGGAGATCTCCGAACAGGAGATCATGCGCTACGCCGCCGGGCTCAAGAAGAAGGCGGCCGCCTGAGAGCGCAAGCAGGTCCGCAGGTGTGGACGATACATAAGATGCCCAGAGACGGGACGGGAGGTTGGTTTTGGAAATGAGCGTCAACGAGGAGACCAGGCAAATCCGGCGTCGGTCCTGGCGGGATGTCGACTTGCGCGCGGTTGCGCCCTTCGTCGCCCTGGCCCTGCTGCTGATCGTCGGAGCCCTGGTCAATCCCAACTTCATCGGCATCACCAACCTCGCCAATGTCGCGACGCGCAGCGCCTTCATCGCCATCATCGCGGTCGGCGCGACCTTTGTGATATCGGCGGGAGACCTCGACCTGTCGGTGGGGTCCATGGTGGCCTTCGTTGCCAGCCTGATGATCCTGCTGATGAATTCGGGGGCCATCGCAGACCCAGCCCTGATGCTGACGGTCGCGGCCGTCTTCACGGTCGTCGCCGGCGCGCTCTGCGGTCTGGCGAACGGTCTGATCACCACGGTGGGCAAGATCGAGCCCTTCATCGCGACGCTCGGCACGATGGGCATCTATCGCGGCCTGACGACATGGCTGTCGCAAGGCGGTGCGATCACTCTTCGCTCCCCCGATATCCAGACGCTCTATCGTCCCGCCTATTTCGGCAATATCGCCGGCGTGCCGGTGCCGATCGTGGTGATCCTGGCGGTGACGGCGGTTGCGGCCTTCATCCTCTATCGCACCCGATACGGGCGCCATGTCGTCGCGGTGGGATCAAACAGCGATGTTGCCCGCTATTCGGGGATCGCGGTCAACCGCGTGCGGACGATCGCCTTCGTGATCCAGGGGCTCTGCGTGGCGATCGCCGTGCTGCTCTATGTTCCGCGTCTCGGCTCGACGTCGGCAACGACCGGCATCCTGTGGGAGCTGCAGGCGATCACCGCCGTCGTCGTCGGCGGCACGGCGCTCAAGGGCGGCGCCGGCCGGGTCTGGGGCACGATCTGCGGCGCTTTCATTCTCGAACTCGTCGGCAACATCATGCTGCTTTCGAATTTCATCAGCGAATACCTGATCGGCGCCATCCAGGGTGCGATCATCATCATCGCGATGTTCGTCCAGCGCTCGCTGGTGCGCAAATCATGATCTGACCGGCTTGCATTTTGACCGGGTTTACAGGGCGTCCGGTCCCGGTATGGAAAAGTCCCTGAAGTCATTGGGAGGAAATAGCATGCGGAAATTGATGTTGGGTCTCGCGGTCGCGGCAGTGACGTTCGCCGGCGCCGCCTACGCCCAGGACAAGAAATTCACGATCGGCGTATCCATTCCGGCCGCCGACCATGGTTGGACCTCGGGCGTCGTGTTCCACGCCGAACGTGTCGCCAAGCTGCTGATGGCCGAACATCCCGGCCTCAACGTTATCGTCAAGACCTCGCCGGATGCTGCCAGCCAGGCAAACGCCGTGCAGGATCTCGAGACACAGGGCATCGATGCGCTCGTCATCCTGCCGTCGGACCCGGATCCGCTCGTCAACGCCATCAAGGAAGTCAAGGGCAAGGGCAAGTTCGTCGCCCTCGTCGACCGTGCGCCGAGCAACAACGACAACTCCGTGCGCGACCTCTATGTCGCCGGCAACAATCCGGCTCTCGGCGAAGTCGCCGGCAAGTACATCAAGGAAAACACGCCGGACGCTGAAGTCGTCGTCATTCGCGGTCTGCCGATCCCGATCGACCAGCAGCGCCAGGACGGTTTCGACAAGGGCATTGCCGGCTCGAACGTCAAGGTTCTCGACCGCCAATACGGCAATTGGAACCGCGACGATGCCTTCAAGGTCATGCAGGACTACCTGACGAAGTACCAGAAGATCGACGTCGTATGGTGCCAGGATGACGACATGGCCGTCGGCGTTCTCCAGGCGATCGAGCAGGCCAAGCGCACCGACATCAAGTATGTTGTCGCCGGCGCCGGCTCCAAGGACATGGTCAAGAAGGTCATGGACGGCGACAAGCTGATCCCGGTCGACGTTCTCTATCCGCCGGCAATGGTCGGTACGGCGATGGAACTGACGGCTGCTGCGCTCTACGACCAGGTCCCGGTCCACGGCAGCTACATTCTCGATGCGACGCTCGTCACCAAGGAGAATGCCAAGGACTTCTACTTCCCGGATTCTCCGTTCTGATCCGCTGACTGGACGATGCGCCCATTCGAAAGGATGGGCGCATTTTTTATGCCCGCATGCGACATGCGGTTGAAAATGCTTCACGTACTTCTTGCCCGCCAATGCCCATCATGATTAGCTCGCAGCCACATCGTATCCGGCCTGGCGCCAAATCCGTGAATCAAGGGCGGGAAGCGCCTTGCGCCCGCCAAATTGCGTGCTACAAGTTTTCAGAAACGTTTACGGTCGATATTCAGGGAGGAATCTGACATGAAGACGATCAAAGGTCCCGGCCTTTTCCTTGGCCAGTTCGCGGGCGATACCGCTCCTTTCAATTCCTGGGACGCGATTACCAAATGGGCGGCCGATATCGGTTACAAGGGCGTCCAGGTGCCGACCTGGGCGAGCCAGCTGATCAATCTGAAGAAGGCTGCCACGTCCAAGGACTATTGCGACGAATTCGCCGGCACGGCCCGCGAAAACGGCATCGAGATCACCGAACTTTCGACCCATCTGCAAGGCCAGCTGGTCGCCGTTCACCCGGCCTATGACGAAGCTTTCGATGGGTTTGCGGCACCGGAGGTGCGCGGCAATCCGAAAGCTCGCCAGGAATGGGCGGTCGAGCAGGTCAAGATGGCGCTGACCGCATCCAAAAACCTCGGCCTCAAGGCGCATGCGACCTTCTCCGGCGCGCTTGCCTGGCCTTTCATCTATCCCTGGCCGCAGCGTCCGGCCGGCCTCGTCGAGACCGCCTTCGACGAACTTGCCCGCCGCTGGACGCCGATCCTCAACCATGCCGACGAAAATGGCATCGACGTCTGCTACGAGATCCATCCGGGTGAAGACCTGCATGATGGCATCACCTTCGAGATGTTCCTGGAGCGCGTGAAGAACCATCCGCGCGCCAACATGCTCTACGATCCCTCGCACTACGTCCTGCAGTGCCTCGACTATCTCGACAACATCGACATCTACAAGGACCGCATCAAGATGTTCCACGTCAAGGATGCGGAGTTCAATCCGACCGGGCGCCAGGGCGTCTACGGCGGCTACCAGGGTTGGGTGGAACGCGCCGGCCGCTTCCGCTCGCTCGGCGACGGCCAGGTCGATTTTGGCGCGGTCTTCTCGAAGATGACGGCCAACAATTTCGACGGCTGGGCCGTGGTCGAATGGGAGTGCGCGCTGAAGCATCCGGAGGACGGCGCCCGCGAAGGGGCCGAATTCGTGGCCGCGCATATCATCCGCGTCACCGAGAAAGCCTTCGACGATTTTGCCGGCAGCGGCACGGACCAGGCGGCGAACCGGCGGATGCTGGGGCTTTCCTAATCAGCGCACACCGGTTTGTTGCCCCTCACCCTAACCTCCCGTTCTGACGGGGAGAGGGGACTTGCCGTACCAACCGTAGAGTTGGGCGTAGACATCGCGGCATATCCCTTCGCCCCGCTGGCGGGGGTCCGAAGGACGGGTCGAGACCCGTGGCTCGACCCCGGTCGGTGGCGGCAGCCGGATGAGGGGCCGCATCCGCACCAAGTTTGAATTCCAGGAGGACAAGAATGGCAATCGAAGCATCATCCGAACAGACCCGCGAGCCGCGCATTCGGCTCGGCATGGTGGGCGGCGGCGCGGGCGCGTTCATCGGCGCAGTACACCGTATCGCAGCCCGTATCGACGACCAGTACGACCTCGTGGCCGGCGCATTGTCGTCGACGCCTGATAAGGCCGTTCAATCCGGCCGCGACCTCGGCCTCGACCCGTCGCGGACCTATTCCAGCTACCGCGAGATGGCGATCCGCGAGGCGAAGCTGAAGAACGGCATCGAGGCGGTGGCGATCGTCACGCCGAACCACGTGCACTACGATGCGGCCAAGGAATTCCTGAAGCGCGGCATCCATGTCATCTGCGATAAGCCGCTGACATCCAATCTTGCTGATGCCAAGAAGCTCAAGAAGGTCGCCGATGAGAGCGGCGCTCTCTTCGTGCTGACGCATAACTATACCGGTTATCCAATGGTCCGCCATGCGCGTGAGATGATCGCGAACGGCGAACTCGGCGATATAAGAGTCGTCCAGGCCGAATATCCGCAGGACTGGCTGACGGAAGCGGTCGAGCAGACCGGCCAGAAACAGGCCGCCTGGCGCACCGATCCGGCGCAGTCGGGCGTCGGCGGCTCGACCGGCGATATCGGCACGCATGCCTATAACCTCGCCTCCTTCATATCAGGCCTTGAGCTCGACAGCCTGGCCGCCGATCTCGACAGTTTCGTTCCGGGCCGCAGGCTGGATGATAACGCCCATGTCTTGCTTCGCTTCAAGGCGAAGGGCTCGGAGAAGCCGGCAAAGGGCATGCTCTGGTGCAGCCAGGTGGCGCCCGGCCATGAGAACGGCCTGATGGTGCGCATCTACGGCACTAAGGGCGGGCTGGAATGGACCCAGAAGGATCCGAACTACCTCTGGTACACGCCTTTCGGCGAGCCGAAGCGGCTGATCACCCGCGGCGGCGCCGGCGCAGGCGCGGCTGCCGGCCGCGTCACGCGTGTGCCGTCAGGGCATCCGGAGGGTTATCTCGAGGCGTTTGCGACGATCTATACGGAAGCCGCGCATGCGATCAACGCCCGCAAGAAGGGCAAGACAGTCGACAAAGCGGTGATCTACCCCACAGTCGATGATGGCGTGAAAGGTGTCGCCTTCGTCGAAGCCTGCGTCGCGTCTTCCAAGAAGAACGGCGCATGGGTCAAGGTCTGATTTTACCGATCCCCGCTGCGAGCGGCGCGTATTGAAAAACGCCGAGGTGGCTCCAGGCCACCTCGGCGTCTTTGTTTTGCTTTCGGTCAGGCAGCAACAGCGTGGCCGCGCTTTAGCAAATTATCGACTTTCACCGGTCCGGCACCTGCGGCCGCAAGGGTTTTGTGAGCCATCTCCCGTGTAAGGATCGTGGTCTCGACAGCAAGTCACGACTGCTGACATTGCCGATCAGCGTGCGAAGGACTGGAAGGAGGGCCCCTCCTGCAACGTTGTAGTTTTTCTCGCCGCCACCCTGTACTTTGCCTTTGGGCTTGGCTAAATCCCGCATAACGACCTCAACCCAAAGCGTGGCGCGGTCTGTCAGATTCACCTGCCACACTTGAGATCTTTGATTTTCCGCATGTCGTCGTCGCAAAACCGAGGCACGCTTTTGCGCGACATGCTTTAGAGACAGGATTTTAGAGATGATCGATCCGAAAAAGTTCGCAGAGCGCTTTCCTGGCGACTTCACCTTCGGCGTGGCCACCGCCGCCTTCCAGATCGAAGGCGCCAGCAAGGCCGATGGCCGCAAGCCGTCGATCTGGGACGCTTTCTGCAATATGCCCGGCCGTGTCTACAATCGCGACAACGGCGATGTCGCCTGCGATCACTATAATCGGCTGGAGCAGGACCTCGATCTCATCAAGGACATGGGTGTCGAAGCTTACCGGTTTTCCATTGCCTGGCCGCGCATCATCCCTGACGGTGCCGGTCCGGTAAACGAGGCCGGTCTCGATTTCTACGATCGGCTGGTTGACGGCTGCAAGGCACGTGGGATCAAGACTTTCGCAACGCTCTACCATTGGGACCTGCCTCTGCTGCTTGCCGGCGACGGCGGCTGGACGGCGCGCTCGACCGCCTATGCCTTTCAGCGCTATGCCAAGACTGTCATGAACCGCCTCGGCGACCGTCTCGATAGGGTCGCCACCTTCAACGAGCCCTGGTGCATCGTCTGGTTGAGCCATCTCTACGGCATCCATGCTCCGGGTGAGCGCAACATGCAGGCCGCCCTTCACGCCATGCACTACATGAACCTCGCCCATGGCCTCGGCGTCGAGGCGATCCGCTCCGAAGCCCCCAATGTGCCGGTCGGGCTCGTGCTCAACGCTGCCTCGATCATTCCCGGCTCCGACAGCCCGGCCGATCTTGCCGCCGGCGAGCGGGCGCACCAGTTCCACAATGGCGCCTTCTTCGATCCCGTCTTCAAGGGCGAATATCCGAAGGAGTTCGTCGAGGCGCTCGGCGACCGCATGCCTGTCATCGAGGAGGGCGACCTCAAGCTCATCAGCCAGAAGCTCGATTGGTGGGGTTTGAACTACTACAAGCCCGAGCGTGTTTTCGACGGTGCCGACCGCAAGGGCGATTTCCCCTGGACGCTGGAAGCGCCGCCGGTAAGCGACGTCAAAACCGATATCGGCTGGGAAATCTATGCGCCGGGATTGAAGCTCCTGGTCGAGGATCTCTACCGCCGCTACCAACTGCCGGAATGCTACATCACCGAGAACGGCGCCTGCGACAACACCGACGTCGTCGATGGCGAGGTGGACGACACGATGCGCCTCGACTATGTCGGCGACCATCTCGACGTCGTTGCCGACCTCATCAAAGACGGTTATCCCATGCGCGGTTATTTCGCCTGGAGCCTGATGGACAATTTCGAATGGGCGGAAGGCTATCGCATGCGCTTTGGCCTCGTCCATGTCGATTATGGGACACAAGTGCGCACGGTGAAGAAGAGCGGCAAGTGGTACAGCGACTTGGCGGCGCAATTCCCGAAGGGAAACCACAAAGCAGGTTAGGCCTCATCCCCGTTAAGTGGCTGACATTGCTTGAATGAAGCTTTGCATCAACGGCAAAGGCAAAAATAGACCGCCGTAAAATCTTCAACAGGCGGTTGCTTAAACGTTTTTGAACCCTTGACTGGCAGAATTCGACCGTCAGGGAGCCGTAATGCAGACAGTCGCAAAGTCGCAGAGCAAGGGATCGGGAATAGGCCGTCACATCACCGTCACGGGCGTGCTTTTCTCCTTCGCCGTCATCGTCGCCGTCGTCACCATCATGGTGCTGACGGCGCTCGAACGCGTGGCTGAAAATGCCAATCTTCTCGATGACGAGCGCTCGCGCGAAACGACGATCGGCGCGTTGAAGACTTTCGAGGATCAGCTCGGCGCGACACTCGACGACTACGCCGCCTGGGACGACGCCGCCGTCAACGTCTATGCGCCCGAGGGCATGGCATGGACGGTCAGCAACTACGGCGAGATGTCGCTCAACAGTTCGCTTTTCGATATGGCAATCGTCATTGACGATCAGAAGAAGGCGATCCTCGCCTATCGCGACGGGCAGCCGATGGAGGAGCCGCCGGCGGATTTCTTTCAACCGTCGCTCTGGACCCTTCTCGACACGGTCAAGTCGGCCGGTCCTGCCGATCGTCCCCAGGCGGTCGGTTTCGTCGCCACCAAGCGCGGCATTGCCGCAGTCGGCGTCGCATTGGTGCGGAAAAAATCCGGTGCGCTGGATGTGCCGGCCGGTCAGCACCGCTATCTCATTTTCGCCCGCCATCTCGATGACGACAGGGTGGCCGGGCTCGGCCAGACCTATGTCATCGGCGGGCTGAGGCTGGCGCCGCCGGCCCTCGAAGCCGATTATTTCGTGCCGATCGCCGATCCTGCGGGGGCGATGCTCGCCAAACTCGTCTGGACCTCGCGTTCGCCTGGCGATGTCGGCTACGCACAGGTGCGGCCGATGGTCATCCAGGCGCTCGGACTGGTCGGGCTGTTCTTCATAGTGCTGCTGGTCATCGGCTGGCTTGCCGGCCGCCGGCTGAAGAGCGAGGAAAACAATGCCCGCGAGGACGCGTTGCGCGACAGGTTGAGCGGCCTTTCCAATCGCGATGGTCTCGGGCTCGCGGTCGACCGTTTCGTGGTGGAGGCACGCCAGACCAAGCGCAACGTACTGCTTCTCTATCTCGACCTCGACGGCTTCAAGGAAGTCAACGACAGTTACGGCCACGGTACCGGCGATCAGTTGATCCGCGCGGTCGCAGCCGGCCTCGCCGTGCTCATTCCTCAAGGCGCGGTTCTCGCCCGCATCGGCGGCGATGAATTTGCCATCGCTTTTCTTTCCGACGGCGAAAACGCCGCGGCTCTCCAGCTTTCCGAACAGATCCTCGATTTTCTGGCCGAGCCGCTGGAGATCGGTCGCCGCGTCGTCGTCGTCGGGGCAAGCATCGGCATTGCCATGTCGCCCGTGGGCGCCATCGAACGCGAGGAACTGGTGCGTCGCTCCGACCTTGCCATGTACAAGGCCAAGGAGGCCGGCCGCGCGCGGATGACGCTCTACGATCCGTCGATGGATACCGATCGAGAGCAGCGCAATGCGCTGGAGATCGACCTCAGGGTCGCCATCGAAAGCGGCGACCTGACGCTCGCCTATCAGCCGCTGGTCGATGCGACGACGCATGCGCTCACCGGCGTCGAGGCGCTGGTGCGCTGGAATCGTCCGGGCCACGGGCCGGTTTCACCCGAAGTTTTCATTCCGATCGCCGAGACCAGCGGCCTAATCGAATCGCTCGGGCTGTTCGTGCTGCGCAAGGCCTGCGAGACGGCCAAGCAATGGCCTGGCCTCGGCATCTCCGTCAACGTCTCACCCGGCCAGTTCCGCAATCCTGCTTTCACCGATTATGTGCGCTACGTGCTGAAGCAGACGGAGATCGGAGCCGGCCGCGTCACGCTCGAAATCACCGAAGGCTACATGATCCAGAATCCGCAGCGCACCCGCCAGTCGATCGAGCGGCTGAAGGGCCTGGGGGTGAAGGTGGCGCTCGACGACTTCGGTTCCGGCTTCTCCTCGATCGGTTATCTCAGACAGTTCGGCTTCGACCGCATCAAGATCGACCGCTCGCTGGTTATTGATATCAACGAGGACAAACGGCAGCGCGAGATGCTGCAGGCGACGGTGGCGCTTGCCCGCTCGCTCGACATTCCTGTCACGGCTGAAGGCATCGAGACCGAGGCGCAAGCGGTGGCGATGCGCCTGTTCGGATGCGATTGCCTGCAAGGCTATTTGTTCGGAAAGCCGATGACGGCCGATCTCATCACGGAGATGCTGGACGAGCGGCAGGCGGCGGAGCCAGAAGCCCGGCGTCGTCTCGGCGCTGCCTGACCGGCTACGGGGGGCTTCGGCAGGCCGGACTCAAAAAGAATCCGGATTCAGCTGCCGATATGCCGCTGGCCGCGCTTTTTCGCGAGTGCGATCTGGTGCTGCCGCTGACGGTAGCGCAGCCGATCTTCTTCCGTGCGCGTGTGATAGCAGTGGCTGCAGGAAACGCCTTCCTCGTAGAGCGGCGAGGTGATTTCCTCGGCGGTGATCGGGTTGCGGCAGGCGTGGCAGAGCCTGTGTTCGCCTTCCCTAAGCCCGTGCTCGACGGAGACGCGCTCGTCGAAGACGAAGCAGGCGCCATCCCAGAGGCTTTCCTCCTGCGGCACTTCCTCCAGATATTTCAGGATGCCGCCTTTGAGATGATAGACCTCGTCGAAGCCCTGCGCCTTCATGAAGGCGGTGGCCTTCTCACAGCGTATGCCGCCGGTGCAGTACATGGCGACCTTCGGCTTGTTGTGCAGACCGGGATTCTGGCGCACCCAATCGGGAAACTCGCGGAACGTCTTCGTCTTCGGGTCGAGAGCGCCGCGAAAGGTGCCGATCGCCGTCTCGTAGTCGTTGCGGGTATCGATGACGATCGTATCGGGATCCGATATCAGCGCGTTCCAGTCCTTGGGCGCCACATAGGTGCCGACAACCTTGTTGGGGTCGATGTCTTCAACGCCCATGGTGACGATTTCCTTCTTCAGCTTCACCTTCATGCGCAGGAAGGGCATTTTCGAAGCGCGGCTCTCCTTGTGCTCTAGGCCTGAAAATTCCGGCTGGGCGCGCAGGAAGGAGAGTACGGCGACAATGCCGGCATCCGGCCCCGCGATCGTACCGTTGATGCCCTCATGTGCCAGAAGCAGCGTTCCCTTGACGCCGTTCTCCTCACAGAGCGCCTGCAGCGGGCCTTGCAGGCTCTGAAAGCGCGGCACGGAAACGAAATGGTAGAGCGCCGCCACGAGGAACGGGCTGGTGTGTGTCAGGCTGTCGGTCATGGGCCGGAAATACAGAAAATCGGCGAGCCGCGCAATTGCCTTCGCCAATGGCGCCTTTTCTCAGTTCCCGGTCGCCAGCCAGAGAAGCTCGATGCGCTGCGCTTCCTCGTCCGGGTCATCGGCGAAGACGGCTTCGGCCTTGACGAGCGCCTGACGACGGTCTTCCTGCTGGCGGAAGATGATGGCGTCGAGCAGATGCGTCAGGTCGTCGTTGCGGGTGAAGAGCTGCGGTTCGGCTTCGACGAGTTCGGAGAGCACGACGAGATCATGGATATGGCCGAGATCCTCGACGAGCGTCTTGGCCGCATCGCGCTTGGCCTTCATGGCGCCCGGCCAGACATCGCTCAAAAGAGTATGGTAGAGCCGGTAGTCGTAGGTGCGCTTGCGAAGATCATGGAAATCTTCGGCCGTTCCCTCGTCATGGCAGGCCATCAGCGCCGCCTTCGCCTTCAGGCTCGTGCGGCGCCAGCTCTTGCCCAGCATGCGGGCATTCTTGCGGTGGTTGCCGTCGAAGGCGATCGTGTCGAGCGAGGCGATCGCCTCCTTCAGCGTGCCGGCGGCCTCCTTCAGCCGCTGTTCCAGCCCGCGTTCGGCCTCTGCAATCCAGTCCCGGCGCCCTTCCAGAACGGTGATGATGCGGCCGAGCGCTTCATTCTCGTCGGGGCTGCGGGCGGTGTGCCGCAGATACTCCACGGTGCCGATGAGTGCGGCCGCGTCGCGGATTGCCGACAGCGACCGCGCCGTCTCGCGCAGCCTTGCATTTTCACGTTTCTGGAAATCCGGCACCTCGCGGGCGACGAGCCGGTAGAGCGAGCGCAGCCGCTTCAGGTTCTTGCGGAAGGAATGGATTGCCTCGTCGACGCCATCCGGTCGCTCGTCGAGAACAGTGATGGCACGGGAAAGCTGGTCCGTGGCAACGATGCGGAATTCCTCGGTGAAATCGGCCTCAGGCCGTATGCGATAGCCCATGCCTGTCGTGCTCGTATTCTGTAGCGAGGGCCTGGTTGGAATAGCGGAAATCGCCGGTTACTTCGCGGCCAAGCCAGCTGGGCAGGGCCGGCTTGTCGGTTTCCGACGTCATTTCCACCTCGGCGATCACCAATCCGCGATGTTCGCCGGCAAAGACGTCGACCTCCCAGACGAAGCCCTCATAGGGAACGCGGTAGCGCGTCTTCTCGATGACGATGCCGATTGCGGCCTGTAACAATTCTTCGGCGTCGGCGACCGGAATGTCATATTCGAATTCGTCGCGGGTGATGGCGCTGCGGCCGATCTTGATCGTCAGTCTCGCCTTCTTGCCGTCGAGGATGCGCACGCGCACGGAACGGTCGTCCATCGAGGCGATGTAGCCCTGTCTCAGGCTCGACTTCGTCTCCACCGCGGAACGCCATCCGTCGCTGCGCACGAGAAACTTCCGCTCGATCTCTTTCGCCATACCGGTGAACCTTTTGTGACGATCCAGGCACGGTAGCCCAATTCCCACGCATTTCCTACCCATCATGTTGCAAGTCTGGTTTTATCTCGACAAGGTCACGCCGGAGCGTTATTCGGAAACCGGATTTCAATCGTTTCAAGGAAACCGTACGGCCATGGGCGAGAAAACAGACAAGCTCCTTTCCATCCTGAAACTCCAGCCCGTCGTTCCGGTGCTTATCGTCGACGATGCGAAGTCGGCCGTGCTGCTGGCACGTGCGCTCGTCGCAGGTGGCCTGAAGGCGATCGAGATCACCATGCGCACGCCGGCGGCACTCGATGCCGTGCGTGCCGTCGCCAACGAGGTCGAGGGCGCCGAAGTCGGCGCCGGCACGATCCTCAATGTCGCCCATTGGAAAGCCGCCGTCGAGGCCGGCTCGAAATTCATCGTCAGCCCGGGCACGACGCAGGAACTGCTCGACGCGGCAGCCGATTCCGACGTGCCGCTGCTTCCCGGCGCCGCAACCGCCAGCGAAGTCATGGCGTTGCGCGAAGAAGGCTACCAGGTTCTGAAGTTCTTCCCGGCCGAGCAGGCCGGCGGTGCGGCCTATCTCAAAGCGCTCTCCTCGCCGCTGGCAGGCACGCTGTTCTGCCCGACCGGCGGCATCTCGCTGAAGAACGCCAATGATTACCTCTCGCTGCCGAACGTCATCTGCGTCGGTGGTTCGTGGGTGGCGCCGAAGGAACTGGTCGCAGCCGGCGATTGGGCAGGGATCACCAAGCTTGCGGCAGAGGCCGCGGCGCTGAAGGCTTGATGTCGTATTTCTTAGATAGAGGGTAAGCTTCTCGGCGAGCCTCCAATTTGTATTTCAGCCGTCGCAAACCTATGTTCTCCTCCAGCCTCAAACAGGGAGATGACGAGGAATGTTCGACGCAAAGAAGCTTCTCGACCAGTTCTTGGGTTCGCAGGTGCCGGGTCTCGGCGGCACGGTCCGCGACAGGGCGGGTGACGCCGTGCAGACGGCCAGGAACAATCCGCTGGCGACGGGCGCGATCGCGGCCGTGCTTCTCGGCACCAAGACCGGCCGCGGCATTGCCGGAAACGCGCTGGCGATCGGCGGCCTCGCCGCCATTGCCGGCCTCGGTTACCAGGCCTACAAAAATTACCAGGCAGGCCAGGCGCCCGCAGCTCCCTCGGATGCGCCATCGGCCAACAATCCGATCCTCCTGCCGCCACCTGCCGAATCCGGCTTCGGGCCGGAGTCGCCTGCCGGCAGCAATGAATTCGTGCTGGTGCTAATCCGCGCAATGATCGCCGCCGCCAAGGCCGACGGCCATATCGACGATGCCGAACGCGCCCTCATCATGGACAAGATCAAGGCGGCCGATGTCAGCGGTGAAGCGGCCACCTTCATCGAGCGTGAGCTCGCTTCGCCGACGGATATCGATGCGCTCGTCGCCGCCGCGACGACGGAAGAACAGCGTGTCGAGCTCTACACCGCTTCGCGGCTGACCATCGAGCCGGATTCGCGCGCCGAGCGCGGTTACCTCGATCTGCTTGCCGGCCGGCTCGGCCTTGCCGACCAGCTGGTCGATCATATCGAGGCGACGGTCTCCTCCGCCAAGGTTACCTTGTCACAGTAACAAGCAGGCCGGTTGCCTTTGCCGGGCGGCTGGCCTATCCACTCCTAGACAAGGGGAGTGAACATGCGCGATCTTGCAAATTTCAAGGGCTGCCCGGCGCCGAAGCCGGTCACGCTGAAGGGCCGTTTCGTCACCATAGAGCCCTATCGGCGCGCCGAACATCTCGAGGCGCTGTGGGACGGGCTCGGCGGCATGGGCATCAATCCGCTGCTTCTTTATTTCGCGCAGGACGATTTCTCCGGGATCGAGGATTTCGCCAACTGGCTGGAGACCGTCTACACCAAGTCCGGCTGGCTCACCCATATCTTCCGTGACAACGCCACCGGCAAAATTGTCGGCATGGCGAACTACATGCGCGCCGACCCGGTAAACGGTGTCGTCGAAATCGGCGGGGTGGCGCATGGCCCTGAGATGAAGCGGTCGCCGCTTTCGACCGAAGCGCATTATCTGATGGCCAAGCATGTTTTCGAAGAGCTCGGCTACCGCCGCTACGAGTGGAAATGCGACAACAAGAACGAGGCGAGCAAGACGACGGCCCTCCGTTATGGCTTCAGCTTCGAGGGCGTTTTCCGCCAGCACATGATCTCCAAGCGCCGCAACCGCGACACCGCCTGGTTTTCGATGATCGATGCTGAATGGCCGTTGATCAACGATGCCTTCGAAGCCTGGCTTTCGCCGGAGAATTTCAACGATGCCGGTGACCAGAAGCGTCGCCTGCAGGATATCCGTGCCGATCTGGAAAAGGAAAGGCTCGCGTGAACCAGGAGAGCCGCTCGCAGGCGATCGCCGCCGCCATTATTCTGCTCGGCGCCGGCCTCGTCCTCTATTTCCTGCCGACCATCGTTTTGTGGATCGGCAATTTTTCGCCGACGCTGGCGATCTTCGTCGGCGTCTGCCTGATCATGGCGTTTTTCGCCGTCTTCTGGCTGCGGGCGCGCTACCAAAGAAGCAGGGGCAAGTAGGCCTATCCCTGCAACGAAGCGCCGAGCAGCAGGGCGCCCATCAGGATGACGAGAAGGGCGCCGAGGATTTCGATGGCGTTGCCGACCCAGACCGAGGCAGTCGAGCCGCGCCCGGAGAGGCGGACGGCAGCGCCCTTGGCGGTGACGGCAAGGGTCGCAAGCACCGAAACGGTGATCGCCGTGCCGAGCGACATGGCGGCGACCGAAAGCACGCCGCCGAGATAGAGCCCGTTCAGCAGCGAGAAGGTCATAACAAGCAATGCGCCGGAGCAGGGGCGAAGGCCGACGGCTGCGATGGCCGACCAGGCTTCGCGGGCGCTGAAATTGTCGCCGCCGAGCAGAGCCGGATCCGGCACATGGGCATTGCCGCAGGTCTCGCAGGCCATGCCGGGAACGAAGGTGTGGCCGGCTTCCACCGCCTGCGCCTTGCCGTCGAAGGCATAGGCCTGGCGTTCGGCCGCATTGTCTTTCCAGTCGAGCATCATGGAGACCGGACCGGCTGATGTCGCCATCAGCCGGCGGCGCGGCAAATTGCCTACCATCGAGCGCAGTTTGCGAAACAACAGCCAGCCGCCGAAGAGAATGACCATGACGAAGCTGGCGATCTCCATCGCGTGGGTCGCCGCCGTCAGCGTGATGCCGGTGCCGCGCAGCACCAGCCAGGCGCCGCCGACGAGCGCCACCGCGACCACGCCCTGGACGAAGGCCGAGATGAAGGAGATCACCACGCCGCGCTTCAGCTCGATCTCGTTGGCGATCATGTAGGAGGAGATGACCGCCTTGCCGTGACCTGGGCCAGCGGCATGGAAGACGCCGTAGGCGAAGGAGAGGCCGATCAGCGACGCCAGCTGCCAGGGGTCCTGGCGCATCGCCTTCAAGGCGCCGGTCAGTGCCCGGTAAAAAGCCTGCTGCTCGTAGTTCACATAGAGCAAAAGCGGTGCGAGCGGCCCGCCGGTCGGCTGGAAGCTCGGCTCCGCCGTGCCGATGCCGAGCGGCGATTGCGCATGGGCGAGACTTGCCGCCGTCAGGAGCGCGAGGATCGCAGCCGAAAGGGTGAAGGGTAGGCGATTCGTCAGCATGTCACCTCCAGCCGGGTGGCGAAGAGCTTGGACATGTTGGTGCCTGTGGGATCGTTGAAGAAAGCGTCCGTCAACGACTGCTTGTTTTGCGAGATCACCTGGTCGGCATCCGGCCGCACCACCTGATGTTTGCAGGCCTTGAAACCGTCGCCAACCATTGAAAGTTCGTTGTCTGTCGGGAAATCGATCGAGGTATAAAGCGACGGGTCGTAGACGCCGAAGGTGAGCCTGCCCTTGAGGGGCATCTTTTCCGCCGGTTTCACCGCAAAAAACATCAGCAGCTGACCGTCCTTGTAGTCGACATGGATGATATCGGGCTTCTGGACGGTGATGTTTTTCCCGTTGATCGTCAGGTTCATGTAGTAATCATAGTCGGCAAGCGATTGCTTCACCGTTTTTCCGACCTCCGCGAGTTCGTTCGGCTCCAGCTTCAGATCGGTGTTCTTGTCGAAATCCATGACGACGGAGGAGGAGAAGACTTCGTCGAAGCGCCAGACGTTGCGCAGCTCCTCGACGCTGCCATCCTTGCCGGCGACGACTTCGAGGCGCGCTTCCACGAAGATGTGCGGATGGGCAAAGGCGGCGGCCGGCACCAGCGACAGAAGCGCGGCCATCAGTATTGTCGAATGTTTCATCTATCCCGCTGCCCTGTTCGGTGACCGTGACTTCTTGCCAGAAATTGGGACGGAATTGGGACCGGCTCCCGCCTTGGATTCGCTGGTGTTAGGCAGCGATGTCGCACCCTGCGCAAAGACCCGCGTCAAGGATGCTTCTTGAACCAGTTGTGCAGGTAGTCGACGAAGATCCTCACCTTGGCCGGAAGATAGCGCCGATGCGGATAGACTGCATAGATACCGCGGTCGGTCGGGATATAGTCGTTGAACAACGTCACAAGCTCGCCACTTTCGATCGGCTTGCGTGCGATGAAATCCGGGACGACGGCGATGCCGATGCCGGCAAGGGCTGCGCGTAATGTCGCATGCGGGCTGTTCACCTCTATCGGCCCGGAAACGGCGACGGAAAACGAGGTGTTGTCGGGATTGTGGAAGCGGATGCTCGCCTGGGTGCGGGCATTGGTGTCGACGATGAAGGGCACGTTGGAAATATCGCTGGGGTGCTCGATATTGGGATAGCGCTCGAGGAATTCAGGGGTCGCGCAGATATGGACGCGGAAATCGGAGATCTTGCGGGCGATCATGCCTGAGTCTTCGAGTTTGGTGACGCGGATCGCCACGTCGAAGCCCTCCTCGATCAGGTCGACGAATCGATCGTCGGCGGCGATCTCCAGCGAGAGGTCAGGGTTCTCCTTGGCGAAATCGATCAGCGACTGGCCGACATCGGCATCGACGAAGGTGCGCGGCACCGAAATGCGAAGGCGCCCCTTCAGCTGCGCGTTGTTCTCGCGCACGAGATCGGCAAGGTTGTCGATCTCCTTCAGAATATCGGAGGCGGTGCGGTAATAGGTGTGGCCGGCTTCGGTCATGGAGAACTGCCGGGTGGTGCGGTTGAGCAGCAGGGCGCCGAGCTCGTCCTCCAGCTCGCGCACATATTTGGAGAGCAGCGCCTTGGAGCGGCCGGTGCGGCGCGCCGCGGCGGAAAAGCCTTCTGCCTCGACGACATCGATGAAGGCGCGTATGCGGGTCAAGGTATCCATGGAAATCCTCAAAGGCCGTTTTAGAATATTGAACAAATCGGCACGTTTTGTTCAATTATTTTTTTGGCGGCGAGATCAAAAAAACGCTTGATTATGAAGGCGAATATTCTTATTTCCCACTCAGCCCAAAGTCGCACGTGCCCATGGGTGTCCGCCGAACCCTCGAATTGGTGAGGAAATCGGTAAGGTACCTGGAATTAACCCCTCCAGTCGCTATTCCGGCCAACCGGAAAATGCGAGGACGCCTGAAGCAACGACGGTGCGGGCCTTTTTGTTCTCTCCCTGCTTTCCATCAGCGGGGGTTACTGAAGAGGCACACCATCATTGCCGGAAGTGCGGTTGGGATTCTCCCTCCAATCCATGGCAGACAAAGCCGAACTTACACCGCGTCCGCGGCGTTGGTTCACTATCCGCGCATCGAGCGCTTGCTATGGTTCCGGGGTCTCCACCGGCTGGTTCCAATGCGAGTTCTCGTATGCCCTTTGTCCTCCGGTTGATACCGGAGCTCTGGAATTGGAAGAGGGAATCGATATGACCACCCAGCGCATCCGCGACTTTCTCGCAACCCGACGTCCCGACGGTCCCTGCCTCGTGGTTGACCTCGACGTCATCAGAGACAATTTCCACGCCTTCCGTCACGCCATGCCGGACAGCGCCATCTACTACGCCGTCAAGGCCAACCCGGCTCCCGAAGTGCTGAAGCTGCTCGCAGGCCTCGGCTCCAATTTCGATTGCGCATCCGTTGCCGAAATCGAAATGGCGCTCGAAGCCGGTGCGACCGCCGCCCGCATCTCCTTTGGCAACACGATCAAGAAGGAGCGTGATGTCGCTCGCGCTCATGCGCTCGGCGTCAGCCTCTTTGCGGTCGACAGCCACGAGGAAGTCGAGAAGATCTCGCGCGCCGCTCCCGGCGCCCGTGTCTTCTGCCGCGTCCTGACGGACGGCGAAGGCGCCGAATGGCCGCTGTCGCGCAAGTTTGGCTGCGTGCCGCAGATGGCCGTCGACGTTCTCGTCTACGCTCATCAGCTCGGCCTGCAGTCCTATGGCGTCTCGTTCCACGTCGGTTCGCAGATGACCAAGGTCGATGCCTGGGATTCCGCACTCGCCGATGCCAAGCGCGTCTTCGTATCGCTTGCCAAGCAGGGCATCCACCTGCAGATGGTCAACATGGGCGGCGGCTTCCCGACCAAGTACCTGCGCGACGTTCCGTCCGCGGAAGCTTACGGCAAGTCGATCTACCAGGCGCTGCGTACGCATTTCGGCAACCAGATCCCGCAGACGATCATCGAGCCGGGTCGCGGCATGGTCGGCAATGCCGGTGTCATCAAGGCTGAAGTCGTGCTGATCTCGAAGAAGTCGGACAATGACGATGCGCGCTGGGTATTCCTCGACATCGGCAAGTTCGGCGGCCTCGCCGAGACGATGGACGAAGCCATCCGCTACCCGATCCGCACGGATCGCGACGGCGACGAGATGGAGCCCTGCGTCATCGCCGGCCCGACCTGCGATTCGGCCGACGTGCTTTACGAGAAGAACCTCTATCCGCTGCCGATCTCTCTTTCGATCGGCGACGAGGTCCTGATCGAAGGCACTGGCGCCTACACGACGACCTATTCGGCGGTCGCCTTCAACGGTTTCGAGCCGCTGAAGGCCTACGTCATCTAAGGTCGTTTCCGCCGGCCCCGTAACCAGTCGGGGCGGCAACTTCACAATTTTCCTTCATCGCCGCTGATAACGGTATTGGGTACGGGAGGCCAAGATGGCCGCTGTTCTTGATTCTGTCCGCGCATTCTTTGCGCCTACCACTTTCATCATCGACGCCGAAAATCCCTCGGATGTCGTTGCCCGCGAGAACCTGCTCGACCGCGTCATGGGGCCGGATCGCCGCAAGAAGTCGTCGGAGAAGATTCGCCGCAACCGCGTTCCGGCCGAGGGTCTTGCACTCGTCGCGCGTGACCGCGACGGCCATGTCATCGGCTCGGTGCGGCTCTGGAACATCGAGGCCGGCGTCAACGATGAAGGCACGCCGATCAACGCGCTGCTGCTCGGTCCGCTCGCCGTCGCGCCTCATCACGGTGGCAAGGGCATCGGCTCGGCGCTGATGCGCGCAGCAATCCTCGAAGCGAAAAATCGTGGGCACGGCGCCGTCCTGCTCGTCGGCGATGCAGCCTATTACGAGCGTTTCGGCTTCTTTGCCGAAAAGGCTCGTCATCTTGTCATGCCGGGTCCGTTCGAACGCTCGCGCTTTCTTGCGCTGGAGCTCACGGAAGGCTGGCTTGACGGCGCGGCCGGCATGATCGTTCCCTCGGGACGCATGCTGGCGAGCGCGCCAGTTCGCCGCGCAGCCTGAGGCGAAAGCGCCGCGCGTCTCTTCAGGCGCGCGAAGGTTATGCGTAAGGCCGACAGGCCGGCCGGGGTTGGGAATCCTTCCCTTTGGCCGGCAACGTCCGCGCCGCTTGACCATGGAGGCAGGCGGGCCTGCCGTGGTTGCGGCGCGGATTGTTTATTGGGCAAGCGGCGCCCCATCCCAAAGTGGCTAAAGCATGTCGCACAAAAGTGTGCAGCGGTTTTGCGCTAAAGACATGCGAAAACAAAGACCTAAAGTGCGGCAAGCGAATCTGAAAGATCGCGACGCACTTTAGATATTCTGGTCCATCGTCTCGGCCGGGATTTCGTCGGCGCGGTGGATGCGCACGACGGCTGCAGGCACGCCGGCGACCGTGCAATGCGGAGGAACTGCCTTCAGCACGACGCTGCCGGCGGCGATTTTGCTGAAGGCGCCGATTTCGATGTTGCCGAGGATCTTGGCGCCCGCGCCGATCATCACGCCGTGGCGGATCTTCGGATGGCGGTCGCCGGTCTCCTTGCCGGTGCCGCCGAGCGTAACGTTCTGCAGGATCGACACTTCATCCTCGATCACCGCGGTTTCGCCAATGACGATGCCTGAGCCATGGTCGAGCATGATGGACGCGCCGATCCTTGCTGCCGGATGGATATCAGGCCCGAAGATCAGCGACGCGAGGTTGGCGAGCCAGCTGGCAATCTCCGGCCGGCCGGCGCCCCAGAGCGCGTGGGCGATGCGGTGCGTCTGCAGCGCATGAAAGCCCTTCAGATTGAGGAGGGCGTGCAGAAATGTCGTGCAGGCCGGATCGCGTTCGCGCACGGCCAGCAGATCGGCCTCGATCTTGCGCATAATATCGTCGTTCAGCGTGGACAGGATGAGATCGAACAGGTCGCCCGTGTCCACCTGTACTGCGCGGAGCCGCGAGGCCAGCACGCGGGCGATGATCTCATCGTTGCCGGCGGTGTCCATTACCTCCGCGGCAAGCCGCCGCTGCAATATCGGCTCACGCGCGGCAAGCTCGGCCGCCTCGGCGCGGATTGCCACCCAGACGGATACGTCGCCCAGGGGCTGCGGCGGTTGCTCGGCCGAACCGAGGCCAGTCGATTTCGGCATTTCCCGTTCCTCCGTCAGGCGCGGCGCAAGACGATTTCTGCGCGCAGTTCATGTTTCGCCCCGGCAAGGCGTTTGGCAAGCCCCGACAAGCTGTGCTTTTGGGGCGTGATCCGATGTTCTAAGTGCTGGATGGTTGCAGATTGAGTGTCAGCTCCGGAAGCCGGCGCCAATAATAGAGCACGTCAGGCTCCTTTTCCTCGTTGTCGAGGCCGTCGGTCTCTTCCTCGGCAGCAAAGCCATGCCGCTCGTAGAAAGCGCGTGCGCCGATATTGCGCTGGAACGTCCAGAGCCGGATCTCGTCCATTTCCTCCTTGGCGCAGCCGAGAAGGAGGGAGCCGATGCCCATGGCCTGGAAATCGGGGAGAACGTAAAGCTGTTCTATCCAGTCGTCGCCATAGGCGATGACGCCGACGAGACGGGTTCCGATGGCTGCGCCGAGGATCGTGCAGTTCGGCAGCAGATGCATCCGCCAATACTGCTCTTCTTCCTCGGGCGTATGCAGATCCGGCAGCCAGGGCAGCCGCTGCCAAAGCGCTTCACGCCTGATCTTCGCTGCGGCCTGCATGTGATCGGCGCCAAGCACTACGATTTCGTGTTCCGTCAAGGCGTCGTCCATACCAGGCAAGGTGGCTTCAAGCCGAGATATCGATGACGCCGCAGTCGCCCGCTTCGGAGGCGAAGGCGAGCAGCTTGCCGTTGCCGCTCCAGCTCATTGCCGTGATCGCGCCCTTGCCGGGGCGGCGCAGCAGCGCTTCCTTACTGTCGGAGATTCGCACGGCCAGAATCATGCCGTCGATGAAGCCGATGGCGAGTATGTCCTCCAGCGGATGGAACTTCACCGAAGTCGCCATGATATTGGCGCGGGTGCCGAGTTCAAGCGGCGCCTTGCCCATCGGCCCGTCCTTGCCCTGGAAAGGCCAGACGATGGCAGCCGGCGCGCCCGAAGAGGCGAGCCATTTGCCCTTGACCGACCAGGAGAGCGATTTCACCTTGGCGGGATAGCCGGTCATGCGCATGTGGCGGGCTTCAGCACCGGGTTTGATATCGAGCTTCCAGCCGTGCAGGGCGTTTTCCTGCATCGAGGTGACGAGGAAATTGCCATCAGGCGAGAAGGTGACGCCGGTATGCGCGCCCTTCCACTCGAGATCGATCGGTTTGGCGCTCATGCCGACCCAGTGCAGCGACACGCCGTTGTAGCGCGCGGCGGCAATGCGCAGGCCCTTAGGCGCGAAGGCAAGACCTTCCACGGTGCGCTCCTCGGGAAATTCCTTGGTCGTGCCGTCGGCAAGGCGCACGAACGCACTCTTGCCGTAGGAATAGGCAATGGCGCCCTGGGGGCCAGCCGCGACCTGCGAGATCCACTTGCGCGGGGCAGTGGCGAGCTCGCTGACGCTGCCGTCTGAGGCAATGCGCAGTACCTTGCCGTCCTCGCCGCCTGAAATCAGGCTTTCGCTATAGGGATCGCGGATCGCGGTGAGCATGCCCTGGTGGGCTTCTGAAACCCTCACGCCGCCGTCCAGCCGGTGAAACGTGCCGGCCGCGCTAGCGAAGAAGGGAACATCACCTAAAAATTCGACGGCCAGAACGTGGCCGTCGAGATCAAGCGGTGCAACTGTTGGCATCAGGCTACTGCCTCGCAAGCCTTGAAGGAGGCCTCGAGTTTTTCGCGGTCGAGATTGCGGCCGATGAAGACGAGACGGCTTTCATGCTTCTCGCCGTCCTTCCATGGCCGCTGGTGATCGCCCTCGATGATCATGTGCACGCCCTGGACGACATAACGCTCGGGATCATCCTTGAAGGCGATGATGCCCTTGAGGCGGAGGATGTTCGGACCCTGCGTCTGGGTGACCTTCTGGATCCAGGGGAAGAAGCGTTCGGCGTTCATCTCGCCGCCGCGCAGCGATACCGACTGCACAGTCACATCGTGGATCGCCGACATTGCGCCGTGGTGATGATGGTCATGGCCGTGGTGGTCGTGATCATGGTCATGATGGTGATGATCGTGATCGCAATCCGGGCCGCAGACATGATCGTCATGGCCATGCTCCAGGAAATGCGGATCGTTCTCGAGCGCACGTTCCAGGTTGAAAGCGCCCTGATCGAGCACTCGGGCGAGGTCGACGCCGGAACGGCTGGTCTTGTAGACGCGGGCGGCCGGGTTGATGGCGCGGACGATGTCTTCGATGACATCAAGTTCTTCCGGAGTCACGAGGTCGCTCTTGTTGATGACGACGACGTCGGCGAAGGCGATCTGGTCCTCGGCCTCGCGGCTGTCCTTCAGGCGCAGCGGCAGGTGCTTAGCGTCCACCAGAGCGACGACGGCGTCGAGCTCGGTCTTGGCGCGCACGTCGTCATCCATGAAGAATGTCTGGGCGACCGGCACCGGATCGGCAAGGCCTGTTGTTTCGACGATGATGCCGTCGAAACGGCCGGGACGGCGCATCAGGCCTTCGACAACGCGGATCAGGTCGCCGCGCACGGTGCAACAGACGCAGCCGTTGTTCATCTCGTAGATTTCCTCATCGGACTCGACGATCAGGTCGTTGTCGATGCCGATTTCGCCGAACTCATTGACGATGACCGCATATTTCTTGCCGTGATTTTCGGAGAGGATGCGGTTGAGCAGCGTCGTCTTGCCGGCGCCGAGATAACCGGTGAGCACGGTGACGGGAATGGGCTTCTGAGTGGAAATCGCGTCGGTCATGAGAACCTCTAGGATGAAGCATGCGGCCGAGGGGCTTGGGATCGGCCGCTTGAACAGTTGGTCTCATATAATGGCTTGGGCACGGCAGTTCAAAGGGTTTTATAATGTTATAAGATCACATCGCCCACCCGGTGCGGATGGTCGATCGTCACCGAAGCCGCGTGACGTCGAAGGCATCGACATCCTCCAGCAGTTCCACCAGCCCCTTCACCGCGTGTGCGATGAGCGCCTCACCCTTTTCAGCCGTCGCAGCTGCGGCATTGCCTGCCACGCCTTGCATGTTGAGATCCGACATCTTCCAGCCGAAAGCATGCGGTCCGTAGGCACGCAGGTGCTTGAAGCGGCCAGCGAAGTCCGCCTGCCGCGAGGGGAAATTCGCCGTCTTCGCCATATCAACCTTGTCGGGATGAAGCACCAGCATCACCGAGGTCTCGATATCTCCGCCATGGATGCCGATCGCCTTTTCCTCCGGCGGGATCACGCCTTCGGGAACGCCGAAGCGCGTCCAGCTCGTCGCCACCGCCAGCATGGCGAAGCGGACCCGCGCCTCGGTCGCGACGATGGTCATTACAGGCGAATTGCCGCCATGAGCATTCAGCATCACGAATTTACGAATTCCCTGCTTCGCCAGCCCTTCGGCGATCCCGAGCCAGCGGTTTACCGCTTCGTCGAAGGCAAGCGTCTTCGTTCCTTCAACATCCATATGCTCTATGGAATAGCCGACCGATTCGGCGGGCAGGAAGGTGACCGGCAGGCCGGCGGGCAGGGCCATCTTCAATCGTCCGACGATGCCTTCGGCAATCAGGGTATCGGTTTCGAAGGGCAGGTGAGGGCCGTGTTGCTCATGAGCGCCGAGCGGCAGAACGACGATCGGGCGGCGTCCATCAGGAGCAAAAGCCGGATCGCTGTCTTCGAAGCGGGGCGAAGGCGTCATCATCCGGTGGTTGCCTCTTGTTTATGACGAGATCCTGGGCAATGTCATATCGCAATGGCGCCGGGGCTTAAAGATCAAAGGGATGGCTATGGGAAAGAAGCACAAGGACGGCAAAAAGAGCAAGTCCAAGAAGAAGGACCAGACCGAGTATACGCTCATCGATCTTTCTCCGGCACTCACCCAGGCGGCTCGTTCCATGCGCACCGTGCTCTCGCGCAACCTGCTCGAAAGCGGGCTCTATGCCGGCCAGGACGGCGTCATTCTCTCGCTGGCCGAAAGCGACGGCATGACGGCTGGCGGCCTTGCCCAGAAGCTTGGCGTCAAGGCGCCGACGATGACGCGGACCATTGGCCGCATGGAGGCGCAGGGCTTCCTCGAGCGCAAGCCCGATGCGGAGGATGCGCGCCTCACCAAGGTCTATCTCACCGAACTCGGCCGCGGCAGCGTGCAGGCAATCGAGATGGCGGCTTCAGCCTGCGACCGGCTGGCGACGCTGGAATTCTCCGAAAAGGAAATCCGCAATCTCGTTCGCCTGCTGAAAGCGATCGACGCCAATCTGCAGGCCGAAGCGCTTCATGTCGAAGAACCGGACGAAGACTGAAATTTCCGTTGAAAGACGAATTGCTTACGGCGGTTAAATCTTTTAATTAAACATTTTAAGGGCCGTGTCGGTTCGCCGGCAGGGTCTTGCTGTCTCGCATGCTGCCTGGAGGAGGACGCGTGGTTCAGAAGATCAAGCTTTCGACGATTGCCGAAACGCTCGGCATTTCAACGGCGACCGTGTCGCTTGCCTTACGCGACAGTCCGCTCGTCGCCGGCAACACAAGGGAGAAGATCAAGGAACAGGCCCGCGCGCTCGGCTATATCTACAATCGCCGCGCCGCCAGTCTGCGTACCTCGCGCTCCGGCATCATCGGCGTCGTCGTGCACGACATCATGAACCCTTTCTACGGAGAGATCCTGAAGGCGATCGAAAGCGAACTCGATCGCAGCCGCCATACCTTCATCCTTTCCAACCACTACGACAATGTCGAAAAGCAGCGCACCTTCATCGAGACGCTGCTGCAACTCGGCGGTGACGGCGTCATCATGTCGCCGGCGATCGGCACGCCACCTGAGGACGTGCAGCTGGCGGAAGAAAACGGCATGCCGGCGATCCTTGTCGCCCGTTCGATGGAAGGGCAGGACCTGCCGACCTATCGCGGCGACGACAGCTACGGCATCTCGCTCGCCACCAACCATCTGATCGGCCTCGGCCACCGCTCGATCGCCATGATCGGCGGCACGGACCAGACATCCACCGGCCGCGACCGCTACCAGGGCTATGTCAACGCGCTACGCAAGGCCGGCATCGAGGTCGATCCGAACCTGCGCATCCCCGGCCCGCGCTCGAAGCAGGGCGGTTTCGAAGCGGCAGTCCATTTCCTCTCGCTGCCGCAGAAGCCGACGGCGGCTGTCTGCTGGAACGATCTCGTCGCCATCGGTCTGATGAACGGCATTGCGCGCGCTGGCCTGGTGCCGGGACGCGACATTTCCGTCACCGGTTATGACGATCTCGAGGAGGCTTCGATCGCAACTCCGGCGCTGACGACCGTGTGGAACGGCCAGACTGAGGTGGGGCGGCTCGCCGCCCGTGCGCTGCTCGATCGCCTTGCCGGCAGCCACGAGCCTGACGGCATGCATCTCATCAAGCCGGAAATGCGCATCCGTCAGTCCACCAGTCCTCATCGGCCCCGCGCTTGAATCAAGACCCCATCCAAGAGGAAAAGCCATGTCCCGCATCGCCATTCTCGTTCCTGGGAAGATACACGACCGTGTTCTCGAAAGGCTGAAGGATCGTTTTGAGATTATCGCCGTCGCGCGCGAGGAAAGGCTGCTTGCACTGGACGGCGAAACCGCCGGCCGCATCCGTGGCGTCGCCGTCTCGGGCGCCTTTCCCGGCGCCTGGATGGATCAGCTGCCGCATGTGGAAGTGATCGCCAGTTTCGGCGTCGGCTATGACGGCATGGATGTGAAGCGTGCCGCCGAAAAGGGCATCGTCGTCACCAATACGCCCGATGTTCTGAACGACGAGGTCGCCGACACGGCGATGGGTCTGCTCCTGAACACGATCCGCGAGTTGCCGCGGGCCGAAGCTTGGCTGCGCGCCGGCAACTGGAAACCGGGCACCGCCTATCCGCTGTCGCGTTTCTCGCTGAAGGGACGCCATGTCGGGCTCTACGGTCTTGGCCGCATCGGGCTCGAAATCGCCAAGCGGCTGGAGCCGTTCAAGGTGAAGATCAGTTATCACACGCGTTCGCGCCATGCTGACGCGCCCTACGATTATCATCTGACGCTGAAGGGGCTGGCGGAAGCGGTGGATACGCTGATTGCCATCGTTCCGAAGACGCCGCAGACACACAAGACGATCGATGCCAATATTCTCGCCGCTCTCGGTCCCGGCGGCATTCTCGTCAATGTCGGCCGCGGCTGGACGGTGGACGAGGAAGCCTTGAGTGCTGCCCTTGCTTCCGGCGCGCTCGGAGCGGCTGGCCTCGACGTCTTCTACGACGAGCCGACCGTTCCTGCCGGCTTGCTGACACCTGAGAATGCCGTGCTGCTGCCGCATGTCGCTTCGGCATCCGTGCCGACGCGCAATGCCATGGCCGATCTCGTCGCCGACAATCTGATTGCCTGGTTCGAAAAGGGGGCGGCGCTGACGCCGGTGCCGGAGACGCCGCAAAAGGTCTAGGCGCGCATAGAAGTTGATTCATCGGACGCAGTTCCGATCTTCGATGCCGATGGCGGCTCTGTCAATCGACTGTAATTCCTGCGCGATATGTTGCCGGGCGCGATACCTTCGGTTACATTCCTGTCGATTTTTACAACCGGATTCGCAACCCCTCCGTGCGGGAGAGGCCGTATCCATGGGGGTAGCCAAAAGGGGGTTGCGGCGGCAGCGCTGCGCATCATCGACGGGACCA
Source organism: Rhizobium pisi (assembly GCF_003938655.1). Lineage (GTDB taxonomy): Bacteria > Pseudomonadota > Alphaproteobacteria > Rhizobiales > Rhizobiaceae > Rhizobium > Rhizobium pisi. The sequence goes on from NZ_RJJT01000021.1 coordinate 34,035, forward strand.
ATCTCGACGACCATTATTTCGACGATGTGGTGCGCTTCGGCGCCCGCCTGCAGACGGAGCACGGCAAGCTTGCCGAAAGAGAACTCGTCCTTGCCGACAGTGAGGCGTTGGCGAAGGGGAGACGTCTCGGCGCCGAGTTGCTCCAGCGCCTTGGCGATCTGGACCCCGACCGCGTGTTTGCCGTTCGCGGTGGCGTCCTCAAGGCGATCAAGGCGCTGGCGGCGCCGCGCGATGCCGACGATCTCTTTTTTCGGCTTTATCCCGAGGTACAGGCCTCGGCGAAAGAACTCGATGCGCTTGCGCCCGACATCGTCGCGATCGCCAAGCGGCTTCGCGCGGTCGGCAAAGCCTATGCGGCGCTCGACCGCGATCTTTGTGCTCATATCCTGGCGGGGCGTTTCCTGGTCGATTATGTCGGCGGCGTTCAGCTTCCCGATCGCGAGCGGCAGGCGCATTACGCTTCGCAAGCCGAAGCAATCGAGATGAGGGTCGCCAGCCTCTCGGCCACGAAGGCGACGATCGACATGAGCATGCGTACCGTTGCCGGAATTGCACGGCACGTCAACGCGCTAGGACACGCCGCGGACGGCCTGCTGCATGAGGAACTGCCGGCCTGGCATGCCGCCTATTCGGCGGCGCTGACAGCGGCCCGGACCGCGCAACCGCCAGCGCAGACAAGCGCCAGATCACTGCTGCGCGACATTCACACACGCATTCTTGCAAAACTCAGACCGGAGGGATGACTATGACGACATTCAAGCTGCACAAGCCCGAGGAAGAAGTTCGCCGCGTCGGCTTCGTCCTTCAGAAACAGGGCATTCACGAGCGCATTCCCGCACAGGTCGGGCTCAACATCGATGTCTCCGGCTCGATGACGGGTCTTTTTCAATCCGGCGCGGTCCAGGCGGCGCTTGAGCGGATTCTTCCCGTCGCTCTTTATTTCGATGATGACGGGCGTATCGACACCTGGGTGTTTTCCAATCAGGAGAGGATGGCATCGATCACACCGGCGACAGCGAAAAACTATGAAGGTTATGTCGCGCGCGAGATCATCACCAATCCCGAGCTTCAAAGCGTGCTCTGGGGCGGCACCGATTACGGCCCGGTGATCCGGTCGAACCTGATGACTTACGGCTTGATGGTGGAAGATACTGCTGGCGGCTTGCTCGGCATGATCTTTGGCATGCGGCGTGATCGATTCGGCGAGGAGACACGTTCCGGTGTTCCCGCGATCAACTATTTCCTCACAGATGGCGAGAATGCTGACCGGGATGCGGCCTGGGCACTGCTGGAGAAGGCTGAACACGCCGAATCCCAAATCTACTACGTTATGGTCGGCATCGGCGATGAACGTTTCGACTTCCTGCGCGAAGCGGCCGAACAATTTCCGAATGTCGGCTTCGTCAGCGTCAAGGATCTTGGCGAATTCGTCGGTAGCGACGACGCCTACCAGAAACTGCTGCCAAGTGAACTCTGCGCCTGGCTCAAGCACGAGCATGACGACGAGGACGACGATCACCACTGATCGGGAAAGTCTCTGGAAGACTTGCTGTTGCACAACGGCCGGGCGAACCTGATGGCTCGCCCGGCCGTTGTGGTCAGGCGATTGCCTGTGCGGGGGCGGCTGGCAGCTTGCCGGTGGCATGGTTGCGCACCGCGTCGCCAAAGGCGTCAAACAGTTTGTTCGATGGCTTGTCGGTTTCCGCCCAATATTCCGGATGCCATTGCACGCCGACGGCAAAGGCCTTGGCGTCGATGACGGAGACCGCCTCCACCGTGCCGTCTTCGGCGATGGCTTCCACCTGCAGGCGCGGCGCGGTCCTGGCGATCGCTTGGCGATGCAGGGAATTCACCAGGACTTCGCCCGGGCCGAGAATGCCTGCGATGCAGGAACCTTCCTTGACGTGGACGGTCTGGCGGATGGCGTACATGCCGTCACGGTCGACGCCTTCCGGCCGGCGGTGGTCCCAGATGCCGGGCTGCTCCTGGATCTCGGTTGCGAGTGAACCGCCGAGAGCGACGTTCAGCTCCTGAATGCCGCGGCAGATGGCGAGCAGCGGGATGGCGCGGTCGATGGCGCGGCGGATGAGCGGCAGGCTGGTGGCGTCGCGGGCGGGATCGAAGGGACCGTCCCGTTCAGTCGCCTCGGCACCGTAGAGCGAGGGATGGACGTTGCTGGCCGAGCCGGAAACCAAGAGGCCGTCGACGCGATCAAGGATCGCGTCGGTATCGTAGCCTTGCTCGAATGCGGGGATGATGAAGGCCATGACGCCGGCCGCATTCAGCGCGGCGCTGAGATATTGATGCTGCACGGCGTGCCAGGTCGCGCCGTCGAAACTGCGGATATCGGCAGGAATGGCAACGATCGGTTTCGTCATGTTTGCCCCGGTAAAATCTTTCTGCCTGTCGTTTTGCCGCCAGAATGGACGCCAAGTCAACGGTTGGCTATGTCCGATGACCAAATTGCGGCGGAGGCGGCGCTATGGCCACCCGGTTTGCTGCTAAGCTGCTGATTTTGATAGGCGCGCTCGTATTGTCTTATTGTCGTCTTGATGCCAAAGGCTAATAGACTGAAGCTTGAATCGCGGCGTTGGCCATGCTTAGCTCTGCCCTCGCTGCGGGTAGGGGTGAAGATTGGCCGCGCAGTGCCATCTATACGGGAGGTTTTTGATGGATCGTCGTTCGTTTTTCAAGAAGGCGGGGACCGCCGGGGCCGGAGCGGTTGCCGCAACGGCATTGGCAGCGCCTGCGATCGCGCAGGAGAATCCGAAGATCGCATGGCGCATGACGTCGTCGTTCCCGAAGAGCCTGGACACGATCTATGGCGGCGCTGAGGATATCGCCAAGCATGTCGCTGCCGCGACGGACGGCAATTTCACGATCCAGCCATTCGCGGCCGGTGAAATCGTGCCCGGCCTGCAGGCCGTCGATGCGGTAGCCGCCGGCACGGTCGAGGCAGCACACACCACCTCCTATTATTTCGTCGGCAAGGACCCCACCTATGCCATCGGAACGGCCATTCCGTTCGGGCTGAACAGCCGCCTGACCAATGCCTGGTTTTTCGAGGGCAACGGCAACAAGCTGATGAATGAATTCTATGCCACACAGGGCATGTATGCGCTGCCGGCTGGCAATACCGGTGCGCAGATGGGCGGTTGGTTCCGTAAGGAAATCAATACGCTCGATGATCTCAAGGGCGTCAAGATGCGCATCGCCGGCCTTGCCGGGCGCGTCATGGAGAAGGTTGGCGTCATCCCGCAGCAGATCGCCGGCGGCGATATCTATCCGGCGCTCGAAAAGGGCACGATCGATGCGGCCGAATTCGTCGGTCCCTATGACGATCTGAAGCTCGGCTTCCACAAGGTGGCGAAGTACTACTATTATCCGGGCTGGTGGGAAGGTGGCCCGACAGTGCATGCCTTCTTCAATCTCGAAAAGTGGAGCAGCCTGCCGAAGCACTATCAGGCAGCGCTCACCGACGCCTGCGCCTTCGCCAACACCAACATGCTGGCGAAATACGATATGAAGAACCCGACGGCGCTGAAGCAGCTCGTCGCGGAAGGCGCGACGCTGCGGCCGTTCAGCCAGGAGATCATGGAAGCCTGCTTCCAGGCGGCGACCGGCATCTACAGCGAAATCTCCGGCACGAACCAGTATTTCAAGAAGATCTACGACGACCAGACTGCCTTCAAGCGGGATGCCTATCTCTGGATGCAGCTGTCGGAATACACCTTCGATACGTTCATGATGATCCAGCAGCGAGCCGGGAAGCTTTAAGCTTTTCGCCGGCGGCGTTCGCCGGGGCTTCGTGTCCGCTGATAACAAATCCCCCGGATTTCGGTCCGGGGGATTTTCTTTTTCACGCTATTTGGCGGGTGCCGGCGGCGCTCCGGGCAGGCCGTTCAGGGGCGGCAGGGTAAGGCCCGGGATCTGCGGGGAGCCATTGCCGCCACCCATGGGCGGCAGACCGAGCTGGCCGCCGAAGCCCGGCACTTCGATCTTGATGGAGTTCGGATCCACCTTCGGACCGTGGTCCAGCCAGTAGGTCACCGATTGTGGCCAGAAGATCACGATCGCGACCAGAATGAGCTGCATGCCGACCCAGGGGAGCGCGCCCATGTAGATATCCGAGGTCTTCACGTCCTTGCTGGCGATCGAGCGCAGGTAGAAGAGCGCGAAGCCAAAGGGCGGATGCATGAAGCTCGTCTGCATGTTGACGCAGATCAGGACGCCGAACCAGATCAGGTCGATGCCGAGATTGGAGGCGACCGGGGCGAGCATCGGGATGACGATGAAGGCGATCTCGAAGAAATCGAGAAAGAAGGCGAGCACGAAGATGAAGATGTTGACGAAGATGAGGAAACCGACGGGGCCCCCTGGTATGCCCGACAGCATGTGCTCGATCCAGCGCGAGCCGTCCATGCCCTGGAAGACCAGGCTGAAACAGGTGGAACCGACCAGGATCATCACCACCATAGACGTGATATGGGTGGTCGATGTCATCGCCTCGCGGACAAGCGGCCAGGTGAGGCGGCGATTCATGGCGGCGAGCAGCATGGCGCCGACGACGCCGAGCGCGCCTGCTTCCGTGGGTGTCGCTAAGCCCATGAAGATCGTGCCGAGCACGAGGAAGATGAGCACGATCGATGGCACCATGCCCATCAGCACCTTCACGAGCAGCGCCCAGTTGAAGTCGCCTCGCACCTCTTTCGGCAGCGGCGGCATCGACTTCGGTCGGATGATCGACATCACCAGGATGAAGAGCACGAAGATCGCCACCTGCAGGATCGACGGGCCGATCGCGCCGAGATACATGTCGCCGACCGACCGGCCGAGCTGGTCGGCGAGAACGACAAGCACGAGCGAGGGCGGGATGACCTGAGTGATCGTGCCCGAGGCGGCGATGACGCCGGTGGCAAGGCGTGGACTGTAGCCGTAGCGCAGCATGATCGGCAGCGAGATCACCCCCATGGTGATCACCGAGGCAGCCACCGTGCCGGTAATCGCGCCAAGCACAGCGCCGACGAGGATGACGGCATAGGCGAGGCCGCCGGGAACGGCGCCAAAGAGCTTGCCGGTGCCTTCGAGCAGGTCTTCGGCAAGTCCGCAACGCTCCAGTATAGCTCCCATGAAAGTGAAGAAGGGGATGGCAAGCAGGAGGTCGTTGGAAACGATGCCAAAGAAGCGCAGCGGCAAGGCTTGCAGGAAGACCTCACCGAAATGGCCCGTGGCGATGCCGATAATGCCGAAGAACAGGCCGACGGCGGCCAGCGAAAAGGCGACCGGAAAGCCGTAGAGCATGAAGATGACCATGCCCAGGAACATCGCCGGCGGGATGATACCGAAATCAAACAAATCCGTTCCCCTCGGTCCGCTTTACTGCAGCGGCTTTTCGTATTTCGTGTCGATCTGGATGGTGCCGGTCAACGCTGCTATCCGTTTGATCAGTTCGGAAACGCCTTGAAGTGAAAGCAGCGCGAAGCCGGCGACGAGGATCAGCTTGACGGGCCAGCGGATCAGCCCGCCTGCATTGCCGGATATTTCCCCCTGCTGATAGGAGATCGCGAAGAAGGGCCAGCAAAGCCAGGTGAGGAAGACGCAGACGGGGATGAGGAAGAGGATGAGGCCGATGATGTCGATCCAGATCTTCGCCCTATCTGAAACCGCGCCGTAGATCAGATCGACGCGGACATGCTCGTTGTTGCGCAGCGCATGCGAAGCGCCGAGCAAGACGACGAAGGCGAAGAGATACCATTGGATCTCAAGCCAGCCGTTCGAACTGTAGTTGAAGGCATAGCGGACGATGGCGTTTCCGGCGCTGATCAGGCAGCAAAACAGCACCATATATTCGGAAAGTTTGCCCATGAAGCGGCTGATCGCGTCGATCAGCCGGCTAGCGGCCAGAAGTGCCGACATTCGCCTCCCCTTGCTCTTGTTCTGCCGGTTTCCGGCAGCTTTCCCTCTTTGCAATCGATGTAGACCACGGCCCCTGAAATTGGAAGGATAAATGCCTCGCGTTGGAGTATAGTCTTAGGCGCAGCAGGCAGGCGGCGCGATCGCCGAATATTCGGACAACCCAGGCGTGGATAAATTATTTCAGTAATCTCGCGAGTAGGCTGCATTGTCTCGCGTAGGATGTAGGGTTCACGCTCTGGTTTTAGAAAATTTGACCAAATGTTTGATTCCATTGAAATCAATTTTTAAAGGGTTGGCCTTAGAATTCCCGCGCACAGGGAAAGTGTGGATGAAGCCAGATAACCCGAACAGGGTCCCTTTAGATGTGTATCTGTCGTTTGTGAGTTCCCTGTCCGGGAATCGCATGACGCTTCTTGTCGGCGTGATTGTGCACGTTGCGACGTGCCTTGCCGTGGCTGCCAAGACGCAATACTCCGTCTACATCCTGCTGTCGGTCGCCTTCCTTCTGGTCTTCGGCGCTCGCATGGCCATCTTCCGGCAGTTCGACCGTGTCGACAAGCAGAGCCTGTCGCACGCCGGAATCGAGCGTTGGGAGCGCATTCTCGTTGCCAGCGGAGCCTGCACCACCGCGCTTCTCGGCTTCGCCAGCGGCTACGCCATCTTCGTCGTCCACGATTCCTTTGCGGAGCTTGCCTGCATTTCCGTCACCATGGCGACCATGGTTTCCGTCGTCGGCCGCAACTACGGCTCGCGCTTCGCAGTCGACCTCCAGACATTCTTCTGCTGCCTGCCGATGATCATCTGCAGCCTGCTGGCGATGGATTTCTATCGCGGCGTGCTGTCGATCTTTCTCATTCCTTTCTGGCTGACGACGCGGGCCATGGCGAACGGCGTGCGCGAGTTTCTCTATGAGAACGTCATTGCGCGCCGGGAAATCACTATCATCGCCGACCGTTTCGATACGGCGCTCAACAACATGCCGCACGGCCTCGTCATGGTCGATGCCGAAAACCGCGTCCAGGTCATCAACCGCAAGGCCTGCGAGCTTCTGAAGATCGGTGCGCCGGAGCGGCTGAAGGACCGCGATCTCGGCGCCGTGCTGCGCTACGGCGCGCGTCACAGCTTCATGGATGCCTCGCAGCCGGAGCTCATCCTGCGCCAGCTCACCCAGGTCGCCGAGGGCAGCCTGTCGCGCACGCTCATTCATTTTCCCGAGAGCCTGTCGCTCGAATTCTCCGCCAGCCGAAGGGCCGACGGCGGCGCCGTGCTGATCTTCGAAGATGTGTCGAGCCGGGTGAAGGCGGAACAGAAGATCATGCACATGGTCCGCTTCGGCGCGCTGACCGGCTTGCCGAATCGCCAATATTTCGGCCAGCTCGTGCAGGAATATCTCGCCAAACATCCGAGGAAGTCCGGGCCGCTCGGCTTCATGGTGCTCGATATCGACGAGTTCAAACATGTCAACGACATGCGCGGTCATGTCACCGGCGACCATCTGCTCTGTGCGATCGCCGCCCGCATCAAGCAAGCCTCCGGCAACGCTATCCTCGGCCGCCTGATGGGAGACCAGTTCATCCTGTTCTTCCCGCATGCGAAGCAACCAACCTCGCTCGACCTCGAGATTCGCCGGGTGCACGCCTCAATTCAGGGCAACTACGAGGTCGACGAGTTGACTTTCCTCGTTTCGCTCAGCGCCGGTTATGCGATCCTCGAAAGTGACGCATTTGCGCTGGACGAATGGAGCGTCAAGGCGGATCTCGCGCTGTTCGAGAGCAAGTCGCGCTTCAAGGGCGGCATATCAGGCTTCGAGCGCGAGATGGACGGGCGCTATATCGAGCAGCAGAAGCTGAAGGCGGATCTGCGCGACGCGGTCTCGGCGCAGGCGCTGCATCTCGCCTTCCAGCCGATGTTCCGGGCTGACGGCGCACGGATCGAATGCGCCGAGGCGCTGGCACGCTGGGTGCATCCGGAGAAAGGCTCGATCCCGCCCGACGTCTTCATCCGGCTCGCCGAGGATATGGGCATCATCTCCGACATCACCCGTTTCGTGCTGTTCAAGGCCTGCAGCGAATGCATGACCTGGCCGGAGCATATCGCCGTCTCGGTCAACCTTTCTGCGCGGGATCTGCGCAATGCCGACATCCTGTCCGTGGTCGCCGACGCGCTTGCCCATTCCGGCCTCGACGCGGCGCGGCTGCATCTCGAAGTCACCGAGAGCTGCCTGATCGACGAGCCGGCGGCGGTGCGCGCCATCCTGGCGGAACTCAGATCCCGTGGCATCACCATCGCCATCGACGATTTCGGCACCGGCTTCTCCAGCCTCAGCTATCTCGACACGCTGCCGCTGGATATCGTCAAGATCGACCGCTCCTTCGTGCGCAACATCGTCGAGGATGCGCGCCGCCTCAAGCTCTTGCGCGGCACCGTCAATCTCGCCCGCGAACTGGGCCTGAAGATCGTCATCGAGGGTGTGGAGACCGAGGAGCAGCTGACGCTGCTCAACAAGCACCGCAGTGCCGATCTGGTACAGGGCTACGTTTTCTCGCCGCCCGTCCCTTCCCAGAACATCAGGCTGCTGCAAGAGGGCATCGGCCGCCGCACCGTCCAGCGCCGCCGCAACAAGGTCGCCTGAGCCGCCTGCAAGTGACTGGTTATCCAGCCGAAAATCTTGCGCCCCGTTAACCTTAATAATTTAAATTCAACGCAAATTCTTAGATTTTCTTGCCTACGTGTCGCTGGCGTATGATTAATGATCCGTTAACGAGCGGATCGAGAGAATGTCAGACACACTTTTTACGCGTAGCGATTTCAGTAGGAAAATTCTGGAAATTCTGGATCACGTCGAATATCGCCGTGTCGAAAGCAGCGAAGACATGGAGGACGTGGAGCGGCTGCGCTACAAGGCCTACAAGGCCCACGACGCACTGTCGCTTGCCCCGGAAGGCCTATTGGACGATGTCGATTTCGACAGCCATGCCTATATTTTCGGTCTGTACTATTATGGCGAACTGGTCAGTACGATCCGACTTCACTATGTGACGCCGGAGCATCGTGTCAGCCGGTCCGGAGAGGCCTTTCCCGAGGCGATGGATGAGCTTTTGGACGCCGGGCTGACCTTGATCGACCCGGCGCGTTTCGCGGCCGATCCCGAACTCACCGCCGACATGCCATGGGTTCCCTATCTGACGCTGAGACCCGCCATCGTTGCGGCAGCGTATTTCCGGGCTGACCGCGTTATTCAGTCCGTCCGGCCCCCGCATGCCGCCTTCTACAAGCGGGTTTTCTATGCCGATACCATCGTGCCCGGCCGACTGGCGGAGAGTTACGGGGTTGACGTGACGCTGATGGCGACGAATGTGATCGAGGTCGGGCGCAAGCTTTTGACGCGCTATCCCTTCTTCATCTCCAGCGCCAGCGAGCAGCGCATGATGTTCTCGCGCAATCCCAACGATACGCTGCCGCCGCTCACCATCATTCCGACGGCGCGTTTCGTGCCGCCAGGCGAACTCGGCACCGATCTGCCGCTGTGATTTCTCCTCTTTCCGGTGGAGAGACGACACTTGTGGGGCGACGACGAGCGGAGACGAGCCGTCGGCGTCCCTCATAATTTTTCCGCCTGGGAGAAGGTGTTTTTGACCCGCGCATGCGGCATTCTCATGCATTGCGCTTTCGCCTGTCATTGTGTAATTCCTGCGAGAGGGATTTCCTTCGCCCCGAGCGAGGGAATCAGGCAGCGCAAAGGCATTTCAGGGAGACGATATTTATGGCCGAACATCATACCGGACCGGTCGAGACCGGCGCGCCGATGGATTACAAGGAACATGAGCAGACCTACAACATGTTCATTGCCGGCACGAAATACGGCTCGATGCTTCTCATCGTCCTCCTGCTTGCCATGACCGCCGGTTTCTTCGGCGGCGCCGGTCTTCTCGGTGGCCTTTTCGTCTTCATCATTCTTCTTGCCGTCGGCATCGCCCTGTTCCGCTGATCGCGTAGATTCAGAGGGTCAGAGCGTCCTTTGCGCGTCCGAAAGGCCGCACGGCGCTCTGAGGGGAGGAGAAGCTTCTCCGAAGCTTTGTGAATAAGGTGCTTGGCCTGCGCGGGGGAGCCTGCGGCGGTCTGGCTGACCCGGAGGAGGGGGCAGTTGGGCAATATTGTTTTCGTTGCGAGGGAACTCACGGACGGGGAGACGCGCGTCGCCGCCTCTCCCGAGACCGTGAAGAAGATGAAGAGCTTTGGCTTCGACGTCGTCGTCGAAGCCGGCGCCGGTGTGCCGTCACGCATTCCGGACGCCGAGTTCGAGGCCGCGGGCGCCAGAATCGGCAGTTTTGCCGATGCCATCTCCGCCGATGTGGTGCTGAAGGTGCGCCGTCCGAGCGCATCGGAGATCGCGGGCTATAAGAGCGGCGCCGTGGTCATCGCCGTCATGGACCCCTATGGCAATGACGAAGCGATCGCGGCCCTGGCAAGCGCCGGGCTTTCGGCATTCGCGATGGAGCTGATGCCGCGCATCACCCGCGCCCAGTCCATGGATGTGCTTTCGTCCCAGGCCAATCTCGCCGGCTACCAGGCCGTCATCGAGGCGGCTGGTGTCTATGACCGCGCCATGCCGATGATGATGACGGCGGCAGGCACCGTGCCGGCCGCCAAGGTCTTCGTCATGGGCGCCGGCGTCGCGGGCCTTCAGGCGATCGCGACTGCGCGTCGCCTCGGCGCGGCAGTGTCGGCCACCGACGTCCGCCCCGCCGCCAAGGAACAGGTCGCCTCGCTTGGCGCCAAGTTCATCGCCGTCGAAGACGACGAGTTCAAGGCCGCGGAAACGGCCGGCGGTTATGCCAAGGAGATGTCTGCTGATTATCAGGCGAAGCAGGCAGCCCTCGTGGCCGAACATATCGCCAAGCAGGACATCGTCATCACGACCGCGCTCATTCCCGGTCGCGCCGCGCCGCGGCTCGTTTCGCGCGCCATGCTCGCCTCGATGAAGCCGGGTGCGGTCGCCGTCGACCTCGCGGTCGAGCGCGGCGGCAATATCGAAGGCGTCGTCGCCGGCGAGATCGCCGATGTCGATGGCGTCAGGGTGATCGGTTTCGCCAATATGCCGGGCCGGGTCGCGGCCAGCGCTTCGGCGCTCTACGCCAAGAACCTCGTCACCTTCCTCGAGACCATGGTCAACAAGGAAAGCCGGAGCGTCGTCGTCAATCTCGACGACGAGCTCGTCAAGGCAACGATGCTGACCTATGCCGGCGACGTTGTTCATCCCGCCTTCGGCGGCGCGAAGAAGGGAGACAACTGATGGCCAGTGAAGCAATGGACAAAGCGCTGGAGCAGCTCGATCAGGCCGTGACCGCCGTGATCACGGCGGCGGCGCAGGCGCCGGAAGCCGCAAGCGCCGCGACCGGCGGAGCGATCGATCCCTTCGTCTTCCAGCTCGCGATCTTCGTATTGTCGATCTTCGTCGGCTATTACGTCGTATGGTCGGTGACGCCGGCTCTGCATACGCCGCTGATGGCCGTCACCAATGCGATCTCCTCCGTCATCGTCGTCGGCGCGCTTCTGGCGGTCGGCATCTCCACAAGCGGGCTCGCGACAGGCTTCGGTTTCGTCGCCCTGGTGCTCGTCTCGGTGAACATCTTCGGCGGCTTCCTCGTCACGCAGCGCATGCTGGCGATGTACCGCAAGAAGGACAGGTGAGAGACGGATGACCAATATCGCAGCCTTCCTCTATCTCGTCTCCGGCGTCCTCTTTATCCTGGCGCTACGCGGCCTGTCGCATCCGGCCACCAGCCGCAAGGGCAATCTCTACGGCATGGTCGGCATGGGGATCGCCATCCTGACGACGCTGGTGCTGGCGACGCCCAGTTTCGGCGGCTTCGTGCTGATCATTCTGGGTCTTGCCATCGGCGGCAGCGTCGGCGCCTATATCGCCCGCACCATCGCCATGACCTCGATGCCGCAGCTCGTCGCGGGCTTCCATTCGCTGGTCGGTCTTGCCGCCGTGCTGGTCGCGGCGTCTGCGCTCTACACCCCAGGTTCCTTCGGCATCGGCGAAATCGGCCATATTCACACCGAGGCGCGCATCGAGATGGCGCTTGGCGTCGCGATCGGCGCGCTGACCTTTACCGGATCGATCATTGCCTTCCTGAAGCTCGACGGTCGCATGTCCGGCAAGCCGATCCTGCTGCCCTATCGGCACCTGATCAATGCGACCCTGCTGGTGCTGATCGTGCTCTTCATCATCGGTCTTGCCGCCACCGAAAGCCATTTCGACTTCTGGGCGGTGGTGGCATTGTCGCTGGCGCTCGGCGTTCTGCTGATCGTGCCGATCGGCGGAGCCGATATGCCCGTCGTCGTCTCGATGCTGAATTCCTATTCCGGTTGGGCTGCGGCCGGCATCGGCTTTACGCTCGGCAATCTGGCGCTGATCATCACCGGTGCGCTCGTCGGTTCTTCGGGCGCGATCCTCTCCTACATCATGTGCAAGGGCATGAACCGCTCCTTTGTCTCCGTCATCCTCGGCGGTTTCGGCGGCGAAACGGCGTCCGGCGGACCCGACACGTCGGACAGGACGGTCAAGCTCGGCTCGGCGGAGGATGCGGCCTATCTGATGGCGAATGCGTCGAAGGTCATCATCGTGCCCGGATATGGCATGGCGGTCGCCCAGGCCCAGCATGCGCTGCGTGAACTCGCCGACAATCTCAAGAAGAACGGCGTCGAAGTGAAATATGCGATCCACCCGGTCGCAGGCCGCATGCCCGGCCACATGAACGTGCTGCTCGCGGAAGCCAATGTTCCCTATGACGAGGTCTTCGAGCTCGAGGACATCAATTCGGAATTCGCTCAGGCCGACGTCGCCTATGTCATCGGCGCAAACGACGTCACCAATCCGGCGGCACGCGACGACAAGACCTCACCGATCTACGGCATGCCGATCATCGACGTCGACCGGGCAAAGACCTGCCTCTTCGTCAAACGCTCGCTCGGCTCGGGTTATGCCGGCATCGACAACACGCTGTTCTACAAGGACGGCACGATGATGCTGCTCGGCGACGCGAAGAAGATGACTGAGGATATCAACAAGGCGATTGCGCATTGATCGACGCAGATACAGCCACCCTCGGGCGGCTGTTCGATTCAGATCGGGTGCTGGTCGGCGTCTATTATATCTCGCCCGGCACGAGCGTCATCTTCTCGACGCCGATCGCCAGGTTAAGACCTTCCTGGGCCTGGACGTTTAACGGCTGAAGCATGAAAGCCTTGTCGGTGCCGCCGGCGATCACCTTGGCGCCGGCGCCCGCGCCGAAACTCGCATCGGCGCCGATCCCGTAATATTCGCCGGCAAGGGCGAATTGCGGAACATTCGTGCCGGTCTTTGCCAGCACCTGCCAGATCATCACGCTCTTGCCGGTCTGGCCGATATCAAGGCCGAACTTCTCGATCTTGCCGGCATAAACCGCCTTTGCGCCGCCGGCGGCCGGCGTATAGGTGCAGATGAGATTCTTCTGCGAGGTGACGATCAAGCCCTGGCCGCCATCCGATCCGCAGACGAGACGGCCAAGCGTGACATAGTCTTCCGCGCCCGCCGGGCCTACCCAGGCTGCGGCCGCCAGGGCCACGGCTGCGATCATACTTTGCTTGAACATGGTCTTTCTCCTTTGGAATGACCTGTCCGAAACGAGTGCAGATGGCGATTGTTCCTGAAGCATGTCGCGCAAACTGTGCGGCGGTTTTGCGCAAAGACATGCGAAAAACACTTAAAGTGCGGCAAGTGAACCTGAAGGATCGCGGCGCGCTTGAGTTACTCCCGCTCCAGCGTGTTGCGCTGCGCCGTCAGCACCCACAACAGGCCTTCGGGTCGGTAATCGACCTCCACCGTGCCGCGAAAGGCAGCGGCGGCATGAGCCTTGATAACGGTTGTGCCGAAGCCCGAGCGCGATGGCTCCACGACCGGCGGGCCGCCGCTCTCCTCCCAGCTGAAGCGAAGCAGCGCCTCCGGCTTGTCTTCCTCCCTGACATCTCGCCATTGGAAGCGGACACGGCCCTGTGGCACGGAGAGCGCGCCGTATTTCACCGAGTTGGTGGCAAGTTCGTGCAAGGCAAGGCCGAGATTCTGTACGGCATCCGGTTTCAGCACGAAATCTTCGCCGCTGATTTCTATCTGCTCGCGTGATTGCGGGAAGGCCTGCAGATGGATGTCGACGACCCGCCGCAGCGACACACCTCCCCATTGCTCGCTGGTCAGGAGCTCGATCGAGCGCACGAGCCCCTGGAGGCGATCGGAGACGGCGGCACTGAAGCTCTCGACGCTGTCGGCCTGCTTGGCGAGCTGGCGCATCATTGCCTGGGTGAGCGTCAGGAGATTCTTGGTGCGGTGAACGAGTTCGTGCATGACGAAGCGCAGCCGATCCTCGGTCTGGCTGCGATCGAAGGAAGCGTTCGAAAGGGCGATTGCCACCTGGTTCGCCTCGATGACGCTGGTCTCGACCGGCGAGACAATGTGGCCCTCGCCCATGCGGTTTGCCATGTCGGCGATCTCGCGGATGGTGGTGCGCACCTGCCTTGCGACGGCATAGGCGCCCAGCACGGCGACGAGCACCAGTGCGACGCCGCCGATGATGAGGAAGCGCCAGGTGCTGAGGATCGAAGCCTGGGCGATCGGTCCCCAGATCACCGTCTTCCACGACCAGCCGGGGATCTTGGCATAACCAAGCAACATGTGCGGCATGATCGCCTCGTCCTGGAAGACGCCGCGGGAAGCGGTCAGCGCCGGCAGGATGCGCCGGTCGAAGGGCGTGCCGGGCTCGAGATGGGTGGGGCCTGTGGAGGCGACGATGTGTCCGCTCTGGTCAACGACGGCGGCCGACCAGCCTGATGCAAGGCCCTCGGTCGTCACGAGCTTGCCCAGATCCCTGGCGTCCTGCGTGATGATGAGGGCTGCGACCCGATCGTCGGCTCGCGGCAGGGTGACGTTGTAGACCCAGTCGCCGCTGATCCGCCCGCGGAAGACGTCGGAAGCCTCGATGCGGCCGGAGGCCATGGCCGACTCGAGCGCAGGAATGTTCGCCACCTTGTCGAGCGGCGTGCCGAATGCCCGGCGCGTGTTCAGGAGTTGCTGCCCGCTGCGGTCGACGGCGATGACGAACATCGTATTGTCGCGCAGGGCCGTTTCCGTGCGCTCGTGGAAGGCCGCGAGGTTGCCGTTTTCCAGCTCCGGCGAGCTCGACAGCAGCCGCAGTGTCGTTGCCATATCCTGAAGCTGGCGGTCGATGATGCGTGAGAGGGCAAGCGCATCCTGCGCCGTCTCGCGCTTCAGCGTCGAACGCTGGTTGTCCTCCAGCTGCAGCAGAAGCAGCGCCACGAAGGCGAAGATCGGCAGTGCGATCGCCACCGCCATGGCGACGAGATAGGTGCCGATCGAGGCCTTGGGAAAGAACAGCGCGACGATCTTCATCTATTGCGCCATATCGCATACGCGTAGCCCGCAACAGTTTTCGCTTGCGGTTGGGAAAGCAAAGATCCGCATCTCTCGCAAACCGCCCTCGACAGGTTTTCGGACGCCCGATAGCAGGCTTATGTTAGGGGGAGCAAGAGCTGGTTGCAACATACTATGACATGTTGCTGAGGACGGCGGTCGTTTTCGGCGCGCCTTTTGACGCGGCGGGCCTGCCTTCACGGCAAGACCGTAGCCTCCGGACTGCACCGGATCGAGGATGCTTTGAAGGGCGCCGCCGGAAGATTCCATTGAATTGACGGGAGCGGCACCCCCAAAGGGCGGCCGTTGCCGCAAGCGGCTGTCGTGGGCGGCTGATGCTCCGGCCGCCCTCCGATATCCTTAGCCGGCTGAGGCGCCGACACGAGCCAGGCCGTCGCGAGCCGGCTGGTATTTGGGATCGAGGCCGACGGCGTGGCGATAGGAGCGAGCGGCCTTCGCCTTGTCGCCGCGGCGTTCGTAGACGAGCGCCTGGTTGGCCCAGGATTCGGCGATGTTGCCGTTGAGCTCGATCGCGTGGTTGAAATCGGCAAAGGCGTTGTCGTCGTCGTTCATCGCGATATAGGAAATGCCGCGACCATTATAAGGTTCGGGCGAATTCGGCGCGAGCGAGATCGCCTTCGAGAAATCGTCGATCGCCTTATCCTGCTGATTGCGCTTCTGGTAGATCAGACCGCGATTGTGATAGGCGCGGCCATCGGTGGTGCCGAGCTGGATCGCCTTGCTGAAATCGTTGAAGGCCGGATCGTCCTGGCCGGCCATGCGATAGACATTGCCGCGGCCGATATAGGCGACGTCATAGCTCGGATTAATCTGCAGGGCGGCGTTGTAATCGGCAATCGCCTGCTGCTGCTGACCCATGTTGCGATAGACGAGGGCGCGGTTGGCGTAGGCCTGGAAGAAACGCGGATTGATCTGCAACGCCGTGTTGAAATCGTTCAGTGCCTGGCGGAACTGGCCGGCGCGGCCATAGGCGGAACCGCGGACGTTATACCCTTCCGGATCTTTCGGATTGGCGTTGATAACGGCCGTTAGCGAAGCAATGTTCTCTTCCGAACCCTGCGCCTTGTCGATGTGGATCACGGCATCCGAGGTGGACGTCGTGTCGCAGCCGGCGAGACCGAACATCGCAGCCAGCGCCAAAGCGGGCAGGAACGCGGTTTTCTGCAAGCGCGACGCGCGGGATGGATTGAAGGTGGTAACAGCCATTCGGGCTCGCTTTCCCCATGCGGCATATCCGGTTTGCGGATATGCGTTCTTCAGCGGCAAAACTAAAAAGGCGGCGGCGAACCTATCGCCCCCGCCACAATGCATCTGAAAACGTCGAAAAAACGACGGCAACGCTCAGCGTGCGACCAGACCTTCGCGCTGGGCGCGCTTGCGGGCCAGCTTGCGAACGCGGCGAACAGCTTCAGCCTTTTCGCGAGCACGCTTCTGCGACGGCTTCTCGTAGTAGTCGCGCATCTTCATTTCGCGGAAAATGCCTTCGCGCTGCATCTTCTTCTTGAGAGCGCGGAGAGCCTGATCGACATTGTTATCGCGGACAAGTACCTGCACGAGAATCACGTTCCTTTGGTTGGTTGATGCCTGAGGCGGCGCAGCGCCAGGGGCAAAAAAATAACGTTCGCGCGGCCGCAGCCTTGCGATTGGTGATGCGGGATAGCAGATCAGGTACGGGAAGTCCAGATGGATATGGGAAGGCGGCCGGAAAAATCACACCTCGCCCTATATCCGGTTACGATCCGGGGGTTTCGGGCTGGGCTTCGTCCAGCGCGGCAATCGCCTCCTTGAGCGCTGTCCGGACCCGCAGCCGGTCGGCAGGCTCCAGCCGGCTCATATCCAGATGCAGGTCGAGCCCGGAGAGATGCTCGCTGAGAACGCGGCTCTTGTGGTCGGCGCCGAGCGTCAGCCCGTCGACGGCATAAGGCACGATTTCGCGCTGTATACCCTTCATCGTGATCGGCGGCAGGGGATGGGCGTCGACGATTTCGTTCACCAGCGCATAGGTCTCGTAGCTGATGACGATTTCTCCGCCCCGGGCGATCGATTGCAGACGAGCGGCGAGATTGGCCTCCGCTCCGATGATCGTATAGTCCATCCGGTCGTTGCTGCCAAAATTGCCGACGTTGCAATAGCCGCTGTTGATTCCCATGCGCACGACGAAAGGCTCTTCAGTGCCGTTCCTGCGCCATCTGTCCTTGAGTTCGCCGAGACGGCGCTGCATGTCGACGGCCATGCGCAGGCATGCTTTCGCATCCTCCTCCGGTCCCTTGGTTTCCGGGTCGCCGAAGAAGACCAGCATCGCGTCGCCGATAAACTTGTCCACCGTGCCGCCATGCTCGAGCGCAATGTTCGACATTTCCGTCAGATATTCGTTGAGCATCTCCGTCAGGGCTTCGGGTTGCAGGCGCTCGGTGGTCGCCGTGAAATCCTTGATGTCGGAGAAGAAGATCGTCAGGCGCTTGCGCTCGGTATGGACGACGACGTCCTTCTGGCCGCTGAAGATGCTCTTGTAGATCTGCGGCGAGAGATAGCGCGAAATCTTCAGGGAAACGCTGGCGAGGAACTCGTTCGCCGCTTCCAGATCCCGGTTGGCGCTATGGATTGCGCGCGTCTGCTGCCGCTGGAGCGCGATGAAGCTGATGCCGATGACGGCGACGAAAAGGAAATAGCAGAGCAGGTATTTGAAGGCGAAGACATTGCTCGCATAGGGCTGCCTGATAATGACTTCCTGAATGCCGCGCACATCACCGACTTTCCAGTCGGTCTTCGGGCTTTCGGGGTGAGTATTGTGGCAGGCGACGCAGGCCTGGCCCATGACGACAGGGGTGATGAAGCGCAGCGTATCGGTCAATCCGACGCGGGTGAGGTCGTTCAGCGTCTGCTGCGGATTGGCGCGCAGGGCTGCGAGCGCTTGTCTCTCGAAGTCGTCGAGTTCGTGGGATGCGCGGCTCTTGAAGGGAAGATCGGAGACGAAGCGGTAGGTGATATTGGCCTGCTGCTCTTTAATGACGTCGCCGAGTTCCAGGGAAAGCGTGGCCGGCAGCGGGATGGCGCCTGGTATATTCGCGTAATTGTGGGAGACGACCGTGCCTTCGATCGCGCCGCTGGCATGCGCGGCCAGAACGCGTCCCACGACATTCGCGGAATAATAGGCGCGGATGCTCGATATCAGCGAACTCATGTCGCGCGCCTGACGCCGCAGCGTATTTCCCGAGAGATCGCTGATATCCAGCCAGACGGCAAGCGGCAGCCCTGCGAGCATTGCCAGCACGACGACAATCAGCCAGTAGCCGCTCCGGCGCGCGACGGATTCGGAAATCAAGGCGACCCCTCGTTCTTCTCTGGAAAACATCCGACTTTCGATCGCTACAAGAACATTTCGCCGCGTGCCCGGCAAGATCGAAGCCCTGTCATCCCGGCAAAAGGCCAGTCGAAACCGGAAGTGTCGCACGGCAGGCCGAAAGAGAGGATCGGGACCTATCTGCGAATGGCGTTTGAAGCGAAAGCGGCGTAGCCTGTCTGCCGGCAGGAGCGGATCGCCCCGCCGGCCGCGGAGGGGACTGCCGGTAAAATCATGACGCGCGCGCAGCAAATCGGTGTCGTTATCGGCTTGGCGATCGTGGCTCTCCTCACGATGCTGCGGGCTGGCGATCCCGGGATCTTCAAGCTGATCCGCGGCGTGACGTTCGACGAGTATCAGCGGCTGGTTCCCCGGACCTTCGAGCCGATGCCGGTCCGCGTGATCGATATCGACGAGGCCTCGTTGCAGGAATTCGGCCAATGGCCCTGGCCGCGGGACCGGCTGGCCCTGCTGGTGAACCGGCTTTCAGACATGGGAGCCTCGGCCATCGCCTTCGATGTTCTCTTCTCCGAGCCGGACCGGCTGTCGCCGCGCAATGTCGTCCGCGATGTCGCAGGCATAGATCCTTCGCTTGCCGAGACGCTGCCCGACAACGACGAGATATTCGCACGGTCGATTGCCGAAAAACCTGTTGTGCTCGGCTTCGGCCTTTCCAATGAGGGTAATTACCGGCCGCCGGTGAAGGCGGGATTCGCCTTTACCGGCGAAAGCCCGGTCTCGGCTCCGCCCTATCTCGGCGCTTCGACGCCGCTGCGGCCGCAATTGGAGGCCAATGCGGCGGGGCTCGGTCATATCAGCCTCAATCCCGGCAATCCCTCGCCGGTGGTGCGGGCGGTTCCCTTGTTCCTGACCGACGGCAAGCAGCTCTATCCGAATCTCGCGGTCGAGGCGCTGCGCGTCGCCCAGGGGGTATCGACCTATGTTCTGTCAGGCGCGCCCGATCGCGCCGGCATCATGACATCGGTAAAGATCGGGGATTTCGTCGTACCGCTGACGGCGGCCGGCGAGCTCTGGCTCTATGTCAGCCCTGACCGGGCAGAGCGGTATATATCCGCCCGGCAGGTGCTTGCAGGCGGAGGAGCCTCTCCCGAGGTGGCGGCGGCCATCGACGGCAGCATCGTTTTCGTCGGGACATCGGCGACCGGCCTGCAGGACATCCGCGTCACGGCGCTTGGGGAGAACGTTCCCGGCGTTTCGCTGCATGCGCAGGCCGTTGAGCAGATCCTCTCCGGCCACTTTCTCTCGCGGCCCGACTGGGCGGACGGGCTGGAGATCCTAACGATCGCCGTGCTCGGGTGCCTGCTTGTGGTGGTGACGACCTTTGTCAGCCCTGCCGTCGCTCTGATCTGCGGACTGTTGATCACGGCCATGGCGCTTGTGGCATCCTGGTTCTCGTTTCTCTATGCGGGGCTTCTCTTCGATCCGCTGGCTCCGATCATCAGCGGATCGATTACGCATTTTGCCGCAACTTCGTTCCGCATCCTGGTGATCGACCGGGAGCGGCGCGAGGTGCGGCGCGCCTTCGGCCATTATCTCTCCCCGTCGCTGCTCCACCGCATCGAACATAACCCCGATGCATTGCGCCTCGGCGGAGACGACCGCGAGCTGACGGTCATGTTCGTCGATGTCAGAAGCTTTACCGAGATCAGCGAGCGGCTGGCGCCGACCGATGTCGTCGCCTTCCTGAATACCTTGCTCGATGCGCTGAGCCGTCATGTGGTGGCCAATGAAGGCACGCTCGACAAGTTCATCGGCGATTCGATCATGGCGTTCTGGAACGCGCCCGTCGATGTGGCGGATCATGAAAGCAAGGCCGTTCGCGCAGCGCTTGCCATGCGTGAGACGCTGGCCGAGCTGAACGCCAGCGACGCCTTCGGCTTCGGCTTCGGGCCGGGGCAGCAGGTCGGCATCGGCATTGGCATCCATACCGGTCTTGCCTGCGTCGGCAATATGGGCGCCAAGACCCGCTTCAACTATTCGGCGGTCGGCGATGCCGTCAATGTCGCAGCACGCATCGAGTCATGCTGCAAGGAAGTCGGTTTTGATATCCTGATATCCGACAGCACGGCGCGGTCGGTGCAGGGAATGGCGCTGATCGAGGCCGGCGCCCTGCCGCTCAAGGGCAAGAGCAACCGAACGCAGATCCTTGCCGTCGTCGGCGACGAGCGTGTCGCGGCATCCCCTGATTTCGCGGCACTTGAGGTCGTTCACCGGCAACTGACGCAGGCCCTGCATTCGCATTCGCGGAACAGCAGGAAGCTTGTCGCTACGGCAAAGCTCAGGGCGGCACAGGTGATCGGCGGTCTGGCGGAATTCTACCAGCGAATATCGGGCAGGACCGATCATTTCCGGGAAGTGCCGGACGAGGTCGAAAAGAGCGCCGCCGATTGACGGTCTTAGCGATTGTGACCGAAATTCCGGTCCCTGTCGCGGTCGTGGTTTCCGCCTCGATCGCCATCATGGTCTCCGCCGCGATGATGATCTCCATCATGGTCGTGATTGTGGTCGCGACCCCCGTCATCCCCGCGGTCTCCGTAGTTACCATGGTCACCATCGTCGTGGCCGCCCGGGCTGTCGTGATGATCGTGGTCTCCGTGGCCGTCCGGCTTATCATGCCCGTCATCCCTGTCGGGTTTATCCGGCTTGTCGTGATGCGGTCTGTCAGGCTTGTCGGACCGTTCCTTCTGCGGCTCGGCGCGTTCTTGCGGCGGGTCCTGCCTCGGCGGGCTGGGTGTGGGGGCCTGATTTGGCGCAGGTCTGTCGCTTCTTTCCGGCGCGGCCGAAGCCATGTTGCAGCCGCCGAGCAGGCCGAGACGGCCCGAAAGCTGCTGGTTGCCGGAAAGGAAGGGCAGGGCGCGCTGATTTCCGAGCGCCGCGAGAACGCGGCGATCGGCGGGGCGGGTCGCCGTCATGTTGCCGTTCGGCTTGGCAATGACGCAATCGCAGTGCTGCTGCAGCTGCCGGCAGCCGCCCGGGCCACAGAAGCTGGCGGCGCCGTTCAGCAGCACGACGGCGGTGGTGCCGTCCCGATCGACATAGAAATCGAATGCGGTGCCGCGCACGCCGATCGTGCCCGCGGGCGTGAGGATCTGGTAGGCGGAGGATTGCGAATTGCCGCTGACCCAGCGGAAGGTTCCCTTCGCGGCCCTAATGGTGAGTTTCCTCACGGATTGTGAATCGTCGAAGACATATTTGTCGATGACGACCGAAGAACCCCAGCCGACGGCCAGCTTGGTGCCGTCGCGAAACAGGAACTGGCCGAGGCCGGATTGCGATGTCCGGATGCGCTCGTCGCGGTGAACACTCGTGTTGACCTCGATCGGGCCGTCTTGTCCTGTCACTTCGGTCTTGATGACGACGGCCTGGCCGACTGGCTCGGCGGCGGGCGCGGGCTGCGCACTGGCGAGCGCGATGGAAAGCGCCGCGATGAATGAACGCCGACCCGACATGATACACGTACCCCGGAACCTAGGGAGAATTAACATTTTAGTAACTGCTTGTCTTCTCGCCCAGTTGGGCTACGCGGGATCGGCGGTCGAGCCTGCGCACGGGCTTTTGCGTTCCCCTTGCGAGGGGTAATCGCCCGAGATCCGCAGGCCGAGCATGGCGCCGGTCGAAAACCGTGCAGTTTTCGACGTCATGTCGTTCAGTGTCAAAAGCAGGGCTCTCGCGCGTCGCAAAAGAACCGTTGTGCCGCATTTGGATTTGCGATTTGTATTGGCGCGGAGAACAGCCCTTTCCCGAAGGAGAAGTAGGCGGATGCGGAAATATTCGGTTTTTGCCGTGGCGCGGGAGGCCCTGCGTGGCCACAGAGGCTGGGAGAAGCAGTGGACTTCACCCGAGCCGCGCGCCGAGTACGACGTCGTCATCATCGGCGCCGGCGGCCATGGTCTCGGAGCCGCCTATTATCTTGCCAAAGAGCACGGCATCACCAATGTGGCGGTGATCGAGAAAGGCTGGCTCGGCGGAGGCAATACCGGGCGCAACACCACGATCATCCGCTCGAACTATCTCTATGAAGAGAGCATGCACATCTACGAGCACTCGATGAAGCTCTGGGAAGGGCTTTCTCAGGAGCTCAACTATAATGTGATGTATTCGCCGCGTGGCGTGATGATGCTCTCGCACAATATTCACGACCAGCAGTCCTTCAAGCGGCACATCCATGCCAACCGGCTCTATGGCATCGACAACGAATGGCTGACGCCGGAACAGGCGAAAGCCTACTGCCCGCCGCTCGACATCTCGGCCAGCGCGCGTTACCCGATCAACGGCGCAGCACTGCAGCGGCGCGGCGGCACGGCGCGTCACGACGCGGTTGCCTGGGGTTATGCGCGGGCGGCATCCGACCGCGGGGTCCATATTATCCAGAATTGCGAAGTGACGGGCATCCGTCGCGGTCCTGACGGACGGGTGACCGGTGTCGAGACCTCGCGCGGCTTCATCGGCGCCAGAAAAATCGGCGTGTCGGCGGCCGGCCATACGACGACGGTCATGAAGATGGCTGATGTGCGTGTGCCACTGCAATCGAGCCCGCTGCAAGCGCTGGTTTCCGAGCCGCTGAAACCGATCTTCCCGTGCGTCGTCATGTCGAACACGGTGCATGCCTATATCTCCCAGTCCGACAAGGGAGAGCTCGTCATCGGCGCCGGTACCGACCAGTACAATTCCTACTCGCAGACCGGCGGGCTGCAGATCATCACCCATACGCTCGATGCCATCTGCGAACTTTTCCCGATGTTCCGGCGCGTCAAGATGATGCGGCAATGGGGCGGCATCGTCGACAATACGCCGGACCGTTCGGCGATCCAGTCGAAGACGCCGGTTCCCGGGCTTTACGTCAATTGCGGCTGGGGCACCGGCGGCTTCAAGGCGACGCCGGGCGCGGCCAATCTCTTCGCGCACCTCATCGCCCGCGACGAGCCGCATAAGTTCAACGCCGGCCTGACGCTGGAACGCTTCCGCAGCGGCCGGCTGATCGACGAGGCGGCGGCAGCGGCGGTGGCGCACTGATGATGAGTGCTTCCGCTCAGATGCTTGCTCCTTTCGTTGCTCACCCCCTCATCCGCCTTGCAGGCACCTTCTCTCCGCTGGGGAGAAGGGGAGGAGAAGGAATTTCCACATGCTGCTGATCCATTGCCCTTATTGCCAGGAAGAGCGCTCCGAACTCGAATTCCGCGGCGCCGGTGACGCGCATATCGTGCGGCCCGCCGATATCGCTGCGATCTCGGACGAGGAATTCGAGGCCTATTTCTTTCTGCGTGACAACCCGAAAGGGCTGATATTCGAACGCTGGCGGCATATTCACGGCTGCGGGCGCTTCTTCAATGCGGCGCGCGACACGGTGAGCGACAGGTTCATCGCGACTTACAAGGCGGGTGAGCCGAGGCCGCGGATCGGCGCGGAAGCCGAGCAGCACGAGCCTGTCGAGACATACGAAGCTCTGGAAGGAGAGGCCCAATGAGCGGCGTCAACCGTATCGCCGGCAAGGGGCGCCTGACGCCGGCCAAGACTGCGCGCTTCAGCTTCGACGGTCAGGCCTATGCGGCGCTTGAAGGCGATACCGTCGCCTCGGCGCTGATCGCCCACGGCGTGCATCTCGTCGGTCGGTCGTTCAAATATCACCGCCCGCGCGGCATTCTCTCGGCGGGCGCCGAGGAGCCGAATGCGCTGATCGACGTCGCCCGCGATGCGGCGCGCAAGCAGCCGAACGTGCGCGCGACGGTGCAGGAAGTTTTCGACGGCATGATCGTCAAGTCGCAGAACCGCTGGCCCTCGCTCGCCCGCGATGTCGGCGCCATCAACAATCTGATGTCGCCGTTCTTCGCCGCCGGTTTCTACTACAAGACCTTCATGTGGCCGCGCGCCGCCTGGAAGCATGTCTACGAACCGCTCATCCGTCGCGCCGCCGGCCTCGGCGTTGCGCCGACCGAAGGCGATCCGGATCATTATGCGAGCCGCTATGCCCATTGCGACGTGCTGGTGGTCGGCGCTGGCATCGCTGGTCTCTCGGCGGCGCTGGCCGCGGCACAGACCGGCGCCAGGGTGATCCTCTGCGATGAGCAGGCGGAAGCCGGCGGGGCGCTGCGCTACGATGCCGGCGCGAAAATCGACGGGCAGGAAGGCTTCGCCTGGGCGCAGAAGGCCGTGGCGCAGTTGAAGGCGATGGACAATGTCGAAGTGCTGCTGCGCACGACCGCCTTCGGCTACTACAACCACAATTTCGTCGGCCTTGCCGAACGCGTCACCGATCATCTCGCCAATCCCGCCCATGATCTTCCGCGCGAACGGCTCTGGCAGGTCCGGGCCAAGCGGGTGATCCTCGCCAACGGCGCGATCGAACGGCACATGGTGTTCCCGAACAACGACCGGCCGGGCATCATGCTGGCCTCGGCGGCGCGGACCTATCTCAACCATTACGGCGTTGCCGTCGGCAAGAACGTCGGCATCTATACGGCGCATGACTCGGCTTACGAGGCGGCTTTCGACCTGAAGCGGGCTGGCGTTTCGATCGCCGCCATCATCGATGTCAGGCAGGCTCCGGGTGCGGCGGTCCTGGTAGAGGCGCGCGCGCTCGGCATTGATGTCCTCGTCGGCCAGTCGGTCGTCAACACGGCAGGGCGGCTGCGCATCTCATCGATGACGGTGGCGCGCAACGGCGGCGGTTCGCAGCGCAAGATTGCGGTCGATGCGCTGCTGGTTTCGGCCGGCTGGACGCCGTCCGTCCATCTGTTCTCGCAGTCGCGCGGCAAGGTGGCATTCGATGCCGAAAGCCAACGCTTCCTGCCCGGAACCTATGCGCAGGACTGCCTCTCGGTCGGCGCCTGCAATGGTACCGACGACCTGCAGCGGACGATCGAGGAGTCGCTTGCCGCCGGCGAGTTGATGGCGAAGGCCAGCGGCAAGAGCGGTGGCGAGAAGATCGCCCTCTCGGGTGAGCAGGCCTATGAGTGGACGGGCGGCATGATCGGCGCTGCCGAAGGCGCCGGGCCGAAGACGAACGCCAAGGCCTTCATCGATTTCCAGCACGACGTCTGTGCCAAGGATATCCGCCTTGCGGTGCGCGAAGGCATGCATTCGATCGAGCATATCAAGCGCTTCACGACCAACGGCATGGCTTCGGACCAGGGCAAGCTTTCCAACATGCACGGCCTGGCGATCGCCGCCGAAATGCTGGGTAAGGAAATCCCGCAGGTCGGGCTCACCACCTTCCGCGCGCCCTATACGCCTGTCAGCTACGGCACGCTGGTCGGCCATTCGCGCGGTGAACTGTTCGATCCGACACGCAAGACGCCGCTGCACGCCTGGGAAGAAGCCCACGGCGCAGTCTTCGAAGATGTCGGCAACTGGAAACGCGCCTGGTTCTATCCCCGGGCCGGCGAAACCATGCACCAGGCGGTCGCGCGCGAATGCCGGACGGCACGCGAGTCTGCAGGCATCTTCGACGCTTCGACGCTCGGCAAGATCGAGGTGGTGGGGCCGGATGCGGCGAAATTCCTCAACCTCATCTATACGAATGCCTGGGACACGCTGAAGCCCGGCAAGGCCCGTTACGGCATCATGACGCGCGAGGACGGCTTCGTTTACGACGACGGTGTCGTCGGACGTCTCGCGGAGGACCGTTTCCACGTGACGACGACGACCGGCGGCGCGCCGCGAGTTCTCCATCACATGGAGGATTACCTGCAGACGGAATTCCCGGATCTGAAGGTATGGCTGACCTCGGTGACCGAACAATGGGCTGTCATCGCGGTGCAGGGGCCGAAGGCGCGCGAGATCGTCGCGCCGCTGGTCGAAGGGGTCGACCTTTCGAACGAAGCCTTCCCGCATATGAGCGTTGCCGAGTGCACGGTCTGCGGCGTGCCGGCGCGACTCTTCCGCGTCTCCTTCACCGGCGAAATCGGTTTCGAAATCAACGTGCCGGCCGACTACGGCCAGTCGGTGCTCGAAGCCGTCTGGGCCAATGCCGAGCCGCTCGGCGCTTGCGTCTACGGCACAGAGACAATGCACGTCCTTCGCGCCGAGAAGGGCTACATTATCGTCGGCCAGGATACTGACGGCACCGTGACCCCCGATGACGCCGGCGTTGCCTGGGCGGTTTCCAAGAAAAAGAAGGATTTCGTCGGCATTCGCGGGCTGCAGCGGCCGGACCTCGTCAAGGAGGGACGCAAGCAACTTGTCGGTCTCGTCACCAAGGATCCGAAGCTGGTGCTCGAAGAAGGCGCGCAGGTCGTTGCCAATCCGAACGAGCCGAAACCGATGACCATGCTCGGTCATGTCACCTCGGCCTACTGGTCCGAAAGCTGCGGCAGGTCGATCGCCTTCGCGCTTGTCGCCGGCGGCCGGGCGCGGATGGGCGAGACGCTCTACGTGCCGATGCCGGACCGGACGATTCCCGTCGAAGTGACGGATCTGGTGTTCTTTGACAAGGAAGGAGGCCGCATCCATGGCTGATGTCGCAATTCGCAAGCCGGTGCTTGACGGCCGTCTCGGCGGTTCCGCAAACGTGCGGCTCACGGTGGCCCCGGTCGCGAGCCGGGTGGCGCTGCGCGCGCCGGCGGAATCGCTTGCAGCACTTTCCTCCGCTCTCGGCCTGTCCGTGCCGACCGCCCCGAAGACATCGAGCCGGGCCGGTGTCCGATCGGTACTCTGGATCGGGCCGGATGAGTGGCTGGTGATCGATGAGGCTGGCGCCGATCTGATGGCGGTATTTGCCGGCGCCGGAGCGCTGCATTCGGCGACCGACGTTTCCCATCGCAATGTCGCGATCATCGTCTCGGGACCTGGTGCGGAGAATACGCTTTCGGCCGGTTGCCCGCAGGATCTGTCGCTGTTTTCCTTCCCGGTCGGCGCCGCATCGCGCACGATCTTCGGCAAGGCGGAGATCGTGCTGTTGCGCACCGAAGAGGACACGTTCCGGGTCGAGTGCTGGCGGTCGTTTTCGGACTTCGTTTTCGGGCTGTTGGCCGAAGCGGCCGGTGATGCGGGACATTGAGGCCGGGGCAATTCCTGCATAGTCCTCTGTTCAAAGGATGGGCGGATGCTGCACCATGCTTTCCTCGGTGTTTCCGATATCGAACGGTCGGCGGCATTTTACGACGCCGCCCTTGCCGCGCTCGGGTATGTCAGGGTCTGGGACGACATCAGGCCTGGGCAAACAGGACAGGCAATTGGCTGCGGCCCTCGGGGCGGCGGCGACAAGCTGGCGATCAAGCATCGTCCTGACGGCCAGCGTCCACCCGGTCCGGGTTTTCATCTGGCTTTTGCCGCGCCGAGCCGGCAGGCGGTCGATGAGTTTCATGCGGCGGCAATCGCGCATGGCGGCCGTAACAATGGCCGTCCCGGCCTGCGTCCCGATTACGGCGAACACTACTATGCCGCCTTCGTCGTGGACCCAGATGGGCATGCCCTCGAAGCGGTGATCAATTCGCCAGTATAACAAGAGCGACGTTTCGCTCAGACGTCCTCAGGGCGATCCTTCGGGTCGAACTGGATGATGGTGATCCATTTTGCCGTCAGTGCCGGCTTCTTCTCGTTTTCGATTTCGATGGTCACGTCATAGGTGGTCATCAGCATGCCGCCGCCACGAAAGCGCGCCTCGGAGAGCAGGAAGCGGCCGCGGACGCGGGCGCCGCTCTTCACCGGCGTCATGAAGCGGACGCGATCGAAGCCGTAATTGATGCCCATGGTCTGCTCGCGCACTTTCGGCAGGCAGTTGTAGTTCATCGCCGACAGCAGAGACAGTGTCAGGAAGCCATGAGCAATGGTGCCGCCGAAGGGGCTCTCGGCCGCCGCGCGCTCGGGATCGACATGAATGAACTGGTGATCGTTGGTTGCTCCCGCAAAGGCGTCGATCATCGTCTGATCGACGGTGATCCAATCCGAAAGGCCCGTTTCCATGCCGATCAATCCCCGCACGTCGGAGAGTGAAATTTCCGTGCCCATGCATTCCTCGTGAGATAAGCGCGCCGCTTCAAAGCCTTATCGTGCATTTATGACGATTGCGACAAGGATTTGCCCAGGCGGACCAAGGGGGTCATTTTTCCACGAAAAAGGCGACTGAGCGTGGCTCGACGGTAACGCCGGCTCCGGCTTTTTTCGTCCCCTCCGGTGCCAGCTGGCGCCAACTCGCCTCGCCGTCCGAGGGAAGCGTGAAGATCTGGCGGCTGTCCGACCGGTTGAAGAGCACGGCAAGCCTGGTCTGCCTGCCCCGAGAGGAGCGGTCGCCCGTCGCAAGCAGCATGCCGAGGGTCGAGAGCGACGGTGTCTCCCATTCAGCGACGGTCATCGTTTCGCCGGAGAGCGAAATCCATTCGACGTCGCCATCTCCAGAGAGGAAGCCTGTTTCCGAAAAGACGGTGAAGCGGCGGCGCAGCTCTGCCACAAAGGCGGTGTGGGCGACGAGGTCCTCGTTTAGCGCCTTCCAGTCCAGCCAGGTGATCTCGTTGTCCTGGGAATAGGCGTTGTTGTTGCCGCGCTGGCTGCGGCCTCCCTCATCACCCGCCGTCAGCATGATGCTGCCGCGAGTGGCAAAGAGCGTTGATATCAGCGCCATCACGTCGTTTATCCGGCGCTTGCGGATTGTCGGGTATAGGGTTTCGCCCTCGACGCCGTTGTTCCAGGAATGGTTCTCGTTGTGGCCGTCGCGATTGTGCTCGCCGTTGGCGTCATTATGCTTTCCGGCGTAGGAGACGAGGTCGATCAGCGTGAAGCCGTCATGGGCGGCGAGGAAATTGACGCTGCGCGTCCCTTTGCCGTCGTTGCGGGAGAAGATGTCGGAAGAACCGGCAAGCGCCGTCGCGAGCGAGCCGGTCTTCCATTGGTCGCCGCGCCAATAGCAGCGCAGGTCGTCGCGAACCCGGTCGTTCCATTCGAGGAAGGGACTGGGGAAATTGCCGAGCTGGTAACCGCCGGGACCGATATCCCAGGGTTCGGCGATCATGATGCGGTCGGCAAGCACATCGTCCGCCAGGATCGCGGCAAGCGTTCCCCCGTCGCGCTGGAAGCCCGTCGCGGTGCGGCCGAGCACGGGAGCGAGATCGAAGCGAAAACCGTCGACGCCGGCATTGAGCACGAAGTGGCGCAGGCTGTCGATAACGAGGCGCCGGACCTCCGGATGATCGCAGGCAATCGTATTGCCTGTGCCGGTGTCGTTGACGAGCTCGCCGGGGCTGTTCTCGGCATGGCGGTAATAGTGCAGGTTATCGAGGCCGCGCAGCGACAGCGTCGCACCGTACCGATCGCTCTCGCCGGAATGGTTGAAGACGAGGTCGAGAATGACCGCGATGCCTTCGGCGTGGAGAGCCGCGACTGTCTGGCGCAATTCCGCCATGCCGCCCGGAACAAGCCGCGGGTCGAGCGCCATCAGGCCAACGGGATTGTAGCCCCAGCCGTTGGTGAGGCCGAGCGGCGGCAGGTGGCGTTCGTCGATCCAGGCGGTAATCGGCATCAATTCGACGGCATCGACACCGATCCGCTTCAGATGCGCGATGATGGAGGGATGGGCAAGAGCTGCAACCGTGCCGCGCTCGGCTTCCGGAACATCAGGGTGGAGAATGGTGAACGGCCGCACCGCCACCTCGTAAATAAAGCCGCCCGGTTTGAAGAGCGGCTTGCCGATTGCCGCCGGGGTATCGGTAGTGACGATCGCCTTCGGCATCAGATCCTGGCTGTCTTCGCCATAGATGCCGAGGCGGGGATCGTAGCGGAACGGCCGGTCGATTTCCTTGGCGTAAGGGTCGAGCAGCAGTTTGGAGGGATCGAACCAGAGGCCGTTGTCGGGCGCATAGATGCCGTCGGCGCGATAGCCGTAGCGGGCGCCTTGCCTGAGGCCGTCGACGAAAAGGCGATGAATGTGATTGCTGTCGCGCGCCATGGGCAGGCGCGCGAATTCCCTGTTGCCGTCATCCTCGAAGAGGCAGAGTTCGATCTGTGCGGCATGATGCGACCACACGGCAAATTCGACGCCGGTCTCGAAGACGATTGCGCCGCCTTGCGCCGAATTGTGACCCCGCATGTTCCCCCCGGATCAGGTGATCACAGTTGGCTCATCGCGTCCCGTGCGCTCACGAATGCTGGCAATGCTTTCGGCGGCGGCGATGAGATCGGCGAGCGCTTCCTGCGTTTCTATGTTGTGACGAGTCGAATCCGGCTCGTAGCGCTCGATATAGACACGCAAGGTTGCGCCAGACGTGCCGGTGCCGGACAGGCGGAAGACGACGCGGGAGCCGCCCTCGAAGAGCACGCGGATGCCCTGATGCTCGCTCACCGACTTGTCGACCGGATCGTGATAGGCAAAATCGTCGGCCTTCTCGACCTTCAGATTGCCGATGGTCCTGCCGGGCAGGGTAGAAAGCTGGCTGCGGAGATTGTCCATCAGGCCGTTCGCCGCATCGGTATCGAGACCTTCGTAATCGTGGCGCGAATAATAGTTGCGGCCATAGGTCTGCCAGTGCTGGGTGACGATGTCGGCGACACTCTCGCCGCGCACGGCAAGGATGTTCAGCCATAGCAGCACGGCCCAGAGACCGTCCTTTTCGCGCACGTGATTGGAACCGGTGCCGGAGCTTTCCTCGCCGCAGATCGTCGCCATGCCGGCATCGAGCAGGTTGCCGAAGAACTTCCAGCCGGTCGGCGTCTCGTACATGCCGATGCCGCGCTTTTCCGCGACGCGGTCGGCAGCGCCTGATGTCGGCATCGAGCGGGCAATGCCAGCGAGGCCGCCGGAATAGCCGGGAACGAGGTTGGCATTGGCGGCAAGGATCGCGAGGCTGTCGGAAGGCGTCACGAAGATGTCGCGGCCGATGATCAGGTTGCGGTCGCCGTCGCCGTCAGAGGCGGCGCCGAAATCGGGCGCGTCGTCGCCCATCATCTCATCGAAGAGTTCCTTGCAGTGAACCGGGTTCGGATCGGGATGATGGCCGCCGAAATCCGGCAGCGGCATGAAGTTGCGCACCGAGCCCGAGGGAGCGCCGAGGCGATTTTCGAAGATTTCCTTCGCGTAAGGGCCGGTGACGGCGCTCATCCCATCGAAGGCGATGCGGAAGCCGAGGCTGATCAGATTGCGGATGGCGCCGAAATCAAACAGCTCTTCCATCAGCGCGGCATAGTCCTCGACCGGGTCGATAACCGACAGGATCATGCCGCCGGGAAGTTCGTCCTTGCCGATGCGGTCGAGATTGACGTCGGCGAAATCGGCGATCTTGTAGCTGTCGATCGTCTTGGAGCGTGCATAGATAGCGTCGGTGATCTTTTCCGGCGCCGGGCCGCCATTGTTGATGTTGTATTTGATGCCGAAATCTTCGGTCGGGCCGCCGGGATTGTGGCTGGCCGAGAGAATGATGCCGCCGAAGGCCTTGTACTTGCGGATGATGTGGGAAGCGGCCGGCGTCGACAGGATGCCGCCCTTGCCGACCATGACCTTGCCGAAGCCGTTGGCGGCGGCCATCTTGACCGCCTTCTGGATGACTTCGCGATTGTAGTAGCGTCCGTCGCCGCCGATGACGAGGCACTTGCCCTGATAGCCTTCCAGCGAATCGAAGATCGACTGGATGAAGTTCTCCGCATAGTTCGGCTGCTGGAAGACCGGAACCTTCTTGCGCAGACCCGATGTGCCGGGTTTCTGGTCCAGATAGGGCGTGGTGGGTACGGACTTGTTCATTTTAGGTCACATGCCTTTCGAGACGAGGCTTGAATAGAGGGCAGCGTAGCGTTCGGCGCTCTTCTCCCAGGAGACATCCGATTTCATGCCTTGCTTTTGCAATTGGGTCCAGAGTTTTCGATCCGCATAAAGATGCATCGCACGGCGGATTGCCTGTAGCATGCCCGTTTCGGTTATGGGCGCAAATTGTATGCCCGTTGCCACTTTCGCCGCAAGTGCGGCATGATTGGCGTCGATGACAGTGTCGTTGAGCCCGCCGGTGCGGGCGACGATCGGCACGCAGCCGTAACGCAGGCCATAAAGCTGGGTGAGGCCGCAGGGTTCGAAGCGCGAGGGAATGATGATCGCGTCGCAGCCGGCCTGCATCAGATGCGACATCGGCTCGTTATAGCCGATCGAGACGCCGATGCGGCCGGGATGGCGGGTGGCGGAGGCCAGCAGGGCGCCTTCAAGGGCCGCTTCGCCGGAGCCGAGCACGACGAGCTTGCCGCCCATGGCGACGATCTCGTCGGCGACGTTGGCGACAAGATCCATGCCCTTTTGCCAGGTGAGGCGGCTGATGACGCAGAAGATCGGGGCATCGTCATTGTCGAGGTGGAAGAATTCGGCGATCGACCGACGGTTCTCCTCGCGGTTCTTCAGCGTCGTCGGACCATAATGGGTGTGGACGACAGGATCGGTCGCCGGATTCCAGATATCGGTATCGATGCCGTTGACGATGCCGGAAAGATGGTCGATGCGGCTGGCGATGACGCCTTCGAGCCCCATGCCGAATTCGGGCGTCAGGATTTCATCGGCATAGGAGGGGCTGACTGTCGTGACCGCATGGGCGGTCTGGAGGCCGCCCTTGAGGAAGCCGACAGTGCCGTAATATTCGATGCCGTTGACGGCGAAGGCATGGGCGGGCAGACGCAGTCCGGGAAAGATCTCGGGACCGAACTGGCCCTGGAAGGCGATGTTATGGATGGTCAGCACACTCGGCAGTTCTGGGGTCGGATGGTAGCGCATGTAGACCGATGTCAGCGCTGCCTGCCAGTCATGGGTGTGGATCAGATCCGGCTGCCAGCCGGGCAACAGGCCGGCGGCGATCTCGGAGGCGGCGAGCGACAAAGCCGCGAAACGGCGCCAGTTATCGGGAAAATCCTTGCCGAGCGGATCGAGATAGGGTCCGCCAGGTCTGTCGTAATAGGCGGGCGCATCGAGGACGAGCAGATCGAGGCCCTCATGCTGGACCTCAAGCACGGTCGCGTGCTCACCGAGCAGATCGGGGAATTCGAGTCTCGCGACGGGATCGCGAATGACCTTCATGACGGCAGGATAGCCGGGCAGAAGGGTCTTGGTCTCGACCCCGAAGGCTTTCAGAGCAATGGGCAGGGCGCCGGACACATCGGCCAGACCCCCTGTCTTGATCAAAGGGAAGACTTCGGATGAAACCGAAAGAACTTTCATAAATCAGATATCCAGCTTGTCGATCATCGGTTGCGTGATCAGGCAGATGCCGCTTTCCGTCCGGCGAAAGCGCTTGGCGTCGAGCTCGGGATCCTCACCGACGACAAGGCCTTCCGGAATGACGACACCGTGGTCGATCACCACGTTCTTGAGCTGTGCGCGCCGTCCGATCTTCACGTTCGGCAGGATGACCGCCCCTTCCAGCTTGGAAAAGGAATTGGCCCTGACGCCGGTGAAGAGCAGGCTCTTGTTGAGGCTGGCGCCCGAGATGATGCAGTCGCCTGACACGACCGAGGACGTGGCCGAGCCGCGGCGGTCCTCGTCGTCATGGACGAATTTCGCCGGCGGAGTGATCTCGGCGTAGGTCCAGATCGGCCAGGACTTGTCGTAGATGTCGAGCTCCGGCACGATCGCCGTCAGGTCGATATTGGCCTGCCAATAGGCGTCGATCGTGCCGACGTCGCGCCAGTAGGGCTCGTGCTCGAAATCGGAGCGGACGCAGGATTTGGCAAAGCGGTGGGCGACCGCCTTACCGTTCTTGACGATATAGGGGATGATGTCCTTGCCGAAGTCGCGGCTCGAGTTCGGATCGGCGGCATCGCGGCGCAGCGCATCGAGCAGGAACTTGGTGTGGAAGACATAGATGCCCATCGAGGCGAGCGCGAAATCCGGCTTGTCGGGAATGGCTGGCGGATCGGCCGGCTTCTCGACGAAGGCGATGATATTGTCCTTTGCGTCGACATGCATGACGCCGAAGCCCACCGCTTCCATGCGCGGCACTTCCAGGCAACCGATGGTGACGTCGGCGCCGGAATCGACGTGCTGCTGCAGCATCCATTCATAGTCCATCTTGTAGACATGGTCGCCGGCGAGGATGACCATGTATTCGACGCCGTAATCCTCGATAATATCGATATTCTGATAGACGGCGTCGGCGGTACCTTCATACCATTGCGTCTCGGAAACGCGTTGCGAGGCGGGCAGGATGTCGAAGCTTTCGTTTCGTTCCGGGCGGAAGAAGTTCCAGCCGCGCTGCATGTGGCGGATCAGTGAATGCGCCTTGTATTGCGTGGCGACGCCGATGCGGCGAATGCCCGAATTCAGCGCGTTCGAGAGCGCGAAATCGATGATGCGCGCCTTGCCGCCGAAATAGACGGCGGGCTTGGCACGCCGGTCGGTGAGTTCCTTGAGACGGCTCCCCCTGCCGCCTGCAAGAACATAGGCCATTGCATCGCGGGCAAGTGGCTGAATACGCTTTTCTACCATTTTCTCCTCCCACCAGTCACTAATTTTCAGGTTCAAGCATGATCGTCGCCAAGGGCGGCAGAGTGATCGAGCAGGTGATGTTGCCGCCGGCATTGACGGCCTGCACGCGTCCGCCATTGCCCTTGCCGCTGCCGCCGTAAATGTCGGCATCGGTATTCAGGATTTCCCGCCAGCGGCCTGCGGAGGGCAGGCGTATCGAATAGTTCTCGCGATAGACGGGAGTAAAATTGGTGATGACGGCGATCGGTTTCTGGCCCGGCGCCTTGCGCAGCCAGGCGAAAACGGAATTTTCGCTGTCGTCGGCGACCAGCCATTCGAAGCCGTCGCCCTCGCAATCGCGCTCATACAGCGCCGGTTTGCTGCGATAGGTCAGATTGAGATCGCGCACCAGGCGGCGCATGCCCTCGTGCATGCGGTACTGAAGCAGGTTCCAGTCGAGCGACTTCTCTTCGCTCCACTCGCTCCACTGGGCGAATTCCTGGCCCATGAACAGCAGCTTCTTGCCGGGATAACCCCACATGTAGGCGTAGTAGGCGCGCAGATTGGCGAATTTCTGCCAGTCGTCGCCCGGCATCTTGGCAATCAGCGAGCCTTTCCCGTGGACGACCTCGTCATGCGACAACGGCAGGACGAAATTCTCCGAATAGGCGTAGAGCAGGCCGAAGGTGAGCTCGTTGTGATGGTGCCTGCGGTGTATGGGATCGCGGCTCATGTAGCTCAGCGTATCGTGCATGAAGCCCATGTTCCATTTGAAGCCGAAGCCGAGGCCACCCTCATGCACCGGCTGCGAGACCTTCGGCCAGGAGGTCGATTCCTCGGCGATGGTCATGACGTTGGAATTTTTGCCGTAGATGCGGATGTTGAGATCCTGCAGGAAACGGACGGCTTCCAGGTTCTCGTTGCCGCCATATTCGTTCGGGACCCATTCGCCGTGCTTGCGGGAATAGTCGAGGTAGAGCATCGAGGCGACGGCATCGACGCGCAGACCGTCGAGATGGAATTTCTCGGCCCAGTAGAGTGCGTTGTTGACGAGATAGGAGACGACCTCGGTGCGGCCGAAATTGTAGATCGCCGTGCTCCAGTCCGGGTGGAAGCCCTTGCGTGGATCTTCGTGCTCATAAAGCGCGGTGCCGTCGAACCAGCCAAGGCCGTGCTCGTCGGTCGGGAAATGCGCCGGCACCCAGTCGAGGATGACGCCGATGCCGACCTTGTGGCAGCCGTTGACGAAACGGGCAAAACCTTCCGGCTCGCCGAAACGGGCGGTCGGTGCATAGAGGCCAGTCGTTTGGTAACCCCAGGAGGGATCGTAGGGATACTCGGTGATCGGCAGGAATTCGATATGGGTGAAGCCCATGTCGGCGCAATAGGGGATGAGGCTGGAGGCGAGCTCGTCCCAGGAAAGCATCGTGCCGTCCTGACGGCGCTGCCAGGAAGCGGCGTGCACCTCGTAGATCGTGATCGGCTGACGGCGCTTGTCGGCCTCGCGCCAGTGCTTCAGATGGGCTTCGTCTTCCCATTCCTGCACCAGCTCGGCGGCGGTGATGGAAGCGGTCTTCGGCCTGAGCTCGCTGCGGCGGGCGAAAGGATCGGCCTTCAGTGGCAGCAGGACGCCGTCCTGGCCACGGATCTCGAACTTGTAGGCAACGCCAAGCGGGACATCGGGGGCGAAGATCTCCCAGATGCCGCTGTCGGCGCGGAAGCGCATCACGTGGCGGCGGCCGTCCCAATTGTTGAAATCGCCGACGACGGAAACGCGCTGCGCATTCGGCGCCCAGACGGCGAAGTGGATGCCCTGGGCGCCGTCATGCTTGATGAGATGGGCGCCCATCTTGTCGAATAGGCGAAGATGCGAGCCTTCACGGGCGAAATAATCATCCATCGGCCCGAGCACCGGACCGAAGCTGTAGGGGTCGGTCACGGCCCATTCGGCATCGCCGCGCCGGGCGCGGTAACGCACCGGCTGGAGCTTGGTCAGCGAAACCGGGCCGGCGAAGAAGCCGTCGCCATGGAGTTGCTTCAGTTCGCCGATGACGCTGCCATCCAGCGTCATGGCGGTCGCTTCCTCGGCACCCGGGATGAAGCACCGGGCGACAAAAGCGTCGCCGGCCTGGTGCACACCTAGGACGGCAAAGGGATTGGAATGCGAGCCGGCAAGGATCGCCGCGATTTCTTCTGCCGAAACTTCCCAGGAAAGCTTTACTTCAGGGACTGTTTTCGGCGTTTTCATCCGGCTCTCCAGATTTCGTCTGCATATTGCCTGATGGTGCGGTCGGAAGAGAACCAGCCCATCCGCGCCGTATTGTTGATCGTCTTGGTGTACCAGGCGGACTGGTTGGTCCAGATCTGGTCGACCTCACGCTGGGCCTGGGCATAGGCGTCGAAATCGGCGGCAACCATGAACCAATCGTGCGAATAGATGCCGTCGATCAGCGCCGTGTAACGGTTTCGGTCGTCAGGCGAGAAGACGCCGGAGCCGATGGCCGCGAGCGCCTGGGCGAGTTCGCGAGAATTCTCGATGATGGCGCGGGGATTGTGGCCATCGCTGCGGACTTTCGACACCTCGTCGGCCGTGAGGCCGAAGATGACGATGTTGTCCGCGCCGACATTGTCGCGCATCTCGACATTGGCGCCGTCGAGCGTGCCGATCGTCAGCGCGCCGTTGAGGCCGAACTTCATGTTGCCGGTGCCGGATGCTTCCATGCCGGCGGTCGAGATCTGCTCGGAGAGGTCGGCGGCCGGAACCATGACTTCGGCAAGCGATACATTGTAGTTCGGGACGAAGACGACCTTCAGCAGGCCGCGTACCGACGGATCGTTGTTGATCGTGCGGGCGACGTCGTTGATCAGCTTGATGATGAGCTTGGCGTTGTAATAACTCGGTGCCGCCTTGCCGGCGAAGAGCTTGACGCGCGGCACCCAGTCGAGCTCGGGATGCGAGCGGATCTGATCGTAGAGGGCGACGGCCTCGATAATGTTCAGCAGCTGGCGCTTGTATTCGTGGATGCGCTTGATCTGGATGTCGAACATCGCCGACGGATCGAGCTTCACGCCCATGCGACTGGCAACGAGATTGGAGAGCGCCACCTTGTTGGCGCGCTTCACCGCCGCGAACTTCTGCTGGAAGGTCGGATCGGAAGAATGCACGTCGAGCGCGCGCAGCTTTTCGGCGTCATCGAGGAATTCGTCGCCGATCGCCTCGCGGATCAGCCCGGTGAGGCCGGGATTACACTGCTGCAGCCAGCGGCGCGGGGTGATGCCGTTGGTCTTGTTGTTGATGCGATCGGGATAGAGTTTGTGCAGGTCGGCGAAAACAGTCACCTTCATCAAGTCGGTGTGCAGGGCCGACACGCCGTTGATCGAATGCGAGCCGACGAAAGCAAGGTTGCCCATGCGCACGCGGCGATCGCCGCTCTCCTCGATCAGCGAGATCGAGCGAATTTCTCCATCGGAGAAGTTCTTGCCCTTGCGGGCGTCGAGAAGGATCTTGGCATTGATTGCGTAAACGATCTGCATGTGGCGCGGCAGCAGGCGCTCGAAGAGCGGAACCGGCCAGCTTTCCAGCGCTTCCGGCAGAAGCGTATGGTTGGTGTAGGAAAAGGTGCGGCGGGTAATATCCCAGGCCTGCTCGAAATCCATGCCGTGCACGTCGCAGAGCAGGCGCACCAGTTCGGCGACCGAGACGGCCGGATGGGTGTCGTTCAGCTGGATCGCCACCTTATCCGGCAGCGAGGTGAAATCGTCATATTGCTGCAGGTGGCGGCGCAGAATGTCCTGCAGCGAGGCGGACGAGAAGAAGAACTCCTGGCGCAGGCGCAGTTCCTGGCCTGCAGGCGTCGCGTCGGCAGGATAGAGAACCCGGGTCAGGCTTTCTGCCTTGTTGCTTTCGCGCAGCGCCCCGATGTGATCGCCGGCATTGAAGGCGTCGAGCAGGATCGGATCGATCGGCTGCGCCGACCAGAGGCGCAGCGTATTGACGCGTTTTCCCCGCCAGCCGACGGCCGGCGTATCGAAGGCGGCGGCGATGACGCGCTCGGCCGGTTTCCACACATAGCGCGGCTGATCGTCATGGGTGGTGATGAATTCGACGGCGCCGCCGAAGCCGATTTCATAGGAGCTCTCACGGCGCTCGAACTCCCAGGGATTGCCGTGGGCAAGCCAGTTTTCGGGCAGTTCCACCTGCCAGCCGTCGGCCAGCTGCTGACGGAAGAGGCCGTGGACATAGCGGATGCCGTAGCCATAGGCCGGAACGTCGACGGTTGCCATGCTCTCCATGAAGCAGGCGGCGAGACGCCCGAGGCCGCCGTTGCCGAGCGCGGCATCCGGCTCCAGGCCTGCAATGACGTTGACGTCGACCCCGAGCGAGGCGAGCGCATCGCGCACCTGTTCCATCAGGCCGAGGTTGGAGACGGCGTCGCGCATCAGGCGGCCGATGAGGAATTCGAGGGAAAGATAATAGACGCGCTTGGCGCCGGTCGCATAGACTTCGCGCGTGGAAGCCATCCACTTGTCAATGATGCGGTCGCGCACCACAAGGATCGTCGCCGTCAGCCAGTCATGCGGCTTTGCCACCTTGGCATCCTTGCCGATGCGGTAGGTCAGGCGTTCGATGATTTCTTCGGCGAGAATTTCCGGCTTTGAGCTGCGGGGAGCGGGAGAGGGGATAACCGGCTTGGAAACAGTGTTCATCGTCAGATCTCGCCAATTTTAATTTGGTTTCAGGATGTTATGCCTGATGCAATCAATTTGTCGCTTGCGCTGCCGACAGTTTATGCATCGTTACCAAGCACTTGCAACAAGGGATTTGGACAAACGAAAAATTTGCGAAACCTTCATATTCACGTCGTTCAAAGGGGTTGATTCCAATCGCTTTTCTCGATCTGATGCGTGGGATAGTGATAACGAAAAGCCGCGCCGGTTTGTTCCCGCGCGGCTTTTCGTTTGGCTCTTTCACTGCGGCGTTGTCAGTTCGTCAAGCGCGTCACCTGTGCGGAAGCCTTCGCCCCGATCGCCTTGAACGCGGCCAGCAGGTCTTCCATTTTTTCCGCCTGGAAATAATGGGCGTCATCGGAGGCGCAATAATGCAGCAGCGCCTGTCCGCCCTCGGGCGCCATGAAAGCGATCGTATAGATTTCGATGCCCTTGGACTTCGCGGTGTCACATGTCGATTTGGTCAAGGTGTCGTATGACCGGCCGCCACGGCTATCGTCGTTATTATCGCCGTCCGTCATGAAGACGATGTATTTTTTGGGCACTTGTCCGGTTTTCTGCTTGTGGGCGGCGTCCTCGGCATCGTTGCCGGCAGCGTTTTTGGCAGTCAGGGACGAATAGGCCGTGCTCACGGCGCCGCTTGAATTCGTGCCGCCTCCGGTCTGAAGTGCGTTGACATAGCTGGTGACGCCGGTGGTTCCCCATGCAAGATTGCTTGGCGTGTACTGGACCAGATCGTAGGAAACGGCCCCGGTGCGTACATATTCGGCGTTGGGATCGGCGCTGTTGAGTTGGCTGAAGAGGTTTCCGGCCGCGATCTTCAGCGCCTCTATCTTTGTGTAGTACTTTGTGCGGCTGCCGGTGCAGGTGTCGAAAACCCACTTGTCCTTCTTATTGTAGTGACCGTTGCAGTCATAGGTGAATGGTTCCGTTGGATCGTCCTCATTGACGGTCGCCGTAGGATCTCCCATCGACCCCGATTTATCGAGCGCGAGGTACATGGAAATCGAACCCTGGCTTTGCGAATGGCCGCTGGTCGTCGTGCCCGACGTTGAAAGATGCTGCGTGCTGAAGCCGATCGCCTGCATGAGTGGATTGACCGCTAGATCATAGCTCGGTGAAACCGTCACCTGGTAGGTTGTCGACTTGCCCGATGTAGTCGTCTGGACATTGACGACGGTCGCGTTCTGGATATCGACGCCAGTCTGCAGGTAGTTCGCCATTTGCCCGGCGACGAAATTCCGCGCGAAGGTCTCAGCCTGCGAGGTTTGGATCGTGCCGTTCGCCAAGGCGGTAGCGGTTGCCAGCGCAGCCGAATCGGCTGCTTCCTGCAACTGTTGTTTCGAGAGCAAAATATCGCCCACCTGGATCGCCATGCCGGCAGCGCCAAGAAGAACGGGCATCAGGATCGCGGTCATGACGCCGAAGTTACCGCCTCGATCGCTGAACATGCGTCGCAGGCAGGGATGCAAAAAGGAGGTGCTCATCATGTTCACCTAACTGGAAACCCTGTGGGGTGATTTACGCACGCCTCTCCTTTCCGGCGTTCTTACGGCGTCAATACAATTTTAACGAATTGGCGGTTTTTTCCAGTTTTGGGATTATTTCAGCGGGATCACGTCGACCGCCTGGACGGCGCGCTGGCCGCCATAGCTTTTCAAGACGCCGATGACGGGGACGACGTCGGAATAGTCCCGGCCGTAGGCAACGACGATGTGGTCCATGCCGGCCGGGATGTTGTTGGTCGGGTCGAGTTCGATCCAGCCGATCGTCTCGCCGCACCAGATCCGCACCCAGGCATGCATGGCGTCCGCCCCTTCCAGCCGTTCCTTGCCGGGTGGTGGGATGGTGCGCAGGAAACCGGAGACGTAGCCCGCCGGAATGCCGAGGCTTCGAAGCGCCAGGATCATGATGTGGGTGAAATCCTGGCAGACGCCGCGCTTCAGCCTGAAAGCCTCAAGCGGAGTCGTGTCGACGGTCGTCGCCTCGGGATCGTAGGTGAAATCCTTGTTGACGCGGGCACAAAGCGCATGGGCGATCTGCATTGCCGTCAGCTCCGGCCTGGCGCAGCTTCGCGCATAGTCGGAGATTTCGCGCGCTTGCGTCAGGCGCGGGCTGTTGCCGAGGAAGTGGTGCGGCGAATCCGGCGCCAGCGACCAGATTCCCGATATCTCCTCCGGCAGGTCGGCAAGCAGCGGCGAGAAATCGGCGGCGATCGGCTGGCTTTCGACCTGTACGCGGGCTTGCATGCGAATATCAAGCGCCTCATGCGGCGCCCGCAGCATGAAGGAGGTGGCGGGATGATCGAAGAAATCGACGAAATGCGACTGTTCGTCCGGCGTCGGCGAGATGGTAATGGACCCGGCGACCAGGCGCTGGCGGTTCGCCAGCGACAGCGGCATCAGGCGCATGATGTGACGGGCGCCGGAGGCCGGCACGTCGTAGCTGTAACCCATGCGGAGGGAAAGATCGTAGAGCATCGCCATCACCCGAGATAGGTCTGGGCGAGCAGATCGGAAAGCTGCTCCAATTCGCGTTCGAGCCGCTGATAGACCTCGACCCCCATGCCTTCAGGCGTCATCACCGCCAGGCCGGAATGGAGCCGCATCGCCTCGCGGTAGAAGGGCGACATCTGGCCGTTGATCAGCGCATTCGGCAGTTGCTCGACTTCGTGGTGGATCTCGTTCACCTGGAAAAGGACCGAGCGAGGGTTAAGGGGGTCGAGCGCCAGCAGGTCGGTGACGGTCAGCCGCGCCGTGTTGACGTTGTAGCGGCGGCGGTGGGTCATGACGCTATCGCCGATCTCGAGCAGCATGTCGAGCGCGCCGTCAGGGGCTTCCGCGCCGGACATGTGGCCGAGCAGACGCGTCATATGCAGGCCGCGCTCGATATAGCGGCCGAGCGAAAGGAAGCGCCAGCCGGTGAAGCGGTACATGTTTTCGTGCACGAGACCGGCGAAGCCCGCAAGCTTGCGCAGGAGGATGGTCATCGCATGGCTGGCGTCGTCGCCCGCAGAGACGGTGACGTGAAAGCGGCGGGTCGTCTTTGCGAGATCGTTGAGCGCCAGCCAGCCGTCCGGCGAGAAACGGTCGCGGATGTTGCTGGCCGAATAAACGGCGCTGTCGATATTGCGCAGCAGCGTTTCCGGCACCGGCTCGGCGGTATCGATATCGACGGCCGCGAGATAGGCGGAGACGTCGGCGAGCAGCGGCTGGCTGGGATCGGCAGCTTCGGCAAAACGCGCATGCCAGGCGCGCAGGATGCGCAACGCCCCTTCGGCGCGTTCGATGTAGCGGCCGAGCCAGAACAGATTGTCGGCCGCCCGGCTCGGCAGGCTGCCGGGCATGTTGCGGGTGAAGCTGCCTTCGGCCGGGAGCAAGGTGTGGCGCTCGACCGGCTTGTCGCTGACGATCCAGACGTCGGCGGCCGCTCCGCCCGATTGCATGGCGATTGCCGCGACATCGGCACCGGAGCCGATACGGGCGAAACCGCCGGGCATGATCTGCCAGCCGTTTGTGGTGCGGGCGGCGAAGACGCGCAGCGACATCGGCCGCGGCACGAGCTTGCCGTCCACCCAGGCCGGCGTCGTCGACAGCGTCACGACTTCCTGGCCGACCAGTTTCGGGCCGTCGGAATTCAGCCAGCCGGTGATGGAATCCTTGGCGGTCGCACGCAGCGAAGAGCCGAGCACGGATTCGCCATTGTCGTCGAAGAAGGGAGCGCGGGAATAGGCCGGGCCGATCACCATCTTCTCGATATTCTCGGCGACATGCTCGCGCTCTTCCTGCTGGCCGCACCACCAGGTGGCGATCGAGGGCAGTTGCAGATCCT
Organism: Rhizobium pisi; assembly: GCF_003938655.1. Lineage (GTDB taxonomy): Bacteria > Pseudomonadota > Alphaproteobacteria > Rhizobiales > Rhizobiaceae > Rhizobium > Rhizobium pisi. The sequence continues at coordinate 77,715 of NZ_RJJT01000021.1, forward strand.
TGCCCAGAAGATGCCGACAGATGGTCGGCATGAAGGCGAGAAGCGCCCGGGTTTCGAGAATGCCGGTGCCGAGCGCATTGACGATGGTGACGCTTTCGGCGCGCAGCGCTTCGACGAGGCCTGGCGTGCCGATATGCGAATTCTGGTTCAGCTCCAGCGGATCGGCGAAGGCCGAATCGAGACGGCGCCAGAGCACGCCGATCGGCTTGAGGCCAGCGACCGTGCGCACCATGATGCGGCCCTTGACGACGGTGAGATCCTCGCCCTCAAGCAGCATGAAGCCGAGATAACGGGCGATGTAAGCGTGCTCGTAGTAGGTCTCGTTGGCGGGACCGGGCGTCAGCACGGCGATGCGGTCGTCGCCCGAATGCTTCATGCCCTGAAGCGCGTCGCGGAAGGCACCGAAGAAGGAGGCGAGGCGGTGGACCGGGGTTTCGGCATAGATATCCGAGAAGGCCCGGGTTGTTGCGACACGGTTTTCCAGTGCGAAACCGGCGCCTGATGGAGCCTGCGTCCGGTCGGCCAGCACCCACCAGTTGCCGTCGGGCCCGCGTCCGATCTCGAAGGCGCAGAAATGCAGGTAGTGGCCGGATGCCGGCCGGATGCCCGCAAGCGGGCGCTGGAATTCGGGATTGGCGGCGATCAGCGCCGGCGGCAGAAAGCCTTCCTGCACCAGCCGGTTTTCGCCGTAAATATCGGCGACGATCGCCTCCAGGAGGTCGGCGCGCTGGACGAGGCCCGCCGATAGCGCCTGCCATTCGCGCTCGTCGATCAGCACCGGAATATGCGAGAGCGGCCAGGCGCGTTCGCCGGTGCCCTTGCTGCCATAGGCGCGATAGAAGACGCCGGCATCGCGCAGGTAGCGGTCGGCGCGGGCGAAACGCTCGGCGAGATCCTTTTCGGGCATTGCGCTCAGATGCGAGAGGAAGCGCTGCCAGACGGGGCGGATCACGCCTTTGTTGTCGACCATCTCGTCAGCGGTACCAGGAGGCGGCGCATAGTCGAAGGCCGCATCCTTGATGCGGTCCTCTGCCTCTCCCCTGCGCTCCACTGCCGGCCTCTTACTCATCAAATTCCAACCTTAACCCTCGGCGTAGCCCCCGGCCTTAAATTCCGGCGGGCCGCCTCAGATCCAACGTCAGCGGGAATTCCGGCGAACCCGCCTCGGCGCGCGGGATATAACCGCCCGCCGTATGACCCCACGGCTCGAAGCGGGCGAGCCGCCTTGCTTCCGCCTCGTTGCCGTTAACCGGGAAGGTGTCATAGGTCCGGCCGCCCGGATGGGCAACATGATAGATGCAGCCGCCGATCGAACGCTTCGACCATGTATCATAAATGTCAAAAGTCAAAGGCGTGTTGATCGGCAGGACGGGATGCAGGCCGGAGGCAGGCTGCCACGCCTTGTAACGGACGCCGGCGACCGAGACGCCCGAGGTGCCGGTCGGCGTCAGCGGCAGGGTGCGGCCGTTGCAGGTGACGGTATAGCGCGAGGTATTGTTGGTCTCGAGCCGCACCTGAAGGCGTTCGACGGAGCTGTCGACGTAACGGACGGTGCCGCCCGGCGCCCCTTCCTCGCCCATGACATGCCAAGGCTCCAGCGCCTGGCGCAGTTCCAGCTTCGAGCCTTCGTATTCGACCTCGCCGCAGAAGGGGAAGCGGAATTCGAGCTGGGCCTTGAACCATTCCGGGCTGAGGTCGAAGCCGTTTTCGCCAAGATCGGCGAGCACGTCGAGGAAATCGGCCCAGACAAAATGCGGCAGCATGAAACGGTCGTGCAGGGTCGTGCCCCAGCGGACGAACTTGCCGTCGACCGGGTTGACCCAGAAGCGGGCGATCAGCGCGCGCACCAGCAATTGCTGCGCGAGCGACATGCGCGCGTTCGGCGGCATCTCGAAGCCGCGGAACTCGATGAGGCCGAGCCGTCCGGTCGGGCCGTCGGGCGAAAACAGCTTGTCGATGCAGATTTCGGCGCGGTGAGTGTTGCCGGTGACATCGGTCAGCAGATTGCGGAACAGGCGGTCGACGAGCCAGGGCAGCGGCTGCTGGCCGCGGCCGGGTGCTCCGATCTGTGCCATGGCGATCTCCAGCTCGTAGAGGCTGTCGTGGCGGGCCTCGTCGATGCGCGGCGCCTGGCTGGTCGGGCCGATGAACATGCCGGAGAAAAGATAGGAGAGCGAGGGGTGGCGCTGCCAGTGGAGGACGACGCTCTTCAAGAGATCGGGACGGCGCAGGAAGGGGCTGTTGTTCGGATTGGCGCTGCCCACGACGACATGGTTGCCGCCGCCGGTGCCGGTGTGGCGGCCGTCGATCATGAACTTGTCGGCGCCGAGCCGGGTGGCGCGCGCCTCTTCGTAGATCGCCGTGGTGATATCGACGCATTCCTTCCAGTTCGAGGCCGGATGGATATTGACCTCGATGACGCCGGGATCCGGGGCGACGCGGATGACGTTGATGCGCTCGTCCTGCGGCGGCGGGTAACCTTCGATATGGACGGGAAGCTTGAGTTCGGTGGCGGCGTTTTCGGCCGCGGCGATCAGCTCGAGATAATCCTCAATGCGTTCGACCGGCGGCATGAAGACGCAGAGCCTGCCGTCGCGCGGCTCGACCGACATGGCGGTGCGCACGGCCCCGCCGATTTCGCCCAGCGTCTGTTCAATCCGTCCGCGATTGCTCTCGTCGGCATGGAAGGAGGCTTCCGGCATGGCGCGGCCGGCCGGCACGAAAACGTCGGGCAGCGGTTGGCGCGGAATGGTCGGATCGGCCGGGTGGATATAGGGATAACGTGCCGGCGGAACATAGGGCAATGTGCCGAGCGGCAGGCGGTAACCGATCGGGCTGTCGCCGGGGACGAGGAAGATCTTGCCGCGGCGGGTGCGCCATTTCTCGCGGATCCAGACGCGCGCTTCGGCCGGTTTGGCATTCCACGCCTGAACCGGAAGGAGGTAACCTGTGGGGACGGTGAGGCCGCGGGCAAAGACGCGGGCGATACGGTTGCGCTCCTCGGGGTCTTTCAATTTCGAATTCGACGGATCGACGTTTTCAGGAAGACTGCCTTCCTTGATGATCCAGTCGGCAGTATCCTCATAGGCTGGCTGCACCATGTCGGGCTTGATCGCCAATTCCTTGGCGATCGCCGTCAAGAGCTTCTCTGCATCCTCGGCCGCAACACCGGTATCCTTGCCTTCGGCGGCGACCAGATCGAGGTTCTGCCAGATTGGCTTTCCGTCGCGGCGCCAGTAGAGCGAAAAGGTCCAGCGCGGCAGGCTTTCGCCCGGATACCATTTGCCCTGGCCGTAATGCAGGAAGCCGCCGGGGGCGAAGCGCTCATGCAGCCGGCGGTTCAGGCTGTCGGCCTTTTCGCGCTTGGTCGGGCCGACGGCGGCGGTGTTCCACTCCTCGGACTGGAAATCGTCGATCGAGACGAAGGTCGGCTCGCCGCCCATCGTCAGGTGCACGTCTTCGGCTTCGAGGACGCGGTCGACCTTTTCGCCGAGTTGATTGAGCTCTTCCCAGCTTTCATCGGAGAAGGGCTTGGTGATGCGCGGGTGCTCGGCGACGCGCGAGACCTTCATGTCGAAGGCGAATTCGGTTTCGGCCTCGCCGAAATAACCGCCCGAGATCGGGGCGGCGTTGCGGTAATGCGGCGTGGCGGCAAGCGGGATATGGCTTTCACCGGTCAGGAGGCCGGACGTCGGATCGAGGCCGACCCAGCCGGCGCCGGGCAGATAGACCTCGGCCCAGGCATGCAGGTCGGTGAAATCGACCTCGGTGCCGGAGGGACCGTCGAGCGCCTTCAGATCCGGCGTCAGCTGGATGAGGTAACCGGAGACGAAGCGGGCGGCAAGGCCGAGATGGCGGAGGATTTGGACGAGCAGCCAGCTGGTGTCGCGGCAGGAGCCCTTGGCGGTTTCCAGCGTCTCCTCCGGCGTCTGGACGCCGGCTTCCATGCGGATGACATAGCCGATCTGCCGCTGCAGGCGTGCATTCAAACCGACGACCATATCGACCGTCGGCTGGCCGGGCGACCAGTCGAGCGTCGGCAGCAGCGCCTTGAGGCGCGGGCCGGCCGGCTCCGGTGTCATATAGATCGACAGATCCTCGCGGATCGTTTCAGGATAGTCGAAGGGCCATTTGGTCGCTTCTTCCTCGACGAAGAAGTCGAAGGGATTGTAGACCGTCATATCGGCGACGAGGTCGACCTCGATCTTGAACTCCGTCACCGGGTCCGGGAAGACATAGCGGGCAAGGTAGTTGCCGTAGGGGTCCTGCTGCAGATTGACGAAGTGATTGGAGGGCGTGACCTTCAGCGAGTGGCTGAGCACCCGTGTCTTCGAATGCGAGGCCGGTTTCAACCGGATGATCTGTGGGCCGAGCTGGACCGGTTTGTCGTAGGTGTAGTGCGTCAGGTGATAGATGCTGGCTTTGATCGACATATTTCTCTTTTTATCCGGCGCGCATCGTTGTGCGGCTTGCTGTTCCCGAAATCAGTGTGTGCAATGCAGCGAAAGAAAGCAAGGTGGAAAGGTCTCCGGCTTTTATGCCGCCTTGGCGAAGGTGACGGTGGCCTTCAGGCCCCGGCCGCCCATTCCAGGCTCCAGCGTCAGGGCGGCATTGAAAAGATTGGCGATTTCTTCGACAATCGGCAGGCCGAGGCCGGCGCCTGGCGCGCCGGATTCATTGCCGCGCGAAAAACGCCCGCGCACTGCCTCCAGCTTCTCGCGCGGAATGCCGGGGCCGTTGTCCTCGACTTCGAGGCGGATCGTCTCAGGAGATGCGACGATGCGGACGGTGACCTCCGCTCCCTGGCCGGCATAGGCGATGGCGTTGCCCGCCAAATTGCGCAGCAATTCGCCGATCAGCAGCGATTCGGCGCGGATCATCGCTGGGCTCTCGCCCTCGAAGCCGAGATCGATGCCGGCGACGGCGGCCGTCGGGATCTGCTCGCCGGTGATTTCCTGCGCGATGGCGGCGAGATCGATTGATGTGGCGGTCAGCGCTTCCTTGGCGGTGGCGGCGTCGATCTTCGCCATCAGCAGAAGCTGGGCAAGGATGCGCTCGGCATGGGCCACGGCCTGGTCGCCCTTCAGAGCCGCCGCCTGGGCCTCGTCAAGCGAGCCGGCGCGGGCGGAAAGGGCGAGCTGGGTGCGGATGATGGCAAGCGGCGTGCGCAGCTGGTGGCTGGCATTGCCGGTGAAATGGCGCAGTGCATCGAGCGCCGACTGCAGGCGGACCATGAAGGAATTCACCGTACCGACCAGCGGCTCGACTTCACTCGGCACGGTCTCCTCGATCGGATGCAGATCATCGGGGCTGCGCTCACCGATGGCGTCGCCGAGCTTGTAGAGCGGGCGCAGCGCCACCGTGACCGAGATCCAGACGATGACGGCCGCGCCCACGATCATGAAGGCGAGGCGTAGCGCCGAGCGGACGAGGATCGCCTGCGCCAGCTGCCGGCGAGCGATGGTGGTTTCGGCGACGGTGACGACGAAGGGCACGGAGCGGATACCGGTCGAGGCGGAGCGTTCGAGCGTCGCCACACGGATCGGTTCGCCCCGGAAGGTATCGTCGGCGAAGGCGGCGGCATCGCCCGGCGCCTTCTTCAGGACCGGCAGGGATTGATAGCCTGTGATGAATTGGCCCGGCGGGCCGTCAACACGGTAGAAGACGCGGTCTTGCGCTGCCGAGGTCAGCATTTCAAGCGCGACATAGGGGATGTCGACCTGCAGCGTCCCATCCTCGGCGACGACGACGCGTTCGGCGATTGCGAGTGCCGAGCCGGCAAGCACGCGGTCGGAAACGATGTTCGAGGTCTGGACCGCCTCGCGATAGGTATCGGCGAGCGCCAGCGTGCCGATGACGGCTGTCGAGACGAGAAGCCAGAAGAGCAGCCGGCGCCTGAGGGAATAGGCTGCTTTCATGGGGTCTCTGGCAGCTTGTCGAGATAATAGCCGATGCCGCGGGCGGTCTTGACCGTCAGGCCGTGCGGCGAGAGGCGTTTCCTCAGACGGCTGACATATTGCTCGATGGCATTTGCGGAAATGTCGTCGTCGAAGGCCGTCAGCGACTGCATGATCGCTTCCTTGGCGACGACCTTGCCGGCCCTCATGAAGAGAATTTCGAGTAGACCGAGCTCGCGGGCGGGAATATCGAGGGGTGTCGCGCCTGATGAAAAGGTGCGGGAGGTGAGATCGAAGGAAATGCCGCCGAAGCCGACCGTCGCAGAACGCAACCCGGCCTGGCGGCGCAGCAACACGCGCACACGTGCCTCGAATTCGGCAATGTCGAAAGGTTTGATCAGATAGTCGTCGGCGCCGAGATCGAGACCCTTCACCCGTTCTTCCGGCGTGCCGCGCGCCGTCAGGATGAGGACGGCAGCCTGATTTTGCCGGGCCCGCATGGCGCGCAGCACGTCGAGCCCGTCCATCTCGGGCAAGTTGAGGTCGAGAATGACAAGATCGAAATTTTCCGCGGCGATGACCGCATTGGCGGATGCCCCGTCATGGACGACATCGACGGCATGGCCCGTGCCCCGCAAGATCGCCGACAGGCCGTCGGCCAGCGCGATATTGTCTTCGGTGAGCAGGATACGCACGGATGTTCCCCCGATTTTTCAAGGGAGATTACAGAGGTGACGGAGGGATGTCACAGCGATTTTCAGATTGGGTGAACGGCCAGGAAAAGCTCGACCTCAGCTCCCGGTCTTCTCGATGCGTTCACGCTGCGTCATCGCGGCGGCGAGGAGCTTCTGGAAGCGGGGATCGTGGCGAATATTGTCGAGGTCGGAATCATTGTTGAACCATTTGATATGATAGACCGAGCTGTTCGGAAGCAGCCGCTCCAGGAGGTCGATCGCCTTGTCGACATCGCCGAGGACGGAGTGAACGCAGGCGAGATTATACTGGGCGACGATGTCGTCAGGGTCGATGGCGAGCGCGCGTGCGGCCCAGTCTCGCGCCCTTGCCGCATCGCCGAGATGGGCAAGCGCCAGCGCGCCGCGATGGGCAGGACCTGAATTTTCCGGGTTGAGGTTCAGCGCGCGTTCGGCGCGCTGCAGGCCGAGGCGCGCCCAGTTTTCCGTATCCACCATGCGGCCGAGCGACCGGTAGGCGGTCATCAGATGTATAGGCGAGACGTAGTCGTCAGGGCGGATATCGGCGGCACGGGTGAAATATTGAACGGCATCGGCAAAGTCGCCGCGCATGAAGAAGAAGCGGGCATAGTGGAAATTCGCCTCGTAGAGGTTCGGGTCGAGCGCCAGCGCACGCTCGAAGGCGGCGATCGCCTTTTCGTCCTGGCCGCTCTGATGCAGGGCGAGGCCGCGCGAGGCATGGGCTTCAGGCAGATCCGGATCGAGCTCGAGGGCGCGGGCGCTCATGTCGAGGATGCGTCTCAGCGGCACGTCATCCGGCGACCAATCGCGGATCGCGGCGTCGCAATCGGCAATGCCGGCATAGGCGCGGGCATAGTCGGGATCGAGTTCGACTGCCTTGTAGAACATGCGTCTTGCGAGCTGGAGGTAGGATTTCGTCCAGGTGTGGGAAAGCTGTCGGCCTCTGAGATAATAGGTATAGGCCTCGACATTGGCGGTCGGCTCGTTGGCGATCGCCTTCTTCTCCTCCGGCAGCAGGCGCACCTTCAACTGGCCGACGATCGCATGGGTGATCTCGTCCTGGATCGCAAAGATATCGGTCATGTCGCGGTCGTAGCGCTCGGCCCAGAGGTGGTCACCATTGGCGGTGTCGATCAACTGGCCGGAGATTCGCACGCGCTTGCCGACGATGCGGACACTTCCCTCGAGCACGTAGCGCACGCCGAGCTCCTGGGCGAGCGGCTTCACCTTCACCGATGTGCCCTTGTAGGTGAAGATGGTGTTGCGCGGCACGACGTGCAGGCTGGAGATCTTGGAGAGATCGGTGATGATGTCTTCGGTGATGCCGTCGGAGAAATAATCCTGATCGGCGTCACCGCTCATATTGGTGAAGGGCAGAACGGCGATGAAGCAGGTGTTGCGGTTCTGCGCGACCAACCTGGTGGACGTCGGCGGCACGAAGGTGACGGTATAGACCTGAACGGGCTGCCGGATGTTCTTCAACGAATGCTCGCCGATGAATTCGAAACCGAGATTGAGGCGCGAACCGACCTGATCGCGCACCGAAGCGGACACGGCGATGCCGCCCGGCGGGGCGATGCGTTCAAGCCTGGCGGCAAGATTGACGCCATCGCCGAATATGTCGCCGTTCTCGACCACGACGTCGCCGAGATTGATGCCGATGCGGAACTCGACGCGCTCGTCTTTGGGCACGTTCTCGTTGCGGGCCGACATGCTGCGCTGGATTTCGGCGGCGCAGGCGACCGCATTCACCACGCTCTGGAACTCGGCAAGGATGCCGTCGCCGGTGAGTTTGACGATCCTGCCCTTGTAGTCCGAGATACGAATATCGACCAGCTCGCAGCGATGGCGGTTCAATGCCTGCAGCGTGCCTGACTCATCGATGCCCATCAGCCGGCTGTAGCCGACGACATCCGCAGCGAGAATAGCGCTCAGTCGTCGTTCCATGACCCCTCCCATGGATCTTCCCAGTTTAATCTAGCTTTTTATAGAGTTTTTGTCGCGCAGAGTCGTCACCCGAATAAAAATCCGGGCGGTCTCGACGTTTTGACGCGGCAGCGCGACCATATAACGTCGCCGATCTTCATCAATACTCTAAATGGGTGAAGGATGACGGTCGGCACTAATCCTTTGTGATGAAAATTGGATTCCAATTGGAGAAGTGGAGTGTTTTTGCTTCGATAGATGCTTTCGGGATCGTCACCACAAAAACCGATCGCCGATCGATTTAGGGCTTGAGCCGGACCCAGGGGCATAGCCTAGAAGACGATTCGCGAGGGCATTATGAACGAGCGAATGAACGAGAATCTCTGGTTGACGGCGGCCGAATGCGCCGAGCGGATCGGGCTGACGGTAAAGGCCCTTCGCCTCTATGAGAAACGCGGGCTGATCAATCCGTGGCGAACCGGCAAGAACTGGCGGCTCTACGGTGTCGAGGAGCTCGCGCGGCTGAATGAGATCCTGGCGCTCAAGCGATTAGGGCTCAGTCTGGCTAGGATCACCGAACTGCTGGCCGGTCAGGCAACCGATCTCGACCGGACGCTTGTCATGCAGCAAACGCAATTGCTCTCGCTGCGCAGCCGTGTGGAAGACAGTCTCTCACGGATCAATGCCTTGCGGCAGCGGATCGCTGCGGGAGAACCCATCTCGATCAACGAACTCGTTAGCATAGCGAAGGAGACTAGTATGACCGATCAATCCGCCGATGCTGTCGCTTGGCGGCGCTACGAGCAGGCGCGACCGCGCACGGAAGGCGAGATTGCCCCCGAACTCCTTGATCATTATCTCGGCGCTTATCTCTTCGATTGGGGCAGCAGTATCGCGATTGCCCGACGCGAGGGCGGACTGACGGCGCGGGTGCTCGGGCAGGAGGCCCTCGATATCTACCCGGAGAAGGAAGACGAATTCTTCTATCGCGTGGTTGCGGCGCAGCTCAGCTTCCGCCGTGGACCGGACGGGCGGGTGAATGGCCTTGTGCTGCATCAGAACGGATATGAGCAGGAGGCGCCGCGGATCGATGCTGGCGGAGGCGGCAAAGCTGGTCGCCGACCTGGAGAACCGGACGAAAAACAGGCGGCCGGTCGACAACAGCGAAGCGTTGCTGCGCAGTGTGATCGCCGAACATCAGAACGGTGAGGTCGACTATGACAGGATGGTTCCCGCACTTGCCGATGCAGGACGGGAGCAGATGCCGATGATCCGCGCGGACCTGGAGCGGGCGGGTGCGTTGAGGTCGATTTCCTTCAGGGGCGTGTCGTCCGACGGGTGGGACGTCTATGACGTCGCCTTCGAAAACGCCGCGATGGAATGGAGATTTGCGCTTGCTGCGGATGGCAGGTTCAGCGGGCTGTTCTTTCGGCGATTGCCGTGAGGCGGGCGCGGGTTATTGTGGCGGCGGTTTTCACGCGCAACGGGGATTTAGATGACTGGTTCGGCCCGGAATTTCCTGGAGTTTCACGATATTCCGGAGCCCGGACTTCGATCGATCATTGCTCGCGCGGGTGAGCTTGCCAAAGCCTGGGATGAGCGGGCCATGTCGCAGAGCCTTGCGGGCAAACGCGTGGCGCTAATTGCCGATGACGGCGGCTGGCGCAACACGACCGCCTTCGATCTCGGCATTCAGGCGATGGGCGGCATCTGCGTGCATGTGCCGATCGGCTTCAATGCCAGAGAGGAGACCGGCGATCTCGCGGGTTATCTCGGCAATTGGTTCGACATGCTGGTGATCCGCACGAAGGAACTTTCAACGCTGAAGGCGGTCGCTGCGGCCTCGCCCGTGCCTGTCATCAACGCGCGGACGCGCTCCAACCACCCTTGCGAGACGCTCGGCGACCTTGCCTATATCAAGAGCCGGCGCGGCTCGATCGACAGGCTGAAGGTCGTAGGCGTAGCGGCGGATGCGAAAATCCTCCGCTCCTGGGTCGAAGCGTCGATCGCGCTGCCGATCGAGGTGGTCCAGGTCTATCCCGAACGCTGGCACGTCCGAGACAGCGCGCTGCTCAATGAGCGCTTCCGCGCAGGCACCGACATGAGCGAACTCTTGGATGCTGACGTCGTCATCACCGATTCATGGCCGGGCGATGCTGCCGGCGACGAACTCACCGGTTACCGGATCGGGACCGATGTGCTCGATCGGTTGCCAGAGGATGCGATCTTCCTGCCGTGCCCGCCGGTGACGCGCGGCCAGGAGGTGACGGCCGGGGCGATGGAGCATCCGCTCTGCCGGAGCCGCGCCGCCAAGGCTTTTCTGCTGCATGCGCAGAATGCTCTGATGGAGTGGGTCGTCACCAGCGCAGCTCAGTCATGATAAAAGTGACGAGGGAGCGGGAGGTTTGGTAGATGGGGGAGCTGACAGTCGAACTCGCGGAGAGCCCGGCGGAAATCGCCGCCGTGCGGGATCTCTGCCGATCGTTCCGGCAGTGGCTCTATGACAATTATCCCCAGCATCGGCCGGTGATCGATCTCTATTACAATCCGCAAAAATTCGAGGCACTGCTCGTCGACCTGCCGCAGATTCACCAAAGGCCGAAGGGCGCGATCTTCCTGGCTTGGCTCGACGGAGAGCCGGTCGGTTGTGTCATGCATCACGAGCAAGCGCCTGACATTGCGGAGATGAAAAGGCTTTTCGTCTCGGCGGCTGCACGCGGTCACGGTGTCGCCGTGGCGCTTTGCGAGGCCTCGATCGCCCAGGCGAGAGCTGACGGTTATTTCTCGATGCGGCTCGATACCGGCATTTTCCAGACGGCGGCGCAGGGGCTCTATCGCCGCCTCGGCTTTCGGGAGCGGGATGCTTATTATTCGGTTCCGCCGGAGCTCGGACAGATCCTGCTCTTCTTCGAGCGTGAGATCTGATCCTGTCATGCAATGCGTGCCGCTCGGCTGCGCCCTTGCTCCCCCCGGCGTGCTCAGGCATTGTTGCGAGATGAGGAGAGCTTTCATCTTGCTGCTGGCGTTCTGGCCGGGCTTTGCGCTCGCCGATCAGGCCTTCTATCCGGCGAAATCGGGCAATGCCGATGCGCCAGTGCTGACCGTCTACTCCTCGCTCGACGAGCCGCTGGCGCAGCCGATGATCCGAGGGTTCCAGGAGGCAAATCCCGATATCGCGGTCAAATACGAGGACATGCTGACCGGCGATATCTACGACCGGATCGTCAGGGAGACGGATGCCGGCGGAAAGACGGCGGATTTTGCCTTCTCTTCGGCGATGGACCTGCAGGTGAAGCTTTCCAACGACGGATACGCGCAGGTCAGCAACCTGCCGATGAGTGCCGCATGGCCAAAATGGGCAAACTGGCGCAACACTGCCTATGCGCTGACCTTCGAGCCGGCAGTATTCGTCTATCACAAGCCGAGCTTTGCGCATGAACCGGTGCCGAGCTCACGGGCGGAATTCGTGGATTATCTGAAGCGCAAGGGCAATGCGGTCTATGGCCGGATCAGCACCTACGATATCGAGCGCTCCGGCGTCGGCTTTCTCTTCATGGCGCGCGATCAGGAGCAGTTCGGCGACATCTGGTCGGTGATCGGGGCGATGGGGGCGGCGGGCGTCAAGCTTTATTCGACGAGCTCGGCGATCCTCGAGCGTGTCGCCGACGGGCGCTTCGTGCTCGGCTACAATATTCTCGGCTCCTATGCGGCCGACTGGGCCTCACGCGACCCCGATGTCGGCATCGTGCTGCCGAAGGATTATACGGTGGTGATGTCGCGGATCGGGTTGGTGCCGCAGGCCGCCGCCGAACCGGAGCTCGGGCGTCGCTATCTCGCCTTCTTCATGTCGAAGGAGGGGCAGACGATCATGGCGCGTGAACTGCAGATCCCGGCCGTCAGCCCCGAAGTGGCGGGAGAAAATACCGCCAATACGCTGCAGGAGCTGCTCGGCGCCCAACTTCGGCCGGTGCCGGTCAGTCCCGGACTCATGGTCTATCTCGACCAGGTGAAGCGGGCGCGGCTGATCGCGCATTGGAACGAGGTTCTGCGGGCGCAGTGAAGCGCGTCAGCTTTCGGCTGATGCGGGAAACCTACACCCCAAGCAGCTGCGAAGAGCCGAATTCAGGGCGGCGTCTCCCAATTACGGCAAAAAAGTGTCCCCCTCTTCTGGATATCTCGCCGATGTCAGCTAAATGACAGGTTGTTGTGGTGGCTTTGGCTACTTCTTCTCCGTGGAGGCGGAGAGCTGAAGCCTTGGGAGGAGTTCCGCTCGTCACTCAGGACAACCATGTCCGCTGGCCGGCCATCCTTTCCGATTCCCTGGAGAATAACAGGCGGTCGCTCAGCCGCCCACGGAGGACATCGTGAAGCATACGCTCATCGTAACCGTTTTCGCAGCCGCCATCGCGCTGCCGGCCTATTCGGCCGACTACACCATCATCGCGCCTGCAGCACCCGGCGGCGGCTGGGACCAGACGGCCCGCTCGCTGCAGACCGTGCTGCAACAGGAGAAGATCTCCGGCAGCGTGCAGGTCCAGAACGTCCCGGGCGCCGGCGGCACAATCGGTCTTGCCCAGTTCAGCAGCCAGGCTGCCGGCAATCCGAACTCGCTGATCGTCGGCGGCTATGTCATGGTCGGCGCAATCCTCACCAACAAGTCGCCGGTCACGCTCAAGGATGTCACGCCAATCGCTCGTCTTACCGGCGAGTATGAGGCCGTGGTCGTTCCGTCCTCGTCCGAGATCAAGACCATGGCCGATCTGGTCGCGGCTCTGAAGAAGGATCCGGGTGCGGTTTCCTGGGGCGGCGGTTCCGCCGGCGGCACCGACCATATCGCCGTCGGCCTGATCGCCAAGGCCTCCGGCGTCGACCCGACCAAGATCAACTATGTCGCCTTCTCCGGCGGCGGTGAAGCGCTCGCCGCCATTCTCGGCGGCCAGGTCACGGCCGGCGTCTCGAGCTACAGCGAGTTCGAATCGCAGGTGAAGTCAGGCACGCTCCGTCTCCTCGCCATATCCAGCGACAAGCGCGTCGAAGGTATCGATGCCCCGACGCTGAAGGAAGCCGGCACCGATGTCAGCATCCAGAACTGGCGCATGGTCGCAGCCGCGCCCGGCCTGTCGGCTGAGCAGGTCGCAGCCGTCACCGCCGATTTCGAGAAGCTGCACAGCTCTGCCGCCTGGCAGGAAACCTTGAAGACAAAGGGCTGGGCCGACACCTACCTGTCCGGCGATGCCTTCAAGGCGCAGCTCGAAAAGGATGTCTCCGCCACTGAAGGCATTCTCAAAGATATCGGTCTCGTTCAATGAGTGAAGCCGATACATCATCGGCAACGAAGCGCCGCCCTGATTGGGCGGCGCTGATTATTGCCGTTTTCCTTCTCGCCGTCGCAGCCGTGGTGTTCTGGGACGCGTCGCATCTGAAGACGATCGCGCAGTATGATCGGATCGGTCCCTCGACGGTGCCGAAAGTCGTTGCATTCGGCCTCTTCTGTCTTGGTATCTGGACGGCTTTCGAGGCCTGGCGCGGCGATTTTCCCGAGCGTGAGCAACAGGAAGTAGCGCCGGTCATCTGGATTGTCGCGGGTCTTGCCGGGCAGATGCTGCTGTTGCGTATCGCGGGCTTCTCGATCGCCACCGGCGTGCTCTTCGCGCTGACCGCGCGCGGCTTCGGAAAGCGCCAGATCTGGATCTCGTTGCCCATCGGCATCGTGCTGAGCTTCGTCGTCTGGGCAATTTTCTCGCAGCTCCTGCAGCTTACGCTGCCGGCCGGTCCGCTCGAACACCTGTTCTTCTGATAGCGCCCTCAACGGGTCGGGCGCTTTCGGCTCCTTTGCTTTTTGCGCGGACGGTCTGTTCCCCCGCAGGAACCTCCGCTTGGGACGAAGACATGAACACTTTCGAATTCCTCTGGCAGGGCATTCTGGTTGCGGCGCAACCGATCAACCTGCTCTACGCCCTCGTTGGCGTTACTCTCGGCACCGCCGTCGGCGTGCTCCCGGGCATCGGTCCGGCGCTGACCGTGGCGCTGCTGCTGCCCGCAACCTACAAGCTCGATCCGGGCGGCTCGCTCATCATGTTCGCTGGTATCTATTACGGCGGCATGTATGGCGGTTCGACCACCTCGATCCTCCTGAACACACCGGGTGAAAGCGCTTCGATCGTCACTGCGCTCGAAGGCAACAAGATGGCGCGCGCGGGCCGCGGTGGACCGGCGCTGGCGACGGCGGCCATCGGCTCGTTCGTGGCTGGCCTGATCGCAACGCTCGGGCTGGCCTTCATCGCGCCCTATATCGTCAAGCTGGCGCTGATTTTCGGACCGCGTGAATATTTCGCGCTGATGGTGCTCGCCTTCGTCACCGTCTCCTCGGCATTCGGGGATTCGGCGCTGCGCGGTCTCACCTCGCTCTTCATCGGCTTTGCGCTCGCCATGGTCGGCATCGACCAGCAGACGGGCCAGGCGCGGCTCTCCTTCGGCATCCCCGACCTGCTCGACGGTATCGAGGTGACGACGCTGGCCGTCGCCATGTTCGCAATCGGCGAGACGCTTTATATCGCCGCCCAAGGCAAACGCGGCGAGGACAAGGTGGAAGCCGTCAGGGGGTCGCTCTGGATGACTGCCGAGGATTGGGCGCGTTCATGGAAACCGTGGCTGCGCGGCACGCTGATCGGCTTTCCGATCGGCGCCATGCCGGCAGGCGGCGCGGAAATCGGCACGTTCCTTTCCTATGCCGCCGAAAAGCGGCTGTCGAAGAACCCCGAGGAATTCGGTCGCGGTGCGATTGAAGGCGTTGCCGGACCCGAGGCCGCCAACAATGCCTCGGCTGCCGGCACGCTGGTGCCGCTGCTGACGCTCGGCCTGCCGACATCCGCGACGGCAGCGATCATGCTCGCCGGCTTCCAGCAATACGGGTTGCAGCCGGGGCCATTGCTTTTCGCCACCAATCCGCAGCTTGTCTGGGGTCTGATCGCCAGCCTGCTCATCGCCAACGCGATGCTGCTGGTGCTGAACCTGCCGATGATCGGCCTTTGGGTTCGTCTGCTGACGATCCCGAAGCACTGGCTCTATGCCGGTATCCTGCTCTTTGCCACGCTCGGGACGATCGGCGCCAACCCGTCGGTGTTCGAACTCGGCATGCTGCTGGCCTTCGGCCTGCTCGGCTATGGGATGCGGCTCTTCGGCTATCCGATCGCGCCAACCGTCGTCGGCCTGATCCTCGGACCGCTTGCCGAACAACAGCTGCGCCGGGCATTGGCGATCAGCCAGGGCGACGTCACGACGCTTGTCATGTCGCCGATCGCTGCGGGCCTGCTCATCGTTGCGGCCGCCGCCTTCCTCATCCCGCTGATCCTGCGGCTTCGCGGTCGTGGCCAGGTGCTGTCGCAGCTGGCGGCAAACGAAGACTAAAAAGACTAACCGACCCCTCCCTCAGGGCCGGCCATGGAAACATGGTCCGGCCTCTTCTTTTTGCATGGCTGAGGTGATGTTCCGTGCGTTGTCGAGGTCTCCAAGCATTCCCACCTGTAGGAGGTCAATCACAGAGCGAAAGAAAAAGACAATGTCCGCCATCCGCAGTGCCATCCATACCGGTTTCCTTGGTCGTGCATTCGCCGCGCTCGGCGCCGCAAATGCCGTCAGTGCCGCTGTCGAAGCCGGCCGCCGTCCGCAGGCCCGCGACCTCAGGGAACTCGGCATCGACCCGGTCTCCTTCGGCCAGGTCATCCGCTAAGATCTTCGAGCATGCCCTGAACGAGACAGCCCGCAACCGGATGGTCGCGGGCTTTATTTTTGTCTGGGCGGTGGTGCCGCAACGCCGGGCGCTGCGGCATGGGGGTGTCAGGCGTGAAGCTCTTCCCGCCGTTCGACCTGATCGTCCACCCGTTCACGCTTGTTGTGGCGGATGGACGACCAGAGGGACAGGCCGATCAAGGCTGCGCCGCCAAGGCCGGTGATCACCTCGGGGATATGCACCAAGGTCTGCGCATACATGATCACCGAGAGGATTAGGATGGCATAGAAGGCCCCGTGCTCGAGGTAGCGGTATTCCGCAAGCGTTCCCTTCTCCACCAGCATGATCGTCATCGAGCGCACATACATGGCGCCGATTCCGAGGCCGATCGCAATGACGAAGAGGTTCTGCGTCAGCGCAAAGGCGCCGATGACCCCGTCGAAGGAGAAGCTGGCGTCCAGGACCTCCAGATAGATGAAGGCGCCGAGACCGCCCTTGGCGGCAGCGCCCATCGTCTGCTGCGAGGCATCGAGCAGCCCGCCGACCACTTCGACCGCGAGGAAGGTGAGGAGGCCGTAGATGGCGCAATGGACGAAGACGGTGGCTTCCTCGCCGCCGATCAGCCAGGAGAAAGCCAGCATCAGCGCGAGCACGAAAGCGATCTCGATGCCCTTGATGGTAGCGGAACGTGCCATCACCCTTTCCAGGCCCGGAAGCCAATGGATTTCCTTCTTATGGTCGAAGAAATAGCTGAGGCCGATCATCATCAGGAAGGTGCCGCCGAAGGCTGCGATCGGCAGATGTGCATCGTTCATGATGCGGGCATATTCATCGGGCTCGCGGGCGGCCAGAACAAGGGCGTCCCAGGGGCCGATCTGCGCCGCGATCGCGACGATTGCCAGCGGGAAGACGATACGCATGCCGAAGACGGCGATGACGATGCCCCAGGTGAGGAAGCGTTTCTGCCAGACCGGCGTCATCTCCTTCAGCTTGTTGGCATTAACGATGGCATTGTCGAAGGAGAGCGAGATCTCCAGTACCGCAAGCACGGTGCAGATGAAGAAGACGATCGCCATGCCGCCGATCGTGCCTGTGGTCTGCCAGCCGAGCAGGGCGCCAAGAACAAGGCCAAGGGCCGTGACGATGAAAGCCCAGCGGAAATAGCCGAGCGAGGATTTGGAGGTCTGAGGCTGGTTCATGACCGCACCTCGCGGCCGCAAAGCGGGTTGGAGATGATCGATAAGGTGGAAATAAGCGGCATGCCACAACGGGCATGCTGACAAGGCATGGTGAGCTGTTTCATCGATGAAAAATCCGCCGGCTAAGCTGCAGGCGGTACCGACATCACGAGAGCGCCGTAAAAACTCTCGCCAGAGGGGCCCGGCACCAAAGTTTCCCGCAGCCGATGTCTGGAAGGCTGCGGGACAGGCTCTACGTAATCAACTTCCCGGGCCAGTCAAGGCCGCCCACCACACGAAGATTGGCGTTTTTTGGGGAACCATCCGGCAGCCCGTCCGTTAGGCATCGGTTGAGCTTAAAAAAGGAGGCCGATGATGCACACTTCGACCCATCTTCCCGACAAACGCACCGAGGCATCCGACCGCATGAAGCGGGCGAGACCGAACCGGATGCAGAAGGCGCAGGTGCTGCCGCCGCATCATGTCGACCTGACCCTTACGCCCGGCGTCTACCATGACATTCATGTGCCGGCCCATGTCACCGGCGCGGATCTTTCCAAGGGCGGTCCCGACATCAAGGGCAAGAAATAACAGGTTTTCGCAAGTCTCCAGATTTAAAACAGGGTGAGAAACATATGACCGTGAATTTTGTGCCCCGCGAGATCTTTATCCGGCACGAGAATGAATGGAAGGCTGTCCGTGAGGCGGCGGACGAACGCATCGATATCGGCCAGCGTCCAAAGCAGCCTGCTTCCTCGATTGGTCTCCCGGCGTCGGTTGGGAAAAGCGAAATTTCGGCCGCACGCACCGAATGAGCAACAGGCAGTCAATGAATGGACGCCCGGCATAATGCCGGGCGTTTTGCTTTTCTATCAAGGTTCATACCGATTGCCCTCAAAGATGATGGGCTACGCCAACCTTTCAGAAAGGATTGGGCGGCGATAATCCCGGCCTCACGGGAATCGGACAGATGGCCAAGACAGCGACACGAAGCCGCCGCAAGGCGCCGGCGAGAGGAAAGAGCAGGGCGCGCAGCGGCAGCGGGCTGCTGCCATGGACGGTGATCGGTGTTGCCGCGATCGCCGGCATCGCCGCCTTCGACAATTGGAAGAGCATCAAGCCGATGCTCGCCAGGCAACCGGCCGCGGTGATCCGGGAAATGACGGAGGAGAAGTCCGCCGTCAGGAAGGACGTGCCGCCGAAGCAGGTCGCGCTCGCCGTGTCGGCGCCGAAAGCCGCACCGGCGACGGCGGGGCCGCTGCCGCCGGCAGCTATTCCCACGCCGACCGTCCAGCCGGTCAAGGCGACACCGTCCATTTCCTCTCCCGCCGCGCCGGAGACCGGGACAGCCGCTTTCGGCTATTGTGGGCAGGGCGCCCATATCAACTGCGTCGGTGACGGCGGCGTCTTCTGGTACAAGGGCGAAAAGATCGTGATTGCTGATATGGCAAGCCCGATCGTCGACCGGGCGCGCTGCGATGATGAGCGCAGGGTCGCCTTTGCTGCCAAGGCGCGTCTGCTGGCGCTTTTGAACGCCGGACCCTTCACCATGAATGCGGCGGGCAAGACCGAGTCCTCCGGCGCGCCGCGCGTCGTCTCGCGCGACGGGCGCTCGTTCGGCACACAACTGATCAATGAGGGGCTGGCGCGCAAGCCGGGGGCTGCCGGCGGCGCCTGGTGCGCCTGACGCGGGAACGTTTCCGGTTCGCAAATGCGGGGAAACGCCCCTTTTTATTCTCGCGCTTTTGCCAGAATAGCCCGGCTTACTTGTCCTTTTTCACCAGTGTGCCGCCGCTGCGGAAGCTGCCGGTGAAGGAGGAATCCTTGCTTTCAGCGGTGCATTCGATGGCGAACGGCTTGCCGGCATAAGGATTGCCGAAGGTACAGAAACCGGCGACTTTGACCTGGCCGGTCATCTTGTTGCCGACACCTGTCGTGACGAGGCTCAGCGGCAGGCGGGCATTGCCGTTGGAGGCGGGCTTGATGCCGCTGCCGTCGCCCTGGAAGCCCAGCGCCTTGCCGTCCGAGGTGAAGATGAAGGTCACCGTGCCGTTGGCCAGCGTGACGCTGGCAAGCTCGTTCTTGCAGCCCTTGGTGGCATCGAACTTGGCGACGACGAGCTTGGCGCACTTGCCGGAAAGCGTAATGACGCCGGGCGCACCGGGAAATGTCTCGGGGGCAGGCGCCGGCGCGGCAGAGGCCGGCAAGGCGAAGGCGGCGGAAAAAATTGCGGCGGCAACAAGCGCGGATAACTTCATTTCGATCTCAAACCCCATGTCCTGGCGAGGCGAATCGCTACCTCGCCCCCAGTTCGCCATGGCATGGCTCTGTGTCCGAATTTGGTTTCGTTATTCCTGTGGGACAAAGATTTCGCCGGCAGCCAAGCGGGCTCGGCGATCGGCCGCAGATGAGCTGGTTGAGCCTGCTGGTTGCAAGGTTCAGCAACGGCAGATTCTGCCTGATATCGGCAACGAATCGATGCGGATGACCGTGACAGGCGCTCGTCGAGCGCCTGTCGCCTTGGATGCACTTCTCGTCAAGGGGAATGGGCCCAGGCAGGGAAGTCCAGGCCCATTCGTTCCCGATCGGAGGTCAAGTCAGATCAGGAATTGGTCGCTGCCGGTCTACAGCGCAGCGCGTCTTTTCAGACGCGCAAAGTGGCCGGCAGCCCTTTATCAGAACGCGCGCTGCAGGCGGAAGTAGCCCGAGGTTACGTCGTCGGCATTATCAGCATCGAGGTACTGAACCGAAACCTTTGCCGAGAGGTTCTCGACAATCTGGTAGTCGATCGTGACGCCGGCCTTCCAGGCGTTGACGTCGTCGTTGAACTCGCCAGCGGTGACGCCGTATTTGTCGTAGTACTGAACAGCCGGGGTGATCTTCAGCTTGTCGGTCGCCTTGATGGCGTATTCAGCAGCGATCGCCCATTCAGCCTTGTTGTAGTAGGCGTTCGGGTTGGTCGCGTAGACAACTGCGAGGCCGAGCGTGCCCGGGCCGACAGCAGCCGTACCCATAGCGCGGATGGCGCCTTCTTCGTTGTCGACATCGTAGCCAGCGGTGATCTGGTAGCTGAAGATACCGGCCTTGCCGCCGAGACCAACGGCAACGCCGAAGTTGTTAGCGGTTTCGCCCTTGTAGAACGGGCTGTCTTCCAGCTCGTCAACGCTGATGCCAGCGTAGAAGGCGTCGGTTTCGTACTGATAACGGATGGAGTTATGCAGCGTTACCGGAGAGCCGATGTCGTCGGTTTCGCCCGAAAGACCATCGTCCCACCAGCTGTAGAACAGACCAGCGCGGAAGCCGGCGATATCGAGATATGCGGAGTCCAGCTGGGCCTTCTGGGCAGAAGCGTTGTCAGCATTGAACTGCATGACGATAACGCCGGTCAGCGGACCGTATTCGGTGTCGCTCTTGGCCGTGAACTGAACCTGACCACGCGTGCGGGCGTCCCAGTCCGAGTCGTTGGCGACAGCACCACCGCCGCCGGCGCCGATCGAGCTGGCGTGCGGAGCAACGTCAACCTGGAAACGAACGTAGCCGTTGATCTTGAGGCAGGTTTCGGTGCCCGGGATGTAGAAGTAGCCGGTGCCGTAAGCATCGCAGACGCGAACGTATTCAACCGGTTCCGGTTCGGCAGCAACGATAGCGTCAGCAGCCTGAGCGCCGGATACTGCTGCAAGTGCAGCAGCGGAGCCGAGAAGAAGGCTCTTGATGTTCATGGAATAACCTCCAGTTCAAATGCAATAGGATGAAGACCGTTGCCATTGGCAGTCCCTACGGATCTTCACCCCGTGTGATCGAAGCGGCACCTTTTTAGCTCGATGCCTGCCTCGCCGCGTAAGTTACATAGGGGATGCTGCACTGCAACGAGATATTCGATTGTGACATTGGGCCGCACCCGCTATGTTGCTGAAACAACACGATTTTTGTCACAAAACCGTCATCTGGCCTTCCCAAAAGCCGCGCCTGCGGATGCTTGAACAATGAGGGGCTGAACCTTCGCTGCGATATGCAATTGATGCTCGCATGAGCATGTCCTCATACGCGAAAATGCCATGACCGCGATCTGCACGAATCGAGGAAGACTAGGTGATGAGGTTCGGCGGCAGGCGGGCATGGCAGGAGACGGGAAGATGAAGGGACCGAGCCGTTGGCATGCCGCCCGCAAGCTCGTCCTTGCGGCCCGGCGGCGTCGAACGCGGCGACGAGAGCTTGGCGCATTCGTCAGCAGGGAACGCATCCCGGTCTGGAAGTCGCAATCTTTCAGATTCGCTCCTCGCACTTCAGGTCTGTCTTCTCAAGCATGTCGCGATCGCCCACAGCACGGTTTTGTGCGACATGCTCTGGAAATCACTCCAGGGTGGCTTCCTTGCGCGCAATATTGCCGCTCACGTCGATGTCGATACCGAGCATCGTGCTGCCGGTCAGGTCGACGCCGTAGTCAATGAGGTTCTGTCGCGTCAGGTGGAGCATGACACGGCCGGCTTGCTCGACCGGCCTGCCGCGCATGTGGGATACGACATATTCGGCGGTGACGGGGTAACGCCCCTGCGGAAGGCTGATACCTTTTGCCAGGGAGATCTTGTCGCTGGAAACCACAAGGGTCTTACGTCGTTTGATGACCTGTGCCACGCTGAAGAACTCCTACCCCGGACAGGTTTATCAAACCTGTGAACCACGATGTGAAAAGGCCTCTCGATTTCTCGAAAGGCCTTGTAGATCAAGCAATCTGGATGGTGGGCGTGACAGGGATTGAACCTGTGACCCCTACGATGTCAACGTAGTGCTCTCCCGCTGAGCTACACGCCCATCCGATGGCGGCGCATAGATCACAAAACCTTCGGAGCCGTCAATAGGCTTTTTTCAGTTTTGTGACGCACCGCCCGGCAAGCCTTATGCGGCAAGCATTTTGTTGACCTCGTCGACGAGGTCGCGCAGGTGGAAAGGCTTGGAAAGGACCTTGGCATCCTTCGGCGCCTTCGAATCGGGGTTCAGCGCCACGGCTGCAAAGCCGGTGATGAACATCACCTTCAGGTCCGGGTCGAGTTCGGTGGCGCGGCGCGCCAGCTCGATGCCGTCCATTTCGGGCATGACGATATCGGTCAGCAGCAGGGAAAAGGGCTCCTCGCGCAACCGGTCGTAGGCGCTGGCGCCGTTGTCGTACGAAAGGACCTTGTAGCCGGCCTTTTCGAGCGCTTTCACCAGGAAACGGCGCATGTCGTTGTCGTCTTCGGCGAGAAGTATCTTCTGAGTCATTAATCCAGACCGCTGATGAATAGGTTTTGGGTGGGCTGCCAGCCGTTTACACTAGTCTTTACCCGGTAAACAACCGGTGAATTGCCTGTCTGCGACCGCCATCCCTTCTACATAGTATGGACTTGAGGCGAGGCAACTGGCAACATGGGCGAAGCAGTCAGTTCATGACATGGTAAAGAGGGCCGAAAGTGCCGGAAATACGGGAATACGAGCTTTTTGAGGTTCATGAGCCCGTGTCGCAGACCATTCCCTTCGTCTACAACTCTCCCCATAGCGGCCGGATTTATCCACCGGAATTCATCGCCCAGTCCAGGCTCGAGGGCATCGCGATTCGCCGTTCCGAGGATCATTACGTCGACGAGCTCTTCGGCTCGGCCGTAGCGCTCGGCGCACCGCTGCTTGCGGCCAACTTTCCGCGCGCCTATCTCGACGTCAACCGCGAGCCCTACGAGCTCGATCCTCGCATGTTCGACGGGCTGCTGCCGCCCTATGCCAACATCAATTCGCTGCGGGTCGCCGGCGGGCTCGGCACCATTCCGCGCATCGTCGCCGAGAACATGGAAATCTATGCGCGGCGCCTGCCGGTGCAGGAGGGCCTCGACCGGGTCGAAGCGGTCTACAAGCCCTATCATGCGGCGCTGCGCCGGCTGATCGCGCGAACCCACGTGCAGTTCGGCTTCGGCGTGCTGATCGACTGCCACTCGATGCCCGGCAACGTGCGAGTCGCCGGCTGCACCGCGCGGCCCGATTTCATCATCGGCGATCGTTACGGCACCAGTGCTTCGGCCGAGCTTTCGCGCGCTGCGATCGCCATCCTCGAGGAAATGGGTTTCGCGGCGATCCGCAACAAACCCTATGCTGGCGGCTTCATCACCGAACATTACGGCCGGCCTTCGCGCGGGCTGCATGCGCTGCAAATCGAAGTGAACCGGGCGATCTATGTCGATGAGGTGACGCTGGAGAAGCGCGAGGATTTCGCCGCGGTGGCCGAGGCAGTCACCGGCTTCATGCGGCAGATGGCGGAATATGTCGAGAAATTCGCCGGCGATCGGGCGTTGGCCGCCGAATAAAGCCGCTTATCGCTTCCGCCTTCGGTTCCTCTGGTCAAAAAAAACCGCGCTTGTGAGCGCGGCTAGTCTAGGGAGGAAACACCCAAGGAGGGTATTTACAGTCAAAGACTGTACTGAGGACGCTACTATTGCATTGCACAAATGTCAAGCAATATATTGCGCTGCGATATCTTTGGGCATTTGGGGCATAATTGCATTCCTCCCGCTTTTCGCTATGAAGGCGATATTCCCGCCAGCCAAACGGTGTCACCATGCTTCCTGACCGCTCGTTCTTCAACCGCCTGGCGGAGGCCGCAAAGGCCGAAACCCTGCCACGCTTCCGCTCCGGCCTCGATGTCACGAACAAGCTTTCCTCGGGTTTCGATCCGGTGACGGAGGGCGATAGGGCGGCCGAACTCGCCATCCGGGCGCTGATCGAGGAGAATTTCCCGGACCACGGCATTCTCGGCGAGGAGCACGGCAATGTCGGGCTCGACCGCGACTATGTCTGGGTGATCGATCCGATCGACGGCACGCGCGCCTTCATATCGGGTGTGCCGGTATGGGGGACGCTGATCGGCCTGCAGAAGCAAGGCCGGGCGATCATGGGTATGATCGAGCAGCCGTTTACCGGCGAACGTTATTTCGCCGACCAGAACGGTTCGATCTATTCCGGGCCGGAAGGCGAGCGACGGCTGGCGACGCGCCGGTGCGATTCACTTTCCAACGCCATTCTCTTCACGACGTCGCCGCATCTCTTCGCCGGGCAGGAGATGGAGAAATACCGGGAGATCGAGAGCCAGGTGCGGCTCTTCCGCTACGGATGCGACTGCTATGCCTATGCGCTGCTGGCTGCCGGCCATATCGATCTCGTCGTGGAAAACAGTCTCAAACCCTATGACGTCGGCGGCATCATTCCCGTTATCGAAGGGGCGGGGGGCATCATCACCACCTGGGACGGCGGACGGCCGGAAAATGGTGGCTCGATCATCGCTGCCGGCAGCCGGGCAGTCTACGAGCAAGCGATCGCCATCCTGCAGCGTTGAGGCCGTTTACGTGCCGAGGGCTGCGACGTCCTGGTTCTCCTCGGCATCGCTGCCGGGAATGAAGGCGTGGAAGGCGGCGAGCGCTGCCGCGCGGTAAATATCCCGTTCTTGGAAGATCTCGTGGCGGGCGCCGTTGATCGGCACCAGCTGGCCGGCGCGGAAATAGCGCGAGAGCCGCTCCTGCGCCGTATAAGGCACGACGCCGTCGCGCGTCGGGGCGATGACGACGGTCGGGATGGTGATCGAGAAGAGATGGTAGGGCGAGGTGACGCGCTCTTGCGTGCGGAAGGCCTCGGTCAGCCAGCGGGCTGTGGGTGGTCCAACCGTCAGCTCCGGATGGGCCTTCATCATCGCGACATTGCGGTCGAAGCGGGCTTCGTCCGAGGTCAGCGGGTTGTCGCGGAAATCCGGTTCCTTCAGTTTCGATGTCAGTGGCATGAAGCCGAGGCCGACGGCTGTCAGCGTGCCGGCAAGGGTGCGGATGGCGCGGGGCGAGGCCGCCTGTCCGATCAGGCCGATGAAGGGGGCTGATAGTACCATGCGATCGATGCGGGTGGTGAGATAGGGAGCTGCCGACAGCGCGATCAGCCCGCCCGTCGAGTGACCGAGCAGGTAGAAGGGCAGGCGGGTATCCGGCAGCACCACTTTTTCGAGGAAGGTGTCGAGATCGCGCTCGTAGTCGGTGAAGTGGCGGATATGGCCGTGGTTGCGGCGCTTGAGGAGCCGCGACGAACCACCCTGGCCGCGCAGATCGAAGGTCGCGACCCAGAGACCCCTGGCGGTCAGGTCGCGAATCGTCTCGAAATATTTCTCGATATATTCGTTGCGTCCCTGGAGGATGACGACCGTGCCCTTGGCGACCTGGGCACTGGCGCGGAAAACCGCGTAACGCAGCCGGTGACCGTCATGGGTTTCGAAGAACCCCTCCGTGCGGTTTTCCGGGGCGGGATTGTCGGGCGTCGAATAGAGAACCTGATCCATGACTTTGCCAATGCGCCGCTGCTGACTGCTTCGCTTATCAGGGATAGCGCATGGCATCCGGCTTGGAAAGCGGTGGCGCCGGCGCGGCCGGCTGCGTAATTCGCTAAATCGGGATCGATTTAAGGATAAAATTATGCAGCATTTCAAAGTGTTACAGCGTCCTTTGCGCGTCTTTTCAGACGCGCGGCGCTGTGGCGCGGGAAAAGGGCCGGCAGGAGCATGAGGGTGCCCGCAGCCGGCCGAGTTTGAGACTGAAGAAGAAGGGACGATGCACTTCAGCCATCGGGACCAGATTTTCCCCGACGCCAGATTCTTACGCGAATGCGCCTGAATGCCTTCCGAACCGATCGTTCATGCCGGGTTCACCGGGCCGGATGCGGCAATTTCGGAAAGGTCTTGAACTCGTCAAATCCCATCACCATCTCCATCCTGCAGGTGCCAAAAAGGGCCTGCGCAACCGTCCCGAGGCCGCCAAAGATGGGGTTTCAGGGGCATTTTATCGCAACACGTCGCTTCCACAGGAGGACATTATGCGTCACGTAGACTTCTCTCCCCTTTATCGCTCTACTGTCGGTTTCGACCGGCTCTTCACCATGCTCGACAGCCTTGCCCAGCCGGAGCAGGCGCAGACCTATCCGCCCTACAATATCGAGCGCACCGGTGAAAACACCTACCGCATCACCATGGCTGTTGCCGGTTTCGACGAGACCGAACTCTCGATCGAGGCTCATGCCCATGTGCTGGCCGTGAAGGGTGAAAAGAACGAGGAAACCCCGGAAAGCGGCGAATTCCTCTATCGCGGCATTGCCAAGCGCACCTTCGAGCGCCGCTTCCAGCTTGCCGATCATGTTGAGGTGACCGCCGCTTCGCTGAAGAACGGCCTGCTTCACATCGACCTCCTGCGCAATATTCCCGAGGCCATGAAGCCCCGCAAGATCGCGATTGCCGCCGAGCCCATCGAGGCTCCGAAGGCCATCGAGGCGCAGGTCATCAACGGCTGATCCTCATTCCCTTACGGGTAAAACGAACGGCGCTCCCATCGGGGCGCCGTTTTTTATTGTCGCTGTGGAGGCCTAGTCGCTCAGGCCGGGCTGGCGGCATCCGTCATTTGCTGTTCCGTTGCGCGCCGGGCCGCGGCGGCGGCATATTTCTGGGCGATGACGGCGCAAGCCATGAGCTGGATCTGGTGGAAGAGCATCAGGGGAAGAACGATCGCGCCGATCGACTGGCCGGCAAAGATGACGTTGGCCATCGGCACGCCGCTCGCAAGGCTTTTCTTCGAGCCGCAGAAGGTGATGGTGATCTCGTCAGCCTTGTTGAAGCCCAGCCAGCGGCTGCCGAACATCGTCAAAGCAAGGACCAACGCCAGAAGGACGATGTCGGCAACGATGACAACGGCGATGTCGGCGATCGAGAAGGTGTGCCACAGCCCTTCGACGACGGCCGTGCTGAAGGCGAGATAGACGACCATCAGGATCGAGCCGCGGTCAACCGGCATCAGGATCTTCTTCTTGGCGCGGATCCAGTCGCCGATCCAGGGCTGCAGGATCTGGCCGACGATGAAGGGTGCAAGCAGCTGGAGGAGGATCTGCTGCAGCGCATCGAAGGAAAAGCCGCCATGGCCGCCGACGGAAAAGAGCAGACCGACGAGCAACGGTGTCAGGAACATGCCGAAGATGTTGGAGGCCGAGGCGGAGCAGATGGCCGCTGGCACATTGCCGCCCGCCATCGAGGTGAAGGCGATCGACGACTGCACCGTCGACGGCAGCACGCAGAGGAAGAGGATGCCGAGATAAAGCGGCTGTGGCAGGATCGTATCGGGGACC
Source organism: Rhizobium pisi (assembly GCF_003938655.1). GTDB lineage: Bacteria > Pseudomonadota > Alphaproteobacteria > Rhizobiales > Rhizobiaceae > Rhizobium > Rhizobium pisi. The sequence goes on from NZ_RJJT01000021.1 coordinate 105,316, forward strand.
AATCCGAGTGCCAGGCCGAGCAGCGGGAAAATGCCGAAGGTCGTCAGCAGGATGACGAGATGCAGGCGCCAGTGCAGGAGGCCAGCAATAACGACGTCTCGTGACAGGCGCGCGCCATGCAGGAAGAACAGTGCCGCAATGGCAAGATCGGTGGCGATGCCGAAATAGCCTGCAAAACTGCCGCGCGCCGGAAGCAGCGAAGCAAGAATGACGGTGCAGACGAGCAGAATCGTGAAGGTATCGGGCAGAAAGCGGCGCATGGCGGTCTCGCGGCGTAATAAACAGTCATTGTTCTGTCGTCCATTATGATCCAGGATGCAAGGAATAACAGTTATCGAGAAATTGGATTCGACATGCTGGATCTTTCACAACTTCGCAGTTTCATCGCCGTCGAACAGATGGGCAGTTTCACGCTCGCCGCAGAAAGGCTCGGCCTCGGGCAATCGACGGTCAGCCAGCACATCCAGCGGCTGGAGACCACGCTCGGGCGAAGGCTCCTCGCGCGCGACACGCACAAGGTGATGCTGACCGGTGACGGCGAGGCGCTGCTTTCGCATGCGCGCGCCATGCTTCAGATCGAGGGCCAGGTGCAATCGCTGTTCAGGAGCAACAGCCTGCGCGGCAGCCTGCGGCTCGGCGTCTCGGAGGATTTCGTCACCAGCCAGCTGCCGGCAGTGCTGGAGGATTTCGTTCGTTCACATCCTTCCGTCGATCTGGAGCTGACCGTGGCGCTTTCCGGCGTCCTTTACGAGATGCAGGACAATGGCGAGATCGATCTGGTGCTCGCCAAGCGCCGGCTTGGCGATGCGCGCGGAAAACTGGTCTATCGCGAGCCACTCGTCTGGCTGGCGCGCGATCCGGAGCATGTGCTCGCCTCCGGTCTTCTACCGCTCATCGCCTTTCCGCCGCCGAGCGTCACGCGGGCGATCGCGCTGGAGGCGCTCGGACGAAATGGTGTTGCCTGGCGGATCGTCTGCACCTGTGGCAGCCTGAGTGGGCTGACGGCGGCGGCACGAGCCGGCATGGGCGTGCTGGTGCAGCCCCGCAGCATGGCGCCGTCAGGGCTGAAGGAGATCGCCGCAGGAAAGTTGCCGGTGCTGGAGGATGTGGAATTCGTGCTGGTGCCGCGCAAGGGAGCCGATCAGGCGCTGGTTTCGGCGCTTTCGGAAGATATTCTGCAGAAGGTGCGAAGGTTGAAGTCGGGGTGAGGCATTGCCGTCACCGAAAGGCCTGCCGCACCGGCAGGCCATTTCGACTGGCGGTCAGGCGGAGAGGCACTTCAGGAAGCCGTCCACATCCGCTTCCGTCGTCGCGAAGCTGGTGACGAGGCGGATCAGAGCCTCACTTTTGGAAGCGAGTTCCGGCATTGCTGCGGGGATAGGCCATTCATAGAACTTGGCGCCCCTTTCCTCCGCGGTCTTTGCAGCACTTTTGCTGACGATGGCAAAGACTTCGTTGGATGCGGTCGGCCAGGCAAGGCGGGCGGCGCTGCTCGCGCCGATGCCGGCGCGCAACCGGTCGGCCATGCTGTTCGAATGGCGGGCGAGATCGAGCCAGAGGCCGTTTTCGAAATAGGCATCGAACTGGGCTGCGATGAAACGCGACTTGGAGAAGAGCTGGGCGGCGCGCTTGCGGATGAAGGGCATTTCCTTTGCCTGATCCGGATTGAAGAAGACGATCGCTTCCGCGCACCAGCAGCCGTTCTTGGTGCCGCCGAAAGAAAGCATGTCGACGCCGCGCTTCCACGTCATCTCGGCCGGGGTTGCGCCAAGCGCCACCAGCGCATTGGCGAAGCGGGCGCCGTCCATGTGGAGCGGCAGATTGCGCTTTCTTGATATGGCGGCGATCTCGCCGATCTCCGGCAGCGAATAGACGGTGCCGATCTCGGTCGCCTGGGTGATGGTCACCGCGCTGGCGCGGCCATGGCGGAGGGCGTCCTCGGGAAAGTTCGCGATCCTTGCGGAAAGCTTGGCCGGATCGATCTTGCCGGCTTCGCCGTCGACGGCAACGAGGCGGGCGGAGCCGGAGAAGAACTCCGGTGCGCCGCATTCATCCTCGATCACATGAGATTCCGCATGGCAGAAAGTGATCCCGCCGGGGCGCTGGACGCTTGCCAGCGACAGGGAATTGGCGGCGGTGCCGGTGGCAACGAAGAAAACGGAAACCTCACGCTCGAAGATTTCGGAAAAGCGGGCTTCGACCTTCTTGTCGAGGTCACCGGCGCCATAGGCTGGGGCAAAGCCGCTCGATTCCGTCAGCAGGCGTTCGACAATGGATCTGTGGGCGCCGGCCCAGTTATCGGAAGCAAAGAACATGGGGAAACCGTGGGAAAGGAAGGGTCGGGCGGGTTCGGGAGCGGAGATTAAGCGAAAGCTTCACAGGATCAAGGTCGTCTTCCCGGACACATCACAGAAATTGAACTACGCAATCAATAAACAAAATGATCCTGTTTTTCGTAATTTTATTTCGCTGCGCTCGCTGCTGCGGTAATCTTCCGTCGCAAATTGACGTTTTTTGACGGCGCGCTCTTGCGGAGCTGGATGCTTTCTGGCATAGAACAGATGAATTAGGACAGTGTTGCTGTCCTATTTTGGCCTTTGCGGCCGAAGAGGCGCCGAAAGCCCTGGAACAGAACGGCTTTCACGCTATAGTTCTTCCGAGCGCCAAACCCCATGGACGGGCGGCGCGCGGAGGCGAATGGCAGGCGCGGAACGCGACGGTTTGCTTTCCCAAGCAGATGTCTGCGACCGATCTTCACAATGCAACAGCGCTGTCATGCGCCGGACCTATTTTCGGGTTGCGGCGCCGGACGAAAAGCCGCCCGCAGCCCCGCGGGCTTCGACAGGAGGAAAGACGATGACGAAGACGCCATCCATGGAATTTGACCAGTTTGCTGCTGCCAAGGTGCGCGCGACGGCCAATATGTCCAAATCCGCCTCCGGCCTGCCGAAGAAACAGGGCCTCTATGATCCGCGCAACGAACATGATGCCTGTGGCGTCGGCTTCGTCGCGCATCTGAAGGGTGAGAAGTCGCATCAGATCGTCAAGGACGGTCTCTTCATCCTCGAGAACCTGACGCATCGCGGCGCCGTCGGCGCCGATCCGCTGATGGGTGACGGCGCCGGCATTCTGGTGCAGATCCCCGACGGGTTCTTCCGCGAGGAGATGGTCGCACAGGGCATCACCCTGCCGCCGGTCGGCGAATATGGCGTCGGCCATATCTTCATGCCGCGCGACGAGAAGCAGATCGAGCACTTCAAGAAGGTCATCAAGGACGTCATCGTCGAAGAAGGCCAGGTCTTCATCGGCTTCCGCGATGTGCCTGTTGATAACTCCTCGCTTTCCAAGGCGCCTGACATCGCCGCGACCGAGCCGCATCACGTGCAGGTCTTCATCGGCGCCGGTGAGGATGCCGAAAACAACGACGAGTTCGAGCGCCGGCTGTTCACCCTCCGCAAGGTGATCTCCAACCGCATCTATGATGAGTTCGACGGCGAGGAGAGCAATTTCTATCCGGTATCGCTGTCGTCGGCGACGGTGGTCTACAAGGGCATGTTCCTGGCCTATCAGGTCGGCGCCTATTATAAGGACCTTTCGGATCCGCGTTTCCAAAGCGCGGTCGCTCTCGTGCACCAGCGCTTCTCGACCAACACCTTCCCATCGTGGAAGCTTGCGCATCCCTATCGCATGGTCGCCCACAATGGCGAGATCAACACGCTGCGCGGCAACGTCAACTGGATGGCGGCGCGGCAGGCGTCAGTCTCCTCGCCGCTGTTCGGCGAGGATATCTCCAAGCTCTGGCCGATTTCCTACGAAGGACAATCGGACACGGCCTGCTTCGACAACGCGCTCGAATTCCTGGTGCGCGGCGGTTATTCGCTGGCGCATGCGGTGATGATGCTGATCCCGGAGGCCTGGGCCGGCAACCAGTCGATGGCCGCCGAACGCAAGGCTTTCTACGAATATCACGCTGCGCTGATGGAGCCGTGGGATGGCCCGGCTGCCGTTGCCTTCACCGACGGCCGGCAGATCGGTGCGACGCTTGACCGCAACGGCCTGCGGCCGGCGCGCTACCTCGTTACCGACGACGACCGTGTCATCATGGCGTCGGAGGCCGGCGTGCTGCCCGTTCCTGAGGAAAAGATCATCCAGAAGTGGCGCCTGCAGCCGGGCAAGATGCTGCTGATCGACATGGAAGAAGGCCGCATCATCTCCGACGACGAGGTGAAGTCGCAGCTTGCGACGGCGCATCCCTATCGCAGCTGGCTCGATCGCACCCAGCTCATCCTCGAAGAGCTGAAGCCGGTGGAGCCGCGGGCGCTGCGCCGCGACGTGTCGCTGCTCGACCGTCAGCAGGCCTTCGGCTACACGACCGAGGATACCCGCATCCTGATGTCGCCGATGGCGACGACGGGGCAGGAGGCGATCGGCTCGATGGGCACAGACACGCCGATCTCGGCGATGTCGGAAAAGCCGAAGCTGCTCTACACCTATTTCAAGCAGAACTTCGCGCAGGTGACCAACCCGCCGATCGATCCGATCCGCGAGGAACTGGTGATGAGCCTTGTCTCCTTCATCGGCCCGCGTCCGAACATTCTCGACCACGAAGGCATGGCGAACGCCAAGCGCCTCGAGGTTCGCCAGCCGATCCTGACCAATGGCGATCTCGAAAAGATCCGCTCGATCGGCCATACGGAAGACCGCTTCGACACCAAGACGCTCGATTTCACCTATGACATCGAGCGTGGCGCTGAAGGCATGCCTGAGATGCTCGACCGGCTCTGCGAGCGCGCGGAGGCGGCGGTCAAGGGCGGTTACAACATCATCGTGCTCTCCGACCGTCAGATCGGGCCTGACCGGATCGCTATTCCGGCTTTGCTGGCGACGGCTGCCGTGCACCACCACCTGATCCGCAAGGGGCTTCGCACCTCGGTCGGTCTCGTGGTGGAGACCGGCGAACCGCGCGAAGTGCATCATTTCTGCCTGCTCGCCGGCTACGGCGCCGAGGCGATCAACCCTTATCTCGCCTTTGACACGCTGCTCGACATGCATGCCAAGGGCGAATTCCCGAAGGAAGTGGATGCCTCCGAGGTCGTCTACCGCTACATCAAGGCGGTCGGCAAAGGCATCCTCAAGGTCATGTCGAAGATGGGCATCTCGACCTATCAGTCCTATTGCGGAGCGCAGATATTCGATGCGATCGGCCTCGCATCGGAACTCGTCGACAAGTATTTCTTCGGAACCGCGACGATGATCGAAGGCATCGGCCTCGAAGCGATCGCCGCAGAGACCGTCGCCCGTCATACCGCTGCCTTCGGCAAGGATCCGCTGCTTGCGACGACGCTCGATATCGGCGGCGAATATGCCTACCGCATGCGCGGAGAAAGCCATGCCTGGACGCCGGATGCGGTTGCCGCCCTCCAGCATGCCGTGCGCGGCAATGCCGAGGACCGCTACCGCGAATTCGCCGACATGGTGAACAATTCGGCGCTGCGCATGAACACGATCCGTGGGCTGTTCAACATCAAGAGCGCCGAGGCTCTCGGCCGCAAGCCGGTATCGATCGACGAGGTCGAGCCGGCGGTCGATATCGTCAAGCGTTTCTCGACGGGGGCGATGTCCTTCGGCTCGATCTCGAGGGAGGCGCATACGACGCTGGCGATCGCCATGAACCGGATCGGCGGCAAGTCGAACACCGGCGAGGGCGGCGAGGAATCCGACCGCTATATGCCGCTGCACGATGGTTCGATGAACCCGGAACGCTCGGCGATCAAGCAGATCGCGTCGGGCCGCTTCGGCGTCACCACCGAATATCTCGTCAATGCCGATGTGTTGCAGATCAAGGTGGCGCAGGGCGCAAAGCCCGGCGAAGGCGGCCAGCTGCCGGGCCACAAGGTTGACGCGACCGTTGCCAAGACCCGCCACTCGACGCCGGGCGTCGGCCTGATCTCGCCGCCGCCACACCACGACATCTATTCGATCGAAGATCTGGCGCAGCTGATCTACGACCTGAAGAACGTCAACCCGACCGCTGACATTTCGGTCAAGCTCGTCTCGGAAGTCGGCGTCGGTACGGTTGCAGCCGGTGTCGCCAAGGCGCGCGCCGACCATATCACTGTCGCTGGCTTCGACGGCGGCACGGGTGCCTCGCCGCTGACCTCGCTGAAGCATGCCGGCAGTCCTTGGGAGATCGGCCTTGCCGAGACCCAGCAGACGCTGGTGCTGAACGGCCTGCGTTCGCGCGTCGCGCTACAGGTGGACGGCGGTCTCAAGACCGGCCGCGACGTCATCATCGGGGCGCTGCTCGGCGCCGACGAGTTCGGCTTCGCCACCGCGCCGCTGATCGCGGCCGGCTGCATCATGATGCGCAAGTGCCATCTCAACACCTGTCCGGTGGGTGTGGCGACGCAGGACCCTGTGTTGCGCAAGCGCTTCAAGGGCACGCCGGAGCACGTCATCAACTACTTCTTCTTCGTCGCCAACGAAGTGCGCGAAATCCTCGCCTCGCTCGGGTTCACCCGGCTCGACGACATCATCGGCGCCTCGGAGTTCCTGGAGAAGGACGAGATGCTGGCGCACTGGAAGGCGAAGGGCCTCGACTTCAACCGCATCTTCCACAAGGTCGATGCTCCGAAGCAGGAGACGTTCTGGACGAGCCGGCAGCAGCATCCGATCGACGATATTCTCGACCGCGTGCTGATCGAGCAGGCACAGCCGGCGCTGACCGCCAAGACCCCCGTTGCCTTCGAGGTCGGCATCAGGAACGTCGACCGTTCGGCAGGCGCCATGCTTTCAGGCGAGGTCGCCAAACGCTTCAATCATCGCGGGCTGAAGGAAGACACGATCAATGTGACGCTTCGCGGCACGGCGGGGCAGAGCTTCGGCGCTTTCCTGGCGCGCGGCGTCACCTTCAACCTAATCGGCGACGGTAACGACTATGTCGGCAAGGGGCTTTCGGGCGGCAAGATCATCATCCGGCCGCCGGAGAATTCGAGGATCGTGGCCGAGAACTCGATCATCGTCGGCAACACCGTGCTTTACGGTGCGACCGAGGGCGAATGCTACTTCCGCGGCGTGGCGGGCGAACGTTTCGCCGTGCGCAATTCGGGCGCGATCGCCATCGTCGAAGGTGTCGGTGACCATGGCTGCGAATACATGACCGGCGGCGTCGTCGTCGTGCTCGGCGCCACGGGCCGCAATTTCGCGGCCGGCATGTCCGGTGGCGTGGCCTACGTGCTCGATGAAACCGGCGATTTCGCCAGCCGCTGCAACATGGCGATGGTCGAGCTCGAACCGGTTCCGGAGGAGGACGATATGCTGGAGAAGCTGCATCATCACGGCGGCGATCTCATGCACAAGGGGCGTGTCGACGTCTCCGGTGACATGACCCGCCATGACGAAGAGCGCCTCTACCAGCTGATCTCCAACCATCTGCACTACACGGACTCGGCCCGCGCCAAGCAGATCCTCGACAACTGGGCCGACTACCGTCCGAAGTTCCGCAAGGTCATGCCGGTCGAATACCGGCGTGCGCTCGAGGAAATGGAACGCAGCCGGATGGGCATTGCGGCGGAATGATTTGCACCGTGCCATCCGTCACCTGCTGAGATGGTGTGACGGATGGCGAATATCTCGATGACCCGTGACGATCATGCCGATGGCGGAAAGCCATCCAGATCACGCGGGATCCTTCAGGGGATATGCGCCTATGACGGTCGAGAGAAAGCAACCCGCCCGGGATACCGGGACTGATGACAGACAACTGGCCGCGGGCGAGGCGGTCATGAGGGTAAGGGACGAAGACATGGGTAAGGTAACAGGGTTTCTGGAAATCGACCGGCAGGTGGCGAAGTATCAGCCGGCGTCGGATCGCATCCGTCATTTCCGCGAGTTCACGATCCCGATGTCGGACCCGGAAGTGCAGAAACAGGCCGCGCGCTGCATGGACTGTGGCATTCCTTATTGCCATGGCCCCACCGGCTGCCCGGTGCACAACCAGATTCCGGACTGGAACGACCTCGTCTACAACAACAACTGGGAAGCGGCGATCCAGAACCTGCATTCGACCAACAACTTCCCTGAGTTCACCGGCCGCGTCTGCCCCGCTCCTTGCGAGGAAGCCTGCACGCTGAATCTCGAGGATGCACCGGTCGCGATCAAGACGGTCGAGCAGGCGATCGCCGACAAGGCCTATGAGCTCGGTTTTATAAGGCCGCAGCCGGCCACAGTGCATACTGGCAAGAAGGTCGCCGTCATCGGCTCAGGCCCTGCCGGCATGGCGGCTGCCCAGCAGCTCGGCCGCGCCGGTCATGATGTGCATGTCTATGAGCGCGAGACCAAGCCGGGTGGCCTGCTGCGCTACGGCATTCCCGATTTCAAGATGGAGAAGAACTTCATCGACCGCCGCGTCGAGCAGATGAAGGGCGAGGGTGTCACCTTCCATTGCGGCGTCAATGTCGGCGTCGACGTCAAGGTCGAACAACTGCTCGCAGATCACGACGCCGTTCTTTACTGCGGCGGCTCCGAGACCCCGCGCGAGGCTGGCATTCCGGGCGCGGATCTTGCCGGGGTGCATGATGCGATGCCCTATCTCGTGCAGCAGAACCGCCGTGTCGGGCGCGAAAACATTGACAGCGTCGGCTGGCCGTCGGACCCGATCCTTGCCGGCGCCAAGCATGTCGTCGTCGTCGGTGGCGGCGATACGGCGTCGGACTGTGTCGGCACGGCGTTCCGCCAGGGCGCCGTTAAGGTCACCCAGCTCGACATCCGGCCGCAGCCTCCGGAGAAGGAAGACAAGCTGGCCGTCTGGCCCTTCTGGGCGACGAAAATGCGCACCTCCTCCTCGCAGGCCGAGGGCGCCGTGCGCGAATTCCAGGTGGCGACACTCGAATTCGTCGGCGAAGATGGCGTGCTGACGGGCGTCAAGTGCTGCGAAGTCGATGAGCGCCGGCGTCCGGTGCCGGGCACGGAATTCGTGATCCGCGCCGATCTCGCCTTCATCGCTATCGGCTTCCGCGGCCCGTTCACAACAAGCGTGCTGAAGGAACTGGAAGGCAAGCTGACGCTCAACACCGACAAGCGCGGCTCGACCAACGTCGTCGCCAACGACCGCGACTACAAGACCTCGATCGACAAGTTCTGGACAGCGGGCGACGTGCGCCGTGGCCAGTCGCTGGTGGTCTGGGCAATCCGCGAGGGCCGCCAGGCGGCACGCGCGATCGACGAGGCACTGATGGGCTCGACCGTCCTGCCGAACTGACCCTCGGCCTAACACACCACTCCTGATGACAAGAACTCCGCCTCTCCGGCGGAGTCAGACTGCTGACAAACCCCTGGCACCGTCCAGGGGTTTATGATTCATTGGGACATGTTGAAGAAACCTGCCCCCACCCAGACGGCTCTTGAGATGGTGACGCTCGATAGCCTGGTGCCGAAGGAT
>NZ_RJJT01000022.1 GCF_003938655.1 Rhizobium pisi
AGCGCCTTGAACATCAAGGTCGGATCGAGCGGTGGGCGGCCGTTGTCGGCGCAATAAAGCCCCGCAACGCGATCGTGGATGAAGGAAAAGTCGATCACCGCGTCGATCTTGCGAAGCAGGTGATCCTCACCAGGCTATCGAGCGTCACCATCTCAAGAGCCGTCTGGGTGGGGGCAGGTTTCTTCAACATGTCCCAATGAATCATAAACCCCTGGACGGTGCCAGGGGTTTGTCAGCAGTCTGAGGCCGCTTGCGCGGCCTTCGATCAAGGTGAAGCCATGCAGCCTGGCGCAGTTTCACACGGCGCCCGACCCGTTGGTAAAGTTGATCAGGTCGGCCATGGTGAAATGACCCGGCTCGGCGCCCGGCAATGTCGGCCGCCATTTCGGCCATTGCGCCAGGAAGGAATGGCGATCCTCACGGATGAGGCCGGCAAGGACCTCCGCGACGATCGTGCCGCCCACCGGCCCGAGATGCTGGCTGTTTCCAAAGATCTCCGCCTCGCGCAGGATGTAGAACCATAGCGGCGCGTTGCCCTTGAAGATCCCGGGATGATTGGTCAGCAACGCGGCGCGCGCCCTCTTCCTGTCGGCATCCTCGCTGTCGAACAGCTGCTCGTCCGACAGCGCCTCCATTTCCATATGGCGGGCCACCGCCTGACCGGAAGGCAATCCGAGCCGCCAGCCGCGCAGCAGGTTCAAGGCGGCGAGCGCCCTGCGGATCTTGATTGGTTCGTGCCGGTGATCGGGCAGGCTCGTCAGCGGATCGACCAGCGTCGTGTCGAGCTTGTAGGAAGGCTGCGGCAGAACGGCGCCGGCCGGCGGCTCTCCATCCGGGGCGATCCCGTCGAAGAAGAAAGCCCAGTCGATCGGCCAGAAGCCGGGAAGCTCGCGAAAACCGTTCAGATTGGCTAGCGGCTCCCCCTCGAGCAGCGAGAAGATCGGAATGCGGTTGAACGTCGCCGTTTTCCCGTTGAACGGCTGCTCGACGGGCCTCGGCTTCGTCACGATCCGGTTCAGGGAATAGCTCGGCCTCACCATCGAGTGGCCATATCGGTAGGCCGCGACGGAGAACTCGACCGGGATGAAGGCGTAGCGGCCCTGCGGATTATAGAAGCGGATATTTGGCTTTTCGCCTCTGCCGACGATGACGCGCTCGTAGGTCTCGCGGCCGATGATCCGCGGCAGGAAATCATGCAGGACGATCCACTGGTAGTGCCAGCGCACCGTCTGCTGACAGAGCTCGAAATCGCGGCTGCGCAGCGTATCGACGACCTTGTTGTGAAATCGGAGAAAGGTGGCGTGGAGCTGCGAGACGATCACGTTTTCGTCGTTGCGCTTGTCGCCGAGCAGCGCGCGCCGGATCGGCGCGCTGTTCCTCGGCAAGTCGGGGCGGTTTTTCCGCGTGCCGTCGAAATCCTTGTCCTCTCCGAGCAACAGATGAAGCTCATCGTCTTCATAGAGGAAAGGCTGGTCGGCCGGTCCGGAGCCATAGACCGAATCCAGATCCAGCCGCGGCGTGCGAAAATCCTGCAGGGCATCGGGATCGTTGAAACGGTCGAGCGACGAGACCGGATCGAAGGTGATGTCATGATCGAGAAACTGGCCGAAATAGGTGAAGCCGGCCGGAATTGCCGGGTTCTCGTCTTCGGGCTCCCGCTCGTTAAGCGCGACGTCGACCGGTTTTCCCTCCTCAATCTTCTCGGCGAACTCCCCCTGGAACATCGTTTTCGCGAGATCGGTGAGTGCGTCCTCGGTAAATGCGGCGGCCGGCAGGTTGCGGAACATCCTCCCGAACCTCTGGTCGCGAACACTCGAATGCGCGACGCTATCCATGCCTCTTACTGGCGTACCATGCTTGCTGCGAGCCATATCGGCCTCCCTCGGTTACTCAACTGGAATGCGGCAGCGGTGCGATGAGGGCAGTGACATCAGGTGGGGAAGACTGAGATCCCCGAATGCGGAAGACGCGCGGCGGCCATGCCAAGGCCGCCGTGGCCGTGGTCCCGGATAATGAGAGAAATTGGAGAATTACGGTGGCTTCCGCTCCGACAGCGATTGCTATCGTCGAAATGCCCTGCCCTCAACTACAACCTGAATGAAGCATAACGACAGAAAAATTGCAACGACATTCGCTTAATGATTGAATCCGCTACTTTTTACCAAGCATATCTTGCGGGTATATCAGCCTGAAGATCTTGGAATTCCGCCAATCCACGCTCCTCTATAGTCGAGAGGATCATACGGACAATACGATCCGGCATCTGAGCGCGATGATGCCGTCACAACGAAAAAGAGCCGTCGTGGCGGCTCTTTTCCTGACGTTTTGATCTGAAGCTGCCGTGAGGCCGTTACTTCGCTCTTCCCCTCACGCGGCCCGCGTATACCTTGCCTCGGCGCGCTGCTCGGCCGCGCGCAACCGGAAATTCGAAAGCAGCGTCTTCAGCTGTGTGCTTTCGTCGGCAAGCGTGCGGCTTGCCGCCGTCGTCTCCTCGACCATTGCCGCGTTCTGCTGCGTCATCTGGTCCATATGGTTGACGGAGCTGTTGATCTCGTTCAGCCCGGTCGATTGCTCGCGCGCCGCCGTCGCAATCGAGGCGACGTGATCGTTGACCCGATTGACCAGCGCCTCGATCTCAAGCAACGCGTCGCCGGTCGAGCGCACCAGCGCAACCCCGCCCTCGACTTCCGCCGCAGACCGGCTGATCAGTTCCTTGATCTCCTTGGCCGCATTGGCGGACCGCTGGGCAAGCTCGCGCACTTCCTGCGCGACCACGGCAAAGCCGCGGCCCGCCTCGCCGGCGCGTGCGGCCTCGACGCCGGCATTCAGCGCCAGCAGGTTCGTCTGGAAGGCGATCTCGTCGATGACGGAAATGATCTGGTTGATGCGGCTCGAGGATTCCTCGATCCGGCCCATCGCGGTCACCGCATTGCGGACGATATCGCCGGAGCGTCCGGCGCTCGCCTTGGTCTCGGCGACCATCTCGCGCGCCTCGTTCGCCCGCTCGGATGCCGTCTTGACCGTCGCGGTGATCTCGTCGAGCGCTGCCGCCGTCTCCTCAAGGGCAGCCGCCTGCTGTTCGGTGCGCTTCGACAGGTTGCCCGTCGCCTCGCTGATGTCGGAGGCGCTTTCGTTGACGACGCGGCTCGATTCGGCGATCGCATGGATGACGCCGTTCAGCGCATCGACGGCAGCATTGAAATCACCCCGGAGCTTGGCGTAATCCTCGCCGATATCACCGATCGAGACCGTCAGGTCGCCGCCCGCAAGCTTCTCCAGCCCGACGCCGAGTGCCTGCATCGCGTGGGTCTGCCGCTCGGAGGCCGAACGCAGGTTCGCCTCGTTGCCGCGACGCTCTTCCTCGATCTGCCGCTGCCTCTCATCCTCACGGCCGCGCAGCGCGCTGCGCTCGTCGACGGAATCGCGCAGCACCAGCAGCGCCTTGGCCATCTGGCCGATCTCGTCGCGGCACTCACTGCCGGCAATTTCCACCGATGCTTCTTCGGCGGCGATCGCACTCATCGCCGTCTTCAGCCGGGCGATCGGCACTGTGACGCTGCGTACGATGGCAAAGGCGATCGCGATCGTCACCGCCGCACCGAGCAGGCAAAGCGCCGCGGCCCAGATCGCGTTCTGGCGATAGAGGGCGGCAAGGTCGTCGGCATAGACGCCAGTGCCGACGATCCAGCCCCAGGGCTCGAAACCGGCGACATAGGAATATTTGAGAACCGGCTCATCGGCGCCCGGCTTCGGCCAGTAGTAGTCGACGAAGCCCTTGCCGTCCTTCTTCACTTTGTTGACGAACTCGACGAACAGGAACTTGCCGGTGGGGTCCTTGATCTGCGAGATGTCGGTTCCGTTCAGTTGCGGCTTGATCGGGTGCATCACCATGGTGGGACGCATGTCGTTGATCCAGAAATAGCCGTCGGCGCCATAGCGCATCGCGCCGATCACGTCCTTGGCGGCCGCCTGCGCCTGCTCGCGGGTCATGGTGCCCGCCTGCTCCATCTTGTAATATTTGTCGAAGATGCCGAGCGCCGTCGCCTCCATCTTCTCCAGCCCCGCTTTCCGCTCCGCCTGCAGCTCGGAATAGGAATAGTTCAGAAAAAAGACCATCGTTGCCGCAAGCACGGCAAGCGTGAAGCCGACGAGGCAGTAAAGGCGGGTGGAAATCTTGACGTTGCGCATGAGCTTCCCGGCGATTCTTACATGTGTAATTCGTCACATAGTGAAACAGCTGAATTACCGGACAGTAAAGTTAGATTAGCGCCCCCTCACATAACGTAAGGTGAGATGACGGTTGCAAAATTCAACCGACTGAAATCGAACGGAATTTTAATCGGCGCGGCCCGCCATATTTTTGCCACAGCCGGCCGGCCGTAGGAGCTATCCCCGCCGCTCGCGCCTTGACACCGCATTTGATCTGGCAGGGCCGGAGCGCGCGAACCAGACCTCGGCTGAAAGCGAAACGAGTTTGCCGTTTGAATTGTTCGGCTTAGCACCTTGGAAATGAAACCGCGAATGGTAAGAACAGGGATGCCGCTAGGCCCCAATCCGATACATAAGGAAGGCACCGCTTGCCATCAGATTTTGGCCGTTGCCCCGGCTTGGGATTAGGTCCGTATGGGCCTTCCCCTTGGAGGAGTAATATAGATATCCTGTTGCCATATGAAGCAACAGCGAAACTCCTGAAGTCGAAAGCCAGATAGGCGCTATACAGAGCGCACCCGCATCACAGTTTTGATTTTTAATATCGATGTTTATTCCTGTGAATTGCCAATATATGCATGATACTATTATATGAGAAATCCCAAATAATACGAATGAATACAAAGCTACCAATTTATGAGTTGCAGAACTCAATATAATCCTCGTTTATTATATTCAACTTAACTATGTTATAAGCCAACAAACGGCGACCTCCTTCCTCTAGAAAAGAAATCGATACGCTGCAACAGTGCGACTCATTATGTATGTACCTTTTGAGTCGGCGGCAACTCACCCAAACAAGTGCACCCGCCACCGGCCCGCCACACCCTGCCTTCCCGCCTTTTACACGCGTTTGACCTTGCACTAGGGTGCTCTCCAGTGAATCACCCGCCACTACCGCATCAGATGGAGAACCCTTGATGACCGACACCGCCAAGCCGAGAGGTGAACTGACGCTGCGCACGCTTGCCATGCCCGGCGACGCCAATCCGGCCGGTGATATCTTCGGCGGCTGGGTCATGGCGCAGATGGACCTTGCCTCCGGCATTCGCGCCGCCGAGCGCGCCAGGGGCCGCGTCGTCACCGCCGCGGTCAAGGAGATGGCCTTCGAGCTGCCGGTCAAGATCGGCGATACGCTGTCGGTCTATACCGATATCGAGCGCGTCGGGCGCACCTCGATCACGCTGATCGTCGAAGCCTGGGCGCATCGCTCGCGCTACAACCAGCAGGAAAAGGTCACCGCCGGCACCTTCATCATGGTGGCTCTCGACGAAGAGGGTAAACCGAAGCAAGTCCCCGAGGAGTGACAGGGCAGAGATCGAAAGCATGGAAACGGTCAGCTCGCCGGAGGTCTTCCTTCACATCAAGGTGGTGATGGGCATGGTCGTCAGCCTCTCACTGGCGAGGCTGCTCACCGGCGTTGCCGGCATCGTCCAGCATCCCGGCAAGGCGAAGGTCTATCCCGTTCATCTCGGCTGGGCGCTGTCCCTGTTCCTCTTCATCATCCATATCTGGTGGTGGGAATACCGCCTGCAGGCCGTGCCGGTCATCGGCTTCGGCATCTATCTCTTCCTGGTCTGCTTCTGCAGCCTGTTCTTCCTGCTCTGCGCCCTGCTCTTCCCGGCAAGCCTCGATGAATATGGCGGCTACGAGGAATATTTCATCTCGCGGCGCAAATGGTTCTTCGGCGTCCTCGGCCTCACCTACGCCATCGATATCCTCGACACGGCGATCAAGGGCCATGAGCGCATCCTCTCGCTCGGCTGGGAATATCCCGCCCGCAATATCGTCTACATCCTGCTCTGCGCCATCGCCGCCTGGACCCCCAACCGCCGCTTCCAGACCACCTTCGTCATCATCAACCTGATCTATCAGGTAAGCTTCATATTCCGGCTTTATGATGTGCTGGGGTGAGACGCGGTCCCGCAAAGCGGGAGCAATCGATCCAGTGAATCGATTGCAGCGTCGAACGCCCGGAGCCATGCGAAGGGCCGGGCAGCCGCAAACTCCCCAACGAAACCGTCTCAAACATCACTCGCCGGCTTCCGTCCTCTGCATCACCCCGTCCGCCCATCGAAGCCACACCGCCATATAATGCGCAGCACACGCCCCCGCCCCCAGGATCACGATATGATGCAAAAAGAACCCGATCGTAGACTCCTGAAAATCCCAGAAATCGATCGACGGCCGGCCGATGAGCCTGTCCCCGATTCCCATGATGACCATGCTGCGGATACCGCACACCGCTATTGCGCCGGCGACGCCTCGAAGGGCAGCGGTCCTGATAGCGTCCGGCGGCCCGACCCGCAACAACCTGCCCGTGACGGCCATGATCATCGACCAGTGAAGGCCGAGATGGACGGCGGCGAGGATGAACGCCCAATAGGCCGCAAGGATGTGAATTTCACGCGCAGTCGGCCCGCCGCTAACGGGAAGGAAAGCAAACACGCTGCGCGATATCATCACGCTGGTCACCAGCAATGCTGATATCGCCAAGGCGATCGAGATATTCGATGCGATTGTCACGAGGCTCTGCCTGCCGCGCGCCACCTTCGGAAGCCTGCCCCACCACCGCCGGTTGAAGACGTTGTGCGATACGAGAAGAATGAACATGCCGGTGCCGATCAGCTCATGCGACGTGTTGCCCAGCCACCAGTAGGCGAGAGCGACCAGAAGCAGCCCGGCGGCCATGAAGTCCAGCACCAGGCGCATCAGGAACAGCGGGCTCACAATGCGACCCTCGCCGCGGTTTCGCGCGGGCCTAGTCAATGACCACCCCTTCGAAAGCCTTGAGATCGTCGAGCGTGTAGAGGAAGTCTTCGTCGGCTCTTGAGGAATGGCAGGACTGGCACCGCGCCGTGTTCTCGGCCATGTTGACGCTGCCGTCAGGCTTGAACCATTGGAATTGCCAGTCACCGGTGCGACGGTCCTCGTCATAGTCGTCGCCCCACCCGAGGCCCTTTTCCATGACGAAGATGCGGTAGACTTTCCCGTCGCGGTAGTCGACCAGCGCGAAATGCGTACCCGCGGGAACAGGCTGCCCGTTCTTCACCGCCTGGATGGCTTCCTTGGTCGTCATGATGTGCTCGGTCACCTCGCCGCGCCTGACAGTGGTGTAATGAACGAGACCGGCCAATTCGGGCATCGTCGTCCGGTTCGGTTCGGCATCGACCTTCCAGCCGATGAGAGCGACGGCAGCGGCCATGGCAAAGAGTATGGGAATGCGTTTGAGGAGATGACGCATGGATGTCTTTCCTGATTTCGGACAGAAGCGGTAGGCCGCGCGTCTCATTCGCGTGCGAAGACGTCTTTCGCGACGGTGACCGCCGAGACCGCATTCGGCCAACCGGCATAGAAAGCGAGATGGGTGATCGTCTCGATCAGCTCGTCCTCGGTCACGCCGTTCTGGCGGGCGATGGCAAGATGGGACCGCAGCTGGTCGGGCGGGTTCATGGCGATCAGCGCGGCAACGGTGATGAGGCTGCGATCCCGCTTCGACAGCTGCGGGCGCTCCCATATATCGCCGTAGAGCACATCGTCGGTCAGTTCAGCCAGTTTCGGCGCGGTCGCGCCCATCAGTTGCTGGGCGCGCGAGCGCCTGGCCTTGTCGTCGCCTTGCGCGGGCGTCTGAGCGCTGCCGACGCCGGGTAGAACGGCGAGCACCATGCTGGCCGACAGCATCAGGTTTCCCAAAAGATGTTTCATGGATTTCACCTCATGATTTCCAGGATCGGGCAAATGCCGCGAAGATTTCGCGGTGGATCAGTCGAGCTTCTTCTCGCGGAGGAATGTCGAGACCAGATCGGCGATCTCAACGTTGTTCAGGTCGGAGAACGGGAAGTGGGTGTTGCCGCGGATGCCGATCTCGGGAAGGTGCACGACGGTGACATCGCCGCCATGCCTGTTCACCGTGTCGCGCCACAAGCGCGCCATTGCCAGACGCACCCGCCAGCTGTCCTGCGCCGGCATCGGCGTCGGCTGGTCTGGAATGTTGTCGCCGTAATAGATGACAATCGGAATCTCAGTCAGCTTGATGAAGTCGTCCATCGGCACCGGCACGCCCTTCAGCGTATCGAACGCGCTCGGCATATCGGCGGGGAGCTCGCCTGCCGGGAACACGAAGCTGCTGCCGGGCTCGAAGGCGACGATGGCTTTGACCTTGTCGCTCTTGATGGCGGTCAGCCAGCCGGGTCCGCCGCCCTGCGAGTGGGTGAAGAGGATGCCGGGGCCGATCTTTTCGAACAGCTTCGCCACCGCATTCGACACGACATCCATGTCGAACGGCCCGGTATTCGGCGTCATCGCGCGAAAATACTGGTTCAGCGCTTCCGGATCATGGGAGAATTGCACGCCGTCGAAGTAGTTCGGCCTGATGCCGACGCGAAACTGGTTGAACCAGAGCTGCTCGTCCGCCGTCGGCTTCACTGTCGTCTCGGCCATGGTCCGACCAGCCCCGCCCCGGCGCGGCTGGTCAATGAGATAGGTGGAGAAGCCCCGACGGAGGAAGATGTTCTGGAAGCCTTCCCGGCCGTCGGGCGTCGTCTCCCAGGTCTTGGAGAATTGTCCGGCCCCGTGCCACATCACGATCGGGTACCGACGCGGGTTCACCGGCACCTGGTAAAAGGCAAAGGCGTGATCGCCGTGATAGGTCTGGCCTGCTGGATCAAGAGGTTTCAGCGGATCGAATGTGCCAGGCGCTGCCGTGCTGGTTCCCCCGACGGCAAAGCTGCCCTGCTCCTGGATGACCAATGGCTCCGGCTTTGCCGCATCGGCAGCCATCGCCAATGTCGCGGCAAGCTGCGCAGAGGCAAGCAGCAATGCGCCCAAGGTGTTGGACAATCCATATCGCATGTCGGCTTCCCGCTTCGTTTCGGATGAGAAGGTAGCGACATCGCACCGTCAGGATTAGTCGGCTCAGACAGCTAGGCTCTATTAGATCAGCTAATTAATCACGACCTGTTGATAAGCCGTGATGGAATAAAATCGGCATTACTTTCCTCTGTAGCGGAGCGCATCGACGAACAGCGTGAACGCCGGAGACGCATGCCGCCTGTTCGGATAGTAGAGATGATATCCTGGGAAAGGCTGGCACCAATCCTCGAGAACCCGAATCAACCGCCCGTCTTCGATGTAGGACTGAACCTGGTCCTCGGGCATGTAGGCCAGCCCGAGCCCGTTCAGCACAGCGTCGATCCGCATGGCGATGTTGTTGAACACCGTCTGCCCCTCGACACGGACGCGCAATTCGCGGCCGTCCTTCTCGAATTCCCACGGATATATCGTCCCGTGCGTCGGCAGCCGCATATTGATGCAGTTGTGAGCCGTCAGATCCTGCGGGACATCGGGGCGCGGATGGTTCTCGAAGTAGGAGGGGGCGCCCACGACCGCCATGCGCATCTCGGGACCGATCCGGACGGCGATCATGTCCTTCGCCAACTGCTCGCCGAGCCGGATGCCGGCGTCATAGCGCTCGGCGACGATATCGGTCAGGCCGTAGTCGACGATCACCTCGACGTTGATATCGGGATGATCTGGAAGAAAGCGCGCCAGCACAGGCGCGAGAATGGAAATCGCGGAGTGCTCGCCTGCCGTGATGCGAATGGTGCCGGCCGGCCGCTCGCGCATTTCGCTCAGCGCGGCGATCTCGAACTGGATTTCCTCGAATCTCGGTCCGACCCGTTCCAGCAGACGTTCTCCTGCCTGTGTCGCCGAGACGCTTCTGGTCGTGCGGGTCAAAAGCCGCAGCCCGAGCTTCTCTTCAAGCCCGCGCACCGTCTGGCTCAGCGCCGATTGCGACACGCCGAGCTTGGCAGCCGCCTTGGTGAAGCTCCGTTCCCTCGCGACTGTGAGAAAGGCGACGATCTCATTGAAGTTGTTGTCCTGGGGCATTCATTAGTTCGCCTTATAGGTCCATGCGCATTACAGCATCTAATCGAAAGCTGACACGAGGACTAAGTTCACGTCAACTCGACCGGTCGGCAATCCTGAGCCCGCGCCTTCCCCTCGAGCCCACACAAAGCCACGAACGGACACGACCATGAAAATACGCAATATCGGCGATCTCGAAGTCTCCGCACTCGGCCTCGGCTGCATGAGCATGAGCTCAGCTTACGGCCCGCCCGCCGACGAAGGCGACATGATCAGGTTGATGCGCACCGCCCATCAACAGGGCGTGACCCTGTTCGACACGGCCGAAGCCTATGGCCCTTTCGTCAATGAGGAGCTTGTCGGCAAGGCGCTCGCGCCGATCCGCGACCAGGTGGTGATCGCCACCAAATTCGGCTTCGATATCGACCAGAAAACCGGTGAACGCCGTGGCGGCACGAACAGCCGCCCCGAGCACGTCAAAGCAGTCGCCGATGCCTGTCTGCGCCGCCTGAATACGGATCGTATCGACCTGTTCTACCAGCACCGCGTCGATCCCGACGTGCCGATCGAAGATGTGGCCGGCGCCGTCAAGGACTTGATCGCAGCCGGCAAGGTCAGACATTTCGGCCTTTCCGAAGCCGGCGTCCAGACGATCCGCCGCGCCCATGCGGTGCAGAAGGTGACTGCCGTCCAGAGCGAATATTCGCTCTTCTGGCGCGGCCCCGAGGAAGAACTGCTACCCGCCCTTCAGGAACTCGGCATCGGTTTCGTGCCCTTCAGCCCGCTCGGCGCCGGCTTCCTCACAGGCAAGATCGACGAGAACACCAAGTTCGATCCGAGCGATTTCCGCAACAGCGTCCCGCGCTTCTCACCAGAAGCGCGCAAGGCCAATCTTGGGCTCGTCGACCTGATCCGCCGGATCGGCGACCGGAAGGGCGCAACACCCGCACAGATCGCCCTCTCGTGGCTGCTCGCCCAAAAACCATGGATCGTCCCGATCCCGGGAACGACGAAGCAGCACCGGCTGGAAGAGAACCTCGGGGCTGTGGACATCAACCTTCTGCCCGACGACCTCGCCGAAATCGACGCCGCCCTCGCAGGTATCGAGGTTCAAGGCGAACGGCTTCCCGAGGCAGCGCTGAAGATGACCGGCCGCTGAGGCCTATCGCCGATATCGCCGCCCGGCCCTTCGCTTGGGCCCAGGGCGTTCGGCCCTGCGATCGATTCACTGGATCGATCGCTCCCGCTTTGCGGGACCGGGCCTCACCCTCTCAAAAACTGCGACCCCTTATCGAACCCCAGCCCCGGAAAGATCTTCCCCGTCAGGTCATCCACCCCGACATCGAACTGCCGGTAAAGCATCGCCGCCGCCACCTCGCGCACGTCAGCCGTCGGCATCAGGTCGCGGTCGTCGAGCAGCTGGCCGTCGCCGATGCCCGGCCAGCGGCCGAGGATGCGGCCACCGTTGATCGCGCCGCCCGATAGCAGCGCGCAGCCGCCGGTGCCGTGGTCGGTGCCGCCGGAGCCGTTCTGGCGGACAGTGCGGCCGAACTCGGTCATGGCAAGCACCACGGTCTTTGCCCAGATGTCCGGCCCGAGCGTCGTCTTCAGCGTGTTGATCGCCTGGGCGAGATCCTGCGCCGGTCGCTTGAACTGGCCGGCCTGGCCGATATGGGTATCCCAGCCTGATATCGAGAAGCTGGCGATGCGGTAGTCGCCCTTCAGCATATTGGCGGCAAGTGCGGCCACGTCGGCGGTCTTCTCGCCGCGCTGGCCATCCGGCTCGACCATCATCGCCGCACTGTCGGCCCGCGTCGCCTCGGCAAGTGCTGCGGCAAACGGCGGGTCGCCGGCATAGAGTCGCGCCAGGAACTGCATCTCGTCGCGCGCCGGCGCAAGATTGGAATCCGACGCCCAGACATCGACATTGTTCGGGCCGGACAGGATCAGCTCCGTCGAGGTATTGACGTCGATCGCCTTGCGCGCATCCGAGCGCGGAATGACGGCGAGCGCCCGATTCAGCCAGCCGGTCTTTTCCTCGGCGACGTGTTCACCGCCTGACTCCAGCATGTCCTGCCCGTCGAAATGGCTGCGCTGGTCGCGATAAGGCGTCGAGACCGCATGCACGAAGGCGAGTTCCCTGCTCTTCCACAGCGGCATCAGATCGGCGGCAGCCGGATTGAGGCCGAAATGCCCGTCAAGATCGAGGAGCCCGGTCTCGGGCGTCAGCGCCAGCGTCGGCCTCAGCGCTGCAAAGCCGGCATCGCCATAGGGCTGCACCAGGTCGAGCCCATCCATCGCGCCGCGCAGCACGATGGTGACGAAGCGGTTGTCCCCCGGCATCGCCGCGAAGGTGACCGGTGTGAAGATGGGAGCGGCGGCAAGACAGCAGGCCGATGTCAGAAAGCCGCGGCGGGAAAGCGAGATCCGATTCATGGGCGGAGCCTCCTAAGCAGGTTCCGGAAAAGTGTCCGACGGTTTTCCGGCGAGAACCTGCGACAAAACAAAGGAGCTAAGCAGACGAAGCGTTGGCTTGCCAACGAAAGTCTGCTTAGCGGCGGTTGAATTCGGGCGATGCCAGCACCAGCGTCAGCCCGCTGATCTTGTTCGGCGCCTGCGACACCACGCGGATCGTCTCGTCGCGGGCGGCATCGGCAAGCGTCGATTTCAGGAATTCGCGCGGATCCCAGTCCCGGCCGAACTGCGCCGAGGCCCGTCTTGCCCAGGCCAGTCGCTCGGCGAGCTGGCTGCCGGTGATCCAGGCGGAAAAGCCTTCCTCGAAGCCGGCCGGGCTCGGCGGCAGCCAGATCGGCTGGCCCATGCGCTTCAGCGCCCCCTGCCCCAGCGCCCGCGCCGTGCGGAAGGCCTTGAGGCGCTTGTCCCTCGCCTCGCCGGCGGGATCAGTCGTCATCGGCGATCCGGCCATGGCAGGCGTGTTCGCCGCCATGTCGCCATCGTCGGTGCCCTGCTGGTTGGCCGCCAGGAAGCTGCCGACGACGCCGTTGACCGGCCCCGTATTCAGCGCCCTGAGCCCGGCGACGACATAATCGAAAGGCTGGCGCGCTTTCGCGCCTTCGTCGCGCCAGGCGGCGGGATGGTCGAGCATTGCGGTATAGACTGATGTCAGGTCGCCATCAGTCTTCTTCCAGGCCGCGACCATGTCAGACACCATGCCCTCGTCGGGGTGGTCGGAGACGAAATGCACCGCAAGCTTGCGGCTGATATGCGCCGCCGTCTTCGGATGGGCCGCGAGATCGTCAAGCATGTCGAGATAATCGTTGCGCGAGCGCCTCTTGCCGCCATAGCTGACGCCGAGCACCTGATGCGTGCCGGGCTCTGATATATTCGGGCGGAAGGCGATGTCCATCTCCTTGCGGTCGATGGTGAGCCCCGTCAGCACCATGGCCGCCGCCGTCACATCCGCCTGGGTGTAGCCGCTGCCGGCGCCGAGCGTGTGCAGCTCCAGCAGTTCACGGCCGAGATTTTCGTTCAGCCCCTTGTTGCGCTTCATGCCGCCGGCCGAATCCGGCCCGAGCGAATCCGCCTGGTCGAGATAGATCAGCATGGCCGGATGGGCGGTGGCATTGCGCAGGAGATCGCCGAACTTGCCCGACAGGAACGGCCGGATCGCCTCGGCCTCGTAGAGCGGCACGATGAGCCGCATCGGCAGGCTCTTGTTGGCGCTGGTGGAGAAGTGATCGGTCCAGAAGGTCGAAAGCCGCTCGTAAAAGCCGTAGGGCGACAGCACCGCCTGCATCAGCCGCAGATTGGAATCGTGCTGGAATTGCTGCTGCGCCTGCCGCTGTATTCCCTTGCGGATCTCGCGGCGCACCGTATCGTCGGTCGCCGTCTTCGCGTCCTGGCGGACTTCCGTCAGCTGCGCCTGCAGGTTCAGAATCGCCCGGTGGCGCGTGTCGGGGCCGCCGAGGGGGAAGTCCGGCGTCGCCGCCACCCCCTTGCTGATCTGGCCGATCAGCTCATCCTTGCTTTGCGGCGGAGTCTCGCCCGGCCGAAAACCATAGCCGAACCGGATCGCCGCCATCGTCGGGAAAGACAGGCTCATGGCAGATCACCTCATAGTCACCCAATGGTGAGAGGCTGACAGCCGATTGCGACCGCAATCTGTAGGAAATGCGGCAATATCTGGACATGGACGATTTGTAATCTATTGAAAAGGCTAAAGTTTACGCCCGGAAAATGAAGGATGCTCCGATTGCGATGAGCGCGAAGCCGATCGCGTGGTTCCAGGTCAGGTTCTCGCCGAGCCAGAAGATCGAGAAGCCGGAAAAGACGATCAGCGTGATCACCTCCTGCATCGTCTTCAACTGCGCCGTCGTATAAACAGCCGAGCCGATACGGTTGGCCGGCACCGCGAGGCAATATTCGAAGAAGGCGATGCCCCAGCTGACAATGATGGCGAGAAAGATCGCGCTGCTCTTATGCTTGAGATGCCCGTACCAGGCAAAAGTCATGAAGATGTTGGAAGCAAACAGCATGACGACGGGCCAGATGACGGCGGGAGAAAATAGCATGGAGTCACTCGGAGGCTGTGGAGGAAATCGTTGATCCGGCGAGACGCCGGCGGGGCCTATCTATCACGCCGCCGTTCGGCCGCAAGCCCCGAGGCTCGGACCGATCGTCTCAGGCCAGCGAGGCGATGTCGCAGGCGGCCCCAAAGCACTCGGGGAATGAGAACGCAAAAGCGCCTGTATCAATCCTGGCGAAATTTGCTACTTCATGTTGAAGGGACTCTACGCGCAGGACCTGACGGCATCGATATATTAGGGGAGCATATGGATTATACAGCTGAGATGCCGCAATCCGCTGCTTTGCCTTCCCGCTACTTCTGGCGACGGTTTGCAGCCCTTGTCGTCGACATTGTCATCTTTCAAGCCGCCATCCTCATAGTCGTCTACTCCTTCACAACGACTCCTCCTCTGGACCTCCTTGTACACGGCTGGACATCCGTGCAGTGCACCGCGGCAATCCCCGATCAGCTTGCAAAGCGAATTGACGCTGGATGGCCGTTGAAAACCGGAGAAATTCGCGGCGCTGATATATGCGAGACAACACACTTTGGTTTGGGAAAGCAGAGATATCTGCGAACAGGCGTTGCCGGAGACACGGATGGCTTGTTGTGGTCCCCGGAACTGACCATCCCTCTTGACGCGGACAATAACCCTGTGACCAAAACCTTGCCTGCATATCGCAGCTTGCTATCCGGCATAGCCAACACCGCGCTGATGGCGCTGGCTTTCGCCGGATTTTCCGCGAATGGCCGCCGCACACTCGGAAAGGCGGTTTTCTTCCTGAGAGTCCAGTCGATCGATGGTGAAGGTCCCGACCTTGGCACCGCGTTTAAACGCGAAATCCTCAAATTCAGCCCGAACCTGCTTTTCAGCACCCTCGCTTTCGCAATCTCGCTGTTTCCGATCTATCCCACGGCAGACTTCGACGCATTGCTTGGCATGTTCCGCGACGGATACATACCTTCGAACGATGGAACGATTGGGTTTTACGTCGTCTGGACAGTTGCAGCCTTGGCTTGGTGGCTCGCGCCAATCATCGCGTGGCAGGGGCAGACATACTATGATCGCATCTGCGGCTGCGAAGTGGTGAGTGCCTAACAATAAATCCGCAATTGCAGCCGCAGACAGCCGAAACAACGCCAGAGATCCCACCCTCGTTCCATCACGATCGGCTTGATCGGAGCGCCATGCGCAGCGGTTCAGGGCGTAGCATTCTCCAACGCCTTATCCTTTGGCGCAAACTCCTGCGGGGGCCATCAACCTCTCTTCCCTCATTCCTGTGCTCGTCACAGGAATGAGGGAGACGAGGTGGCACTTTCCTGTGAAACCTTCCGTCAGCATACGAAGGACACGCAGTGACGCCGATCTCTGCATTCAGCTAATCTCGGCGCACCCGCCTCGCCCTTCGAGGCCCTGGCGGGGCACCTCAGGGTGAGGCTCTCTTGAGTGCCGGCAGCCTATTCGCTGCGGCCGCCCACACCCAATCCTCTCACGCCACCCTGCCCCGGCACGCCCAAGCCACTGACGCGAACGACCGCGGCCCATCCGGCTCTCCCGCCTCATAGGCAGCCCGAACGGCGGCATCGACCGCCTGTCGTTTGCCCGGCTCCAGCCCGCCGACATACTTGCCGAGCGGTCCCTCGCCGGCGGCGATCGGGCCCCAGTAGTCGTCGAAGGAAAGATAATCCATCCGGATCAGGAGCGAGGTCTCCTCGACATCGGCAAGGCCCTGCGCAATGAAACTCTGCTTCATTTCCCCGGGCCGCGTCATCGGCTGGAAACAATATCGGCGGCGCAGCGGCAGCGCGTTTTCATCGAGCATGACGACCGTGTCCCACATCATCCGCATGCCCGACATGCCGCCGTAATGATCCCAGACGGCGGCGGCGACAATCCCATCCGGACGCACGACCCGGGCCATCTCGGCCACCGCCTTGCCCGCCTCGGGCACGAAATGCAGCACGAGCAGCGACAGCGCCCTGTCGAAACGGTTGTCCTCGAAGGGAAGCGCACAGGCATCGGCCTGCTGGATCGTGATCCGCGGATCGGTATTGCGCCCTTTCGCCGCCTCGACGAAAACAGGCGAATAGTCGATGGCGGCGATCTCCCGCAGGCCGGGCGTTTGCGCCAACGTGAATGCCAGGCTGCCGGTGCCGCAGCCGACATCGAGCACGCGATCCCCATCCGCCAGCCCCGCGAAATTGATCAGCATCGGCGCCAGCTTCCGGCTCCATCGGCCCATCAGCCGCTCGTAACCATCGGCACTTTCGACATTGAAACTCGACGGCATGAAAGCCTCCCTCCCAGGACGATGATCCGTCATTATGACCCCGTGTCCAGGCGCCGCAAGCGATAGTTGTCACGCCATGTATCGTGAGGTGATACATTTTCCTTGACCCCTATCTGTATCACGCTATGATACAGGGACACGAGGAGCTGGGCATTGATCCGTTCTTATAAGGATGCCGTTACGGAAGCGGTTGCCGGCGGCAAGGCTCCGAAGGGCTTCCCGGCAGATCTCGTAAGACCGGCCCTTCGGAAGCTGACGATGATCGAGGCGGCGCATATCCTCGATGACCTTCGTTCGCCTCCGGGAAACCGCCTCGAGGCTTTGAAAGGCAATAGGACCGGCCAGCATTCGATCCGCATCAACGATCAATGGCGCGTCTGCTTCGTTTGGAAAGATGGCGGCGCCGAGGACGTTGAAATTGTCGACTATCACTAGGTAATTCACAGGAAGGAGTTCAGATATGACCAGCACGCTTCTGCCGATCCACCCCGGTGAAATCCTCCGCGAGGAGTATCTGATCCCGCTGAAGATGAGCGCCGGAGCGCTCGCCAGGAAACTCAATGTCCCGCGCACCCGCATCGAACGGCTCTCGTCGGAGGAAACCGCGGTGACAACCGACACGGCGCTTCGCCTCGCGAAGTTCTTTCGCACCACTCCTGAGTTCTGGATGAACATGCAGGCAAGCTATGATCTGAAGATACAGGCTCAGGCGCTTGCCCGAGAATTGGAGAACATCCCGGAGATGGACGCCGCCGCCTGAGAGCTCGGCGTAGGCCGAATATGCCGCCACGCTCCGCGATGGCCGACTTGCCGCGAGCATCCTCGGCACCGCTGGTGGCCCCGGCATCCTCGGTCAAAGCCGAGGATGCCTGATGGCATCGCCGCAAACTCATCCAGCCGTCTTGTCGAGAACGCTCCAATCGAAGCCGCGCGCCCAATCGCGGTACCGGTGCCAGCCGACCTCGGGAAAATCGCTGCGCAGGGCGGCGATGTCGGCGTCGTAGCCGGTGCGGTCGAACCATTCGAACATCAGCGCCGCATCCTCGCTCTGCTGCCGCATCGCCGCGATCGGCAGCTCCCGATAGGCGATCGGGCGGCCGAGGACCTCTGACAGAATCTCAGCCTGCTCCTCGCCCGCCAATTCGTCGCCGGCAATGTCGAAACGTTTGCCGAACACTTCGTCACGCCGCTCGGCCAGTGCGGCGACGAAAGCGCCGATATCGGCAAGGCAGATCTGCTGCAGCACGCGCCTGCTCGGCAAAGCCGCGGCATAGACGCCTTGGCGCAGCCCGTCGACCGCCCACGGCGCCACGGTGTTTTCCATGAAGGCGACGGGCGCGCTGATCGTGTAGGGAATGCCGAGCCCGGCGATATGCTTCTCGACGAGATATTTGCTTTCGAAATGCGGAATGCCGGTCTTCTTGTCGGCATCAGCGACGGAGGAATAGATCAGGTGGCCGATGCCGGCGGCCTTCGCCCCTTCTGCGGCGGTTATACCCTGACGGGTTTCCGCCTCCGTCCCGGCCTCGTAGCTGCTGCCCATCAGAAACATCGTATCGACGCCCTTCGCGGCTTCAGCCACGGATGCGGCATCATCGAGATCACCGGCAACGATCTCGATCCCTGCCGAGGCCAGCCGCTTTGCGGCGTCGCTCTCCGGCCTGCGGCAGATCGCCCTGACGCGATGACCGCGCGCCGTCAATGCGCGCACGACCGCGCCGCCCTGCTGGCCGGTGGCGCCCGTGACCAGAACGTTTCTTCCCTTGCTCATCTCTCTGCTCCTTGTGGTTGGCGATGAGCCAGAGGTAAGACCTGTCACATTGAACCATAATGGCCTATAATTGAGAAACATCGTGCCACTGGTGAATACAATGCTCGACCTGAACGATATCGCCGTCTTCGCCCGCGTCGTCGAAGCCGGCAGTTTCACCGCCGCCGCCCGACTGCTCGCCATGCCCAAGACGACCGTCAGCCGCCGCATTGCCGCGCTTGAGCGCGAGGTGGGCGTACGGCTGCTGCAGCGCACCACCCGCAGCCTCAAGCTGACGGATGCAGGGCGCCTCTATTACGAGGAAAGCAGCCAGGCGCTGCGCAGCCTGGAACAGGCCAAATTCCGGCTGGCTGAGGCGCGGGCAGAGCCGGCCGGCACGATCCGCATCTCCGCACCAGTCGGCTTTGGCGGCCATTTCCTCTCCGCCACGATCTTCGATTTCCTGGCGACCTACCCGAAGTCGAGGGTGGAGCTGCGCCTGACCGACGACCGGCTCAACCTTATCGAGAACGGCATAGATCTCGCCTTCCGCACCGGCATCCTGGAGGATTCCACGCTGATCGCCCGCAAGCTCGGCTCGACCCATCGCATCCTCTGCGCCAGCCCGGATTATCTCGCCCGTTGCGGCGCACCCGATCGGCCGGCCGATCTTTCCCGCCACGACTGCGTCATCGCCGGCCCGTCGGCTGCCAATGCGCACTGGGTGCTGGAAGGCGCGGACCGCCAGGAAACGATTTCGGTATCGGGGCGTTTCGCCGCCAATGAAATGCAGGCGGTCATGGCCGCCGCGATCGCCGGCTACGGCATCGCCCAGCTGCCGTACGGGGTGGCCGAGGCCTGCATCAAGGACGGCCGGCTGCACCGCGTTCTCGACGGCTACACGACGCCGGCCGGCGGCCTGCATGTCGTCTATCCCAGCAGTCGGCACCTGTCGCCTTTGGTCAAGGCCTTCATCGAGCTGGCAATCGATCATCTGAATACAGGCAAAGGCCCGACCGAGGGCCCTGCGATCATCTCGTGACAGGCCTGCGTCACCGCCAGAGGAAATCCGGCCCCGTGCTCTGCGACGTCAGCTTGAGCGTCCCGTCCGGTTGCACGACATAGGTCTCGAAGACGCGGTAGCCGAAATCGCCGAGAAAGGTGTGCTGGACCACCGTTCCCGGACGATAGGGCGAATGGACCACCTTTCCGCCATAGGTGAGACTGTCAGGCAGGGGCTGCGGTTCGCCTGACGTGCTGGCGCAGGCCGCGAGAGCGAAGAAAACGGCAATGAGCGCGTGCCTCATCCTCACCTCTCCTCCCGGTGACATTGGCAGCGGAATAATACGACTTTGCCCGCTCAGAAGATAGCGTTTCTGCCTTCATAGTCTCGGCGCAGGGCCTGTGCCCGCGACAGCGCACCAGCGATCCTGTCGTCGCTGAAAGGCTTGGCGATCACATCCAGCGCGCCTTCGATCCCGTTTCCGATGCTCTCCGGACTGGCGGTCACGAAGATGACGTCGACGCCATGGCGGTCGATCAGCCGGCGTGCCAGCTGGACGCCGCTCTGGCCGTCGGCGAGTCTGAGATCGACGAGCGCCACATCGCTTCTCGGAGCATGGGCGAGAGCCTGCTCGATCGTCGAAACCGGCCCGATGGCCTGGTGCCCGGCATCCTGCACGATACGCTCGAGTTCAAGGGCGATGAGGTTCTCATCTTCGACGATCATGACTTTCATGGATATCCTCCTCCCATGAGCAAGCGGCCCGGCGGCACACTCGCGGCAATCGATACAACGCAACTTCCCCTCGAATGTTTCCACTCCAAAAGAGATGCGTGCAAAAAATAGTAACTGATTTCCTCAGGGCGCCATTCGCGCCTTCCGCTACAGGAGGTTGCGATCTGAAGAGGGGGCTGGCCTCAAGGACGGCCCGCCGAAAGCTGACATTGCGGGCGTTGCAAAATTCCCTATTTTCCAACATTGCAAAGGTCGGGAAAACAAGTGTCGCTTTACTCGGGAATTTTGCGACGCCATCTGCACGCAAGAAATCATGAGAAGAGCAGAAGTTGGATTTCGAGAGCCTTAGCCAGCATATGATACCTGTCTGCAGCGGGACAATCGTGATGCGCGATGATCGGCTTCGGGAGTCCTGGACCGTGGCTATCAAGCCCTTTTTGATTTGCCGCTATCAGGTAACTCAGTCGTTCTATGCAAAGGTGATGGGCGTATCGCCGTCATCGATAGCGGCTGAAGATCAGCCGGTCGAGACCGTCTCGTGGCTACATGCTGCTCGTTTCTGCAATCGACTTTCGGCAATGGTCAAATTGCCCGATCGCTATGTCTTTTCGTCCGACGGCCAGGATGCAACTGCGGTCGCGACAAGTGATGGATTTCGGTTGCCCAGCGAGGCTGAATGGGAGTTTGCTTGCCGCGCCGGCACGAAGGGACTGCGTTACGGCCCAATTGCCGACATCGCATGGTATGGGGAAAATTCAGAAGGCGGCTCCAAGGCCGTAGGAACCAAGCGTCCCAATGATTGGGGACTTCATGATATGTTGGGCAACGTCTGGGAGTGGTGCGAAGACGTCTATGATCCTGCTGTCTATGGTACGTATCGCATCTTTCGCGGTGGGGGATGGGCTGACCACGAGCGCGGTTGCCTAGCGACCAATCGCCGACGAAGCCACCCGACTTTTGCTATTGACGACCTTGGGTTTCGCATCGCGAGATCGTGCTTCTGGAGCTAACGTCAGATCATCGCTCCCTGCATTCGTCGACCGCCAGAGCACCCGCCTCGCCCTTCGAGGCCCTTTGCAGGGCACCTCAGGGTGAGGCTCTCTTAAGTGCCGGCGCGATCCTCCATCGCCCCTCATCGACGCGATAGTCTCCGATCCATTTTATGGGCGCGGCATCCAACCAACGCTCCTCATCCTGAGGAGCCCCGCAGCGGCCTCGAAGGACGCTCCGCAGCATTGCTCCTTGCGTCCATCCCGCCACGCACAGCAACTGCCCCGCCTACCGCTTCGCCTTTGCGCTTTCCTCGCGGAACGCCGCCTCGCCGGCGTCGGAGACCTCGACCCATTTCTTGTCCGGTGCGGCATCGGCAACGTAGGCGTCGTGCCAGTTCCACCATTTGTAGGTCGGCGTCTGCGGATAGCCCTTGGGGGAATCCTCCCAGACTTCCTGGCGGCCGAGCGGGGTGATGTCGAGATAGTTCCAGGTGCCGCCCATCTGCTCGTCGCCGCGGTTGTTGATGAAATAGGTGCGGAAGATACGCTCGCCGTCGCGATAGAACACGTTGGTGCCGTGCCATTCGTCGACGCCGAAATCCTTGTCGAAGTCGTCGATGATCGTCACCCACGGTATCGTCCAGCCCATCCGCGCCTTCAGACTGATGATCTCGGCCTGCGGCGCGCGCGAGGCGAAGACAAGGGTCGTATCGCGCGCATTCAGATGGGCGACATGGGCGACCTGATCGGCTACCATCGAGCAGCCGCGGCAGGCATGCTCGGGCCAGCCGAAGACGCCGGGTTCGTAAAAGGCGCGATAGACGATGAGCTGGTGTCGGCCCGCAAACAGGTCGAGCAGGCTACCCCTGCCCTCAGGCCCTTCGAAGACATAGGTCTTTTCCACAGCCATCCACGGCATGCGCCGCCGCTCGGCGGCCAGCGCGTCGCGGGCGCGGGTGTGGGCCTTTTCCTTGACGAGCAGCTGGTTGCGAGCCGCCTCCCAGGCCTCCTGCGACACGACGGCCGGTCGCTGCATGGTCTGTCCGCCTTTTCCATTCTCGGCTGAAGCAGTCATGGCTTTCAATCTCCTTGTTGGGCGAATTCCGGGCTTCGAAGCCCGGTTCATCGCGCATTGGTTCGGAGATAGTTTCTCATCGCGGATTGGACAGTGGGAGTAACAAGTGTGACGTAATTTTCCCGCGGCCAGCGCCGCTGGTCCGCCGGTAGCCAACGAAGTTGATCCACCCCCAGTTGCCAAAAGCCCCCAACTGGCAGAAGCTTGCCCATGGCCATCGGCGACGGCCTGGGGAACGGATTGCGCGACATGACGACAGCCTCATCAAGTGAGCCTGCAAGGCTTGGCGGCGCCAGGATCTGCCGCGGCTGCTGGGACCAGATGCATATGCCGATCCCGATCGGCGGGCCGCTCGCGCTCCCCTTCCGCGCCTTCGGCATCACCCGCAGCAAGATGAACCCCGACATCTGCACGATCTGCGAGCGCTCCTTCCAATATGTGAAGAAGCAGCGCCAGATCACCGTCGACGCCACCATCCTCTTTGCCGATATCAGGGGCTTTACCGATCTTTCCGAGCGTATCGAGGCGGCGCAGCTCAGCGAGATCGTCAGCCTGTTCCAGGATCGCTGCGCCCAGGCGATCTGGGCGCATGACGGCATCGTCAACAAGCAGATGGGCGACGGCCTGATGGCGATCTTCAACTTCCCGATCATCCGGAAGGATCACGCCGGCGCCGCGATCATGGCCGCGCATGAGATCCAGCGTAACTGCGCGGCGGCGCTGAGCGACCTGGCGCCCGACGCCCTGCCCGGCCGCCCCCTCGGCGTCGGCGTCGGCATCCATTCCGGTGAGGTCCAGATCGGCGAGTTCTCCAGCTTCCGCAGCGATTTCACCGCGATCGGCGGTGTCGTCAATCAGGCCGCCAGGCTGGAATCCCAGGCGGCGGCCGGCGAGATCCTCGTCTCGGCGGAGACGGCGGCAGAAGCGCCCGACCTGATCGCCGGAGCGCAAGAGCGTACGCTCGCACTCAAGGGCATCGAGCAGCCGGTGCGGGCGCGCGTACTGGTCAAGCGCTGAACGGCAGCGGCCGCGCCACGCCCCTCTTAGAAGCATCCCCCCTCAACGTGGCGGCCGCAATTTCTCGCGCTGTGATTGCTTAACGCGCCGGATTGCAAGCCGGTTAATCCTCCGGAAACGAACATTGCTTATCTCTCAGCCGTTTAGATCGCTGGGGGTATCTCATGGGCAGTTTTTCTCTATGGCACTGGTTGATCCTCTTGATCCTGGTCATCGTGCCGTTGATCTTCATCATCAGAAACCCGCCGGCCGGGCCGAACCGCTTCGGCGGCCCGCCTGTCGCAATGGGTTTCGGCCAGGCGATAAGCAGCTATTTCAGGAAATATGT
Source organism: Rhizobium pisi (assembly GCF_003938655.1). Lineage (GTDB taxonomy): Bacteria > Pseudomonadota > Alphaproteobacteria > Rhizobiales > Rhizobiaceae > Rhizobium > Rhizobium pisi. The sequence continues at coordinate 23,797 of NZ_RJJT01000022.1, forward strand.
GGATTTCACCGGCAGAGCGAGCCGATCGGAGTTCTGGTTTTCGACGCTCTTCGTCGTTCTCGTCAGCATCGCCTTGTACGCCGTCGATCGGACCGAAGTATCGAACCGGATCTGGTCGCTGGCTACGCTTCTTCCATCGATCGCCATGGCCACCCGGCGTTTTCACGACATCAACCGAAGCGGATGGCACCAGCTTCTTGGACTTTTATTTCCCATTGGCACGATTGCCGTCCTCGTGTGGTATTGCAGAGCGCCGGCTGCGGATCATTCCAGAACCTCCGTTTTTGCTTGAGGATAGGGTGCCGGCCGAGCGTGGGGGTGGTTCCCGCGGGTTGAGAGCGTTGCCCCGTTGAGGCAGGATGCCGTTTGGAGGATGCCGCGCCCCAGGGACGCTGGAGGCATGTCGCGCCGCCGCTCAATAAAACCTTGAACGGCGACGCCGCCGGAGCCCTCGCCTCTCCGTCAGGTCTTCATGCCGGTCAATTCGGTGAACGGATAGTAGCGCAGCCGCTTGTCGCGGCAGCGCTGATCATTCGCCGTCGCGCCGAGTATTTTGCCGTCCGTGAAGGAGACGCCGAGATAAGCCCAGTCTCCCCAGCTGTGCTTGGGCACGACACGCACGCAGTAGGCATAGATCTTCTTCTCCGGCTCAAGCACCACCACGCTGGAAATGCGAGCCCACACGACGTCTCCTGCTTCGTGCCTGTAAACTCTCTTGAACACGATATTGATGAAGTTCTGCCGGACATCACTCGAGGGAGGACGCTGGGAATCCGCAACGGATTGCGACACAGGGGCATTGCAGCCGGCCAGCGCCAGCAGTGCGGCGCAAACTAGGACTTTCATTCTCATTCAGTTGAATCCCTAAAGAATCGGAGCGCGGTAACGCCGCGTATTCCTACAAACACAGCGAGAATAATATTTGCAATACATCGGAGGAATATTGCTGCAGCGGCGGGATACCGGCTGCGTGACGTGGATATATCAGTGTAGGCTCACCTACACTGTAGGATTCAAAACGGAACTCCCGGCCCCGTCGTCATCATCATCGTTGATCGACAGGCCCGCTTCCAGCGCCGCAAGAATGAAAGCCTGCCGCACCGTCTCGGCCGGCATGCGTCCGGCAAGCCAGGCGCGGCAGAAATCGATCGCTCGCTGCTGATGGACGCCGCCATTGACCGGCCAGTCGGAAACGAGTGCATAAAGCGCATCCTGCGGCGAGCGGAGAACCATTCGTTCGCCGGTATCGAGATCGATGGAGATCGGTTTTTTCCAGAAGGCGGAATGGTCGCTAATCGCAGTGGCACCTGTAACTGAAGTCACAGGAAATTAACTGCGGAATGCCGATTTCGGTTCCAGTGCGGGGTCGGATGATGGCGCGTCGGTGGTTGATGGGTGCAAGGAGCAGCGCTGCGGCGCGTGCTTCGAGGCTGCGCCCTGCGGGCTGCGCACCTCAGCATGAGGGACGTGGGAGTATGCCGCGCCCAGTAAGTGACGTTGGCGGATGCCACACCTCCCTCTGCCCTGCCGGGCATCTCCCCCACAAGGGTGGAGATCGGCTGGGCGTGATGGTTTCCCCAAACAATGACGGATTAGCATGGGTAGGTCGGCAGAGGGGACGGATGATCCAACCTCTTGCCGATCTCCACCCTTGTGGGGGAGATGGCCGGCAGGCAAGGGGGTATCCCACGGCGAACCCTCGAACGGCACCAGGCCGCCTCCGACTGGATGAAGCAACTATGAAGTGGCTGGCAACCACGGCATGCCGATTGTGGGATATTTTCAATCTATCTACCAATCTTTGCATTGAGCATTCGATAAACGGTCGGCAGTTGCTTATAGCAGTAGAGGATTCAAGCTTTTTTTACAGTGGACGGCCTTCATGCTCAATGGACTGCCTTTAATTTGCGGCTTTGCTTTTGCTCTGACGGCACTGTCAACCGGCGCAACTTGCGCACAAACGCTGGACGGTTTGCACGATTTCAAATTGGGCAGCTCGTTTGCCGATGCCCAGCGGAATGCGAGCGAAAAAAGGTTGGAGATTGAAGGAACTTTCGCCCTTCCTACCTGGCAATTGGCTCGTGGAAGGGTCGAATCTCGGTCTTTTCGTATGCGACGACAAAGTCGCCTCTATCCAACAGCATCGCGACGGCGGACTTCATGACTTCGCATTGATCGTGCAAGACTTTCGAATAGAATATGGCGAGCCGGCAACCACCATTGTGACATTTCCGGTTGGGCCGACATGGATATCGAATATCGACGTCAGATTCACTTCACCCTCGGGAGAAAGCGTCAACGTGCAGCTCAGCAGTACTGACGAAAAACTTGGCATTCATCTCAATTTCTTCAATGCGAACATGCAGTGCACGACGGAAACCAAGCCTTGAGAGTGCACGACCGCTCTTGGCGTATAGGTGCAGTAATCTTACCCAAGCCGTGAGCTAAGCGCCCGCCAAATTATTCCAACTTCCGAACACACAGTTCGTTTCCCTTTTGTACTCTTCCCTCTTCCCTTTCGCGCTGACTCTCTCCATATTCCCGCCATGGCCAGATCTCCGAAGAAATCCCCCGCCCCGAATGGCTTCGAGGAAGCCCCTCAATCGTCCTTCGAGGGCGCGCCGCTGTCCGGCTCCGTTGCCGATTGGGTGAAGCAGCTGGAGGCTGATGCCGAGGCCTCGGGCGTCGAGACTCAGCGCCAGATCGCCTCCAAGGCTGGCAAGCACCGCAAGAAGGTGGAAATCGCCGCTTCAAAGAGCGCACGTGGCACCTCCATGGGCGGCTCGACCGATCCGAAGACGCGCGCGGCGGCCGGCCTCAATCCCGTTTCCGGCATGGATACGACGCTGGAGGAGGCCTCGTCGCTGCAGGCGGGCACCGCCGTCACCGCCACGGTCGAGGCGCTGTCGGCGCTGATCGAGAGCGGCAATCCGCTGCACAAGAACGGCAAGATCTGGACGCCGCACCGCCCTGCCCGCCCCGACAAGTCGGAAGGCGGCATCCGCATCCTGATGAAATCGGATTACGAGCCGGCCGGCGACCAGCCCACCGCCATCCGCGATCTCGTCGAGGGGCTGGAGAATGGCGACCGCAGCCAGGTGCTGCTCGGCGTCACCGGCTCCGGCAAGACCTTCACCATGGCCAAGGTGATCGAGGCGACGCAGCGCCCGGCCGTCATCCTCGCGCCGAACAAGACGCTGGCCGCCCAGCTCTATTCCGAGTTCAAGAACTTCTTCCCCGACAATGCGGTGGAATATTTCGTTTCCTATTACGATTATTACCAGCCGGAAGCCTACGTGCCGCGCTCCGACACCTATATCGAGAAGGAATCCTCGATCAACGAGCAGATCGACCGCATGCGCCACTCGGCGACGCGCTCGCTGCTCGAACGCGACGATTGCATCATCGTCGCCTCGGTCTCCTGCATCTACGGTATCGGCTCGGTCGAGACCTATACGGCGATGACCTTCCAGATGTCGGTCGGCGACCGGCTGGACCAGCGCCAGCTGCTGGCCGACCTCGTCGCCCAGCAATACAAGCGCCGCGACATGGATTTCACCCGTGGTTCGTTCCGCGTGCGCGGCGACACGATCGAGCTCTTCCCCGCCCACTTGGAAGATGCCGCCTGGCGCATCTCGATGTTCGGCGACGAGATCGACGCCATCACCGAGTTCGATCCGCTCACCGGCCAGAAGGTCGGTGACCTCAAGTCGGTGAAGATCTACGCCAATTCGCACTATGTCACCCCGCGCCCGACGCTGAACGGCGCCATCAAGTCGATCAAGGAAGAGCTCAGGCTTCGCCTCGCCGAACTGGAGAAGGCCGGCCGCCTGCTGGAGGCCCAGCGCCTGGAGCAGCGCACCCGCTACGATATCGAGATGCTCGAAGCTACCGGCTCCTGCCAGGGCATCGAGAACTATTCACGTTACCTCACCGGCCGCGACCCCGGCGATCCCCCGCCGACGCTGTTCGAATATATCCCCGACAACGCCCTCGTCTTCATCGACGAAAGCCATGTCACCGTGCCGCAGATCGGCGGCATGTATCGCGGCGACTTCCGCCGTAAGGCGACGCTGGCCGAATACGGCTTCCGCCTGCCCTCCTGCATGGACAACCGGCCGCTGCGCTTCGAGGAATGGGACGCCATGCGCCCCGACACGATCGCCGTTTCGGCCACGCCGGGCGGCTGGGAGATGGAGCAATCCGGCGGCGTCTTCGCCGAACAGGTGATCCGACCGACCGGCCTGATCGACCCGCCGGTCGAGGTCCGCTCGGCCCGCACCCAGGTCGACGACGTGCTCGGCGAGATCCGCGAGACGTCGGCCAAGGGCTACCGCACCCTCTGCACCGTGCTGACAAAGCGCATGGCCGAGGACCTGACCGAATATCTGCATGAGCAGGGCATCCGCGTGCGCTACATGCACTCCGACATCGACACGCTGGAGCGGATCGAGATCCTCCGCGATCTTCGCCTCGGCGCCTTCGACGTGCTCGTCGGCATCAACCTTTTGCGCGAAGGCCTCGACATTCCCGAATGCGGCTTCGTCGCCATTCTCGACGCCGACAAGGAAGGCTTCCTGCGCTCGGAGACCTCGCTGATCCAGACCATCGGCCGTGCAGCGCGTAACGTCGACGGCAAGGTCATCCTCTATGCCGACAACGTCACCGGCTCGATGAAACGGGCGATGGAGGAAACCAGCCGCCGCCGCGAAAAGCAGATGGTCTACAACGCCGAAAACGGCATCACCCCGGAATCGGTGAAAGCCAGGATCTCCGACATCCTCGACAGCGTCTACGAACGCGACCACGTCCGCGCCGACATCTCGGGCGTCTCGGGCAAGGGCTTCGCCGATGGCGGCAACCTCGTCGGCAACAACCTGCAGACCCACCTCAACGCGCTCGAAAAGAGCATGCGCGACGCCGCCGCCGACCTAGACTTCGAAAAAGCCGCCCGCCTCCGCGACGAAATCAAACGCCTCAAAGCCGTCGAACTCGCCGCCATGGACGACCCGATGGCGAGAGAAGAAGCGAAGGCGATGGAAGGCAAAGGCGGCCGCACCAACAGCAAGGGCAAGGCAACGGTCTCCAGCAGCAGCCCTCATGGTGAGGAGGCCCAAGGGGCCGTCTCGAACCACGAGGGCGAGCGTGGAACCTCCTACTTCTCCAGACCCCGCCTCGACGACATGGGTCCGGGCACCGACATGACCACGCCCCTCTTCCGCAAACCGGACCTGGACGACATGGGCCGCGACATCGCCGAACCCGCCAACAAGAGCCTTTTCCGCAAAAACGACCTCGACGAAATGACCGTCGGCCGAACGGAAAAGCCGGTCATCGGCCACGTGCCGGAAAAGCCCGATGCCGCCAAGGGCACGAAGCGGTTTTCACCGCTGCTTGAAGGCCAGCCGGACCGTGATGACGTGCGGCCGGTGGTGCGCGGGAAGACGGGTGTCGGGAGTTATGAGGACCCGGGCGAGCAGAAGCGCAAGGGGCGGACGAAGGGGAAGACTGGGCGGCCGGGGCGGTGATTCTCCTCCCCACATCGGCCGTGAAATCAAACCTCGCTCGAATTAATTGATCCTCAGCTTTCTGCACCTGCGCTATCTGTAATTGCTGCGGCGCAAAAAGGCCTGCAATCCAGGCATCAGCGACCCACCGAGCAACAGGATCGGAAGATGACTGAATGCCTTGGAGTGTCAACTGCGAAGCGGCGACACTTCCTTAGGCTGGGGTGGGACGCGTGACGGCAGGGAAAGAGTCTTTCCTGCTCAAGGACTTGAGCAGGCTGGATCTCTGTGACAGGCACAGAGATGAGGGAGTGGATGGGGATCCATCCATCGACATCCCGCCTCTCACTGCAAATGGAAATTGCCGATCAGTTCCTCAAGCGACATCTTGACGAATATGCGTCCTCACACGAGCTCTCTCCGCCGGGGAATACTAGGTGTTCCAGGCCGCAAGAGTGTCAACAAAGCCTCAGTTGCACCCCAGCGGGAATGCCCGCATCTGCGACTCGTGCTATAAATTCCTCGTCACCAGAAGGAGCCCGCATGCGCCTGCCCGCCCTTGCCCTTGCTTTGTCCGCGCTGATCGCCTCTCCCGCTCTCGCCGAGACCTTCAAAACCCCGAAGGCCCTGCTGCAGGCGCTCTACAGCTTCGATCCCGAGAGCGCCGATGACGACGGCCCCTCGCCCTATTCGGCTTTCTTCTCCGACCATCTGAACAAGATACTGCAGGCCGATCTCGACAATACGGCGGAAGGGGATGTCGGGGCGATCGATTTCGATCCCGTCATTGCTGGACAGGATGGCGAGGCAAGCGACCTCAGGATCGGCCAGCCGATCCTGCTGAACGGCCGGGCCGAGCTTGAGGTGCAGTTTCGCAACGGCAAAAACGTGACGCTCTACTACACGCTGGTGAAGGAGCACGGCGGCTGGAAGGTGGAGGATATCGCCAACCAGCAGGGCGAGGCCCCCTGGAGTTTGAGTGCCTTGCTGGGCGATGAGGAGTAGGCGGCGGTCAGGACCCTTTGCCATAGCGCCATGCGCCGACAGGCGGTGTGGCCCGCCTTCACCCCGCTGATCGGGAAGCGCCATGCCCGCTGAATGAAGGGAACCGCCCATGCCGGAACTGCGCATCGACCCCTTCCCCTCCGCCGCCGAACTGAATGCTCTCATTCCGCCGCCTGGGGCAGCCCGCACAGCCGGGATTTCACCGCCATCCTCTCCCGCAGCCTCGCCCATATCGGCGCCTACCACGGCGACAGGCTCGTCGGCTTCGTCAACGTCGCCTGGGACGGCGGCATCCATGCCTTCATCCTCGACACATCGGTCCATCCCGACATGAGAAGGCAAGGCATCGCCACGCGCATGATCCGCCAGGCGACGAACCTCGCCCGCGAACGCGGCGCCGAATGGCTGCATGTCGATTTCGAGCCGCACCTGACCGGCTTCTACCGCGCCTGCGGTTTCAGACCGACGGAAGCGGGCCTCATCAAGCTCGTGTAAGGCCCCCCGCGCAAGAAGCAGGGGCAGGTCGAAACCAACACCAACCCAAGATGGTGAGGCGAATGGTCGCGCGGCACGATACCGCTGGAGAACCGCTGAAAACACAATTTTCCCGAGAGCATCCCGGCCGAAAATGAAAAATAGTACTATTTAGGAGACCAAAGCACCGCTTTGAGTTCTCAAATTAAAATTGATTTCCCGAGTATTTCATCCTTAGTTTTTCATTAAAAAAGCAATGAAAAGACACAATTTTGCATTGAAAACTTAATCAGGGATTGGCATAGATCCCCAGGGGGTTGTCGTCCGTTGAAGCTGCAAGAACAGTTCTACTGAGGATTTCTCATTTTCATAGAATGCAACGCATCTTTTTGGAAAGTTTCAATATGGCCTTGAATATTCTGGACACGAACGGCGCAACGATTACCAAGACCGGCGCCGAATTCGAAGCTTACGACGTTATCCGGGACTCAGCCGCAAATCCTTCCTCACCTGTCACTCTGGTTGTCTCGGATTCCGGCGTTGCCGATCTGGCCGACGAGTTGGGTTCGGTCTCCGCGAGGGTGACGGGCTCAAGCAGCGGCAGCACGATCACGACGGGCGCAGGCAACGACACGCTGTTGGGCGGTGACGGCGCGGACACGCTGAACGGCGGCGCAGGCAACGACACGATCACTGGCGGCAGCGGCAACGACAAACTGATCGGCGGCGACGGTAACGACAGGATCACCGATGGTGGTTTTACCATCTTTCTGCCGGGACCTGACGGCTTCCAGCCGGAACTCATCAACATTGATGCCGGCGCAGGCAACGATGTCATAACCATCGAGAGATTCGCTTCACTGATTTCAGGAACAATCGATGGCGGCACCGGGATCGATACGCTGCAAGCCCAATCGCTCCAGGGCCTGACGATCACGAATGTCGAAATCCTTGAAACGGGGTTCTCGCAGGTTAACGGTTCGAGCGCGCAGTTCGAAAGCTTTGATAAGATCATTGGCGCGAACGATCCGTTTTTTGATTTTCGTCCCTCATTGGCGGTGACGGACAGCGCCCACCTCGATCTTTCCGACGAACTGGGAGCCAACGGCGCCTTCATCACCGGCTATGACGGCGTTGACGCCAAGGCCGGCAGCGGCAACGATGAGTTTGCGGGCAGCGACGTCAACGACATTTTCGACGGCAATGGCGGCAACGACATCATCAATGGCAATGGCGGCAATGACAAACTGACCGGCGGCGCCGGCAACGACACGATCGATGGCGGCGACGGCATCGACACCGCGGTCTTCTCAGGTAACTTTGCCAACTATTCCCTGGCGATCGACAATGGCAGCCGTGTCGTGACGAGCGCGCTTGAGGGCCTGGATAAGCTGACAAACGTCGAATTCGCGCGCTTTGCCGATGGCCTCTACAATTTCGCCACCGAGACTTTCACCGTCAACGGTCCTGGGCCGGGTACTCCGCTGAATATCCTGGATACGCACGGCGCTACGATTACCAAGACTGGTGCCGAGTTCGAAGCCTACGACGTCATCCGCGACTCCGAAATCAATCCTCTCGTCCCTGTCAAACTGGTCATCTCGGATTCGGGCACGGTGAACCTTGCTGACGAACTGGGCTCAGGCTCAGGAAATGTGACGGGCTCAAGCGGCGACGATGTGATCACGACGGGCGCAGGCAACGACCACATCGATGGCGGTGGCGGAAATGACACGCTGAACGGCGGCGCCGGAAACGATCAGCTTCGTGGCGGTGATGGCAATGACACGCTGAATGGCGGTGATGGCAATGACCTGCTCGCGGGCAGAGACGGCAATGATATTCTGAACGGCGGCGACGGCAATGACCAGATCGTGGGCAGCATCGGAAATGACGTCATCAGAGGCGGCGCGGGCAACGATACGATCTCCGATGGTGGCGGCTTCGGCCATATCCCTGAGGTCTTCGACATCGATGCGGGCGATGGCAACGATGCCATCACCTTGGAGGGATTCATTCCACTGGTTTCCGGAACGATCGATGGCGGTGCCGGGATTGATAGTCTCGAAGCCTTCTCGCTCCAGGGCCTGACGATCAAGAACATTGAAATCCTTGAAACGGCAGGATGGTCGGTTGCCGGTTCAAGCGCGCAATTCGAAAGCTTTGATAAGATCGTTTACTCGACCGATCCGTTCGCAAGCGGTTCTCACCCCTCATTGGCATTGACGGACAGCGCCCACCTCGATCTTTCCGATGAGTTGGGAGATCGCGGGGCTTTCGTCACCGGCTATGTCTCCGGCATTGACGTCAAGACCGGCAACGGCGACGACGAATTTACCGGCACCGACGGCAACGACATTTTCGACGGCAGCGGCGGCAACGACATCATCAATGGCAAGGCCGGCAATGACAAATTGATCGGCGGCGCCGGAAACGACACCATCAATGGTGGCGCCGGCATCGACACCGCAATCTTCTCCGGCAATTTCGCCAATTATTCCTTCGCATTGAACAACGGCGATCATATCCTGACGAGCGCTGGGGAAGGAACGGACACGCTGACAGACGTCGAATTCGCGCGCTTTGCCGATGGCGTCTATGACTTCGCCAAGGGAACTTTCAAGCCCGATAGCAGCAACAGCGCGCCGACCGATATCCAGCTGTCGAAAACCGCCCTCTCCGAGAACACCCCGCTCTGGACGACGGTCGGCCTGCTCAGCGCCAAGGATGCCGATGGCGACGCCCTTACCTACACACTGCTCGACGGGGCCGGCGACCACTTCCGGCTGAAGGGCAACCGCATTGTCACCTCGAAGGCTCTCGACTACGAGACCGACAAGTCGCACACGATCAAGGTCGCCGTCTCCGACGGCAAGGTCACGGTCGAAAAGGACATCACGATCAACGTCATCGACGTCAACGAAGCGCCCGTCAACAAGGCGCCGATCAACCTCGCCTTCTCCCGTACGTCGATCTCCGAGAATGTCGCGATCGGCACTGCGGTCGGCCTTCTCTCGGCGATCGATCCGGAAGGCGGCGTCGTGAAGTGGCGGCTGACGGATGATGCCGACGGCGTCTTCAAGCTCGTCGGCAACAAGATCCAGACGACGGCAGCGATCGATTACGAAAGCACCCACAGCCTGACCTTCACTGCCGAAGCCTATGACGCGGCCGGAAACGCCACAAGCCACGATTTCACGCTCGCCGTGAAGGACGTCTTCGAACCGTCCTTCTCCGCGCTGTCGCATGAAGCGCTGATCTGATCGCGACGTGATTGCCGCCGACGCAGAGATGCGTCGGCAAAGCGCACCTTTTTGAAAGTTTCCATATGGCCTTGAATATTCTCGACACGAACGGCGCCACAGTCACCAAGACCGGTGCCGAGTTCGAAGCTTACGACGTTATCCGGGACTCAGCCGCCAACCCTTCCTCGCCTGTCACTCTGGTTGTCTCCGGCTCCGGCGTGGCGGACCTTGCCGATGAACTTGGATCGGTTTCCGCAAACGTGACGGGCTCGAGCAGCGCCAATGCGATCACGACAGGTGCGGGTAACGACACCATCAACGGCGGCGCTGGTAATGACACACTAAACGGCGGCGACGGTAATGACCTGATCTTGGGCGGCGGCGGTAATGACGTCATCAAGGGCGGCGCGGGTAACGATACGATTGCCGATGGCGATTACTTTTCTAACGTCGCTGAAGTCTTCAATATTGATGCCGGCATTGGCAACGATACCGTGATTTTGGAAAAGGGGCCCTTCGTCCAGATATCCGGAACAGTCGACGGCGGCGCCGGCACCGACACGCTGCAGACCGAAGATATGACGGGCCTGACGATCAAGAATTTCGAGATTCTCGAAACAGGGTCAAACGGTGTTACGGGATCGTCCGCGCAACTCGAAAGCTTCGACAAGATCACCACCACCTCCCAACTTGGCCTCTACCTGCATTTGGCGGACAGCGGCCATGTCGACCTCTCCGAAGAGCTGATAGCCGATCGGGTCTTCATCTATGGCGCTCTTAACACTTCCGGTATCGACGTCACGACTGGAAGCACGCGAGACTACTTCGCCGGGACCGCCGGCAACGACATCATCGACACCGGCGCCGGCGACGACATCATCTATGGCAATGATGGAAATGACATCATCAGGAGCGGCACGGGCAACGACACGATCACCGATGGTAAGCTCTTCGGATCTTCCCCTGAGACCTTCGACATAAATGCTGGCGACGGCGCAGATACCATAACCGTGCAGACCGACACTCATGTGCTTTCCGGAACAATCGATGGCGGTTCTGGAATTGATATTCTGCGAGCCCCCTGGCTGCAGGGCCTGACGATCAAGAATATCGAAATCCTTGAAACGGCGGGATCGATGGTTGCCGGTTCGTCCGCGCAGTTCGAAAGCTTCGACAAGATCGTCTTCTCGAACAGCCCCAGCGACCAGAACTCTGGCCTCGGTCTGATGTTGACGGACAGCGCCCATGTCGATCTTTCCGACGAACTGGCAAGCCGTGGGGCCTACATCACCGGCAGCGCCTCCGGTATCGACGTGACGACGGGCGGCGGCAACGACCACTTGGAGGGAACCGCCGGCAACGATATTTTCGATGGTGGCGCAGGCAACGACGTGATCAACGGCTATGCCGGCAATGACAAGTTGACCGGCGGCGCAGGAAACGACCAGATCTTCGGCGGCACCGGAAACGACGTCATCAAGGGTGGAGCGGGCGACGACAAGATCACCGACGGCGATAATGTTTCCACCGCCCCCGAGACCTTCGATATTGACGCCGGCGATGGCAATGATGCCATCAACCTGCAGACGCATTCTTCCGCGATTTCCGGAGTGATCGACGGCGGCGCCGGCACGGATACGCTGCGGGTCATCGAGCCGACCTTGGGTCCTGGCAATGAATTCATCGGGCTTGCCGGCCTGACGATCAAGAACGTCGAAATTCTTGAAACGGCGGGAGCCGAGGTTCTCGCTTCGGCCGCCCAGTTCGAAAGCTTCGACAAGATCGTCAAATACGACAAGCCAGGCTATGAGAACGATGTCCTCGCGCTGACATTGACGGATAGCGCCCATGCCGACCTCTCCGACGAGCTGGCAAACCGCCACGTCGACATTTTCGGCACCGCCTTCGGCATCGACGTCAAGACCGGCGCCGGCAACGACTATTTCTTTGGCACCGGCGGCAACGACACGTTCGAAGGTGGCGCCGGCAACGACGTGCTCCTTGGCGGCGCCGGCGTCGACACGGCCGTTTTCTCCGGAAACTTCGCCAACTACTCCTTCGCGACCAGCAATGGCGATCGCATCCTGACGAGCGCCAAGGAGGGCACGGATACGCTGCGTGACATAGAAATCGCCCGTTTCGCCGATGGTATCTATGACTTTGCCAAGGGAACCTTCACGCCCAACGTCAGCAACAGCGCGCCCACCAATATCCAGCTTTCGAAAACCTCCCTGTTGGAGAGCACACCGCTCTGGACCACGGTCGGCCTGCTGAGCGCCAAGGATGCCGATGGCGACGCCCTCACCTACACGCTGCTCGATGGCGCCGGCGATCACTTCCGGCTCAACGGCAACCGCATCGTCACCTCGAAGGCTTTGGATTACGAGACCGACAAGTCGCACACGATCAAGGTCGCCGTTTCCGACGGCAAGGTCACCGTCGAAAAGGACTTCACGATCAACGTGCTCGACGTCAACGAAGCCCCGGTCAACAAGGCGCCGATCAACCTCGCTTTCTCCCGCGCGTCGATCTCCGAGAATGTCGCCATCGGCACCGCAGTCGGTCTTCTCTCGGCCGTCGATCCGGAAGGCGGCGTCGTGAAGTGGCGGCTGACGGATGATGCGGACGGCATCTTCAAGCTCGTCGGCAACAAGATCCAGACGAAGGCTGCAATCGACTACGAAAGCACCCATAGCCTGACATTCACCGCCGAAGCCTATGACGCGGCCGGAAACGCCACCAGCCACGATTTCACGCTCGCCGTGAAGGACGTCTTCGAACCGTCGTTCTCGAGCTTGTCGCATGAGGCTTTGATCTAGGCCATCCCGCGCAAAACCATGCAGTGGTTTTGCGCGACAGGCGTCGATTCCCCCGGACGCAGACATGCGTCCGGAGTGGTTTGAGAGACAGGCCGACGGCAAGAGGCGCCGGCGCTCTCCGCTTCGAGTGAGTGCCAGTGCTTCGACTCCAGCCTGTGGATTCTGCGCCTCGGCATGAACAGGTGCTGCGCCCCAACCGCGGAATTCCCACCATCCGCTCGGATATCCGCAAGGTTAAAACTGTCTAAAGCCCTGCCGGGATTTCACCGACATTGAACAACACTCCTGCTGACGGCCGCGTCCTGCGGTTGCCGTGCTGCAAGAGCGGAACCGATTCTTTGAGGCGGCCCTCCGGCTCATGGAAAGGCGGAAATGCACGGTGCGGGTTGTCGGCTTGAACGCCGAAGGGATAAGTCATGCTCATGATTATATTTATATTCGGCCTTTCGATCGTCGTTTCGCAGCTCATCTGCACGCGGTTGCCGAGCGGCTTCCTCTATTCCCTGCTCGCCTGGCTTTGCACCGTCGTTACCGCCTTAGCCGCCACTGTCATGGCGTTCTTTGCCCTCTATTTCGCAGGCCCTGTGGCCGTTGCGCCCAACGAACTCGTGGCATCGTCGGCGATCAATTTCACGGAAGCGTTCCTGCTCTCACCGTTCGTGGTCTGGTTCCTGCGCCGAAAGGTGCGCAAGCAGGCCACCGCGCCAGAGGCATGACGAAGGCGGCCTCCAAGGGTTGTCGGCGGCGTTGCACCGCCACCAGGACTACTTCTGGGAGAATCCAGGCCGGCTATCGAAATCGCCCGCGTCGTCTCGTTCCGGCACAGGATCCCGATATGGCACAGCCATGCAACTGTCTGCTAACTTTTCGTCAAGTACCTGAATCTTCGGCATTTCCCGTCATAATTGCGGCCATGCCGCAATAAAGTGGCTTGCTTTTTGCCCGAAATGCTGGCACCAATCCAAGTACTCGGGCATTTGCATGCCGGTGACTGGACCGATGTGGTAATCCCTTCCGTGACGGAGGGCGCGCGGGAATACCCGCCTACGTAGACGTTCTTTCCCCGTACGTGACTTCTCCGACTGACCCTTCGTCCCAGACGACCGGGGCGAAAGCTAAAGCCGTCCGCTTCCTCTCGGGGGCGCGGATACTACACAGACTAAGGGAAAAGGACTATCCCAATGGCCACCAAGGGCACCGTAAAATTCTTCAACCAGGACAAGGGTTTTGGTTTCATCACGCCGGACGGCGGCGCAAAGGACGTTTTCGTCCACATCTCCGCGCTGCAGGCTTCTGGCATCCAGTCGCTGCGCGAAGGCCAGCAGGTCACCTTCGACACCGAGCCGGATCGCATGGGCAAGGGCCCGAAGGCTGTCAACATCTCGGCTTCGTAAGTCCGACTTCCGCTTCGGCGGCATGGACGGCGCTCCGCAAGGGGCGCCGTTTCTGTTTGTGGCGCGGCCGTTTGTCGATCGCACAGCCAAGTGTTATATGCGCGTTTGATGGATAATTCCGCTGGCGCAGCGGTGCAGCGCCCGCATTGGAACGCCATGAAAGCAAGGAACAACGGAAACGTCGATGACTGAGAAGAGGCCGATATTCGCGGTCGCCCCGATGATCGACTGGACGGATCGGCATTGCCGCTATTTCCACCGCCAGATCAGCCGGGAGGCGCTGCTCTATACCGAGATGGTGGTGGCGGATGCGATCATCCACGGCCCGCGCGATCGGCTGCTCGGCCATGACGCGGCGGAACATCCGCTGGCGCTGCAGCTCGGCGGATCGGACCCGGCAAAGCTTGCCGAGGCGGTGAAGCTCGCCGAGCCTTACGGTTATGACGAGATCAACCTCAATGTCGGCTGCCCCTCCGACCGCGTGCAATCCGGCACCTTCGGCGCCTGCCTGATGCTGACGCCGGAGACGGTGGCCGCATGCGTCGCGGCGATGAAGACGGTCGCGACCGGACCAGTGACGGTGAAATGCCGGATCGGCGTCGACGAGCAGGAGCCGGAAGAGGCGCTGCCGGCGCTCATCACCCGCGTTCTCGATGCCGGCGCCGACGCGATCTGGATCCATGCACGCAAGGCCTGGCTGAAGGGCCTGAGCCCGAAGGAAAACCGCGAGATACCGCCGCTCGACTACGACATCGTCTACCGGATGAAAGAGCGCTGGCCCGATGTCTTCATCGGCATCAACGGCGGCATCCGCACGCTCGATGAGGCCGCCGCCCATCTCGCCCATGTCGATGGTGTCATGCTCGGCCGGGCAGCCTATCAAAATGCGGCGATCCTCGCGGACGTCGACCAACGCTTCTTCGGCGCTCCGGCGGCCGAGCCGGACTGGCAGGCGCTCTGCGACCGGATGATGGCCTATGCCGAACGCCATATCGCCAGCGGCGGCCGCCTGCAGCACGTCGCCCGCCACATGGTCGGCCTCTTCACCGGCCTCCCCGGCGCGAGGCGCTATCGCCAGATTCTCTCCACCGATGCAGCCAAAAGCGGCGCCGGGCCAGAGGTGATCGCGGCAGCATTTGCGGCGGTGGATTTTTCGGGGGTGGAACAAGAGGCGGTAAGTGCCTGACGTTGGGTGATGTTTTCCTAGGGGTGAGTGGCCGGCATACTGCTACTTTTCATCCCACTGGAGTTCCTAGATAGCTGGGGATGAGGCAGCGGCACACTCCCTCTTCGCCCGAGCGGGGGTCCGCAGGACGGGCGAGACCCGTGGCTCGCCCCGGTCGATGCCCGTTAGGGCAGATGAGGGGGTGAGCGACGTCAGGAGCGAATGCACTGAGCGCAAGCGAAGAGCAATATTGACCGACGTGCCGTGAAACCCCCTCATCCGCCTGCCGGCACCTTCTCCCCGCTGGGGACTGTTGCAAAATATCGAGAATATGATTCCCTTGTTTTGAACGGGGATGATTTGGATGGCGGTTAAGCAGACGGATCAATTCAGCTTTGTGGATGCGTTGCTGCCGCAGGCAGGCGGCAATCAGCGCCTCGATCGGCTGTCTGCTTTGGTGAAGTGGTATCGGTTCGAGAAGCTGTTGCGGGGACTGCGAGCCGAGACGTCGGCGGGTCGTCCAGCCTATCCGCCGCTTTTGATGTTCAAGGCGCTGCTGCTGCAGTCGCTATACGGTCTTTCGGATGCGGAATTGGAAGAGGCGTTATATGACCGGCTGTCCTTCCGCCGGTTTGCAGGCTTGAGCCTGGAGGCAGTGGTCCCCGACCACACGACGCTATGCCGGTTCCGCAATCTGCTGAGCGAGGCAGAGTTGTTGGAGAAGCTGTTTGCCGAACTCGACCGGCAGTTGGACTCGGCCGGGCTGATCCTGCGGCGCGGCACGATGCTGGATGCGACGATCATCGAGACCGGGGCTGCGCGCCCGCCACGCGAGCGGTTGCCCGGACAGCAGGTGGACGAACAGCCGGCAGATGGAGAGGCGGCCTCGCCGCTCAAGCTGAGTGATCCCGATGCTCGTTTTACCCGCCGCAAGGGCCGAGCGGGCTCGTCTTATGGCTACAAGGCCCATGTCGGCGTCGACCAAGGCTCCGGCCTGATCCGCCGGGTGAAGACGACGCCGGCCAATGTCAACGACACGGTGTGCGCCGAGGCTCTGATCTGCGGCGATGAACGGGCGGTTTTGGCCGACAGCGCCTATCACACCCATGCCCGGGCCAAAGCCTTGAGGGCCAGAGGCATCAAGGCCCGGCTGATGCGCCGGCCGAACCCGCATCATAAGACATTGCCGCCTCGGCTGCAGCGCCTGAACGCTCTGATCGCAAAGCGGCGGGCCGCCGTCGAGACGACCTTTGCGACATGGAAGCGGCGCATGGGCCTGTCGCTCATTCGCTATCGCGGACTGGCCAAGGCCGAGGCCCAGGTGCTGATCGCCGCCATCGCCTTCAACATGCGCCGCTGGGTGACGCTGACCAGCTGAGCCAACGGGCGCACTGCGTCCGCTCGCCTGCCAAATCACCAAATTCCGCCACCATCACCCCGCTTCACACCGAAGTGGGGCAATTACACTTGCCCGCAAGGCTCTTCCGCAAACTTCAATGTCGGTTACGCAACAGTCCCCGCTGGGGAGAAGAGACAAGTGGCGGCGCGGTGTTCCCTCTTATATCGCCGAGGATTGGATCAGCCGCGAGAGATCCCTAGACGCCGCTCACGACACCTTCGCCAGAGCCTCATAAGCCGCAGCACGCTCCCTGTTCTGTCGCGCCTTCAACACCAGCAGTCGCGCGACGACCACGACGACCGCAACACCCCCCGCAATCAGTAGCCAGTTGATTTCGCCGCCAACCGCCGCATTCGAGCCGGCGCCGCCGGTTGCAAGTGCTGTCGTTCCACCGGCGCTACGCCGCTGCTTCCTGGAGATCGCGTCGGCCTTCGCCGCTTCCTCTGAAAGCGCGCCCTTCGGATCGGCATGCGCGGATGCCGCAAGCCACATGGCGACGCCCCGTGCCTCGACATCGGCGACGCGTTTCGACCAACCGCCGCGGAAGGTCGCCCAGGTCTTCAGCCCCTGGAGAAACCCGAGACGGCGAGCGCAGAGGGACTGGATCGCCTGTTTGACATCGCTCGCCGCCGCCTTCTTCAGCGTATCGCTGCCGATCACGCCGTCGATCGTCGCGCCGACGACCGCCTGCAGCGCCTTGGCCGCCCGCACTGTGCCGGAATTGACGCCGAAATCGAATGTCACCAGGTCAAGACCCGATGGAAGCGCCTCGGCGCCGAGCGGCCGCCAGTAATTCCGCTCATAGATCGGCGTCACCTCGGCGATCGTCAGGCGCGCAATATCGAGATTGGGATAGCTCGCGGCGGCGATGCCGTATTTCGTACCTTTCAGCCTTCCCTTGCCGACGGCGCCGCCGGTCCAATTCCCCGGATCGCGCCTGTCCGACGTAAAGCCGCCCTCATAAGCCAGCGTGATCGGCAGGCAGGCTGACATGTTTCCCTTGGCCATGACAATTTTCCCTTCGGATGAAACCACGCCAACCATTGCCGATGAAGAGTTGCCGGGACCGAACACCCCTGGCGGATCTCCTGCCCATCGCCCCCGCAAGATTGGTCGAAAATGCCCATGATCGTCCGCCAAGAGCGGCGCTGGACCGCAAGGGGTCGGTCTTCAATCCAGCGCAATCAGGGAAAGCGGGATGGGCAAAGCCGCGATGGGCAACCATCGCGGCTTTGCCGTGTTGGGTGTCCGCCGATTTGATGGATGTCGGTGGCCGCCCCCGTCCTTCGAGGCTCCAGCCTCCGGCTTCCGCACCTCAGGATGAGGGCGGAATGGATGCCGGCGCCAGTGGCAGAGCAAGAACTTTGAGTGGCACGTGACAAGATCACGTGGCGCGAAAGCGTCGGGCGCCAAAGTTAGCCCTCATGGTGAGGAGGCCCAAAGGGCCGTCTCGAACCACGAGGGCGGGCGGTGGGCCTTATCCCAGTCTCTCAAAACCCCTCCTCGTCCACGCCACCCTCCTCAAAGATCGGATTGAGAAACACCACCTTATCCTCGCCGCCTCTTCGGTCGCGGCTCGCGGTCCAGCCGAGTTTCTTCATGATGCGGCCGATGCGGCCGGCGTGGCGCCAGTCGGCGTCCTTGGCCGATATTCCGAGGCTCTTGAGGATATCGAGCTGGGCGACCGATCTCCGGCCTTTCAGCGTTGGAACGATCACCTCAACCCAGACGTCGACATCAGTGCGCTTCTCCTGCTCGGCGACAACTGCCTGCTGCTCGTCTTCCTGCACCCACCAGGGCGTCTTTGCCTTGTAGAGAGCGACGGCTTCGGCCCATAGCTGGTCGCGGTCGGCGCCGATCGCCTCGATATCGATGCGCCCGACCGTCAGCGGCCAGAAGCTGCGGCCGCCTGTGGTATCCTTGAGATAAGGGTTGCCGTCGGGATTGATCGTGCCGCAGAGGCAGACGCGGCGCGGCGCCTCGATCACCGATCGGCCGTAGGGCGGGCGGAAACGGTCGGTCTGCCTGCGCAGGAACTTTTTGACCGCGCTGGTCTCCGAAGCGTTGAAGCGGTGCATCTCCGCAACCTCCAGCCCCCAGATCCCCTGCATCTCCATCATCGCGTCCTTCGAGCCGATGTCGGACAATTCGTCGGTGAAGAAATCGTCGCCGCAGAGCATGCGCACGGCCGTGGATTTCCGCGCTCCCTGCGGACCTTCGAGGATCGGCATCGTATCGACCTTGCAGCCCGGCTGCAGCCCGCGCGCCACGCTCGAGATCAGCCATCGCATGCCGACCGTGCGGGCATAGGGCGTATCCTCGATGCCCATGTAGTAGGTCAGCCAGTTGTGAAGCCGCGGCCTGCGATCCCAGGCGAGGCCCTCGAGATAGTCGGTCAGCCGGTCAAAACGCGCATGTTCGGCAACCGTCTGGATGACCGGGGCGATGGTGGCGACCTTCGGCGTCATGTCGTTTCCCTCCAGCCACATGACGGCTTCGCTGTAATCGCGATCCTGCAGCGCACGTTCGCGCCAGTTGCCCCTGGCGGGGTCCCAGGGCGGCCGGCGCATCAGTACGACGCGCATCTTGAAAGCGTCGAAGGCGAAGATGCCCGCGAGATCGGGGTGATGTTCGAGGAACAGCGCCCAGTTGCGCGTGACGCCGGGCTTGATCCGGCCCTTCGCCCGGCCCGCTTCAATGCAAGCCCATGACCGGCCGCCACATCGGACAGGCAAATCTCACGGCGCACGCGCTCGACGTCGGTCATATCCGTCCCCTGGTTTTGATCGTTGTGATCGTCACAACGTTTTGGCGGATGCATGTCGCCCAAAAGCGCGCGGCGGCTTGGGATAACGACATGCATGGCAAGCAAGAGCCAAGGCGCATTGCGTCAATCAATTCGATACAACGCGCTTTAGCTGCGATAGAAGCTCGGGCGGCGGAAATTCAATTCGGCATGTCCGGCCGTTCAGGCGCGGCGAGCCGGCGTGATCTCGCCTGCCATCACCAGGCGGTATCCCTGGCGGTAGCCGACATTCTCGATGCCGATGCCGGAACCATCAAGCCGGGTGCGCAGATGGCAGAGCGCCACCTTGAAGGCGGCATACATGCGCGTCGGCGACGGCCCGCCATCGGGATCGTCGACATACATCGCGTCGAAGATCCGCTCGGTCTGCACAGGCATTCCCTTTCCGCGCCACACCGCGCCGAGAATGCGCGCCTGAAGCGGCGTCACATCATAACGATCGACGACGATCTCGAGCGTGGGCGCTGCCACCGGCTGCTTGCAGCAAGGGCAGTTGATCGGCTCCATTTCCGCAGCACCCGCCCCTGCCTTTTCCAAGACACGCTCTTTCCGCGCATGTTCAACTCCCTCCGCGGAAACCGGCCGCTTGGGCGCCGCCGGCGACAATCTGACTTTCCTGTCCACTGCTGTCATCGGATTCTCCATCTCTTTCAGTCCGTCCGGCCGTCCCGTTCGGCCGGCCTATTTTCTGTTCAAAGCGTTTGTCGCCGCCTGGCGACTTGGATCATGCGCCGGCGACCAGCCGCCGGATCTCGTCCTCATAGGGCGCCATGCGCCACATCAGGCGCGCCAGCACCTGGAGCTCGCTTGCTTCGGCGCGCGAGATCGTTATCAGAGCCTCGTCGGCCGGCGCCCCGCCGCGCATCAGGCAATGGCCGACGAGTCCATCGAGCAGCTCCGCCTGGCGGAGAATGCTCCAGGGCTGCCGCCCGCTCATCGCCGCTCCGGCATCATTTCATCGGCCGAAAGCGCGATGCCGCGCTCGCGCGCCACCTTCATTAGCAACAGCTGGTCGCGGCCGCCGATCAGCCCCTCACCATCGCCGAGCGCGCGGCTGATCTTCGAGCGATGACGCCCGATTGTCCGCGCCAGCTCCGCCGGAGAAAGGCCGATTTTCTCGTGAACCTTGCGCCACGGGGTCTTGCGGTCCTTACCGAGTTTTTGCATGTCCGCTCCGAATTGATGCGATAATTGCAACATATAATGCGATAACAACATCGTCAAGAGCGACTTCACCTGAAATGGGATTTTATTCCGAAACCATCGGGGTTGCCCGCCTCGCCTCGACAGAAAGAAGGAATATTTTCCTTTTCGTATTGACTCCAGCAGTCGATGTCAATTATCTAGGTTGCAGAAGGAAAGAGGAACAACGGGAGTTCTCACCAGCCGGTATGGCGCTTGGCGCCGCTGGATTCAGTCGCAGCCATGCAATTTACGCAACGCAATGCGGAAATGTCGCATGCGCTTGCCGCTTGTTGCGAAATATGCAACAACTCGGTTCCATTCAACGATGCTTGAAGGAATCGGGATGACCGAAATCGACAAGAAGTGGTTTTTCCAGAAGCTGGACGAACGGCAGAAATCTGTCAGGGGCCTTGCGCGGCATCTCAGCATAGATCCTTCCGCCGCGTCGCGCATGCTGTCTGGCACGCGGAGAATGAAGATGGAAGAAGCAAACCAGATTGCGCTGTTCCTGGGCGTTTCGCTCTCGGACGTGCTCAATCATGCCGGTGTCTCGGTCGAGCCTGATGGCACACCCACCCGTATTCTGCTCGCGGCTGTTATCAACGAGGAAGGCTCGGTCGAGCGGCTGAAGGAGCCGCGCCCGCTGCCCCAGGCCGTCATCGATCGTGCCAAGGCCGCCGTCCGGGACTTCGTCGAAGGCCAGGTCATCGCCGCCCAGGTGCGCGCAGCCTTCGGGCCATTGTCGATCTGGGACGATGCCGTGATCCTCTTCAGCCACACCGACGAAGTCGAAACGGCGGCAATCGGCGTCCTCTCCATCTGCCGCACCCGGGGCGGCGAGCAGATCATGGCCAAGGTCGAACGCGCCAGAAAGACCGGCGAGGCCCGCATCCAGACGGCATCGGGCGCCACCGAGGAAACCCTCCTCGACACCGCAACCCCGGTGCTCGCCGTCATTCCATAAAGCGCGTCCTTTGAACATGGAAGCGGACTGTGGATTGAACGCAATGTGATGAGAAACTTTCAGCCGAGCCGCACCCAGTCTATCGCTTCGAGCACATAGGGAGCGAACAGGAAATCCCGGATCTCGATGATCCGGCCTTCTGACCAGTCGATCAGGACAAAGTGCGCAGGGCTTTCCATCGCGCCGGTGCTGTCGAAGACCAGCATGGCGGGCTGTCCTTCAACCGCGCCGAGGGCAAAGCGCCATTTCGTCTCTTCCGCATAGCGCGTGAAATAGGGGTTGATCTTGTCGCGCCCTTGCCAGTGGAGCCGGTTCACCAGATCGAGCTTCACGTCATCGGCGAGCATGGCGCGGATCGCGTCGAAATCGCCGCTCCGAAACAGATCGACATAGGCGGCCATCTTCCGCCGGTCCTTGTCTGATATCAGCGGCAGCCTGATATCTTCGGGCGCCTGCGCAAGCAGCCGCAGCTGAGCCCGCCCGCGCTGAAGCGCCGATTTGGCGGCGGCCGGAGAGCATTCGGCAATGCCGGTAATCTCATCGACCGAATGACCGAGAACATCCTTGAGAAGGACAGCGCAGCGCTGAAGTTCAGGCAGCCGCAGAAACGTCTGAAAGCTGATCGCGACGATATCAGCCTCGGCGATCGGCGCAGCTTCGATGTCCTCGGTCAGCGGAACGACCGTGTTACGGGACCTGCGGCGCAGGAAATCGAGGCTGGTATTATGGGCGATGCGAAACAGCCAGCCTTCGAGATTATCCACCGCGGCGCCCTCTGCCCGCGCTTGAAGCGCCTTGACGAGGCTATCCTGCAAGACATCCTCGCCATGAACGGCCGATCCCGTCATGCGCGCGCAGTAGCGATGAAGGCGTGGCCGCAGCGCTTTCAGGCGTTCCTCGAATTCGTCCATGTTCATGTTGTCAGGACCTACTGAGCTTCCGCGCTCTGCTCCGCCAGGGATTGCGCATAAATGTCGATCAAAATCCTCGACAGACCGGCCGGTCGCGACAGGAATGGCGAGTGGCTGCTTTCCAATATGTGGGTCGTCGTCTTGCCGCCGATGGCCTCGTCCACCATTGCTATCATGTGATCCTGACCGGTCAACGGGATCGCACAATCCTGTGTGGTGCGGATATAGTGGCGCGGCACCGTGCCAAATCGTTCCGGCGTGATTTCCGATGGGGCCAAGGCGCCGGCGTTCGATTCATCGCAATGAAGCTGCGCCGCCGCATGCGCGAATTCGGACTCCGACACATCGCCATAAAACGAAGCTTTGAGCAGCGATCGATAGGCCTCGTCGGTCGATCCTGCATGGATCCTCGTCGCGCCGATGGCGGTGGGGTCGCCGACGAACAGCCCGGGCGACAGCGCAGAAGACATGCTTTCATGCTGGAGCATCGCCAGCAGCGGCATTCCCTTCGGCACCATGAAGCCGGCGAGATAAACGACCGCGAGCAGCAAGTCCGGAACCTGCTCGGTAACCGCTGAAATCGTCATCCCGCCAGCCGAATGCCCGACCAGGATGACCCGGCCGCCGCTGAGTGACGCAGCTTCCTTTACCAACGCGACGACCGCCTGCGTCCGCTCCTCCTGCGTAACGCCCGCGACGGGCGACGGCTCGGTGGCAAACGCAGCCGGGTCGAACGGGCGATGGCCGAGCGATATCGGGGCTATCGCATTGCCTCCCGCACCGGGAAGGTCGAGCGTCAGCGCCGCGAAGCCCTGGGCCTCGAGGATCGGCGTAATCCGATCCCACGACGAACGGTTGTGCCAACCGCCGTGGACCAGGACGAAAGCTGCTTTGGGTATCGACATCGCCGATCCTCTCCTGCTTGATTTGATGGTTTGGTGACCTCTACAGGTCAAACTTCCCGGCTGTCGAAAAGGAACATTTGGACGCCCGAGTCATCAGGAGCATAAAGCTGGCGATCGGCCGCAGCCGCCCGGCCCTCCGGGCTTGCGAACGCCTTTTTGAGCGCGTCGAGATCGTCAAAATGCAGCGTGCCGACCAAATGAACATCGGACGGTCCGGCGATGACCGTGACGGGTCCGTGGCTGATCTCATATTTCCTGAGACCCGGAATCTTCTTCGCCAGAGGGATATGCGTCTCGAAATAGTGCTTTTCGAACGCTTTCACGTCAGCGGGCTTCTTGTAGATGACGACCATTCCAGCCATTGCGGTTTTCCTTTTGCCAATCCGGTGATGACGGCTTTCACGTTAGTCTCACCGGCTCCTGCTCAGCGCCGCCGAACCCATGATCGAATCCAGGCTCGCCAGCTCCATGATGCCGGGGAAATAGGCTTTCATGCGCGGATCGCTGCGCATCGCCTCGACGTCCGCTGAGGTCTCCCACTCCGAATAGATAACGACGCCGGCGCCGTCCTTCGAAGCGATCAGCCGGGTCGTCTTCCAGCCGGAAAGCGTGCGGATCACCGTGTCGGTATTCTCAGTCAGGAGCGCGATCAGCGCATCCTGCTTGCCGGGTTTGACCTTCAGCAGATTGATCAAAATAACGGGCTCGTCGGACATGGCATGTCTCCTTCTGTTTCGGACACACCAAGGACGACCCGAAGAGTGAAAACGGATCGCGACCTAGAAGATTTTTTGGAAAGTCATCTCGAAGAAACGTGCTTCGCCCGGTGACCCCCGGGGCCACCTCGTGGTCCCCGGGCCGCCTCGCGGTCCCCGGGCCACCTCGTGGTCCCGCGGCCACCGGTGATCCCGGGTCGCGGAGTGATCCCGCGGCCACTAGTAGTCTAGTGGTCCGCAACCACGGGGCCGAGAATCACGACCGCGCCATCGGCAACAAAGTCTTCGTCTCGATCTTTGCCGCCACCGAGAACACCAGGATCTCCGTTTCCCTGCCGATCCGGCTGCCGTCCATCAACCGGACGATATCGTCGACGCCGCCGACCGGGCTGCCGTCGATGGCGAGGATATAATCCCCCTCCTGCAGCCCGCCTTTGGCCGCCGGCCCGTCCGGCTCGACGCGCCGGATGCGCACGGAGGTCGTCTGCGGCGTTCCGGCCGCAAGCGCCACTCGGCGCGGCAGCACGATCGTGTCGCCAGCGATGCCGATGAAGGCGCGCCGGACCTGGCCGTAGCGGAGAATCTCGGAAACCACGAAATTGGCGGTATTCGACGCCACGGCAAAGGCGATGCTCTGCGCGCCCTGGATGACGGCGGTATTCACGCCGATCACCTCCCCGCCCGAAGACACCAGCGGCCCGCCGGAATTACCGGGATTGAGCGCCGCATCGGTCTGGATGACGTCGTCCATCAGCCGGCCACTCGCCGCCCGCATCGACCGACCGAGCGCCGAGACGATGCCGGCGGTGACGGTCCATTCGAAGCCGAGCGGGTTGCCGATCGCAATCGCGATGTGGCCCCTGCGCAGCCGCTGCGAATCCCCGAGCTTCGCCCAGGCCCCGGTGCTGGAATTGGCGCGAATGAGGGCGATATCCGTATCGACGTCACGCCCGAGCACCCGCCCCTCGGTGACGAAGCCGTCGGGCGTGGTGATGCGAACCACCTTGGCGTCGTCGACGACATGGCTGTTGGTGATGATCAGCCCGTCCGGCGAGACGGCGAAACCCGAGCCATGCCCCTGCCGGCCACCGATCCTCTCGATCCGGCTGACCGCCGGCCCGACGATATCGACCGCCGCCGCAATCGATTGCGAATAGGCATCAATCAGCGCCCCATCATTCTGAGGCACGATCTCTTTGTCCATATAACCCATTATCTGATCCTCAGGCGGCAAGAACGGCCGCCCCGCCGCCGGCAAAGCAATCGCGATTGCGACGGTCCGCCATGGCGCTGTTGTATAGGAATTAGATGGTTGGGCGACGAGTTGGGTTCAAGTGAGGATGGAAGTGGTCTGCGCGTTGTGCTGCGATCTTCCGGTCAACGCGGAGGTCGCGCTACGACGCTTCTGTTTCAATGGCTTGTGGCGGCCCCTAACCTGCGGATCGCGCGTCAGAGGCATGGCGAGCCGCACCGCGAGATGCCAGGAAAGCGCGTCGACGAAAAGCGGAGGATATTTCGTCGGATCGATCAGCCGTTCCGTGAAATTCAAATAGGCGGGCGAAACATTGCAATAGATCATGCCGCCCTCGGCGTCATAGGCATGCCCGCCGCAGAGGTAGACGCACCGCCGGAAAAGACGCCGCCGACCGAAGCATCGCCCTTCACGTCGAGCGTCGAACGGATGCCCCTGATCGCCAGGCAGTCGACCGGCCGGTCGTAGGCATAGGCCCACTCCCCCGGCCGATCATTTTCGATTTCGGCGAGAGACCGTGTCCTGCCGGCAAATCGCCAGGGATAGGCTTGCAGCAGCGCATCCCGCGCCGGTGCAAATAAACGGTTACAGGCACGCGCCTCCACCGTCGGCTCGCTCAGCGCGTTGATGCTGTCCTTGCCGATGGAAGCGAGCGCCAGATTGCAGATTGATATAATGGATGTCATCTCGGTCAGCCCCGTGGTTGGCCGACCTTAAGGTGAGAACAGTTGTTGCGGTGAAACGCCAAAAGAGCCTCATCCTGAGGTGCCCCTCAGGGGCCTCGAAGGAAGAGGCGGGTGCTCGGCGTCGAGCATGCACAATACGACCTTTCCCTCGGATCTTCGTGCCAAAACTCCCGAGACTGTGACCTCCGTAGCTTTACTTATCCCAGCCCTCACCTATGGAAATCTGTCATATCGATCGAATAGAAAGACGCGCTAGATAAGCACGTCAGCACGCGGCGCGGCCTCCCGCGCCCGTAACCTTGCCCAATTGCGCCGGCGACGGCGCAGACTTCCGCCTGTATCAACCCAACCAACCAAGGGAGCCATGCCATGAGCACAGTTACCACGAAGGACGGCGTCGAGATCTTCTATAAGGATTGGGGGCCGAAGAGCGCCCAGCCGATCATGTTCCACCACGGCTGGCCGCTCAGCTCCGACGACTGGGACACCCAGATGCTGTTCTTCCTACAAAACGGCTATCGCGTCGTCGCCCATGACCGCCGCGGCCACGGCCGCTCCACCCAGGTCGGCGACGGTCATGATATGGACCATTACGCCGCCGATGCCGCCGCCGTCGTCGAGCATCTCGATCTCAGGAACGCGATCCATGTCGGCCACTCCACCGGCGGCGGCGAAGCGACTCATTATGTCGCGCGCCATGGCCAGCCCCAGGGCCGCGTCGCCAAGCTCGTCCTCATCGGCGCCGTGCCGCCGGTCATGGTGAAATCCGATGCCAATCCGGGCGGTCTGCCGATCGAAGTCTTCGACGGCCTGCGCAGCCAGCTCGCCGCCAACCGCTCGCAATTTTATCGCGATCTTCCGGCGGGCCCCTTCTACAGCTTCAACCGGCCGGGCGCGAAAGTCTCCGAGCCGATCATCAACAATTGGTGGCGCCAGGGCATGATCGGCGGCGCCAAGGCGCATTACGACGGCATCAAGGCCTTTTCGGAAACCGATTTCACCGAAGATCTGAAGATCATCACCGTGCCGACCTTCGTCATGCACGGCGACGACGATCAGATCGTGCCGATCGCCGATTCCGCCCTGCTCTCGTCCAAGCTCCTGCAGAACGCCACGCTGAAGGTCTACGAGAAATTCCCGCACGGCATGTGTACCACTCACGCCGACGTCATAAACGCCGACCTCCTCGCTTTCATCAAGGGCTGAGTCGTAAAGAACCGGGCGCCGATGAGGCGCCCGGTTGGCGGCGCAACCTGCATCCGGTTGCGTCAGAATTGGTCTTGCACCGCCGGACCTGGGATCAGACAGTTAGCCCGCCCGCGCAGCTTGCGCCTGTGCGATCATCTCTTACCCTGCTTCTTTTAGCGCTGGCGCGCATCAAGACGCACCGCTCGCCGTCAGGGCTGCGGGAGCGAAATCCGTCTTCAGGCGATCAAGCTCGACGAGCATGCGGCTTGTCACGCGTTCAATGCTGGTATCGGAACTCAATTGGCCGGCGGCCCGACTGGCCGTTTTCAGTGCACCGATAGCGGTGGCCAGCGGCAAACCGAAACCAAAGCTGAAAAACTTGTCCCGGCGCTTTCGCAGGGCGTAGACGAAACGTCGCTTCCCCCAAAAGAAGCTCATCAGCCATTCCAGGGCGTTGGATGGCCCAAGGCGCTGGAAATCGATGTTGAGGTCAAGCACGCTCGCCCAGTCCTGCCATTTGTTCCGATGGTTCGGGTCGTGCGGCAAGATGGCCTTCCACGGCACCCGCAAGGCATCTGCGATGATGACGCCATGCATGGCTTCGGAAACCAGGAGCTCCGACGACAGCATGTGCTCCAGCACGACATCCACGTCCCATCGCGGATCGATGAAGTTGATGCCGAGCTTGTTGCAGATCTTTTCCCAGCTGCCGAACATGGCGCTTTCGTAATGCGGCATAAAGGAAACGCGGAAGCGCTTTTCATATTGCGGAAGCGTGACGGCCCTGATGAGGATGCCGGAATCACCGACCGCCATATCTTCAGGCAGGTTCAGAGCTGCTGCGGTATTCTTGCCGCGCACGAAATAGAGCTTCCATGTCTCGTCGATGGCCGGAAGCGCCGAATATCCGGCATAACCTGCTCCGAATACAACTTTCTCCGCATTGGCGGGGTGGCTGTCGTAGAGAACAGAGCCGATCCCGAGAAACAGCCTTTCATCATTTTCAGTGAAGAAACCTCCGGGCAAAAGCTTCGGCCAAAGCCAATGATTCAGCTGATCCCCGAAATTGGAAACTTTACTGAAAGCGAACATTTTCATCGAGATCCCCCCATCTCAAAGCCCGCCCTGAACGTCAGGACAAGCAAATTCCATCAACTATAACTCCCGCCGACATATTGATCGGCCCCCACTCTTATTGAATGCATAGGAAATGCCTCCAGATAAGAGGCTCTGGCTGTAATCCCTCAATATCCACAGAATTGTAAATTGAAATCATACTAGCAGACGAGTATCGACTACCTGTATTTTACAGCGAGATAAACAAGCTTTTCCAAAGAAGGTAAACCGATAAAAAGCAACTTAAAATTTAAGTCGGGAAAATCTCACCAACTATATTCCGGGCTCAATATTGATTGGCCGACACCATCATCGAAGGCGCGGAATAAACCCCAAAGGAGTGGCGAGCGGCCCATGGGGCGCTCGCCACTCCTTTCAGTTTGCACTTACAGAAGTATAGGTCAGTAATTCCGCTGGCTGCGGATCGTTATTCTAGCTGAACTTCTCGGAACGCGATCTTGACAGCTGGATCAACCAAATAATCGATTGGCGGTCAGTCAGAAATAGCACTGCCGTGTAGATGACCATCCCGGCGCTGATTGCAGTAACGAGGCGCAGAATCACATTGTGAATTGACGCAAGCCCGTATGTCGCGAGGCAGTAGCACGCAATTGCCATGATCAAGGCAGCCATGAGTGGCCGCAGAATTGCCAGCCCTGCGTCAGACAATGAGCATTTGGTATGAGGTTCGATCAGCTTGATCTGATAGGGTATCATCACATATCCGCGCGCAAGCAGTGACAATATGATCGGCCACACGCCGAAAGGCGCGGCGATGAGAGCAAATGCGACGGTGACGAAAAACTGTATGGTCGTAAAGCGAAGTGCCTTCTTTGACTGGCCAAAGGAGGTCAGCACAGAGAGGAAGAGCAGGCCGAACAGGCTCGGTATGCAAAAGAGCGACAGCGCCTGCATCATCGGCACGACTTCAAGCCATCGCTGTCCGTAGAGGATTGCCACCAGGTCCTTGGCCACGGCAGCCAGGCCAAAGAAAGCTGGAAACGACACCGCTCCGGCGACACTCAACAGACGGGCGAACGTCTGCTTGACCCTTGCCTCGTCCTCACGGATGGCGACGAAGAGATTGACCGAAACCGTAGAGATGGGCGTCAGGGTGCCGATCGAAAGCATGTCGATCGTCCGGCGAGCGACGCGATAGAAACCGACGGACGCCGGACCGACGAAAACCCCGATAATCATGTCCTGCACGCGAGAAATAATCACACCGATCAGTTTCGAAGCGGACATGCTCACGCTGAAGGGAAGAACCTCCATAAGCTGCGCCCGTGTGAAATTCACCGATGGCCACCAGCGAAAGGCAAGCCACGCCGTCACCATGGTCACGAATTCAGTGATGAACCGCTGTATCACCAGCGCATAGACACCGAAGTTCTCATGGGCTGCCCAAACGGCAGCAGCACTGCCGATCAATCCCGCGATGATGGATCGAATAGCGAGCGTCTTATGCCCGAACCGGCGCAATTGGCGCGCCATGTGAATTGCTCCACCGGCGGAAATGGGAAGTGTCCAGGCAAGGGCGATGAGAACGCCCTCGAGGCGATCAGTTCCCATAAGCCATGAAATCGGTCGGGCAAGCATCGTGATAACAACCGCGCAAGCCACGGCCATGCCCATGTTGCCCCAGAAGGCTGCCCGCGAGACGATCTCCTCATCGTCCTGTCTCGCTTTGGTTACGGCGTCGGAAAAACCTGATGTCGCGAAGATGCGGCCCATCTCGGAAACAATCATGCCGAGGGCAAACAATCCAACCTCGACGGGTCCGAGGATACGAGCAACAACCACAAATACAACAAAAGAAAAAACTTGATCGACGCCGATCCGGACCACAGACCATAGCGCGGATGCCACAGCCTTTTTCTTCACATTGACAGTCAATTTGGAGACCTGCTTTCGAGTGCCGAGAAATGAGACGCCGGTTCAATTGGGAATCATGAAGAACCAATTATTCACGCGAACCCCATCGTTGTGAAGAAACCATTTGTTGCAGCTAGAAAGGGAATGCTGTCGGCTTACCTCAGGTTATCATGCACTAATTTATAGTGTCATTTTCTCACCGGAGATATGACTGAAACACTGAATGCCCGACTTATGTTGGCATTGATGTCTCCGGCTGGCCCGTACAAGAGGTCGCAAGAGATTCCCCATTTTTCATGAAACCGTTTCCGGCGATTTGCGTTTCACGGCCATGACAAGAGAACGCGAACCTTCATCAAAGGCTTATCGGCAGCATCGTTTCGAAAATACCGAGCGGACCGCCAGGGAAACCATCGAGGCGGAGCAGCGGGCTCGGAGGGAAAAGACGAAGCGGCTGAAGGAGCTGCGTCTGTCGCGCGAGGGCGGCAAGGCTCCCGCGGTGGAATAGATCGTACGTTTTGCAATGGGACGTGCCAGCGGCCGGCCGGCTCGTCCCAACCGTCCCAGGCCTTCACCTGCGGCGTTTCCTGATTTCGAAATTCGGGCCTTCGTCCATCTTGCAGAAGAAACATCGCGAAATTATCTTTTTTTCGATAGCGACTCATAGGCATCGAAAAAGGGCTAGGCGATGTCAGACAAGTTGTTCAATACACGCGACGAACCGCTTGCTTCAGCGGATCTCGACGTTTGCCGCCGCGTTCACGAAGCGGTCTGCACCGAACTTGATATCGAAAGATCCGGCGAGAAAGCCGACAGCCTCGGCGCCCTCATCATCGAGCTTTATCGGCAGGGTGTTCACGACGAACATCAGCTTCGGCTGCTGGCCGGCGGACAGCACGGATAGGACGAGACCTCAAGCGGCCTGTAGAACGCGGTCACGGCAAGGCGGCGTGATCTCACGCCACCTTCAGTTTCTCCTTCTCCCCTTGCGCCACACCCAGCCTGATCCGCTTCACCATGGCGGGAAGAGGATGAACGCCATCCGGCAATACCGCCTGCCTCACGAGGCTGCCCGCTGGCAGCACCGTCGCTGCCGCCGCGAGCGTCAAGACATTGCCATTCACGGCTGAAATCGCCGGGGATCGCAGCAATGTCAGGCCGTCGGCGCTGTAGATGCGAAGCGGCTGTTCAGGGGAAAAGATCGAACCGTCGGCCACCTGGATTGAGGTATAGGTGGCAACGCCGTCCGTGCCGGCCTGAACAGTCAACACGCTGGAGGGAAGGTCGATCTGCCCCGGCCATTTGCCGATGCCGGCAGGTCCCTGCCAGGCCCCGAGCGTATCGATGCTGTCGTCGCAGCAGGCCGACGTCTTCGCCAGGATGTCGTTGCGCAGGCGCCATTTGTTCGAGGCATCGGTGCCATCGGCGGGATAGCTGTTCTGCGCGGCATATGTCTGGCTTGCCTCGGTTCGGAAATCGTCGGCGGCGGTGATCGTGCCTGTCGCCGGCGAGGTGCCGCCGGCAAATGTGTAGGTGAAGGTCGTCGGGCCTGTGACCGATATCGCGTAGGTGCCGTTATAGGCCGAAGGCGTGGCGCCCGCGATGACCAGGCTCTGGCCCGAGACCAGATGCGCGGTCGAGGCGCAGGTCGCCGTCGCCAGCGCACCAGTGGAGGTCAGCGTGATCGAAATCGTCGCGTTGGTCCGCCCGAGCGGCGGCAGCGCCACGATCTTCGCGCCGCTGTAGCGAGAGCGCAGCCGGTTGACGAAGCCGAGATAGCGCGTCGTGAAGAAGGTGGAATAGGGCGTCGTCGTATCGTTCTGCCCCATCTGGTTGAGGATGACGGTGAACGGCCGCTTGCCGCCGTTGAAGGCGATGATTTCATCGACGATCGCCCAGCGCCGCGTGGCGATGCTGGCGCCGGACCCGGTGAGCTCGCGGAAGGCGGCCGCGCCCGGCATGCCGATCATCACATGCGGAATCCGCCAGCCGGAGTCGAGCCACTTCCTCAACCAGCCGAGATTGCCCCTCTGGTCTGCGGCCGCGGAAAATTCCTGCCTGGCTTCGCCGATGCTGTCGCAGGCGACGAGCGCGACCGGCCGACCATCCCAGTCGCCCTTCGCCACCATGAAATCTGGGCCGTAATATTGCGGCTGCGTCTGGCCGGCGTAATTCGTGTCCAGCGCCGGTGTGCTGTCTGCATCGGGCGTGTCCTTGAAGGCAAGCAGCGATGCGTAATCGGCCGCCCCCCATATGCGTTCGCCGCGATGCTTCTGGATGCGGTAGACCGGCAACTGCATCTGCCCGGCATCGGTGTGGTAGAACAGCCAGATCTCGATCTCAGTCTCGGCGGCCACGGCATCGGCAAGCGTCAACGGATCGCTCCAGGTGCCCTGCGATTGATCGGGGATCGTAACGCCTGCCGTCCCGGCAAAGCTGCAGGGATGGAACACGCCGCCGATTCGGATCAAAAGCCCGTCGATGACGGTCGCATTGCCGGCATAGACGGTTTCCTGCGGACTGTTGCCGCCCTCGGTCGAGGCAAAACCGGAGAAATGAAAGCGGAAGGTATTTGTCCGGTAGGAGGGCGACGAGACGACGATCTTCGAGCAGACATAGTTGGTCCCAGCCGCCGCCGTGACCAGCGCGCCTGAGGGCATGCGGTTGCGCGTCGCAAAGAACATGTAGCGATCGGGATCGGCGGGCGCGGCGCCGCTGCCGCTGACCGGCACCACGGGCATTCCGTTATAGAGCGTGCGGTCGTCCCGGATGATCACCGCGCCGACCACGACCTGCTCGTTATAGATCACTTCGCTGCCCGAAAGCACGCTGACGCCGAGAACGCGCCGGCCGCCGGTAAACAGCACGCCGCTCTCGGCTTCACGAATGCCCACCACGCGCTGCCCATTGTGCAGCACCGTCCCGTCCGGAACGATATGCACGCCGATCACACGCTGCTCATTGAAAATCTCAGCCATAAGGATGCTTCTTCCAGGGAAAGTGGGGGAAGAGAGGGCGATATACCCTCCCCGGTTTATCACTTACTCGACGTCATCCTCGGGCTTGTCCGGAGGATTTGCTGCGCATCGATGCGTGGAGCAACCCCACGACTGCCTGTTCGTGACGATGGCTGCCCCTCATCCGGCTGCCGCCACCTTCTCCCCGCACGCGGGGAGAAGGGAATATGCCGCACCCGCTTGCCCAAAACTCGACGTCGCGTTTGCCACGTCCCCTCGCCCCGTTTACGGGGAGAGGGTGAGGGTGAGGGGCAGGCACCAGGCGACGCCCCTCCCCATCAACCTACGGTGCGGCCGGAGCAACCCAATCAGGCGGCTGCACGCCGAGCGCCTCCTGCAGGCCATTCCCCGACACGCGCGTCGGCGCGTTGTCGCCCGAGCCGGCCTCAGCCGCGCGCCGCTCGATCTCGGCGGCGATCACCAGATACGCCTCGCGGACATTCGGAGCCGGCTCGCCGGAGATCGCCTTGGCGAGCGCCTTGCGTTCGGCCGCCGTCAGGTTCTGCCAGTCATCGGGAATCTCGGCAGCACCATCCGTCTCGCCGGTTTTCGGCCTGACGATCCTGGCAACGCCTGCGCCCCCACGGGAAAGGCTAGCCCATTTCGGCCGCCTCTCCTCGTCGTTCCAGAGGGCATCGGGCACAACGAAGGAAGCGCCGATCTCGCGCAGCTCGCCGTCGAAATAGCCCCTTTCGTTTGCGGTCACCGTCACCATGGCGGCTACTCCGTTGCCGCGACCACGCCGGCGGTGATCTTGCCTGATGTCGGCGCCGTTCCCGTCACGTCGTAAAAGAGACGGAAGAAGCGCTCGTCGGCGTCGCGCGGCACGCTGTCGATGTTGATCTTCTTGCCGAGCGCAAGGTCGGCAAGAACAAGCAAGCCCGTCGTGCCGATCTGCTTCGGCGAGGCGAAGGCCTCGTTGTCGTCGACCTGCACCTTGATCTCGAGCGAGGTCAGGTTGTTGAACGCCTCGACCACCTGGATCGAAAGCGGGATCTTCTTGCCCTTGCCGATGTTGCGCACCGTGCCGGTGGCGATCGGGCCGAGGTTGATCACATTGGTGCTGGCCGCATCCGCGGTGATGGCCTGCGCATCGGAAAGCAGGCTCTGCTTGTCGAAAATCATCTGAGATGCCTCTCGGGTCTGGATGTCTTGGGAGATTTGCCCGCCGCAATTGGCGACGGGCTCTAGCCGATCAGCCGTCAGGGCGCAGCCGGTACCGCAGCCTCGGTATTCAGGATCGCGTCGGTCTCACGGATCGGAATGCCGCGATAGGCGCGGACTTCCTTGCCCTCGACGGTCATGTGCGTGAGGCCGGTATAGTTCGGGTTGGCCGCCAGCAGGCTTCGGTCGCTCGACTGCACGTCGAGGATTTCGAGCACGTCGCGGTTCATGTAGATCGCGATGCGGCTCGCAACGCCGTCGCGCCGGCGAGACTGCAGGCGGTAATAGGCCTTGCGCATCAGCGCCCAGAGATCCACGCTGCCGGCGAGCATGTTCGACACGTCGATATTGGCGATGCGGGCATTGTAGCGCCAGTCCTTCACGAACATGCCGACATGCCAGCACCAGTAGTCTTCCTTGCGGAAATAGGGCTGGCCGCTCTCGTCGAGCACGCGCTGCTCGCCCTTGTCCTCGTGGCTGACACCCGCCTTGGTGCCAGCCCTGCTCTTGCCATTGACCATGATCGTCGCCCTCGCCTCGAAAGGACAGCTTCTCGCGATCCTGGCAAACCCGCTCATCAGCGGCCTCGGCCGGATCAGTTACGGCGCCTATCTCTACCATCTGCCGATCTGGACGGTTTTCCTCAGCCTCAGCACGCGCCTCGGCGTCCTGGACGTTTCGCGCGGCCCTCTGACAATGCTCCTCGTCGGAGCCTCATCCGTGCTCGCCGCTTTCGTGTCTTGGGTGGTCGTGGAGCGTCCGGTCATGGCCTGGTCGAAAAGGCTGACCAGCCGGGTTCCTGCGTAGATCCCATCCCGCCGCAAACGGGCTCACCGGGAACATTCTCACAACGTCCGTTAGCCGATACTGACGTTCCCATTCCAAAATGAAACCAAATCCCTTCCGCTGCGTTACCTCCTCGATACATCCGTTTACCCAAGGTGAGTGAAATGAACAGATTCGCCATCATAGCCCTGTCGATCGCGACGGCCTTCTCCGGAATGCCGGCTTCGGCAGGCCCTGCCTTCGTGCCGAGTCCGGCACAGCAGGCCGAGCAGCCGGCGCTTGGAGGCAGCGATGCCCGGATCATCACGGTCGGCTGCAATAACTTCACCAACTGCCCGGGCCAGTTCGGCAACAATGATGACGACTGGTACCGCAGGCGCCATCACTACCGCGACCGCGACAACTACGGCAACCGCGACTACTACGGCAACCGCGACCGCAGCTACTACCGGAACCGCGACTACTACCGGGATGACCGCTATGGCTGGGATCGCCGCTATGGCAGGCGATATCACCACTATGACAATAGCGGCGCCATCATCGGCGGCCTGGCGGCCGGCGCCATCATCGGTGGCCTCATCGCCTCGCAGCCGCGAGCCTATGGCTCCACCGGCTACAGCACGCATGCCGAATATTGCTACTCCCGCTACCGGTCTTATCGCGCTTACGACAATACCTATCAGCCGAATTACGGTCCTCGCCGCCAGTGCCGGTAATATCCAGTCAGCCGACACCGGCAGCCAGCCCCGCATGAAGATGCGGGGCTTTTTATCGCGAGGTTTGCAGGCGGTGATCGCTGCGCAGAAGGTTCAGCCAGGCCCGCGACATTTTCTCCGCGCCTGTGCCGCCGATATGGCAATCGTCATAGCGGTCCTCTCCATCGAGTAACGCGTCGGAATTGACGCCCTCTCGGATACCGTGGCCGCTTTTTGACAGGGCCAGTTGCGCCCGTACTATCGCATTGTCTGGAATATGCTCCTTGAAGCCGCCGTTGCTCGGTTCGAGGCATTTCGATGCGATCGAAATGTAAACGGGTGCTTCGACGCCGTGCTGACGCAATGTGTCAACCATCGACATGAAATGTTCCTGATAGGCCTGCGCAGTGGTGCCGAGAACGAGGTCCTTCTCTCCTTGCACCCAGAGGACGCTCGTTATCCGATAACCGGAATCCTGAAGCTGTTTCACGGTATCGACCAGCACAGGATTGAGGTCACCGCCTTTCGCCCATCGTGCGACCTCAGATCCGGAATATGCGAGAGGTGCGAGGATGACGCTGTCATTTTGTCCCGATGCGATCAAATTGTTCGCAAGAAGCGTCCAGTACTCTCCCTTGGTATCGGTCGATCCAAGAAGTGGCGAAGCGGCGATGAAGCACCGTTTGTCAAAGGCGTTTACAACGCGAGCGCCATAATTTGACCTGTGCCGCTGTCCACCGTCGTTGGCCGCGTTCGATTGGCCAAGAATGAGTAAGACAGCAGTCCGGTCAGTTTGCGTCGGGCAGGTCACAAGCGTTTTTGATTCATCCCCGATGAGTCGTTCCTTGTCGTCGAAAGCATAACGGCTTGGAGCCGCCGCCTTCTCCGCGCCAACCATTGTCCTCAGCTCGGAAAGTTGTGGCCAAGGAAAGATCTCATGTCTCGCGCTCATGCCGCCGAGAAAGTAGATGGCGATCAAGGCGGCAAGGCCGACTGCCATTGTTTTGCGCATGCCGTTGACTTTCAAACGTCATCCGACGACATGGAGCCTACTCGGACCGATCAAGGCCGCTTCAGCCATGAAGGTCCCCTTGCACCGCCACATCTGCTTGCTTCGGGCATGATCTTTAAAATAGAATTCGTCGCGAAGATCGAGCCCAATCCACGACTGTTTCGCGTGGAATCGCCGGAAACTGCTCTAACTATAGACCGAACCAGTGATTTCAATAATCCGTTCGGATGAGAGATCGTGCCTGCTGTGCAGCGTGCAGTTCCATGGAGAAGACTCCCGTTAGGGCTATACCCCAGGCTGCCCGACACCCTGAAATATCCGGCCGTAAAAGACGAACGGAGCAAGGCTTGCCGTCCCTGCTCCGCCCATCCCGTCAGCCCCGGGGGTACGGGCTGAGCGCTCGATTAATAAGCCGCGGCTGCCGGCTTCGGCTTCTTCTCGGTCCATTGCGGCGGCGCGCCGTATTTGGCGGCGACCGCGCCGACCAGCCCGGGCTCGCGGCCGAAGGCGTCGCAGGCGGCGTATTTCGGTTTTCCCCCGAGCCAGGATTTCATCCGCTGGCCGGAGGGAAGCGAAAGGTCGAGGCCCTTCGGCTCCTGGCGGGCGATCAGCATCCGGGAAAATTCGCCGCTGAATTTCGATGCCAGGCTATAGGCGTCGCCCACCTCGGAAACGCGCGGCTTGTTCTGCAGCGAGTTTGCGCCCCGCGCCCAGACCATCGCCGCCCGCTGCACGCCCGCGCCGTCGATCGCCTCGGCTTCCACCGCCAGTCCGCCGAGGCCGACCGGCAGGCGCGGCACGCCGACGGGAAGCGCGAAGCCGGAGCCGACGCTCACCACCGTGGAAACGCCTGCCATCGCCTTGTTGGTCGGCACGATGTCGGTGATGACGGAGCGGATCGTCAGGTCCGCCGGCTCGCCTGGCGCCACCATCCGGTATTTGTCGCTGAGCGAAATGCAGAGCGCCCGGTCGAGCGCGTTCGACACCATCGTCCGGTCATCCGGCGATTTGATGCGGGTGGCGGCGCTGAAGGCGAAGGTCGTCGGCGTGATGGCAGCCGTCTTCGCCGGCGCGAGGCCGACCCCGTCGACATAGACGCGCGATTTCTGGAGCTTCCCCTTGGGCGCGCCGAGATTGGCGTAGGAAGATAGCGTCCCGCCCTCCTTCAGCGGCACCGTGCTGCAGCCGGCGCCGGCCGCGGCAAGCGCCAGCGGCAGGGCGAGAGAAAGGGCGCTCGTTGCCCGTCTTGAAATGGATGAAGAAAATGGATTGCTGCGCACTCTGTCTGGCCTCCGTCGCCGTTGATCTCAAGTGAAGTTGGCGGCCAAGAATTGCCGCAGCATTGCAGCCCCTCCGACGGCATGAGCCGCCGGAGGGGCTTGATCTATCCGAGCCGGATCGTCACCTCGGTGCCGGCAGCACCGCTCTCGATGCTGACCTCGCCGCCATGGTTCAATGCGATCTGCTTGACGAGGCTGAGGCCGAGGCCCGCCCCGCTGCTCCTCGGGGTGATGCGGTAGAAGGGTTCAAATACCTGCTCGCGGTGTTCGGCCGGAATGCCCGGCCCTTCGTCGGCGACGCTGATCTGCCCGCCGCCGGAAGCAGAGACGGAAACGGTGATCATGCCGCTGCCGCCGCCATGGTCGATAGCGTTGCGCACGAGATTGCTGACGGCCCGCGGCAGGGCCGACGGGCTTCCCTTGCGTTTCAAGCTCTCGACCTCGCTCTGAAACGAGATCTGGTAGCCGGCGCCGATCGCGAGCGGCGCAAGATCGGCGACCACGCCTTGGGCGATCCCGACGAGATCGACGGCTTCGTTGAGATCGGCCGCCTGGTCGTTGCGCTCGAAATCGAGCAGTTGCTCGGCCGTCTCGGCCAGACGCGCGACGCCGTCGAGCAATCGCCTGCGCTCCTGCCCCTCGGCTGTTCCATCGATCCGGGTCTGCATGATCGCGATCGGCGTCCTCAGTTCGTGCGCCGCATCGATCAGGAAGTGTTGCCGCTTGCGGTGCTCGTTCTCAAGCCGGTCGAGCGCCTCATTGAAGGCAATCACCAGCGGAGCGACCTCCCTAGGAATCCCGTCCAGCGGCAGGCGCGCATCGTAGCGGCGCGGTTCGATCTCAGACGCCTTGCGGGCAACCTCGCTGACGCTGGCAAGGCCCCGCCTGACGATCCGGGGAACGGCAAGAAAAACCGCAGGCAGGGCGACGGCAAACAGCGGGACGTAGATCGGATAAACCGCGCCCATCAGGGTCAGAACGGGCCAGCCCTTATCGGCGACGCCGCCGAACAGCACCCTGAGCTCACCGATCGGCGTCTCCACGCTTTCGACCGAGGCGATCTCATCCGTGCCGGCCGATCCCCTGATATCGGCCCCTTCGAACAAATGGGTCAGATGCACAAGTTCGCTATAGGCCGCGGGGATGGTTCCGTAGGACACGGAAGAACCGTTCGTCACGGCCGCAACATACCAAAGCCCGTCATACTCCTGCTTGAGCGCATCGAGCTCCGGCGTATCTTTGATTTCGAGCCGCCCTTCGGCATCGAGCGCAACGGCCCGCGCCAGCACGTCGGTGATGTGGTCCTCCAGCGCGACGTTCGGCGAGAGGATCGTGGCACCGTAGAAGCAGAGCCCGATGGTGACAGCCGTCACCACGCCGATAAAGACGAGGCTGAGCTGCCAGCTGAGCCGCCACCAGAGCGACGGATTGGCCTTGCTTCCCCTGCCCCTCATTCTTCCCTCATCAGATATCCGACGCCGCGGATATTGTGGATCGAAACCTCCGCACCCGCTTCGGTCAGCCGCTTGCGCAGCCGCGATATATGCGCATCGAGCGCGTTCGACTGGATTTCCTCTTCGTAATTGTAGACCGCCGCCTCCAGCGTCGAACGCAGCACTGTCTTCTCCTTGCGCTTGGCGAGAGCGGCAAGCACCAGAAGCTCGCGCCGGGGCAGATCGAGCGTGGTATCGCCGACGGTGACGCTCAGATGCAGGGGATCGATCACCAACCGCCCGGCGGTGATCTTGAGCTCGGAAAGATGGGGCGGCCGGCGCAGCACGGCGCGCAACCGCGCCATCAGCTCCTCGACCAGGAATGGCTTGCCGAGATAGTCGTCGGCGCCGAGATCGAGGCCCTCCACCCGCTCCTTCGGCTCGTTCCGCGCCGTCAGCACGATGATCGGCGTATCCCTTCCCGTCCGCCGCAGCTCGGGAATGAAGCGCAACCCCTCGCCATCGGGCAGGCGCCGGTCGAGCAGGATCGCATCGTAAAGGTTCTGCCGCGTCAGCTCCACCGCATCGCCAAGATGCATCGTGTGATCGGTCACGATCCCATGCTTGCCGAGCGCCGCAGACAGCGCCTCGGCCAACTCCCTCTCATCCTCTATCAGCAGAATCCGCATCGCCCACCCAACCTTTGCGCCCCGGTTTCGGCCGCAAGGGTTGCAGCAACATTGCGGAGGTTGAAAGGCAGCCGGTCATGCTGCCGTAATTGTTGCAGCCGAGGATCGGGCATCGCAATTCAGGACATCAAGATGCGCCATCTCAAATCCATCCTCCGCATCCTCGAAACCTACCTCCTCCCCGCCTTCATCCTCGCCAGCCTGCTGGCAGGGCCGCTGGTTATATTGTTCGTGAGGTAGAGTTGCCCGCGACCAACAGGCCCGACCGGACGTTTTCCGTTGATTCAGACGATAAAAGAAGCGTCCTGCCGTGCGGCCCCCTCATCCGCCCTACGGGCACCTTCTCCCCGCTGGGGAGAAGACGGAGATTGCCGCTTCGGCATGGTTCCATGAGGTGGAGTGCCCTTGCACAAGCCTGTTCATCTGGCACCGAGCGAACGCCTTGCGCCCTCTTCTCCCCGGCGGGGGAAGGTGCCCGTAGGGCGGATGAGGGGGCCACACGGCACACCTTTCATTGTCATCCCCAGCTTACACTCTACACAGAGGCAAGCCGCTGCTTGAGTGGTTCGGGCGCGTACCCCGCTTCCATGATGCTAATCGCTTGAGATCACCTTCTCCAACGGAGGAAGGATAACGGCTCGATGGAGGTGGAGATCGCCCGGACGTTACCTCTTACGATTTGTTGACTCATCCGCGGTTGAACAATAACTTGCTAATTTAGTCGTTAGGCTTGTCCTCACATGACGGATCAATCTTTTCAGCGTCGCCTTGCCGCCATCGTCGTTGCCGATGTGGTGGGATATTCACGCTTGATGGAGGCTGATGAAGTCGCAACGCTGGCGAACCTCAGGGAACTCCGTTCTGGCACTATCGAGCCGGCTGTGATGCGCCACAACGGCCGCATCTTCAAGGTCGTGGGCGACGGCTTCCTGATCGAATTCGGTAGCGCGGTGGAAGCGGTCGCAGCAGCGTTGGAAATGCAACGGGCCACCACTGCCGTTGAGGCTTCCGGAGACCGGCACCTACTTTTGCGTGTAGGCGTCAATCTGGGAGATGTCATTGACGACGGTTCAGACGTCCTCGGCGACGGCGTCAATGTCGCGGCGCGCTTGGAGACGCAGGCCGCGCCGGGAGGTATCTGCATTTCAGCCAGCGTTCACGGCGAGATCGTCGGCAAGATTAGCGACCGGTTCTTTGATGCAGGCGAACGCTACCTGAAGAACCTGACTCGCCCAGTCCATGTGTGGCATTGGCCGGATGCGCTGCAGAGCATATTACCGCTGCCCGAAATTCCCTCGATCGCTGTATTGCCGTTCACGAATATGAGTGGGGATGAAGCGGACGCGCCTTTCGTCGACGGCTTGACTGAAGACCTGATCACCGACCTTTCCCGTACGGCTGGCCTGTTCGTCATCGCGCGCAATTCCGTGTACGGCTACAAGGGCAAGCCGGTCAACGTACGGCTGGTCGCCCAGGAACTCGGCGTCCGCTACGTCCTGGAGGGGAGCGCCAGGCGCGCAATGGGCCGTGTCCGCATCAATGCCCAATTGGTCGACGCGCTTGGCGGCCAGCACCTGTGGGCCGAGAGGTTTGACAGGACGATGGAAGATGTTTTCGAATTACAGGATGAAGTTAACGCCAAGATTGTTGAA
Source organism: Rhizobium pisi (assembly GCF_003938655.1). Classification (GTDB taxonomy): domain Bacteria; phylum Pseudomonadota; class Alphaproteobacteria; order Rhizobiales; family Rhizobiaceae; genus Rhizobium; species Rhizobium pisi. The sequence goes on from NZ_RJJT01000022.1 coordinate 66,137, forward strand.
GCCCTCGTCGGCCGGCTGACCATCCCGACGCCGCGCAATCGGCCGAAGAACTTTGAGGCGTACGACCTGTGTGTGCGCGCCCGCCTCCTGACGGAAGAGTCGCCGCAAACTGAGCGTGAGGCCTATATGCTGCTCCAACGCGCGGTCAAGCTCGAGCCAACATATGCCGAGGCGCTCGGTCTGCTCGCCTATAACCGTTGGCTTGCCTGGACTCATTTCGGCGAGCCCGAAGATCCCAACCGTCGGATGGCGGTCACATCAGCGCAGAAGGCTGTCGATCTCGATCCCAACGATGCCGGCTGCCGTTACGTTCTGGGGACCATTTTGGCTTATGAGCGGCGATGGGAGGAATCGGAGGCGGCCTTCGCCAAGGCCCTGGAGCTGGACCCCAACCACGCCGACACCTGGGCCGCCATGTCGGACGTATCAGTGCTGGACGGCAGGGTTGCCGACGGACTGGCGCAGATCGAAAAAGCTCTGCGGCTCAATCCCTATCCAGCGTGCTGGTATCTTTGCCATCTTGGGCAGGCGCAATACGCCGCGCGTGACTATGAGGCGGCAAGCGCTACACTCCGCAGGGAAGACACGTATCGTACCAACTCACGCAAATTCCTGGCTGCGACGCTTGCGCAGTTGGGCCACCGGGAGGAGGCGCGGCGGGAAGCAGAATTGTTCCTGATCGCCCACCCTCATTTCACGATCGGCCATTGGCTCAGCTCCCAGCCGCTGCGCGATGCATCTGTACGAGACCACTTTGTCGACGGTTTCCGAAAGGCCGGCCTGCCGGAGATGTGACAGCGGGTGGGGACAATCCCCGCCGCTCTCCAGCGACTAGTAAAGCGTCCTCTTGTACTCATCCTCCAAGTCTTCATCTATTTTGCGCATCTCGTTTCCGTCGCTCGGCGCCCCCGTCGTTTCATCGAGAATAATCTTCAGAAGGGATGGCATCGTGGTGCGATCCTGGAAATGATCCGGGCTCCACAAGTGAGAGCGCCGAAACGCCTTGGCGCAGTGCATGAAGACCTCGCTCACTTCGACCACGATGGCGAGTTTGGGAGCGCGATCGTTGACGCTCATGCTCGCCAGAAGGTCGGCGTCCTTCACCAGAGTGGCGCGACCGTTCACCCGCAATGTGTCGTCAAATCCCGGAATGATGAACAACAGCCCAACCGTAGGATTTGCGAGAATATTGACCAACGTGTCGAGACGGTTGTTGCCGGGCCGGTCGGGTATCACAAGCGTGCGCTCGTCGAGGATTTTGACGAAGCCGGCAGGGTCGCCGCGGGGGCTGACATCTGCTTTTCCATTCAGATCCTGCGTGCCGATGCACAGGAATGGAGAGCGCCTTATGAAATCCTGGGCATGCTTGCCGAGGCTGTCCTGACACTTTTGAAGGGCGAGCGCGTGTGTCGCATCGAACAGACTTCGAAGAGATTGTTCGTCTCTGATGACGAATTCCGGATTAAGCTTGAACCCGTTCATTCTATTGCCTCGCGAAGTTCGCTTGATCAGACCCGTCTGATTGTTCCGCAATTTGATGTACGTACCTCAAATTTAATACAGTAAATTCCGGCTGCAATCAAGCCAGCCTGCCGCTTGTCTTTGAAATCAGCGCAGCATCACGACGCCTTCGCCGCCGATCTCGCGCGCACTTCGAGAAACGCCGCCGTCAGCTTCGCCAGCACCGGCGAGGTTACAGTCCCGTTCGCTCCGCCGATCGGATCGACGATGTGGATCTGCCGGAGATCCTGCATGAATTCGTCCCAGAGCGGCTGACCGCCCTCCTCCAGCAACTGGGCGCGAATGCTCAGATCCTCTGTCACCGGCAGGTGACGCCGCCCCCAGGCGCCGATCATGGCAAAGAGCGGAACGAGCTGAATTGCCGGCTCCGTCAGGCTGTAGATCGCCTTCTGGCTGTGGCTTGGATCGTCCCGTTTGCTGATGAAGCGGAGCTTGAGCAGCCGCTTCAGCCGGGCAGCCAGGATATTGGAGGCGATCCCCTCCTGCGAATGGGTCAGGAGTTCGCGGAAATGGCGGCGGTTGCCGAACATGATGTCGCGGATGATAATCAGGCTCCATCGGTCGCCCAGCACTTCCATCGTCAGGTTGATCGGGCAGCCCGACCGCAATTCTATATCCACGAAGCATCTCCAGTAAAAACCAGTTGCATTATAGGATCGCTTATGCGAGAAGACAACTAGTTTCATTTCACAATCAGATGGAGGAATTCATGTCGAAAGTACGCGTCGCAGGGTTTTCCGTTTCCGTGGATGGTTTCGGCGCCGGGCCGGAACAAAGCCTCAACGATCCCTTGGGAAAGCGGGGGCCTGATATGTTCCAATGGTTCTTCCACACCCGCACCTTCCGCGCCATGACGGGCAAGGACGACGGCTCCTCAGGCATCGACGAAGACTATGCGTCGCGCGCCATGGCCAATTTCGGCGCCTTCATCCTCGGCCGCAACATGTTCGGCCCGATCCGCGGCGAGTGGCCGGATGATGCCTGGAAAGGCTGGTGGGGTCCGAACCCGCCTTACCACACGCCGACCTATATCCTGACGCATCACCCGCGCGAGCCGATCGTCATGGAAGGCGGCACCACCTTCTACTTCATTACCGGCGGCATTCATGAGGCGCTCGAAAAGGCCAAGGCTGCGGCCGGCGCCAAGGACGTCAAGATCGGCGGCGGGGTGTCGACCGTGCGCCAATATCTCCAGGCCGGCCTGATCGACGAGTTGCACTTCGCCGTCTCCCCCGTCGTCCTCGGCCAGGGCGAAGCGATGTTTTCAGGCATCGACCTGCCCGCACTGGGCTTCCGCGTCACCGAACATGTCGCAAGCGAACACGCCACGCATATCGTGCTGGCGAAATAGGCCCTCTCGGCACATCCCGCGGTGCACTTGCGGCCTCGATGGCCGCAAGTGCCGGCAGTCGCATCGCCGCTGCAAGCGCCCTCGGAGCATCATCAAATCGTATTAAAATAGCTCTGGATTTGCGGCGCGAGGAGCGTAATGTAGCCGTCATCGGCCCATGGGATCATCGGCGAGACCGCTTGAGAGATCATACGTCTTCTGCCGCTTTCATGGAGGGCGCCAAATGCTGCTGTCACTCATCTCCCTCGACGACTGCGAGATATCGATCGTCACCGATGCCGTTCGGCAATGGTGCAGCGAGAGGAAACTCGACATCGACAGCCCCGAAGGCCGCCGCGCCGTCACCATCGCCGTCGACCTCGTCCAGATGAACACCCCTCACGAGACGTTTTTCGCCGAGCTGTCAGTGCAGATGGCCCGCGACTGATATCTGCCCACTTGATGGATGCAAGGAGCAGCGTCGGAGCGCGTGCTTCGAGGCTCCGCCCTCCCGGGCTGCGCACCTCAGCATGAGGGGCATGGGAGAATGCCGCACCAAGTCCCAGAGCGCACCAAGCCCCAGAGAGAGCCTCATCCTGAGGTGCCCCGAAGGGGCCTCGAAGGACGAGGCGGGCGCACCACCGGGAGATGTCACGCTCCCTGCCCGCCAGCCCCAAGCGCTTCCAGGTAGGCGCAAAACATATCGGCCATGGCATCCGCATAGGCTTCGATCTCGCCAAGGCTTCGCTCAGTCTCCGAAAACTGCTTTCCCACATTGCCGAGCGTCGTCGAGATCAGGTCGCCGGCGAGCGCCCGTGTCGCCTCCGGCGCGCAAGGCAGCGCTTCCAGCATGAACAGCTCGACGATGCGGTCTCCCGATGCCCGCGCCGCCAACGCCTCCGGCGCATCGCGATAAAGCGGCGCGGCATCATGGAGCGCCACGCGCATTGCCGCCTCCTCGCATTCCGAGCGCAGGAATGCGTGGACCAGGCTGCGCAGCCGCGCGAGCGGCGGCTTTTGCGCATCGGCAAGAATGCCGCCGAGCATGTCGGTCGTCTGCCGCCACTCGTCGCTCTGCAGCCGGAAGAGGATCGCCGCCTTGTTGGGGAAATACTGGTAGAGCGATCCGATGCTGACGCCCGCCCTTTCAGCCACCCGCGCCGTGGTGAAGCGCTGTGCGCCTTCCCGCGCCAAAACCTGAGCAGCGGCATCCAGGATCGCCGCCACGAGCTCGCTCGAGCGGGCCTGCTTGGGCTGTTTTCGTGAGGAAATCCGGGCTCTTGGAGGATCGGTCATGGCAAAGCTCCGCAATGCGAATAGCAGATGCGACGAATTACTCGTATTTTCAACTCCAGGCAAGAACCTGCCGATTTCAAGGAGATGACCCCAATGACGACATTGACCACCGCCCCGCTGGCGCCACTGCTCGACCGCCTGTTTGAAGAAGCCGCGGCGGCCCCAGGCCCTTCGACATCTGGCTTGTCGAGCGAGGAGCGGATGCGCCTGATCGGCAGCAAGACCGGATATCTCGAGCTCTACGGGCGCCTGAAGGACCTCTGGCTGCCCGTCTCCAGGGAGGCCGGCGCGCTACTCTACATGCTGGCGCGCAGCAGCCGCGCGCGGGTGATCGTCGAATTCGGCACATCCTTCGGCATCTCGACCCTCCATCTCGCCGCCGCCTTGCGCGACAATGGCGGCGGCCGGCTGATCACCAGCGAGTTCGAGCCATCGAAGCTCGCCCGCGCCCGCGCCAACCTGACGGCCGGCGGCCTCATCGATCTCGTGGAGATCCGCGAAGGCGATGCCCTCCAGACCCTGAGCACGGATCTGCCTGAGACAATCGACCTCTTGTTCCTGGACGGAGCCAAAGCGCTCTATCGCGACATCCTGGAACTGGTGGAAGACCGGCTGAGCCCAGGCGCGCTCATCATCGCCGATAACGCCGACGTCAGCCCTGAATACCTCGCCCGCGTGCGCCAGCCGGCGTCCGGCTATCTGTCGACGCCATTTGCAGAGGATATCGAGCTGTCGATGCGCATGTGATGGCGCCATCACTCAGAGAGAAAGCGCGCCGCATGAATCAAATCATGCGGCGCTGGAGCCACTGCTCAAAGGCGCTTTTCGAAAAACGTGTCCGGATAGGGATCGTCGTTGAAACGGTCGATCTCGTTCCAGCCGCTGCCGCGATAAAGCTGCTGCGCCTCAGGCAGCGCGCTGTTCGTATCCAGACGCAGGAGCTTAACGGAGAGCCCGCGGGCGATCTCCTCGGCCTCGGTCATCAGGCGTTTCGCCAGGCCGAGCCCTCGCGCCGACGGGGCAACCCAGAGCCTCTTGATCTCCGCGATCTCGCCGCCGCCCTTCAGCCCGACACAGCCGATCGGCAGACCGTCCGACATCGCCACCAGGAAGACGCCGCGCGGACGGATCATATCCCCGGCATCGGGATCGCGCGAAAGCGATACGTTGAACCCCTTCTCGAAGCGGCGCGCGAGTTCGGCATAATATTCGCCGAGGCAATAAAGCGCATCTTCATGCCGGGGGTCTTTCTCCTCGATCACGATCTGATCGCGCCGAAGCGAGGCGGCGACAATATCCATGGCGCGCAGGAGCTCTTCCGGATGGCGATGGCGCTTGAGAAACCCTTCCGCCTGCGCATTGGAAAGCGCTTCATAGGCCTCGAATTCGCCACGGCCGGCCTCCGTCAACCCGGCAACGCGCCGCCGCCCATCCCCGGCATTCGCAACCGTCTCGATCAACCCTTCCTCCTCCAGGCTGCGCAGCAGACGGCTCATCAGGCCCGAGTCCAGACCAAGATAATCCCGGATCGCCCCAACATCCGACTGCCCCTTGCCGATCGCATTAAGAACACGAGCCGCCCCCAACGGACGGCCGCGCCCGAGGAAAGACGTATCGAGCGCACCGACCTCGGTGGTGACGGCACGGTTGAAACGGCGGACGCGAGAGACGGGATCGAAAATCATATTATCTGACTTAGGTCAGGTAATTGATGCTGTCAATTCACGACGGCGAGAAGCCAGGCCAGGCGTGCTGAGAGAGTGAGAGAGCCTCATCCTGAAGTGCCCCGAAGGGGCCTCGAAGGACGAGGCGGGCGCGTCGCCCGCATCTTGCGCATCCCCATTCCCTCACCTAAGGCAATGCCACATCCCCTACCGCAAGGCCACCCGGTGCTCCGCTTCGCTTTTCCCCTTCTGATCGTCGTCATCCTGACGCTGCTCACCCAGATCGGCGGCATCGCCTATCTCCTCGCTCTCGCCGCCGCGCGCGCCATTGGCGCACGGCGATTTCCCGCCAAGCTCGCGCTCTTCCTGCTGTGTTATGCCGGCGCGACATTCGCCGCCGGCCTCGCCGCGCCGATGTTCGGCCGGGTTCCCCTCTCCTGCCTGTCAGGCACGGGAGATCATCTCGTGGTCCGCTCCCCGATCTACTGCGCGCTCAACCGCAACTATGTCACACCTGGCATGCGCGATCTGGCACAGGCGCTCGCCACCCATATGGACCAGGAATTCCCCGGAACCGTCACCGTGGCGCTGGACGCGAATTTCCCCTTCATGAACGGCTTTCCGCTCCTGCCGCATCTGTCGCATGCCGACGGCAGGAAGCTCGATTTCGCCTATTATTACCAGGATGCCGACGGCAATTTCCTCAATGGCGTCACCCGCTCCCCGATCGGCTATTTCGCCTTCGAAGAACCCGCCCCCGGCGACGAACTGCCCTGCGCAGGCCGCAGCGACTGGCTCACCACCCGCTGGGATTTCGATGCACTCCAGCCTCTCTTTCCGGCCTATGGACTCGAGAAACAGCGTATGTCGGCCATGATCGCCTGGCTGACGACGGAAGGCGTAACCCGCTTCCACCTTGAGAAGATCTTCATCGAGCCGCATCTGAAAAACGCGCTCGGGATTACCGACACCCACGTCCGCTTCCAAGGCTGCCGCGCCGCCCGCCACGACGACCATATCCATATCCAGGTCGAGTGAGTTTTCGCTCGGCTTGGCAATGCCGACAGTCCGTTGCGTCCGATGCAAAGACGCAGTCTGACGGGTCAGATTCTTCGCCAGGAAGCAGTCTTGCTGCGAATGCGCCCAAGCAGAGCCAATAGGCTGAGACCTGTCCACATCAGACTGAAGCCGAGAAGAAAAAGGATCAGAGGATAGAACAGCAACGGTTCATCGGCAGCCGTGATCATTGATGTTTTACCAGGCAGCTCGCCCTGAACCAGACACACCATATGGTAGCTCAGCAGGACGGGCCCAAACAGCGTGAAACCGACAAAGAGCGACCAGGAGCGAAACCGATTTATCATGCGAAAGATGATCTCTCAAATCGACGGTGCTGGTCCAGCGCTGTCATAACAACTGCCCTCGTTATCAGCAGTATGCCACCTGTTTACGTGCAATCGATAAATGGAATCCGCACAACTCGATCGAATAACCGCTTCGGCCCGATGGCGAAAAGCGGTAGCTTCCGAACTCCCATATTTTTCAGAGAACAGGCCGTTGCCTCGCCCGCGTGTCATAGTCTTCCAAGGCAGCACACGACACCCTCACCCCGGATGCGCCTCATCATAAGCGCGCTGCGCCACAAAGATCGCGTCCATGTTCTTCTCCGCCCAATGGGCAAGGGCAGAAACCGTATCCGTCAGGGTGGATCCGAGCGGCGTCAGAGCGTATTCCACGGTCACCGGCACGGTCGGGAAGATCGTGCGCGAGATCAGCCCGTTGCGCTCCAGCTTCCGTAGCGTCTGAGCAAGAACTTTCTGCGATATGCCCTTGATATCGCGGCGGATATGGTTGAAACGCACCGGCCCGTCTTGCAGCCGGTCGAGAATGAGCACCGCCCATTTGTCCGCAAGCCGGTCCAGCACCAGCCGCGTCGGGCAGCGGTCCTCATAGACGTCATAGGCCTGTTGCATCGGCGTCATCTGCTCTCCCCTTTCCCGGGTCCGGTTTCCCTGACGAAACCATGTTACGAAAAAGTGCTCTCTTTTCCAATCCTGAATTACCTGTATCTATCCGATCGGAAGATAGTTTCCAATAGATACCAAGGAGATTGGCATGAGCAACAAGATTCTGGTCCTCGGCGCGACGGGCACCGTCGGCAGGCACGTGGTGGATGGGCTTCTGGCGAAGGGCGAGACCGTCCGGGCGGCGTCGCGCTCCGGCAAGCCGATCGCGGGTGCCGAAGGCGTCGTCTTCGAATATGGCCGGCCGGAAACCTACGGCCCGGCCTTCGAAGGCGTCGACCGCGCCCATGTGCTGCTGGCCTCCGGCTATGTCGATGCCAAGGGCCTGCTGCTACCCATCATCGAAGCGGCCGCCGAGCGCAAGGCGAAGGTCATCTTCCAGAGCGTCTTCGGCGTCGATGCCGACGATTCCATTCCCTATCGCCAGGTGGAGATCGCGCTGGAAAAGTCAGGCACGCCTTACGTCATCCTGCGCCCGAACTGGTTCGCCGATAATTTTCACAACTTCTGGAAAGCCGGCATCGAGCATGGCCAGATCGCGGTTCCCGCCGCCGACGGCAAATCGAGCTTCATCGACGCCCGCGATATTGCGGCAAGTTCCGTCGCCGCGCTCACCTCCTCGGCCTTCGACGGCAAGGCGTTCAACCTGACCGGCCCGCAAGCCCTGTCCTATGAGGAAGCCGCAGCAATCCTCTCCGAGGCAACAGGCAAGCCGATCGCCTATGACGCCATATCAGACGAGGCCTTCATCGGCATCCTCACCGGCGCCGGTGTGCCGGCCGATTACGCAAGCTTCCTCGCCTCGATCTTCTACCCTGTCCGCCAAGGCTGGACCGCCGTCGTCACCAACGATGTCGAGACGCTGACCGGCAAGGCTCCGCGTTCACTGAAGACCTATGCGGCCGATTATGCCGCGGCGCTGAAGGCGTAATCGCCAGAACAAGCAGCAGACGGCGCATCTGCGCCGTCTACACGGCGGCATGCATCCGCAGTGGGGAGATAAACCGATCCGAACTACGGCAAGCGGTAAAGACGGAAGTGGCGCGACGGCCGCCTTTCGTTACATCTCATTCGCCACAAAATGCAGATCTTCCGTCTTCTTCTGCGTCGTTGATGCCGGACACAAGACCAGCGGTCCCATTTTTCCGGCCTCTTCGATACCCTCTCTGAACTGAATGCCAGCTGCCGTGGCCCATTGCTCAGGAGTCGGCTCCGGCTCGCGCGCAATGCTTTCGATGATCGCAACGGTGTCGTCATGCTTGATCAAGTACGTCGTAACCAGATTGCCTGAGCCGACCGGGGAGGACATGGAGAGGCGATCCGGTCCGATAGCCGTTATTGTAATGTTCTTCAAAAGAGTTTTGTATTTCGTTCCGTCAAAGAGGATGTAGTTACCGTCGCGCACCGCGAAATAAGGGCCCTCGCAGAAAGATCCCAAGAAATGAAGCTCGCTGGCCTCAAACTTGTCTGCGATCGTGCTTTCATCTGCATTTGAACAGGCAGTCAGGCCCGCCGTGGACAATAGTATCAGCGCAAGAAAATGCCGCGAGCGCTTTCGCAGCCTCCTTACTTCAAGCGTTCTTTCGGCAGTCTCGTTCATTGGGAACTCGCACGGAAACACAACTTCGCCCTGAATAACGCGCGGCGGACTACAACCCATTAATGACTTAAGTCAATTTCAACCGGATTCCCTGATTTCCAGACGGGCGCTCACCCTACCTGATCCGAACGACCGCTCTCGGCCATGATCCGGTCTCGAAACGCCTTGACCTTGCGCTGCTGGATCGCCCGAAGCGTCCTTGTGCCGCACCCGATGGTGGCCAAAGGAGCAAACGACTTTACGATTTTTTGGTGTACCCGCGAGATAGTGCGGAGCCCTCAGGCGGAGCTGATTCCGAGGGTCAGCACCGCCAGCTATTTGTAGACCTGGAAGAACACGAGATGATCAATCAGACGCCGTCGCCCGTCACCCTGGAGGAAGCGACCGCGCTGATGCGCCCTCACCGCTCCAAAAGCATTAGATTGGATCGGATCTGGCCGCCGGATCAAACCACGCGGCTCCTGTCACAGATAGGAGGAAAACCTAACCTTCCTCCGACCCTGGATTGGCCCACGATTGATTTCGAGGATGGCGCAACGGCATCGTTGGATTTCCTGGCGCAAATCAATCTCGAGGAGCTCCCGAGGATCGAGGCGCGCGACGCGCTTCCAAAGTCCGGCATGCTGTATTTCTTCGCATTGTCGCAATCAAATGAACCGCTCCAATCCTACGATTCAGTCGCCTGGCGCGTCCTCTATTATCCCGGCAATGCCGCGGATTTACCCGGCCGCGCGGCTCCGGAAGACGCCGGCTGGATGATCGACAACCTGGGTTACAGTCAAACACCGGCAAGCCAATATCGAAATCCGGACGCCCCCACAGGCGAGCTTTTTCCGAAATGCACCATTCGCTTCACCGTCATTGACGTGTGGGACATGCCGCAATTTTCAGGCCCGGATGATCCTCGACTTCGACCTTTCGAGGATGCTCTTGTCGAGGAGCCAGCTGAGCCCGAACGCTCACATGGCATTGCCGATGTCATTCGAGATTTATGGAAAGAGATAAATCCGTTCGAACCAAAAACAGAGAAGGTTCCGGAGACTGTACGAAGCCGAGCTCCACAAAACAGAGCGGATATCGAACTGTCCGACGTCAACGAGCTGGCACACGAGTGCCTCTCGATGTTGCGCGCCGAGGAGCAGGAAAACTGGTATCGATCCAGAGTCAAGTTGAAGCCGGAGAGCTTGCCGTACCATGTAGAAGACGCCGTCATGCTCTTGAACGAAGCGAGAAACGGTTGGTTCGAGAATATATTGCCAATCGAAACCGTTCTCGCCAGCCACGGCAAATATTCCGACGCTTTGCTGCAACCTTACAACGACTGGAAGGCAAAAGCGGTCGCTCTCACTCAAGACCTCATTGCCATGGGCAGACAAACCAGGCTTTCACCTGAAGTTCGAAGAGAAGTCCTGGATATCTTGGAGCAGAATCGCCTGCTCGAAAAGGAAGCGGGAGCCTGGGGTTCGCACCCTGATGTCGAATCTGCCTTACGCGCATCTTTGACGACCCTGCTTTCCGATTTTCCTGGCATCGCCGAAAAGGAACCGGAACTGCTCGCCGCCGGCGACCCTGCCAATGAGCTTAGGCTGAGGGGATACTTGTCACACCGAATGTTCGGGAGTGGCGACGGCATACAATCCGACATCGAAGATGATGACGTTCTGCTGCTGCAGCTCTGCAGCGATTGTGATGGCCCGCGCTTCATGTGGTGGGACCTCGGGCTCATACAATTCCGCATAAAGCGGGAAGCACTTCAAGCCGGCCGGTTTGATCTGGCCGTGGCTGAGATCGAAGGCCACTGAGAGCAACGCCGCCAATCGGCCATTGCCCGTCGCTCAAATCGACGGATGTCAAGGGCCGCCCCTAAGGTGTGATCTTGAGTCGCGCTTTGGCCGGTCCGGCGTTCACCTTGTCACCAGCGAGAGCCCGGAAAAACCGCCAGCCCCAGCCTGCCAGTCTGCATAGAGCGCGAGATATGAAGATGATGGCCAGGATAAGCAAGAGCGCGCCCGTCACCAGAAGGGCGAATTCCCCGTCGATTTCCCACGCCCCTTCAAAAACAGCTTCCACCAACGAATTGAAACCATCATGGCCCCCCCGATTGCCCGCCTTCGGGTCTTGATCACCCATGTCGCTCCCTCGCTCCATCTGGTGGATACGTAGGAATGCCGCGAAAACGTTGCAACTGCCCATGGAGCGTTAGCGAAGAGCAACAGAAGTTGGGCGCATACTCCATCGGCATGCTACGCCTCGGCCGAACACCCACCTATCGCAACGGCAGCTCGTAGCTGCGCTTCAGCGTCTCCATCGGCACGTCGGTCTTGACGCTGAGCACGCTCGGAATGCGGGTCAGGTGGTCGGCCTGGAAGCGCCAGTAGCTGTGCAGGTCGGCGGTGACGATCCGAAGCACGGCGTCGCATTCGCCCGTCGTCAGGTAGCATTCCATCACCTCGGGAAATCGCCTGACGGCCTCGCCGAAGCGCAGCGTCACCTCGGCATCCTGCGTCTTGAACCACACGCGGGCGAAGACCGTCAGTCCCGCTCCGACCTTGGCCGGATCCAACACCGCGACGTAGCGATCGATGATCCCGGCCTCCTCGAGCAGCCGTATGCGGCGCAGGCACGGCGAAGGCGAGAGCCCTACCTCCTTCGCCAGCTCGACGTTGGAAATGCGCCCGTCGCGCTGAAGGACCCGCAGGATATGGCGATCGATCGCATCCAGAGTGGCAAGCATTTTATAGCTCCCTTGAGCATAGCATTGGCATGATATGCCAAACTTTCGCAATTTCCCGGACGCTTCGCAAGCTCATTGCGCCAGATTTGACCTATCGTTCCATGCATCTGTTGGGAGATATCAGATGGCAAGAAAGATAGGAAAACTCGTCCTCGCTTATTCGGGAGGGCTGGATACGTCGATCATCCTCAAATGGCTGCAGGAGACTTATGGCTGCGAGATCGTCACCTTCACCGCCGATCTCGGCCAGGGTGAAGAGCTCGAGCCGGCGCGGGCGAAAGCGGCCTTGCTCGGTGTCAGGGACATCCGCGTCGTCGATCTGCGCGAGGAGTTCGTCCGCGATTTCGTCTTTCCGATGCTGCGGGCCAACGCGCTTTATGAGGGGCAGTATCTTCTCGGCAGTTCCATCGCCCGGCCGCTGATATCAAAACATCTCGTCGCCATCGCCCGGGAAGTCGGCGCTGATGCCGTCGCCCATGGCTCGACCGGCAAGGGCAACGACCAGGTCCGGTTCGAACTCGCCGTCAATGCGCTGGCCCCGTCGCTCGCGGTCATCGCCCCTTGGCGCCAGTGGAACATCCGCTCCCGCACCGAGCTTCTGGACTATGCGGAAAAACATCGAATTCCGGTGCCGAGCGACAAGCGCGGCGAAGCGCCGTTTTCGATCGACGCCAATCTGCTGCACACCTCGACCGAGGGCAAGATCCTCGAAAATCCGGCGGAGATCGCGCCGGATTACATCTATCAGCGCACCGTCGACCCCGTGGACGCGCCCGATGCCCCCGAAACCGTCACCATCGGCTTCGAAAGCGGCGACCCGGTTTCCGTCAACGGCAGGCCCATGACGCCGGCCGCCGTGCTGACCGAGCTCAACCGGCTTGGCGGCCGCCATGGCGTCGGCCGGCTCGATCTCGTCGAAAACCGTTTCATCGGCATGAAATCGCGCGGCGTCTATGAAACGCCGGGAGGCACGATCCTGCTTGCGGCCCATCGCGGCATTGAATCCATCACGCTCGATCGCGCCGCCGCCCACCTGAAGGACGAGATCATGCCCCGCTACGCCGAGCTGATCTATAACGGCTTCTGGTTCGCGCCCGAGCGGGAGATGCTGCAGGCCCTGATCGACCACAGCCAGGCCTTCGTCACCGGCGAGGTGACAGTCAGGCTCTACAAGGGAAGCGCCTCGGTCATCGCCCGCACCTCCCCCGCGTCCCTCTACTCCGCCGACCTCGTCACCTTCGAGGAAAGCGCCATCGCCTACGACCACCACCACGCCGAAGGCTTCATCCGCCTGAACGGCCTGCGGCTCCGCAGCTGGGCAGCCCGCAACGGAAATTGACTACCTCCCCTGACGCACCGCGCCTCCAGCCTCATCCCGAGGTGCCCCGAAGGGGCCTCGAAGGACGAGGCGGGTGCGCCAGCGATTAATGCCTGCAGGGGGCAGCGTTGGAGCGCGTGCTTCGAGGCTCCGCCCTCTCGGGCTGCGCACCTCAGCATGAGGGATGCTGGAGAATACCGCGCCCACCAATAGCGGGCGTCAGAGAATGCCCCGTGCCAAGGCTCAGAGAATCTTCCCCTCCACCATTTAAAACGATTTTAAAAATACCGACCCATAAATTAATCGATTTTAATTTTATCGTTAAAATTTTCTTGTTGCAGCGCAGCAGAAACTAGATTTTAATTTTTCACAGATGCTCAGTTGTTTCGTTGGAGGACTCGCATGACTGTGACATTTCCGCTTACCGAGAAGCGCGACGCGGAAGCATTGCTCAAGCATTTGACGCTGCACAAACTTACCTTCCCGGGAAACTGCGCCGTCTCGCTCAAGCCTGAGGTTGCCCTCGTCTCCTCCCCTCACACGACAGCGCTCGGCGCCGCCCGCACCGCCTGGTAGGGATTGAATGTCCCGGGCTTTCTCGGGATGTTTCGCCTTCGCTTGCGCTCGGCTCATTCGCGGCTTTTGCCGCTCACCCCCTCATCCGACCCTTCGGGCCACCTTCTCCCCGCTGGGGAGAAGAGGGAGCGAGACGCTTGCCTTCGTTTCCACAAGAGGGGCTTTCAAGAAGGGCGAGATGTAGCCACGATTCCGCTTCTCCCCAGCGGGGAGAAGATGCCGGCAGGCAGATGAGGGGGTGAGCGGCAACAAGCCGCGAATGAGCTGAGCGCAAGCGAGGTCAAAAATCCGGCCCCGTCGCCCTCATCCGACACTCCGGGAGACCCAACAGCCGGTCGCGGCAGCCCGTCACGCAGGGGCTGCCGCGACCGGCGCCTTGCCCGGCAGATCCGCTTTAGCCCCTGCGGATGCCGAGAAGCCGGTAGCGCGTGCTGCCGAGATTTCCGTCCTTGGGATAGGTCTGGTAGCAGACGCGGTTGCTCTGGTTGCCGCCGAGGATCTTCACCGTCGGTCCGCCCTCGTCGGCGACGAGGAAGCCCACATGCCCGTCCGAGCCGTTCATCGGGCCGCGGGCGAAGACGGCGATATCGCCTTCCCTCGCGTTTTCGGTCACATCGTCGCCCCAGTCCTTCCAGCTTCGGGCATCCTGCCGGTCGGTGCCGATCATGCCCGCCTGCTCGACGCAGAAATTGACGAAGGAAGAACACCAGGCGACGCTGTCGTCGGTTCCCGACCAGTGATTGGTGGATTTGTGATACATGACGATGCGCGGATTGTTGCCGCTGCCGGAAACCTCGGCGATGCCCCGTTCCAGTTCCGCCCTGGCGACGTCGTAAGGCGTCCTGCCGATCGCCTCCTCGATCGGGAAGCCGCCAGCCATCACCTTCAGGAAGCTCGCATGCATATAGCCGTCGGCCGTGCCGTCGCCGTCGAGATCGACCTTTGCCCAGTCGCCGTTGCGCTCCAGAATGGTCGCCGGCGTGCCGAGCGGCAGCGCCCTTTCCACCGCGAAGCTCTCGCCCGGCCCCCGGCGCAGGTTGAGCCCGCCGGTGGCGCTGACCTCGGCGAGTTCCGAATGCCTCTCGATCGCAGCCGCGAGCCCCCTCGAGGCGCCGAGCGCGATGGCGCCTTCGTGATCGGCGCGGAACTGACCGAAATCCTTCCATCTGCCGCCGACGATGTTGCCGTCATAGCTAACGCCTTGAAAGGCGAGCGGCGGGACCACCTGGTAGAGCGCCCATTGGTCGGTGTTGAGCATGTCCCTGGTACCAGACCAGCCGGTCGCCGCCGCCAGCCAGATGAAGTCGACGAAACCCGGGTCGCGAACCGCCCTGCCCACCGCGCCGGAACCATAGACGCCGACACGATACTTGCCTCTCAGCGCGCTTGAAACCGCCCCGAAATAAGCTTTGATCGAGGCAAGATCCGCCGCCTTGTAGTAATCGTGATCGACGGCGAAGTAGATCGCCGAACTCTCCGGCTGCCCATAGGTCTCGGCAAGAGCAAGAGCGCGGTCGCTGTCCCGCGCGCCGGACTCGGCATCGAGATCACCGATATTGCCGCCGGCGCCGCCCCGCTGCTGAAAAACCACCGCCAGTGAGAGCCCCGCCTCCAGAATATCGTCATATTCGGCCTTCTCGATCCGCTTTTGCGGCAATCGGGTCGAATTGCTGTGGTTGTAGTAACGGATGACCGTTTCGACGCCGGCCGCTTTCAGCGCATTGGCGCAATGGCCGAGTTCCCATGGGCTGTCGATGACCTTATGCATGGCTGGCCCCTCAAATTATTCAGCAATACATCAACACCAAAGTAAAAATTACCATCTACACTTTAAAGCTGCAATAATCACTATTGAGTAACCTGTCATTGTTTCCGTCCTCGCCACGTCATTTCGCGGCCGGCAGCCCCAGGCCGGCAAGCTTCAGCACCTCCTCGGCCTTCGCATCGGGATCGACGCCCGGTTCGATCTGGCCGTCGATCATCAGCAAGGCGAGGCCATGCGTCAGCGACCAGAGAAAGAGCGCGGCATTCGCCACCGCCTCCGGCGCCAGCCGCCTTTCCAGATCGTCCTTCATCTGGCGGTAGACCCGCATCCGCGAGGCGCCGATCGCCTCATTCCCCTTGGCATAGGCTTGGAAACCCTCCCCGAACATCAGCCGGTAGAGGCCGGGATTGGCGCGTGCGAAGGCCACATAGGCGATGCCGCCGGCGAGCAGATGTCGCCGGGGGCCGGCGAGTGCGGCGTCGATCCTTTCGCTAAGCTCGGCAAATCCCTGCTCGGCAAGGGCTGCCGCGAGCGCGTCCAGACTGCTGAAATAGTGATAGGCCGCCGGCGCCGAGACGCCGGCCCGCCGGCCGATCTCCCGCAGGCTGAGCGCCTCCGGCCCGCCCTCCTCCAGCAGCGCCCGCGCGACGGAGAGCAGCGTCGGGCGCAGATTGCCGTGATGATAGCGTCCCCTGTCTGTCGTCATGTCTGTCGTCATGCCTCGATCCAATCTTTACACTGTAAAAATCATGGTCTAGTCTGCCCGCGATGACAAGGGGCGCTGACGACAAGGTTCATAACGAAGCTTTACAGGAGACCGTCATGCAGGCATCCGAACCCAGCCGCACAGCAATGGCCGCCGCCGCCCACAGGGCGGCACATCAGAGCGTCGATGGCGGCGCCATCTTTTCCGATCCCTACGCCCGCCGCATCCTCGGCGAGGAGGCGGCTGCCGAAGCCGACCGGAAAGCGCAGGATCCCGCCACGCGCTCCTTCCGCCTCGTGATGGCGGCCAGAAGCCGATATGCCGAGGATTGCCTGGCGCGCTCGCTGGCAAGGGGTGTCGCCCAGGCCGTCATCCTCGGCGCCGGGCTCGACACTTTTGCGCTGCGCAATCCCCACCCCGGCCTGACGGTCTTCGAAGTCGACCATCCCGCCACGCAAGGCTGGAAGCAGATGAGGCTGCGCGAGGAAGGGCTGAAGCACAGCCTGCCGATCTTCGTTCCCGTCGATTTCGAGCGCGAGGATCTTAAGACACGCCTCGTCGCTTCCGGCTTCAAGCCCGAAGCGCCGGCCTTCTTCATCTGGCTCGGCGTCGTGCCCTATCTCCGGGAGGCCTCTGTCTTTGCGCTGCTTGGTTTCGTCGCCGACCTGCCGGGCGCCTCTATCGTCTTCGACTATGGCGAACCGCTGGAAAACTATCCGCCCGAACGCCGCGCCCGCGCCGCCGAAATGGGAGCGCGCACGGCCGCTGCTGGCGAGCCCTGGCTGACGCGCTTCGATCCGGCCGAGCTTGCCGGGCGCCTGCGCGCCCTCGGCTTCACCTCCCTGGAGGATCTCGGCCCCACCGAAATGGCCAAACGCTTCTTCGGCCTGCCCCAGAACGCACCGGACCGGGGCGCGGGTCCGCATGTCATCTGCGCCGGAAACTTCTGATTCCCGGCTGGCCGACATGGCGCGGTCGTTAGCCATCGGGAGAGGAGCGGCTCACCCGTTATAAACAATCGCAATCTTGTTCCCGGCCGGGTCGCGCATATAGGCAGAGTACCAATCCGGCCCGTATTGCGGGCGCGGGTCGGGGCCGCCCTCATCCGTTCCGCCGTTGGCGATCGCGGCTTCGTAGAAAGCATGCACCGCGGCACTAGATTTGGCCATGAAACCGATCATCGCACCGTTGCCGGCGCTTGCCGCCTCGCCGTTGAACGGCTCGCAGACCCAGAGAACGAAACCCTCGCCCTTGCCCCCTTCGGAATAGGCGCGCCAGCCGGGAAACTCCTTGTATTTGCTCCAGCCGATCGTTGCCAGCACCACATCGTAAAAGGCGCTCGATCGATCCAGATCGAGCGCACCGACGGTTGCGTAAACACTCATGATCTTTTCTCTCCCAGTTGCGGAACACGAGAGAATTCATAGCTTATGATCATGAACATAACAAGAACATCAACGGGACTTTACGGAGGGTAAATTCCCCTCCCCAACCCCTCCCCACAAGGGGGGGCTAAATCGTAGTACCGCCTCGCAACCAACGGGCCAACCGCATGCTCGGCGCTGGAACCTGAATGCGGTGAGAGCCGCGGGGTTAGTCCCTCCCCCTTGTGGGGAGGGGTTGGGGAGGGGTCTGAAACCTTTCCCCCCGCAATCCGGTCATTGCCCCTGCCCCGCCGACCGCATATTGCAGTCTCACCGATCCGAGAGAAAGCGCATGCCGATCACACCCCTCAAACACGTCCTCCTCGCCGCCGCTACCTTGCTCGCGGCAGCAGTCGCCTCTCGGCAACAAGCGCAGGCCGAGCCCTGTGCGCCGCAGACATTCGAAGGGTCTGATTATATCGTCTGTACGGTGGATGCGGGAAAAGCCGATCTGCGGCTGTTCTGGAAGAACGAGAATGGCGAGCCTCACCGCTATTTCTCCAGCGTCGCCGGAGCCGTCGAGGCCGACGGGGGACATCTGGTCTTCGCGCTCAACGCCGGCATGTACCGGCAGGATTTCTCGCCGATGGGGCTCTATGTCGAGAACGGCAAGGAATTGCGGCCGGCCAACAGGGCGAAGGCCAACGGCGCCGCCGGGTCGCTGCCGAATTTCTACAAGAAGCCGAACGGCGTGTTCTTTCTCGATGGAGAGGGCGCAAAGATCCTGCCGACCGATGACTTCCTGGACAGGCGCCCGGTCGCGCGCTTCGCCACCCAGTCCGGGCCGATGCTCGTCATATCGAGCGCGTTGAACCAGATCTTCATCCCCGGCTCGACGGACCGGACCCGACGCGGCGGCGTCGGCATCTGCGGCGGCTCCGTCCGTTTCGCGATCAGCGAAGGCGACGTGAACTTCCACGATTTCGCCCGCCTCTTCCGCGACCAGCTGCAATGCCAGGATGCGCTTTTCCTCGATGGCGGCCACGGCGTCGGGCTCTACGATCCGGCGCTTGGGCGCGACGACCGCTCCTGGCACGGCGGCTACGGCCCGATCCTCGGCCTCGTCGAATAGCGGCAGCACGGCGCGAGCCGCTATTGCCGCATGATTTTCTCCATCGCCTTCCCCTTGGCGAGTTCGTCGACCAGTTTGTCGAGGTAGCGGATTTCCCGCATGGTGGTGTCTTCGATGTCTTCCACGCGCACGCCGCAGATCATGCCCGTAATCAACGATCGGGCGGGGTTCATCCCGGGCGCCTGCGCAAAAAAATCCTCGAAACTGGTTTTCTCAGCCAACTGTTCGGCGAAAGTCGCCGGGCTGTGTCCCGTCAGCCAGCAGATGATCTCATCGACCTCCGCCTTCGTGCGTCCCTTTTTCTCCACCTTCGCGATATAGTGGGGATAGACGCTCGCGACGCTGACTGAGTAGATGCGATGCTTCGTCATGCCGTCTCCTGTGCAATGGCGAATTTACCAACCTGCCGGCCGGAGGCCAGCCACATCAGAGGCGCATTTTAGCGCCAACGCCGTCAGGATTATAGTTGAGCGCGAGAGATCCTTCTCGAAAAAGCCGTCGCGCCGGACAGGCCGCAGTGCCAATATGACGCCCCAGCTGCTTCGATCGACAGCCCATCATCCAGGAGGCCGGCCATCATGAAAGATGTCGTCACTTTGGTAACCGGTGGAAGTCGCGGCATAGGCCGCGGCATTGCGCTTGCCCTGCTTGCGGAAGGAGCCACGGTCCATGTCACCGGCAGGACCCGTTTCGAGGCGGATGCGAACGTGCCCGAACGCACGGGTTCCCTCGAAGGGCTCGAGCATGAAGCCGCAACGCTGCCGGGACGCCTTTTCGTCCATCGATGCGACCACGGCAGGGATGCCGACACCGAGCGCGTGGCCGAAGAGATCCGCGCCGGCGCCAAGCTTGATATTCTGGTGAACAACGCCTGGCCCGGCTACGAAAACATGGTCGAAGACGGGCATTTCACCTGGCCCCAGCCCTTCTGGGAGCAGCCCGACTGGCGCTGGGACGCCATGATCGGAACCGCTCTGAGGGGCGCCTTCATGATGTCGCGCGCCGTCGCGCCGCTGATGATTTCGGCAAGGCGCGGCCTGATCGTCAACATTTCCTTCTGGGCGGCCCAGCTCTACGAGGGCAATGCGATCTACGGCGTGGCCAAGGCCGCCGCCGACAAGATGGCTGCCGACTTCGCCCATGAGCTCAGCCCGCACAATGTCGCCGCAGCCGCCCTTTATCCCGGACTGGTGCGCACCGAGGCGGTGCTGCGCAATGCCGATTATTTCGACATGTCCAATTCCGAGTCACCCCAGTTCATCGGCCATGTCATTGCGGGGCTCTGGCGCGACCCCAAGCTGATGTCGAAGACCGGACGCGTCCTGGTCGCGGCGGAGCTGGCGCGGGAATACGGCATAGCGGATGTCGGCGGCTACAGACCCATTCCCCTCACCGCCGCGGATTTTGTCCGGGACTGATGTCCCTGCGACGATGCAACCGTCAGGCGCTGAAAAGCCCGCCGAGCTTGAAAACGGTTGAAATATCGCAGTTGAGATGGTAGTCGCTGCATCGGGTCTGCAGTTCACCCAGGCATCGCCGTTCTCCGGAACACGCTAAACCTGACAATCACGAAGATATGGACACCGATCCCGTGCCATGTCGGAAGGGCGATCACCGATCATCCGTTTGGAACGGCACGACCGAAGGATAGGTCATGTCCAGAAAACTCATTCCGCTCACTGTGAGCGACACGTCTTCATTTGCCAAATCGCTCCGCATGCAGCTCTCGGGGCATGATGGGCTTCCCTCTCACCTCCAGTTCCTGAACATGCTGGCGAGGGCTGCCGGTCACGGCAGTTTCCAGAGCCTGCGCGCCAGGGCAGAACCATCGGGCAGTGTGGAAGCCCCCGCCGCACCGGCGCCCGGTGTCGAGGACGAGATCGATCGAAAATTGGTCAACCGCGTCCAACGCAGCTTCGATGACGACCTTCGCCTGATGCGCTGGCCCGCAAGACGCATGGATCAGATAGCGGCGCTTTGGGTTCTCTGGTCCCAAATTCCCGCGGCCAGGGAGATGTCCGAAAAGGAGGTCAGCGCCCTTCTGCGCGACAGGCACCTGTTCGGAGATCACGCCCTGCTGCGGCGTGAACTCTACGAACTCGGCCTGATGACCCGCACGCGCGACGGCAGCATCTACAGGCGCGTAGAGCGGCCGATGCCGGCAAACGCGGCGACGATCCTGCGTCAGCGTTCCCGAAACCGGGGAAGCTGACGTTTCTTGGGTTTTCAGGCAGGAGCAGAATTCAATGCTATGCGACATCAGAACAGCGTGCTTCAGGGGATTTCGCCGGATACGTCTGTCATCCGTCAGGCGGCCCGAAGGGAACGGACAAGCTGGCTTTTTGGCTCCCTCATTCCTGTGCCTGTCACAGGAATCCAGTGCGCCCAAGTCCTTGGGCGCGAAAGACTCTTTCTTTCGAACTATTGATTCATTCACGGCGCGGACGCGCCGTGGCTGGATTCCTGTGACGAGCACAGGAATGAGGGAGCTTGGGGAAACGTTCCCGCTAAATTTTCTGCTGGCATTGCCATCGACGTGAACCGGACGGCAATGGCCCCGTGCCCAGGATCTGCGGCCCTATCGACCGGTTGCAGATGCTTGGGGCACAAACCCGAGCCTGACGGAAGAGGAGTTTGCCGACATGGTCGCTCCCCTGGAACCGACAGGAATGCCACTTCATTCTTCCTTCCCATCGGCCTCGTCGCTCGGAGCCTGCCGCTTGCGGCGCGAACGGAGATTGTCGAAGCCCATGTAATGGTCGACATCGGAGGTGTTCCATCGGCCGCCGACAAAGATGATGGCAATAGCCGCAGCGAAAATGAGCAGGACGTAGATCTTATCCATATCGCCGATATAGGGCGCGCGGAGATCGGGCAAAGGCGGCGCCGGCTGCCGCAACCGGCCAATCGCAACCAGCAGGAGGAATTTGCCGATGACGGAACATGCAGTCGTGATTTCAGGAGCAGGTCCCACAGGCCTCACCTTGGCGGGCGAGCTGGCGCTGGCCGGCATCGACGTCGCCATCGTCGAACGCCGCCCCGACCAGGCGCTTTTCGGCACGCGGGCCGGCGGTCTCAGCGCCCGCACGCTGGAGGTTTTCGATCAGCGCGGCATCGTCGACCGCTTCCTTGCGGCAGGGCAGATCGCCCAGGTCACGGGATTTGCGGTCACGCGCCTTGATATCAGCGATACCCCGACCCGGCACAATTATGGTCTGGCGCTGCGGCAGAAGCATATCGAGCGCATTCTCGCCGGCTGGGTCGGCGAACTCTCGGTGCCGATCTATCGCGGCCGTGATGTGACCTCTTTTGCCGAGGACGGCGCGGGCGTCACCGTCGAACTCTCCGACGGCGCCTCGCTCAGGGCGCGCTACCTCGTCGGCTGCGATGGCGGCCGCAGCCTGATCCGCAAGGCGGCCGGCATTGCCTTTGACGGATGGGACGCGACATCAGGCAATATTCTCGCCGAGGTGGAGATGGCAGAGGAGCCGTCATTGGGCGTCCATCGCACCGCGCTTGGCATCTACGCCTTCGGCCGGGACGAATATGAAATCCGCGACGGCAAGGTCATCTTTGCCAGTGAAGGCCCGATCGGCGTGATGGTGCCTGACAAAAATCCGGGCGCCACTGCCGAGCCAACACTCGACGACCTCAAGCAGGCGCTCATCGCCGCATTCGGAACGGATTACGGCATCCATGGCCTGAAGTGGATCTCCAGGTTCACCGACATGTCGCGCCAGGCGGCGGCCTATCGCAAGGGCCGGATCTTCCTCGCCGGCGATGCCGCCCATGTGCATTCTCCGGTCGGCGGGCAAGGCCTCAACACCGGTGTGCAGGATGCCGTCAATCTCGGCTGGAAGCTCGCCAGGGTGCTGAAAGGACAATCGCCCGACGCCCTGCTCGACACCTATCACGCCGAGCGGCATCCGGTCGGCGCCCGCGTGCTGCGCACGACGATGGCGCAGGTCGCCTTGCAGCGGGCCGATGACCGCACCGAAGCCCTGCGTGATATCATGATGGAACTGCTGGGCATGGACGAGCCCCGCAAACGCATTGCCGCCGAAATGTCCGGCCTTGCCATCCATTACGACCTCGGCCAAGGCCACCCCCTCCTCGGCCGCCGCATGCCCGATCTCGATCTCACCTCATCGGATGGCCCCACCCGCGTCTTCACGCTCCTCCATGACGCGCGGCCGGTGCTCCTCGTTCTCGACGACGCCGGCAGCTTCGACATCACGCCGTGGTCGGACGACGTCACCCTGGTTCACGCCAGATATGCGGGACCATGGGAACTCCCGGCGCTAGGCCCGGTCTCCGCTCCGTCAGCCGTGCTGATCCGGCCCGACGGATATGTCGCCTGGGTCGGCGACGGGACGCAGGATGGTCTTGAAGACGCGATGAAGACTTGGTTCGGACTGCAGGTGTGATTGCCCCAAAAGCAGCTTCCGCCTGAACGAATCTCACATCGTGCTGGTCGTGGCGTCAAACGCTTCCCGCAGCGACGGTTTTCGCCCGATAGCCCTGAATTGCTTCCGCCAAGGCTTTCTCCCTGGCTCTCGCCGCCGTGGACCGACCAAACATCAGACTGGCCGCAATTCCGTACCATCCAAAAAACCATGGTGCGACGAGCACCAGCACCAAAAGAGCCGGCATTGCTAAAATAGCCAAGACTATTCCGCCAAATTGGCCAAGATTCTCGAGCAGCAGAATAATCGGCAGAACAACAGGCAGCGGGGCAATGCACCACCAGAAAATCACTATGAATGCGATCGGAAGCATCGCCAAAAACGGCACCTGCATCGCCAGGCGCAGTGCCCAAAGCTCGCTGCGATGACGGTAGCATGTGATCAGCTGCCAAAATTTAACCAAGTCATTCAACCCAAGATCGCGTCGCGCGGACATCCGAAAATCCATGCTGATTTACGACAGCAAGGAGCAAGATGGAAGGAGCAACATTGCCTCAGCATCACGAGTGACTACGGTCGATGTGATCGCCCAAACCTCAACTTACCCTTGCACGAATCCCACATCGCGCTAGCCTGCACTCTCCACCCCTGTCGCCGCCGAGTCGGCTGAATTATCCTCTGGGGAAATAGACATGACGGCTTTGATCGAGGCCCGGGGCGTCAGCAAGCGCTTCCGGCAGCACAGGCGATTTCCCGGCCTCCTCGGCGCCTTCAGGACGCTGGTGACAAGCGAATATACCGAGGTCACCGCCGTTTCCGATATCGGCTTCGATATCGAGGCCGGCGAGGCTGTCGGCTATCTCGGGCCCAACGGCGCCGGCAAATCCACCATGATCAAGATGATGACCGGCATTCTGGTGCCGAGCGACGGCACGGTTTCCGTGCTCGGCCGCACGCCGCATCTCTCCCGCATGGCCAATGCCCGCGAGATCGGCGTCGTCTTCGGCCAGCGAAGCCAGCTCTGGTGGGATCTGCCGCTGATCGACAGTTTCACCCTGCACCAGCGCATCTATGATATCCCGGTCGCCCGCTATGCCGACAATCTCCGCCACTTCAGCGAGCTGCTCGATCTCACGCCCTTCCTCGATCGCGCCGTGCGTCAGCTGAGCCTCGGCCAGCGCATGCGCGCCGAGATCGTCATGTCGCTGCTGCATGATCCGAAGATCCTCTTCCTGGACGAGCCGACGATCGGCCTCGACGTCGTCGCCAAGGATGCCGTGCGGCGCTTCCTCGCCGAGATCAACCGCGAGCGCGGCGTCACCATCATCCTCACCACCCATGACCTGCAGGATATCGAGACCATCTGCCCGCGGCTGATCATGGTCGATCACGCCAGGCTGATCTTCGATGGCGAATTGAAGAGCCTGCGCGCCGCCCTCGGCTCGGCCCGGCGGTTGACGCTGGAATTTTCAACCGACCCCGGCCCGCTGCCGCTCCACACCGCTTCGCTCGTCAGCGACGAAGGCCTGCGCAAGAATTACCTGATCGAGCGGGAAGACGTGTCCCTGGTGAAAATCTTCTCCGAGGTGGGCAGCAATCGCGGCCTGAAGGACGTGGCACTGCACGAGCCCGATATCGAAGAGGTCATCCGCACCTTCTACCAGCGCCGCAATGCGAGAGCCCGGGCATCATGAGCGCCTATCTCGCCTTTGCACGCAACGCCCAGGCGCCGACACCATGAGCGCTTACCTTGCTTTCGCACGCAGCGCCTTTCACGCGCAACTCGCCTACCGCAACGAAGTCTGGGCCAATATCTTCGGCAAGCTGGTGCAGGTCTTCGCCCGCGTCGCCATATGGCTTGCCGCCTTTGCCGGCATCGGCGGCGCCGTGGTCGAAGGCGTCTCCCTGCAGCAGATGGTGACCTATGCGCTGCTCGGCGGCGCGGTCATGGGCGCGACCCGCCCCGAAAGGATCATCAGAGAGATCGGCCAGGCGCTGAAGTCAGGCGATATCGCAGTCTGGCTGCTGAAACCCATCTCCTATCCGGTCTATGTCTTCGCCAATGAATGCGGCAGCTTCGGCTATCGGCTGATGACCCAGGTCGTCCCGACCGTCGCTATCACAGCGCTGTTTTACGGCATGCTGCCGCCGGCAAGTGCGTTCGATGGCGTCATGTTCGTCGCCTTCTGGGTGCTCTCCTTCGTCCTGCTGTCGCTTATGTCGGCATTCTGCGGTTTCATCGCCTTCTGGCTGATGACGAGCTTCTCGCTGGACTGGATCCTCGGCGCCCTGCTGCAACTCTTCTCCGGCCTGCTGGTGCCCTTCTGGTTCTTCCCCGAACCGCTCGCCACCGTCGCCCGCCACCTGCCCTTCGCCTGGGTGGTCTATTATCCCAATGCCGTCTATCTCGGCAGGCTTTCAACGGCCGAGGTCTGGCTCCATTTCGGCCTTGGTCTCGCCTGGGCGGCCGTGTTCCTCGCCGGCGTCTTCTGGCTCTGGCGCTGCGCCTCCACCCGCATCACCGTGCAGGGAGGCTGACTGATGCTCATCCATCACCTTCGCGTCCTTCCCCTGCTGGTGCGCATGCATGTCCGCTCGCAGCTGGAATATCGCGGCGCCTTCTGGCTCGATCGCCTGGCGCAGATCCTCTCCTATGGCAGCGTCTTAGCCACCATCGGCATCCTGCTCTCGCGCTTCGATACGTTGGGGGGCTGGCGCTGGCCGGAGCTCGCGCTGCTTTTCAGCTTCCAGCTGCTCGCCTATTCGCTGGGCGCGGCGATGAGCTTCACGCAGCTGCGCGACCTCGAGGAGCTGGTGCGTCTCGGCACTTACGATACGCTGCTGGTCAAGCCCTTCAGCCCCTGGGCCTATCTGATCTTTTCCGGCCTCAACATCGGTTATACCGGCCACATCCTCCTGGCAGTGCCGCTGATGGGCTGGGCCGTCCTCTCCGTCGATGTCGCCTGGACGGTTCCCTCGGCGCTGTTCTTCATCGCCGCAATCATCAGCGCCACGCTGCTGACCGCCGCCATCATCACCATGATCGGCGCCACGGCGCTGATCTGGGTGCGCTCCAACCACCTCTTCTCGATCTTCTTCGGCTTCTGGGAGCTGACGCGCTACCCCCTGAACATCTTCCCCGGCGGCATCCAGCTCGTCCTCATCACCGCCGTACCGCTCGCCCTCACCAGCTCCGTCCCCGTCGGCGCCCTCCTCGGCAAACCCATCCCGATCCTCGGAGACTGGGCAGGCGCCGTGGCGCTGGTGGCCGGTCCGCTCTGGGTGCTGATAGCGATGGCCTATTGGCGCTATGCCAACAGCAGGTATCAGGGCGCGGGTGGGTGATGGCGAAGGGAGCCGTGGAATGAATTTGCTGGAATTGCTGAAATCGATGATCGGCATTCGCAAGCGGCAGGACGAGCCCAATGGCGCGCCCAAAGATGGCGCGTCGAGCCAAGCGGCGATGGAATCGGCACTTCTCATGCTGCAGCAGATGCTCCGACCCGCCGTCTTCGGCGAAATCGGCGGTGAGAGGCCTGAGAAAGACAACCGGGCCAGAAGCTGGTGGGGCGGAAACTTCCTTGGCGCGGAGGGCGAGGCTGTGCCTGTCTGCGAGGCCTCCGGCCGGCCGATGCATCCGCTCCTTCAGATCCGGCTGGATGAACTTGCCGAGGCCCTTCCTGCCTTTTCCGGCATTGCCTTCATCACCATCTGGATGGACCTCGAAGACGTCCCGCTTGACGATGCCGAGAATGGCAAGGGCTTTGCCGTCCGCACCTATCCGGCGATCGCCGGCCTCGTGCCGATCGGTCCCGGCTACAGGGAAAGCGACGCACTTCCGACTTTCCCGGTTCTATGGCGCGCAAGCGCCCCGGAACAGCCAAGCTGGGACGATATCGCCTTCGAACTCCCGGACCGCGTCGCGCAATCCAACGATAGTGATTGGTTCTTCAAAAGCCGCTACGCCACAGAGGCCAATCAGCACCGCCGCACATGTCCCGTGAAACTCGGCGGCTGGCCGACCTGGATCCAAGGCGATAACTGGCCCGAGGACGGCGAGTTCTGCCTTCAGATCGACAGCAACGACAAAGGTCGCCTCTATGTCGGAGATGCCGGATCGATCTATCTCTTCCGAACGCCCGGCGGCTGGGTGATCAGGTCGGACTTCTACTGACGCAGGCCTGTTGCGGAACCAGAGCGAAAAGCGGCAAAAGCGCCGGCCAGCGACCTGCCGCGCGGCGCTCATTGCGTAGCTTTACGTTCAGGCGTTCGCCGCCGGGTTCATCCATACAATTTCCCAAACATAGCCATCCGGGTCCTCAATGTGGCGGTTGTACATGAAGCCAAGATCCTGTGCCGGGTTGGGATCGGCGCGACCGCCCGCCGCAACCGCGCTGTTCACTGTCGCATCGACGGCGTCGCGGTCATCGACAGTGAGGACGATCATTGCCTGACTGTCGCGCCGTGCGTCGCCGATCGGGCGTGTGGTGAATTCGCGGTAGTGGTCATGGGTCAGCAACATCACCCCGATCGTGTCCGAGAACATGAGCGAGGTGGATTTCTCGCCCGAAAAATGCGGGTTCACAGTGCCGCCGAGCGCCACGTAGAACGCCGTCGACGCCGAGAGGTCACGGACAGGCAGGTTCACGAAAATCATTTTGGGCATGAATTTCTCCTTCTCCAGGGCTGCACCCCGCGTTATTGTCTTGCTACAATGTTAGTAGATGTAATGTATCTTAATAGCAAGATACATTTTACCGAGGGAATATTTGCCATGGATCGTGCCGAGGCCGCAGCTAAGGAATGGGCTCGCGAGCGCCCCGAGCTTCCAATGTTGCCTGTTGAAACGGTAGGTCGCCTGCTTGATGCCGCCGCGCGCGTGATCCGCGATCACATGAACCCGTTGCTCAAGGAAGCCGGCCTGAACGTAGGTGAATTTGATGTGCTCACACCGCTCAGACGCGCCGGTGAACCCCATATGCTTTCACCTACGCAGCTCTACGAATCCGCAATGATCACCTCGGGCGGCATGACGAGCCGCCTGGACCGGCTCGAGCGCGCTGGGCTGGTTGAACGACGCCCCGATCCCAACGACCGGCGCGGCAAGCAAATTGCGCTAACGACCGGCGGCAAGCGCGCGATAGACGATTTGATTGGTCCGATGGTGGCGCTGGAAGAGCGATTAATCTCCGTGCTAACGCCGGCCGAGCAGGAAACTCTGAACGCTCTACTGAAGAAATTGCTCACCGGCCTCTAGGTCGTTGTCCACGTCAGCACTCACCTCTCCCTCTGAATCAATGGATCCCGACCCTGGATAAACAGCGTCTTCCGTGCCCAAGGACTTGGGCGCACCGGTTGCCTGTGACGTCCCTCGAGTTAGACCCGAGGAAGGGAACGAGGGCCGAGAGGTTGGGAACCAGGGCGCCGCAGCAAGCCTACCGGCCAAAACGATTCAAAGCGACGTCTGCCCCAAAAACTCCGCCTTGGGACCTTGGTCCAACTAGTTCCAATTGCGGAATGATCTAAGATCGGAGCCGTCCTGCACAGAGGACCCGAGGGAAGCCTGGCACTTGAGATTGTGCCTCTGCGTAAGCCAGGCTTCCTCCCGACCTCGCCGCACTTCTACTGAAGCCAATTCAGCCCTTGGGCTCGCCTTCACCATTCTTGGATGCGGACGAGCCCCTTTTATCGGGCCAGGTGTATCGCAGCTCCTTCCAGAATTGCCGCATTTGCCGAATCAGGCCGGGGCGCAGAAACGCATCCAGCTCTTCAGAGCCTCGCCGTATTCTTTCCTGTTCATCTTCCACCGCGAACTCCAGTTCCGCGGTCGAAGACAACACGCGCGCCGCGGCAGTTCACACTATCCAATCCGGAATGAAAGATCGACAAGACGACGCACCGAGGCTTACAGCCCCCTGCGGCCGAAGGTGGCTCCGTTGCGGCCCGGCAGACGCTGCGCCGGAGAAGCTTCCACCCTGGCCGAACGCATCGGAGTGGGCGGCGTATCGAAGGTCGGATCGGCCGGGACGTGATAGTTGCTCGGCAACAAGAGCAGGCCGAGGCCGTAGGCAATGTTCGCGCCCTTTACCAGCTTCGAGATAAGCTCGGTCATCGGCCATTCCCGCATCAGCAGCGCGATAAGAAATGCAACGACGTTGACCGCCAGGGCTGCCGTCATCACGATGCGCGGGTCCCAGCCTATATCTCGTATTCGCGCGGCCTGGATGCTGAGACTCATCCAGACGGAAGGCAAAGCGGCGATCGCCAGGATAAGAAGCACCGCGCCCGCCCCCATGCCCGGCCTGCTCATGGCCTGCGGCTTCGCGATCCAGAAGCCGACGGCAACGATACAGACGATGATGAGCGACGTGACCATGCACGCGACCCGATATTGCCACCTCGTCAAACGCCCGCGAAAGGCGAATAATACATCCAGCATTGCAACCCCCTGCCTCAAGTGCAACACATCACACAACTTCTTCAAAGCTTTGAATCAGATCGCTAAAATGCGAGACAATCACGCGCCTCCCGCCACCGGCGGCAACACGGATCG
This sequence comes from Rhizobium pisi, assembly GCF_003938655.1. GTDB lineage: Bacteria > Pseudomonadota > Alphaproteobacteria > Rhizobiales > Rhizobiaceae > Rhizobium > Rhizobium pisi. The sequence continues at coordinate 96,126 of NZ_RJJT01000022.1, forward strand.
AACACATGCGCTTCTATCGCCCGACATTCGAACTCGCCGCCTTGCAACAGCCGCAGGATCGTCTTGTCTCCAAGCTCGGCGGCCGGCCGTGGGGCTTTCCGCAGGCCCGCTGGCCCGTCTGCCCCGACTGCTTCTATCCCATGAGCATGGTCGCGCAGCTCGAGCATGATCCGCCGGCGATCGATCTCGGTTCGGCGGGCGGCGTGCTGCATCTCTTCTTCTGCGCCAATCTCCTCTGCCTCAGCTACGGCGCCGGCGGATGCGAAGCCGTGATCTTGAGATGCGAGGAAATCGGACACGGCCTGACGGAACAGCCGCCGGATGAGGATGGCAACCAGAGCATCAATGGCGAAGTCTGGATCTCCGGCTGGGAACCGCATGACGATCCCGTGCCGCCGGAGCAGGTCTCCTCCTTTTACGACGATGGCGATCACATGAACCTGCCCGACGACATTGCCCAGCCCTTCGGCTTCGACAGCCGCTGGAACACCAAGGCTGGCGGAGTGCCTTACTGGACCGGCAATGGCGTGACGCTCGACCCATCCAGCATTACCTGCCCGCCTTTCGAGTTCCTCCTGCAGATCCATCAGATGGTCTATATCGACGGTGCTGCGCCTCCAGCCGACGTCGTCGGCTGCACCGTCAGCATCTACAAGGAAATCGCAGGCGAGACCGAATGGGAACACCACGCTCCCACCAAACCGCCTGCCGCCTCATCCCCGATGTCGGTCATCGCAGAACACGGCGCCCAGTCCTATGGCGTCGATTTCGTGAATTTCGGCTCCGACGGCACCGCCTTCGTCTTCATCGACCGCCACTCCACCCCGCCGATCGTGCGATGGCACTGGAGCCGCTGAGGGTGAGATGACACGCATAAAAACAAAGACTTAATCGGATCGCATGAATCAGATTCTCCGCGACGCGAAAACGGCCAACCCTCGTCACTCAGCCGATGCGGCTTTAAACACCGCCAACTGAGCGGCAAAGGCACGCTGATAAGCAGGCCGCGCTTCGCCGCGGGCGAGATAGGCCGAAAGGTTCGGATGTTCCGCCAAGAGCTCCGATCCCTTCAGCCGCAGCAGCACCGAGATGATCTCCAGGTCTCCCGCGCTGAAGGCGCCGTCGAGCCAGTCGGCGTCGCCGAGGTGGGCGGAAAGTTCGCTCAGCCGCGTGCGGATGCGTTTTTCGAGGAGAGGAAGCCGCGCGTCGTGCCAGCTCTCGCCGCGCTCGAAAATCCTTGCCATCTCGCGTTCGATGACAACAGGCTCCATCGTGGCGACCGCGGCAAAGATCCATGCGATCGCCCGCGCCCGGCCGTTGGTATCGCTCGGCAGCAGGCCCGGATAGCGCTCCGCGATATGCAGCACGATCGCCCCGGACTCGAACAAGGCGAGATCGCCTTCCTCATATGTCGGAATCTGCCCGAAAGGTTGCAGCGCCAGATGCGCAGGCGTCTTCATCGCCTGGAAGGAGAGAAGACGAACCTCGTAAGGCTCGCCCACTTCTTCGAGCGCCCAGCGAACCCGCATGTCGCGCGCGAGCCCCCTGCCGCGATCCGGCGACCGTTCAAAGGCGGTAATGGTAATGGTCATTGTCATTCTCCATAGCTGGTCCCCCTTGAAGACGGCCGGCCAGACGGAATTCCGACACCCATGCCCAATATAGTGCCGGCGGCGGGATCCAGATGGCTCTAAGCGCACATGGCTGCCGGACCGACCTATTGGGTTCTGCGATTGTGCTCCAATACGGCTCGTTCCGCATCCGCCCGTTGGGTTGCAATGCCCATCGATTCCAGAAACAGCGTGAGCCTCCACCAATCCACTTTCGCGCAATCTCCAAATTGATCATGCATTTCCACAACCAGATGTGGAACAGGTTCCTCTCTCTCGAACCTCAAGCCCACGCCGTGTTTCGCAAACTTCCACCGCTGCCCGTCAACGACGAGCATTCCCGATCGAGGGAAATTGAGCAGATGCGTAAAGTCATTCGCCTGCGGGTAGCTCTGGCTGAATGCCGAAAGCAGTTGATGCTGAAAGTTCAAGAGTTCATGAATTTTCGACGAGTAAAACGACAATTGCATCTCCAAAGAGGATTTGCAGCTCGCGTCCGACCCGGTCGACGAATTGACGGTGTCTCCGCCCAAATCCACTGCGCGAAGTAGGCAGAACTAACGCGGCCACCGTCAAGGGCACACTCGAGAACTCGTCCTTCTTGAAGACGGCCGGCCAGACGGGATTCCGACACCCATGCCCAAATGGGCGTTATATCTCGCGCGCAATTTCGGCGCGCATCCAGCTCGAATCTCCCCAGGTGGAGAGCCAGATCATCAGGTCGGTCAGGGCGCCGACGACGGGCAGGAACAATGCGCGGCCCAGCCCCCGGCCTTTCTGATTATCTTCGGCTTTTCTCAGATGCGCCAGTTCCTCCTCCTGGATCGAGGCGATCAGGGCATGGAGATCGCGATCGCGCGTCAGAAGGAAAGCCAGCTGGTCCTCCAGATGGCGGTGGACGGTGCCCTCGACGGCTTCGGTGCAGATCCAGATCATGTTGCGCCCGCAAAGCGCGGTCAGGAAACCGAGCACGGCGCCGCCGAGGCTCCAGAACGCCATTACGCGGCAGGCCTTGGCGAGCCTTGCCGGCATCGCCTCGTAAAACAGCCGGCAATGCTCGATCTCGTCTTCGCGCATCTCTTCCAGCGCCGGCACCATCTCCGGAAACAGCCGCCGCGCCACCGCAATCTGGGCACCGTAGATCCTGATCGCACCGAACTCGCCGGCATGGTTGACCTTGAGAATGCGGCGGATGGTGATGGAGGGATCACGCGCCAGCTGCCTGTTCTCTGGCCTGTTCTCAGGCCTCTTCTCCGGCCTGCCTGACGGTTCTCTTGACGGATTGTCCATGCCCCTGCCCCCGTTGCCTCAGTGAAGTAGGCAGGATTGCCGCCGCTCCCGTCAAGGGGTGCCGCGGCTCCGGATTTTCCGCCCGACCAGCTTGCGCCGTCGGCCAACGGCCCGCCGGCGAAAAAATCGTTAAGCATTCGGCCACGTCTAGGACCATAGACCCAGCGGCTCCGGACCATCGCCCGATGTGCGACTCGCGATCTCCATCTAATCTTCGTCTGCTTGAGCGAATGCGGCCCGCGCCGCGCCTGGCGAGCCTCGATTATCGAGATTTCATGCTCTGGTTCGGAGAAAAACGATGCGCATAGCAATTCTGGCACCCCTCTTTGCCGCGTCTCTGGCTCTTGCCGCAAGCCCGGTAACGATTATCGGGCTCGATGCGGCCGCCCTGGCAAAGGACGGCGGCAATGGTGGCGGAAACGGCGGCGGCAATGGCGGTGGCAACGGCGGCGGTAATGGTGGCGGCAACGGCGGCGGTCACAGCGAAAACCATGGCGGCGGCAACGGAAACGGCAACGACGACCAGGACAGCGGCTCCACCCATGGCAGCCTCAAATCCCAGGGCGGCGAACACGGCAAATCCGGCGAGGCCCATGACAAGTCCGAAAACAAGTCCGGCAAGTCCGAAAACACCAAGTCAGGCAAGACTGTCACCACCAAGGAGAAGAACGTCTCCGCCCAGCTTGCCGGCCTGAATTCGCTGCATCGCAATTACAGGGCGCTGATGCACACCTCGGATCCGCGCATGACGGCGATCTCAGCCTATGCGGTGGCCTATGCCCGATACGAGATCGCCAACGGAACCGAGCCTTCGCCCGACGATCCGCTGCTCGGAGACGAGGCCCTGGAAGACGCATTGGCCTCCGCCACCAAGTCAGGCGAAATCAGCCCCGCTGCCTTCGACCGTGCCAAGACCATTCTCGGCGTCGGCGATGCAAACGGCAAGATCGACCAGATCCGCGAGTCGCTCGAGAATTCCGCCTCGACGACGACGCAAGAATAGCCGCCCGGCGAAAGCCACCCACGGCATCGTCCTCCCGCGCCTGTGACCCCAAGGCGCGGGACCCTCTTGCGCTTCTCATCCCGGGGCGCGCAGGCCAAGGCCGGAGCCTCGAAGGACACGCCGCAACGCTGCGCCTAGCATCCACCCCAGCGCCGGCACCCTTCGAGGCCCCTGCAAGGCATTTCAAGACGTTGTGCCGTGTGGCACCCCCCTCTGCCCTGCCGGGCATCTCCCCCACAAGGGTGGAGATCGGCAGGAGGCTTGACCATCGCTCCCTCTCTAACGGCATCGACAATCACAATGCCTGAGTTTGGGCTTGAATTGTTTGGGGAAGCCATCTCGCCCAGCCGATCTCCACCCTTGTGGGGGAGATGCCCGGCAGGGCAGAGGGGGGTAGCCCCACGGCACACCCTTTCCTCATCGTCAACCCGACCTCAATTCCCGTTCCGCGGCCCCTCCACCTTGCTCAACCGCGTCTTGCCCCTCGGAAGCGCGCGCCCATCCTCCAGCAGGCGCAGGAGCACGTTGCGTTTTCTTGCGCGTGGGACGAGATCGATATCGCTGACGAGCTTTGCGCCGCCTTCGCGCCGCTCCAGGGTGATCTTGCGGCTGTGGAAGGCTTCGAGTTCGGCGCGGTGGGCGACGCTGACGATGGTGACCTTCGGCAATTGCTCGATCACCATCTCCATCATTTTGTCCTGGCTCTTCTCGTCGAGCGCCGAGGTCGCTTCATCGAGCACGATGATATCGGGATTGTGCAGGAGTAGGCGCGCAAAGGCGAGCCGCTGCTTTTCGCCGCCGGACAAGGTCTGATCCCACGGCGCTTCCTCCTCGAGCTTGTCCTTCAGGTAGTCGAGCCCGACCTTGTCGAGCGCCGCCTTGATCTCCTCCAGCGGCCAGCCGTCGGCGGCATTGGGATAGGCGACGGCGCGGCGCAGCGTGCCGGCGGGGATATAGGGCCGCTGCGGCAGCATGAACAATCGCCTGTCGGCGTGGAAATCGACGCTGCCGTGGCCCCAGGGCCAGAGGCCAGCGATGGCGCGCACCAGCGTGCTCTTGCCCGAGCCGGATTCGCCCGCGACCAGCACACGCTCGCCCGGCTCGATCTCGACCTGCGTCTCCTTGACCACAGCGGTGCCGTCATCCAGCGACACGGCGAGATCGTTGAGGCTCAGCATCGCCTCGCCTTCCGTTTCGCCATGCCGGATGCGCCCGAGCGCGTCGCTCTGTTCGGCGCGCTCCAGCCCGTCGAGCGACATCATCAAGGAGGCGACGCGCCGCGCGCAGGCGTTCCAGTCGGCAAGGCGCGGGTAATTATCAACAAGCCATCCGAAGGCGCTTTGCACGATGGCGAAGGCGGAGGCCGCCTGCATGACCTCACCCAGCGACATGCTGCCTTCGAGAAATTTCGGCGCGCAGAGCAGCACCGGCACGACGGGCGCAATCAGCATCGAGCCGTGCGAGACGAAGGTCGTGCGCATATGCTGGTGCGCAAGCTGCGCCCATTGCTTCAGCACGTTGGAGAATGTCTTGTCGAGGTCGCTGCGCTCCTCCTCCTCGCCGCCGAGTAGCGCGATGCTCTCGCCGTTTTCCCGCACATGCGTCAGCGTATAGCGAAACTCGGCCTCCACCTGGTTCTTGACCTCGGAGACCCGCACGAAATGCCGCCCGATGACGGCGATCGTCGTCGAGGTGATGATGGCGTAAAGCACCGCCGTGACGACGAGAAAGCCGGGAATGGTGACGGACGCCCCGGCGATCGGCAGGGTCAAAGCCCCGCCGATCGTCCAGAGCACGACGATGAAGGTCGAGGCCGAGAGAAAGGCGGAGATGACGCCGGCGATGAAATCGACGGGCGCCTCGGTGGCGATCCTCAGATCCTCGGAGATACGCGCCTCCGGGTTCTTGTGATCGCCGCCGATGAGGTTCAGCTGATAATATCGGCCGTTTGCGAGCCACCGGGCGATCAATGCAGTCGCCAGCCACTTGCGCCAGCGCCGCTGGATCATCATGCGGACATAGACCTGGAAGGTGACGAGCGCCACGCTGCCGAGCACGAGCGGCGGGAACACGGCGCCGAAGAAATAGACGGTGCCGGCATCGTGTCGCTCGATGGCGTCGAAAATCCCGCGGTTCCAGAGATTGATGCCATACTGGAAGCCGACATTCATACCGATCATGACCAGCAGCCCGATGGAGCACGGCCAGGCGAAGCCGTCACCGCCGCGTCCCCAGTAACCGCGCGCGCTAATCCAGAACCGCTTCAGCAAATATTTCCGGCGCGCCTGCTCGGCCTCCTCGGGCGTCAGGTCCTTGTCGGGTTCGATGGCATCCGGCGGCGGCCCGGCCTCAACAGTCGATGCCTTCGCTTGGCGCGACTTCTCGGCACCTTGCGCATCGGCGCCGTCGACCGATTCCAATTTCGATGTTACGTCGGCCATGTGAGCGACAACGGCTCAGAAATCGAAAGGTTTCACGATGCCGGTGCGGAAGATCGCTTTGGGAGGCTGGTCGGGAAAATAAGGCAGCCGCCGCCCTGCATTCATCGCCCGCCAGCGCGTCATCTGCCTTTCGCTTGCCGCTCAAGGCGTTCGTCGCTCGCGCTTCTCACCCCCCTCATCTGCCCTGCGGGCATCTTCTCCCCGCTGGGACGAAGAGGGAGCAAGCCGCGAGCTTCCTGCCACACCGATGCTTTCAACTAGGGCGAGACGCTGCCACGAGTCCGCTTCTCCCCAGCGGGGAGAAGATGCCGGCAGGCAGATGAGGGGGCTGAGCGGCAAAACCGCGAACGCGCGAAGCGCAAGCAAACCCCTCAGCCGCGAAACCGCAAATTCCGCCGCGTCAGCTGGCTGACCGAGGTACACCCCATCAGCTTCATGCCGCGCTCGATCTCGGTGCGCATCGTCTCCAGCGCGCGCTCGACGCCAGGCTGTCCGGCCGCGGCCAGCGGGAAGAGATAGTAGCGGCCGAGCCCGACGGCTTTTGCTCCCAGCGACAAAGCCTTCAGAACATGCGTTCCCCGCTGCACGCCGCCGTCCATCATCACGTCGATCCGGTCGCCCACCGCATCGACAATCTCGGCGAGCTGGTCGAAAGCGCTGCGCGAGCCGTCGAGCTGCCGCCCGCCGTGGTTGGAAAGCACGATGCCGGTGCAGCCGATCTCGACCGCGCGCTTGGCGTCCTCCACCGACATGATGCCCTTCAGGCAGAATTGCCCGCCCCAGGCCTGCACCATCTCGGCGACATCGTTCCACGACATCGAGGGGTCGAGCATCTCGGTGAAGTACCGGCTGATCGACAGCGAGCCGCCGTCCATCTTGACGTGGTTTTCGAGCTGCGGCAGGGCGAAGCGCTCATGCGTCAGCCAGCCGATCGCCCAGGAAGGCTTGATCGCGAATTGCGTCATGCCGGCGAGATTGAGCTTGAAGGGAATGGAAAAGCCGGTGCGCTTGTCGCGCTCGCGGTTGCCGCCGGTGATGCTGTCCACCGTCAGCATCATTGCCTGCACACCTGCGGTCTTCGCCCGCGCCATCATCTCGCGGTTCAGCCCGCGGTCCTTGTGGAAATAGAACTGGTAGACCTGCGGCCCGCTGCTGATCTGCCGCGCCTCCTCCAGGCTGATCGTGCCGAGCGAGGAAACGCCGAACATCGTGCCGTATTTTGCCGCCGCCGCCGCCACCGCCCGCTCCCCCTGATGGTGGAAAAGCCGCTGCAGCGCCGTCGGCGAGCAATAGACCGGCATGGCAAGCTTCTGCCCCATGACCGTCACCGACATATCGACATCGGCCACCCCACGCAAAACGTCGGGCACCAGATCGCAATTCTCGAAGGCCGCCGTGTTGCGCCGATACGTCACCTCGTCATCGGCCGCCCCATCGATATAGTCGAAGATCGGCCCGGGAAGCCGCCGTTTGGCCATGCGCCGAAAATCGTGAAAATTATAGCAGTCCGTAAGGCGCATCTTTGCTCGACCCGTTTTAGTTTCGGGCCGCAACCTAAAGCACGATTCGAAACCTTGCCAAGGCCGGATCGCGCGATTTACGGCCTGTCGGGGAGGATATCGCCTCTTGGATAACCGTCAGCGGCGGTTTCCGATGCTATGACGCGCCTCAGCCCCTCCCTCGGTACGATCATGTGCGGGAGCTTGATCGCCGAAGCCAGGCCCAGGCCTGCCAGCAACCGGATGAAATGCCAGCCGAGATCCAGCTGCCCCGGCTCGATGCCGAGCCTGGCCGATTCGGGAAAGGCGTGATGGTTGCCGTGGAAACTCTCGCCGAAGGTCACCAGCCCGAAACGCGGCAGGTTATAGCCCTGCACCGCGACGTTATCGACGCGCCAGTCCTGATCGCCGCCGCGATGGGCGAAATGACCGACCAGCCAATGCCCGGTCAGCGACACCGATATCCGCACGGCAATTCCCCACACGGCCCAAGACAAACCGCCGAGGGCCAGCAGCAGGAGCGCGACCGGAATCTGCTGCACCATCCATGTCGCCTCGAGGAAACGATAGAAGCGGTCGCGCCGCACGCGCTCCTCGATGACGAAACGTGGCGGACGATCCAGCACGACGGCGCAATGCATCTGCCAGAAAGCGTCGATGAAGAAAGACCGCCGATGCGCATAAAGATCATGGCAGTCCCGCTGCCGTTGCGCCCAGTCGCGAATGTCGTGCGCGTAGATCATGCCGAAAGGGCCGGCCATGCCGACCAGCGTCCCGAGATAGACGAGAAGGTGCTCGATCCAGAGGGGAGTGCGGAACGAGCGGTGGATCAGTAGCCGGTGCATGCCGACGGAATGGCCGAGGCAGATCGTGACGGCGGTCAGGAGAATGAAGACGGCAAAGGCGCCGGGGGTGAAGGTCAGCGGCCCGCCGATGACGGCAATCACCGTCATCGCAATGATCCAGATCGACTTTGCGGGCACCCAGGCCACACGGCCTCTCAGCGGATCGCTGTCGTTGTCGATCATGCGCCCGGTCGAAATGCTGCTCATGGCAAACTCCTTCCCCTCGGGCGCATTCTCCGCTTGAACGCCGCCCACCAATTCAGTATTTAAGGAATTACCTAATTACTTTGCATCAGCGAAAACAATTAAGCAATACATTAACTGCTTAATTCCTTACGCGATCGATGCGACGATGCCGCAGGCACGGAGACCGGATTTGGAAGACGAGGCTTTTGACGACATGATGGAAGGCAGTTCCACCAGTGCTGCCCAGCGGGTATTCCACGCGCTATCAAGCGCGCCGCGGCGCAAGATCCTCGCCTATCTCTCGGCATCGGGGCTGACCGCCGGCGAAATCGCCGACCGCTTCAGCATGTCCAAGCCCGCCGTTTCGCAGCATCTCTCGGTCCTCGAAACCGCGGGCCTGATCAAGCGTGAGAAACAAGGCCAGTTCGTCCACTATTCCCTGATCGAGAACAATCTCGTCAACGTGCTCAACGGCTTCGTGCAAGAAGTCTGCCCGGTCGGCCGACCGATCAAGAAGGAAAGCCAGGCGCGCGCCCGCACGAAGTGAGAAGGCACCACCAGCGCACCCGCCCCGCCCTTCGAGGCCCCTGCGGGGCACCTCAGGGTGAGGCTCTCTTGGACGCTGGCGCGATATTCCCCCGCGCCCTTCACCGGCGCGATAGTCTCCAGCGCGCCTTGTGGGCGCGGCATCCTCTAACGCTCCCTATCGGCGCGGCACCCACCAACGCTCCTCATCCTGAGGTGCGCAGGCCAAAGGCCGGAGCCTCAAAGGACACGCCGCAGCGTTGCTCCTTGCATTGGTCCGCCGCCGGCCCACCCACCTAGAACATATCCCGCCCGTCGCTGCGCGGGTCGCCTTCCACCCGGTGCGGATCGTAGAGACCGGACCGGGCCTTGCGCCGCCACGGCCGGGAGAGATCGTCGGGATTGTCGTCGATATCGGCAAGCGATATCGCGGGCACTCCATCCGCCGGGCATTGCGCCATCCATCGGCCGCCGGGGGCGACGATGCCGGAAGAGGCGGGCTGACCTTCCAATCCGGGATAGGTCAGCATCGAGAAACTGACCCAGTAGCTGTTGGTCGCCGCATGTCCTTGTGCCTCGGCACCGAAGGACGGCTCGTTGGGCGGCGACCCGCCTGTGGTCGAGAACAGCACGCAATGGACATCGAGCCGCTCATATTCGCTGAAGATCTCGGGATAATGGCACTCCATGCCGAGCGAGCAACCGAAGCGGATGCCGTCGATCTCGAAGGTGACGGGGATAGAACCCGGCGTGTACATGAAAGAGATCTTGGTGTTGGAAAGCAGCCGTTCGTCGTAGCGTGTCACCAGCGCGCCGCGATCGGAGACGACATAGAGGCTGTTGTGCGGCCGGTGCGGCTCGGTCAGCCGGTGCACTGATCCGAACACCACCCACAGCCCGAGTTCGCGCGCGAGGCTGCGCGTCTGATCGAGCTCCTCGCGCAGCACGGCCCATTCGAACCGGCGCCAGTCGGAAGGCCCGATTTCCCCAGGGCCGATCGCCGACATGATGCGTTTGTTCGGTGCGCAGGTCGCCCCTTCGGGAAAATGCAGGAGCCGGGCGCCCGCCTCCCGCGCCTGCCGCATCAGCCCGCGCATCTCCCGCCCGCTTTCGCGAAGCCCGGCAATATCGCGGGGGTCGTCGTAACATCTGGTCTGCGCAACAGCCAGACGCAGCCGTTTGATCTCAGGACCTTCGTCTTTGGTGAAAGCTCGGCGCATCTGCATGAGAGCGGTCGTGTAGGACTCGCCCGTCTTGGCAGCGCGGGCGCGCACGCGGCGTTTGAAGTTTCCGTTTTCGGTCATGTCTCGGTCTTTCCTGTCTCGGACGGCATTCCCCGGCAAGCACGTCCCAGACATCAGGACCAAGGTTGACGACCCGAGACGAAAAAGTCCCTTTGCCTCCTGATGAAGACCCTGCCGGGGAGGATAAAAGGAGGTTCGGCGGAAGGTCGCGCCAGACAAAAACATGCCGCCACGACCCCGATTCGTCAATTCCCGGAGACGGCTGACTGGCGCCGCCTCCAGTGATCTACGGCAGCGCCGGAGCACCCGCCCCGCCCCGCCCTTCGAGGCTCCTGCGGAGTCATCATCGCGCATATCGCAAAAAGCAATATCCCGCAGCCCCTCATCCGGCTGCCGCCACCTTCTCCCCGCCCGCGGGGAGAAGGGAATGTGCCGCAACCTCTCCATCCACCTCCAACCTTTCGCATGGCACGTCCCCTCTCCCCGCGCGCGGGGAGAGGGTTAGGGTGAGGGGCAATCGCGACATCCTCCAACGCTCCCGCAGCGCCGCTCCTTGCATTCGTCCGCCGCCGGCGCGCGCGCCCCGCCCTTCTAGTCTCCCTAGACCACGGCATCTGAGCGCCGGCAGCGAAATTGAGTGTCCTCCGGCAAAAACTCGTGCGAAACTGCACCTGCCCGCCACGATCAGGAAAGCCGGACGCCATGCACAAGTTCACCGTTTCGATCACCCGGGAGATCGAGGCCGACACCGCCGAGGAGGCCGCCCTGCTCATGTATCAGGAGCTTGCCACAGGCCAGGTTCCCGATCGCTATGCGGTCACCGACGAGGCGAAGGTGACGACGGACGTGAAGCTCGACCGGAACAAGGCGGACGAATTCGCCAGCATCGACCACACCGCCGACCCCGGCAATTGGTAGGACCGGGCGAGCTGAAGAGCATGCTGGAATACGACCCGTACTACCCGACGATCCTGCCGCCAGGCATCGCGCTCGCGCTTGTCTTCGCGATGAACATCCTGGCTACTCTCTTGGCCATTTTCGTTGCGCGCAAGATGAAGCGGCGCAAGTGGCTGCCGCATGCAGTCGCATTCCTGTGGGTACTCTTCTCGACATTTATTCTGTGCGAACTGGCGCTGCCGACCATGGCGCCGGGCGAAGAGGCCGGACCTGGCGAGGGGCTCATTCTGCTTCCCATCCTGGAGCAAACACCGATCGTGCTCTTTGTTTACGCGCTCGTTTTGCTGTTCCTGCGCTTGAACCGTTCAGCAGCCGGGCAAGACAGATCCGAGCTATTTCGATGAGCGGCGTTCTGCTGCGGCAACGCGGGCAGCAATCCGGCTTTGCACCGGCCCCGAACTGCGGTAGTCGCCTCGTCCCATCCTCCTCGCAGCAACCGCCGAGCCACCACAAGGACAGACCGTGACCTCACCTCTCAAAATAGCCGTCGCCGGCGCGAACGGCCGCATGGGTCGCGCCATCCAGTCCTTGCTGGGGGCCGATCCCGGTTTTGCGTTCGTCGGCGGCATCGGGCGTCCCGGCTCGGCGGGTGCGGGGCTGATCGATCGTTCGGCCGCGATCGGGGTGGCTGATGTGATCCTGGATTTCACCACGGGCAGTGCCGCGGCCGAACTGGCGGGCCTCTGCGCAGCAGCCGGCGGACCGGCGCTGGTGATCGGGGCGACCGGTTTCGAGCCGGATGAGCTGGAACTGATCGCGGAGGCCGCCGGCAGCATTCCCATCCTGCGCTCCGGCAATTTTTCGATCGGCCTCAACATGCTGATGGGCCTCGTCGCGCAAGCCGCGCGCGCCCTTCCCGCTGAGGGTTGGGACATCGAAATCCTCGAAGCCCATCACAACAGGAAGATCGACGCGCCATCCGGCACGGCGCTGATGCTGGGGGAAGCCGCCGCTAGCGGCCGCGGCGTTTCGCTCGCCTCCGTCGAGCGGCGCGCCCGGGACGGCATCACCGGCGAGCGCCCGCAAGGCGAAATCGGCTTCGCCGTCCTGCGCGCCGGCGGCATCGTCGGAGAGCACAGCGTCCTCTTCGCCGCCGCCGAGGAGGTCATCACGCTCTCCCACTCCGCCCTCGACCGCGCCATGTTCGCCCGCGGCGCGCTTGCCGCCGCCCGCTGGCTCGCCGGCCGCGCCCCCGGCGAATACAGCATGCGGGATGTGCTGGGTCTGGCGCCGGGCGCCGGCGGACAAGCCGGGTGAATACAGCGGCTTGAAGCGCGTCCTTGAATCAATTTCTACGCAGGTGCGCCCAGGACATCGAGAATGGCCGAGGCAACGACGACTTCGGTTCCGGCAAGGCCGACGGAGCAGAACAGCGTCGTATCCTCCGGCGATCCCCGCCCGCCTGCACGGCCTGCCATGATATCGGCGAGATCGGCCATGCGGTGCTCATGGCCGGAGCCTGCGAGGAAAAACGGCGAGGCGTAGGCGCGGGTCTGTTCCGGGGAGTCCGTCGCGATCACGTCGGCCGCATCGGCGATATCGAGTCCGAGTTCGTGTCCGTCGCACGTCTTCGGCCCGACGGTATTGATATGAACGCCGGGCTTCAAATCCGCCGCATGGATGACGGGCGCTCGGCTCGCCGTCGCTGCGATGACGATGTCGGCGTCGTCAACGGCCTCGCGCGCGCTGCCGACAGGCACCACCTCCAGCCCGAGTGCACGCTCCATCTCGTCGGCAAAGGCGGCACGGCGTTTCTCGTCAGGGCTGAAGACGCGGGCGCGCTCCAGTTTTCGAACGGCAGCGGCTGCCGCAAGCTGGGTCCTCGCCTGCGCTCCGCTGCCGAGGATGCCGACGCTCCTTGCATCGGGCGCGCTCAGATGCCGGATGGCGACGCCGCCGATCGCGCCGGTCCTCAGGCTGCCGAGCCGCTCGCCGAGCACGATCCCCTTGAGCCTGGCGTCGTCAACAGACCAGACCGCGACGATCTGGCAATGCTCCGCCCCGCCGAATGTCTCATAGACCCGAAAACCCGCAAGCGGCGCCTCGCCGAGGATGCCGCCGATGGTAAAGACCAGATCGCCCCGATCGCCAAAGGAAACATGATGCCGGGGCGGAGAGATCAGCCGATCGCCCGCCCGGGCCAGAAAAGCCGCCTCGAGCGCATCGATCGCAACAGCCATCAACCCGCCATCGTTTAGATCTTCGTCCCCCAGGATTTTCATCACGGCAATCTCCAGTTCAGGTGGCAACCTGCAACCCCAACCCAGCTTGAGGTCAAGAGACCGGACGCTTTGCACGTGCTGCGAGTGGCGGGAATGATGCAAGGAGCGGCGCTGCGCCGCATGCTTCGAAGCTCCACCCTTGGGGCTGCGCACCCGTGTGGCACCCCCCGCTGCCCTGCCGGGCCCGGGGTCGAGCCACGGGTCTCGACCCGTCCTTCGGACCCCCCACAAGGGTGGAGATTGGCTGGGCGCACCGGTTTCCCCAAACAACTCAAGCCTTGTGGTCGTCGGTGCCGTTTGAGAGGGAGCGATGGTCAAGCCTCTTGCCGATCTCCCCACCTGTGGGGGAGATGCCCGGCAGGGCAGAGCGACTGTCTTGGAAGTCAAGCGTTTTGCCATGCTTTCTGGTCCCGAATGATGGCGTTGAGGATGGTGAGCAGTTTGCGCATGGCAGCCACGGTTGCGACGATCTTCGACTTGCCTGAAGCGACCAGGCGATCGCGGAAGGCTTTTAGAACCGGGTTATGGCGGCAGGCCACCAACGTGGCCATGAACAGCACGGCGCGCACCGTTGCCCGACCGCC
>NZ_RJJT01000023.1 GCF_003938655.1 Rhizobium pisi
AAAGCAGACCCGGTTAAGGCAGACAGCGCACCTATCGCGATCAATATCGTTCTCATGATTTTTCTCCCATTCGGCAGTGCCGGCGGAATGCCAGCAGTACCCGATCTAACTGACAAAAACGCCCAACTATGAAAGCGGTTCCGCCCATGGGGGACGAACACGACAGGCCAGCAATAATGACAAGATCCAAGAAGCGCCAACTCCGGACCCTTGCCAATGATGGCAGAAGGGTCTCGTCTCGACCCCAAAGCATGTGTAATCGGGCGGTCCCACAAGGGGCAGGCTCCCATTACATTGCCAATATCGTATCAACGCCACCTTTGCAGGCGGCGTGGAGCGCCTACGCGTCTCCATGCCGACGCAAATTGCTCGATGCGTCAGTAAAGCAATCTCGTTCTGATCGTTCCCGGTATCTCGCGTAGCGCCTGAAGAATATCGTCGGCTGTCTGGGACATGTCCTCGACTTCGATGACCACGTACCCCGTGTCGCCATGCGTCTGCAGGAATTCGGCGACGATATTCAGCCCGCGCGACGAGAAGATCTCGTTCAGCTGGATGAGCATGCCGGGACGGTTTTCGTGAACATGGATGAAGCGCGTACCATTCGGGCGCTCGGGCAACTGGACCTGCGGAAAGTTGACTGCGCCCATCGTCGAGCCGATATCGGAATATTCGACCAGCTTTCTGGAGACTTCCCCGCCGATTCGCTCCTGAGCTTCTTCTGTCGAACCGCCGATATGCGGTGTCAGAATGACATTGCTCAAGCCCTGCAGCGGCGTTTCGAAACGCTCCTTGTTCGATGCCGGCTCCTTGGGAAACACATCGACCGCAGCACCTGCCAGATGGCCCTCTTTCAAGACTTTCGCAAGCGCGTCGAGATCGACCACCGTGCCGCGGGAATTGTTGATGAAGATGGCGCCTTTCTTCATGCGACGCAGTTCGGCTTCGGTGATCATATTGTGCGTCGATGGCGTTTCCGGAACGTGCATCGTCACATAATCCGAGATTTCCAGAAGCTCGCCAAGCGAAGCCATCGATTCTGAATTGCCGCGGCGCAGCCTATCGGAGAGATCGAAATAGCGCACCAACATGCCCATGCTTTCCGCAAGAGCACTCAGCTGCGAGCCGATATTTCCGTAGCCGACGATGCCGAGGGTCTTTCCACGGACTTCTCGGCTGCCGACAGCGGATTTCTCCCATCCGCCCTGATGCGCCGACGCCGAGCGTGGGAAGATCTGCCGCGTCAGCATGATGATCTCGCCGATCACAAGTTCGGCCACCGAGCGCGTGTTCGAATAAGGCGCGTTGAACACCGGAATTCCGCGGCGGCGTGCCGCCTCCAGATCGACCTGGTTCGTGCCAACGGAAAAACAGCCGACGGCAATCAGCTTCTTGGCGGATTCGAAAATCTCTTCCGTCAGCTGCGTTCGGGAACGAATGCCTATGATGTGCGCATCGGCGATATGGCTCTTGAGATCCCTGTCATCAAGCGCTTTCGGCAGGTGCACGAGGTTGGTGTAGCCGCAAGACGAAAAATAGTCCACGGCGCTCTGGCTGATGCCTTCAAGCAGAAGCACAGAAATTCGATCACGAGGTAGGGAAAGCTGGAGAGGCATTGTGAGACTTTCGTTTTCCGAATTTAGACACGTCGATGTCGTTTGCGGCCCTACGGCACATTACAACATGGCTTTGCGACCATCCGACAACCAGCGCAAGCACAAATCCCAATATACTCTGCTTCCACTGAACGCGCCTCGCGTGTTTGATCTCCAATTGCGCTAGTCAACCCCGCGACCTCTGCAAGCGGCGTGCTCGCGCCCTTCAAAATGTTGCGGCTGAAGCTGGTGCTTGGTCTCTGGCCTTAAAGAGCCGCGTGGCCGTGCCGACCTCAAAGAACTGCGGGCCAAGACATCGCGGGATCGGTCAGGCGGCCTTGGCGGAGATGGCGCTCAATTCTTCCAGGTCGAGGTCACGTTCAAGCTCACGCAGGGTCTCATCGTCGATCTGCCCTGAGCGATGCAGCCGTATGAGTTCCGTCCGGCCAACCGCGACCGCCTCAAGAACGACATCGAAATGGGCGTGCAAGATCGGAATGTAATCCGCGGTGCGCTCGGCATAGTCGACGATTGCCGTAGCGCGATGTTCATATCTTTTCAGTAGCTGAGGATGGATCAGCTTGCCCCCGCCATCGTAGGCAAGCTCGCTCACTTTCGTGAACTGAACCTGGGCCATCGCGGCCTCGGCCTGACTCATCGTCATCGGCGAACGCTCGGCTTCTACCTCTCCCAGGCCAGCCCAGGAAATCACCCAACCAAGCGTCGTGCCCTGCACAAGCACCGTCCCCATGATCACGGCAAACGACATGACGAGGATGAAGTCGCGTCCTGGAAATCCTTCGGGAAGGCTCAAGGCAAGCGCAAGGGTGACCACACCGCGGACGCCCGCCCAGCTCAACACCGTCGCCGCTCCACCTCCCATTGGAACCGATCGAGCAAGCCCTATCCTGTTTGCAAACCTGATCGCCAGATCGGAGCCGAACACCCAGACGAAGCGTGCCGCAACAAGGGCGACAAGGATCACAAGCGCCGGAAACGCCATGGTTTGGACCAGCAACCCGAAGCCGCCGCCGCGGTCGACGACGTCGCGCAGCGAAAGGCCGATCAGGATGAACACCGTCGCCTCCATGAGGAAGACGAGCACGGCCCAGAATGAAGTGCCGCGCATGCGCGTCCCCGCCGACATAACGGTGTGCTGGTGCCACGAGGCGATCAAGCCCGCCGTGACAGTGGCGATCACACCGGACACGTGGAGTTGCTCTCCCAGCAGATATGCGATCCAGCAGAGCAACGTGGTTGCCGCGATCATGAGGTAATCGTCGCGCAGTTTCCGGATGAGCCTGACCCATGCGAAACCGAGCATGCCGCCCAGCGCGGCCCCGCCCGCGGCAAGCACAAGGAACGTCCCAACCGCACTGACCGTGCTGAACGCGCCAGTCGCTGCCGCTGCAACGGCAAAGCGGAAGAGAACCAATCCGCTCGCGTCATTCAGCAGGCTCTCGCCTTCGAGAAGGATCTGAAGCCGCCGTGGCAGGCGAACGTGCTCGAGTACCGCTCGGGCGGACACCGCATCCGGCGGCGACACGATGGCTCCAAGCGCCGCGCAAGCGGCCCACGGCAGCGAAGGCATCAGGAGATGAGCGACAACAGCAACGACAATGGTCGTGAAGAGCACCGCGCCAACTGCGAGTGAGGTAATGCCGAACATGTGGCGCTTCAGCCTGTCGACGGCGATAGACCACGCCCCATCGAACAGAAGTGGCGGCAGGAAGATGATAAGGACAAGTTCAGGATCGACCCTGATCGCTGGCAACCCGGGAACGAATGCGAGCGTAGCGCCGCCAGTCAGGAGCGCCACGGACGGCGGCAGTCCAAGCCGATGTGCGAGATAGTGGAGCGCGATGATCGCAAGAAACATCGCAATCACCAGTTCGAAGAGATGCGTGCCGTCCATGTGTTTCCCCGCGACCAACCCTGGGCCATCAAATGACGGCTTCGATTGAAACGCAACACCTGTGGTCGGCCACAATCCTTCTCAGGGTGGAGACCGAAATCTCTCGCCACTGCTTTATGATCGCAACATCTGACGCAAGCTTGGCTTCGATTGCAGCGACGGTGTCGCAGCCGAAGGGCATGCAAACTGGCGGTTCGGGGACATCTGCGAATGCCACAACCTGTCTGGCGAACCTTTCGCTGAAGCGTGTTCGCGTGTCCGTAAACTTTCCCGGTTCGACGCCTGGGACCGGGCTCTTCGGCGAATAACGAAATCTTGATCGACAACAACGGTTATCGGATCGCCGCGCGGCCCTATCTGCCCAGCAATCACACTGAAATCGCCGGTTTTTGCACAGCGATCGGGAGGGTGAGATGTTTCAGGTCCGCAAACTATCGGCAGCCGCGGCAGCCGTCATCATGATTGCCATGTCGTCGTCTGCCTGCACGACCAGTTCATACGACTCGGTACAAACCGGCTCGATCGGATATAGCAGCGTCGACTATGGACTCAGACCCGCCTGCCGCGACGGATTCGGCAATGATCGTCCTTGCAGTTATTAGCGACGGAAAACGCAAAGCTTCGATCGGTCCGGCAGTCCTCACGCCCTATCGAGCTATCCTCACTTTGAGGCTCGCAAAGACTGCCATGATCGAGCTTTCGGTATGTGTTTAGAACGCAAAGCGCGGGTGCGCCGGACCAAGCCGCCACGTGAAAGCGTCGTTGCAGGCTGGTACGAGAACGCCAGCCTACTCGAAAGCTACAGCATCGATTTGAGTTCATCGAAACAGTACAGCATGCGCGTGCTGGCGACCCGGACAGTCGGCGGTTCGCCAGCGTGGCTCAAGGCGTTGAACGCGGTGCGCGACGCCATGGTGACGCCCTTTGGCGTCAAAACCTCCGGTGAGGTCCGAGCGTCCAGGGCCGACAACGAACGCGTGGACTTTTTCCCGGTGCAATGGGAAAGCGACGACGAGATTGTACTGGGTGAGGATGATCGACACCTGGACTTCCGATTATCGCTGCTCCGTCGCAATTCTCCAACCGGCACGCAGCTCGTCGCGACAACTGTCGTGCACTCCCACAATGCCTTCGGTCTCACCTATCTCAACGTGATCAGGCCCTTTCATCACCTCGTAATCAGGACCTGGCTCCTCGCCTCGCGATCAGAGAGCTAGCAAGCCGACCCGCGCCCCCCATACCAGGATCGGCACTTATAACCTTTGCGCCGTCAGCACACCACGCGCCATTCTGATCGCAGCTAGTTTAAACGATTTCAATAAGTTAAAATTCAACTGCGGAAGTCAGTTTGAGACATCTTCGGTGTGATAAGCAAGCGTCGTGGTGTTCTATGATTCTGTTCTTGCGCAACTCCTGTGAAAACCGCTACGCATTTTTGCTGGAATTGCTCTAGGAAATTCAATCATGCGGTATCTTCGGTCAGGGCCGCGTCGGCTTCACATCCAGGAGATGGGCGTTCCGCGCGCCAAGACAGTCGGTCTGAGGTCGGGTGAAATCGCCGACAGGAATATCCGCGTCATCTTGGAAGCGATCCGCCGGCATGGGCCGTTGACCAGGACGGAGCTGGGGCGGCATAGCGGGCTGACCGGGCCCGGCATTACCAATATCCTGCGGCGGCTGGCCGAGGAGAAGCTCGTCACGTCGAACCGCCGTAACGGTGTTGGCGGCGGCGCTACAGCCACGGAATTTGCGTTGCGCCCGGAGGGGGCGTTTTCGATCGGTCTCAAGCTTCGCCGGACGCGCGGCGAGATCGTGCTCATCGACCTCAGCGGCCAGGTGCATGACCGGGTCTATTTTGATGTGGCGGCGGGAGACAAGGTCGGCGCAGTGCATGCGGCCGTCAGGGATATGGCCGATCGCCACGCGGCATTGCCGATCATCGGGCTCGGCATCGCCGCCAATGACTGGACGGATGAGCAGAGCGAGACGCTTGCCGCCATGTCGACGATCGCGCGTCCCTATGTCGAGAACGAGTGCACGGCGAGCCTGCTTGCCGAGCGCACCATCGGCAGTTCCACGCCGGAAGGCGGGCTGGCGATGATCGTCATCGACGACGACGTGCAGGCGGGCTTCCTCATCCGGGGCATTCCCTATTCCGGCGTGCATGGGCGGGCGGGCAGCATCGGCGAAATGCTGACCGGGCCTGATAA
Source organism: Rhizobium pisi (assembly GCF_003938655.1). Taxonomy (GTDB): domain Bacteria; phylum Pseudomonadota; class Alphaproteobacteria; order Rhizobiales; family Rhizobiaceae; genus Rhizobium; species Rhizobium pisi. Next base: position 5,721 of record NZ_RJJT01000023.1, read on the forward strand.
TCTCCAGCTCAACACCGTCGTCGGTTTCGGCTCCCTGCGCTCACGCATCGGAAACGACGAATTCGCGCGGCTGCTGAAAGGCGAGGAATTCTCCTCGCCGTCGCTGTCGCAATGGATACGCGAGGCCGCGGGCCATCTGCTCGACCCGATCATCGCCATGGCCGGCTTCATCGCCCCGAGCGTCGTCATGATCGGCGGTGACCTGCCGCAGGGCGTGATCGAGGCGCTGATCCACCAGCTTTCCATCGAGCGGCGAGACACCTCCACCCGGCCGTTTCTGACGCCCTGGATTTCGCCGATGCGGCCGGCGAGCTTCAGCGGTGGCGGCGTGGCGCTGGGCGCTGCCCTCCTGCCCTTCCTCAACACCTTGCTGCTGCCGCCGGCTTCGGCTTGAGGGCCAGAAGTGCTGCGCGCATGAACGTCAACCATATCGGCGGCAAGATGCCTGCAGGCGCTTTCGAAGGTGAAGCCGACGATATCGATGCACCTGGATACGCTCCTGTCGATCTGGACATCGGCCTGCAGGCAAAAGAACCCCGACCGTTTGAAGGGCCGGGGTCAACTACTGAGATAGGAGCTGGAAGATGCCGAGTGGGCTTTATCCGTGGACACAGGCCGTCTCGCACGACCTGTTGCCATCCAGTGTTGCTGTCGGCGGCACCATGAACAAGCTAAATTGCCGTCGGCGTGCGAAATGGCTATATTGATACCAGCGATTGGAGATCGAGATGCTGCTGCAGAAAATCCGCGAGAACTATGATGCCCTGATGCAGATCGGGATCGAGGCTCGTGAAGCTGGCCGCAAGATCGGTCTGAAGCCGAGCTGCGCAGAATCCGATCAGGCTCCGGCCAAAGCCCAAGAGCCGGAAGTCGTCGTCCGCTAAGTGATGACACGATAATCCATGCCGACATGCACTATTCTGGCTGGGCCGAACGGATCCGGTAAGACACGTCGTTCGGCAAGCTGAAGCTCGAAGGCGAGTACATCAACGCAGACGAGCTTGCAAAGACGCTGGCGCCGGGTGCGAAGACCATCGAACGACAGGCAGGCGAACTCGCTCTGAAGCTGACCGCAGAGAAGATCGCCAAGCAAGAATCCTTCATCTTCGAAACCACGCTAAGCAGCAAGCAATCGATCCGGCTGATGAGCGAGGCCAAGGCCGCAGGATTCAATGTCGATCTGTATTACGTCGCCCTGGATACGGTCGAACGGAACATCGAGCGTGTGAAATTCCGGGTAGCTCTCGGCGGCCATGACATCCCCGAGGACGCTATCCGGCGTCGATACAAGGGATCGCTGGCACATCTGCCGCAGGCTCTGGCGCTGGCAGATGAAGCGGTTCTCGTCGATAACTCCGAGATCCAGCCAAGGATCGTTTTCCAGCTCCGGGCGGCTACGTCGTTGGCATCGGCATGATCGAGGGCAATCCCCTACACAGATTGCTGATCGAAAAGGTGCAGCAGTCCATGTCCTTGCGCGGCAGATAAGCAAAAGCGCGGCCTCCGGCGGACCGCCTTTTTGTGGCGGAACTGTCTCGGCGCAATCGAGGTTTTCACTGCCTCCGAAGAAGCTGGCCCTTGCAAATCAAACACGCTCGGGCTTGCTACTTATATGAGCCCGGAAGGCGCACCCGGCCACGACGCGATGGTCGTGGTTTAAGGTCGGCCGAGATCGGTCGAGGTGAAGACAAGACAATTTCTAAGGAGCGCGACGACAGAGATTACGCGTTGGCCAGCGGACATGGAGACGAAGGGCGATGCTGATTTCTTCATCTTCATCGAGCTCGATCTGAGATCGATGGCACCAACCTTCTACGTCCCCAGCGCCTCGTCGGCGTGGCTGAGGTCGGAGGCGATCGCCTTGTCGAGCACCTTCTGGATATTGGCGGCGCGGCGGAAGGACGGTTCCTGGGTCTTGCCCGCCCGGACCGCCTGGACGAAACGCTGGTAGTTCGTCTCGACGGGATCGAAGGGCAGGTCGCGCCAGGTCGCCGTGTGCACGTCTTCGCCGAGACAGGCGCGCAACGTCGATGTTCCGGTATCGTAGATCATCTCGACCGAGCCGGTTTCGCCATAGACCCGGAGACGCAGCTGATCCATCTGGCCGGCGGCCGTGCGCGTCGCCTGGATCGTGCCGATCGCTCCGTTGGTGAAATCGACATTCATCGTGAAGCTGTCATTGGCATCGAGATCATATTCGCCGATCCTGTCGCCCGGCGCCTTGTTGAAGGTCTTCAGCCGCGCGAAGACATGGGCGACGTCGAGGCCGGAGCCGTAGGAAGCGAAATCGACGATGTGGATGCCGATGTCGCCGAGCGCGCCGTTCGACCCGTGCTTTTTGCTCAGCCGCCACAGCCATTTGCTCTCGCTCTTCCAGTCGCCCCAGTGGCGGCCGACCAGCCAGCTCTGCAGATGGGAGGCCTCGACATGGCGCACCGCGCCGATTTCGCCGGCGAGCACCATCTGCCGGCCTTTCTGCAGCGCCGGCGAGTTGCGATAGGTGAAGTTGACCATGCCGACCTTACCCGCCCGCTCGATCGCTTCGGTCATCTCCATGGCTTTGACGGCATCGGTGGCGAGCGGCTTTTCGCAGAAGACATGCTTGCCGGCGGCGATCGCCTGAAGCGTCGTCGGGTGGTGGATGCTGTCAGGCGTGACATTCGCCACCGCATCGAACTCGCCCCAGGCGAGCGCCTCCTCGAGCGAGGCAAAATGATTGGCAATGCCGTGTTCGGTGCAGAAGGCGGCAAGCCTTTCGGGGACGACGTCAACGCCGCCGACGACGCTGACGCCCTCGATCGCCTTGAAGCGCGCTGCGTGCTGGTTGGCCATGCCGCCGGTGCCGAGAATGAGTAGACGCATCTTCTCCTCCATGGAATTCGAGTTTCCGGCTGCCGTGGCGGCCGGGCTGAAACCAGAGCGACACCATGCGGCCATCCGCGATCGGCTCACGCTCTTCTTCAGGAAAATCGCAGTTGGATGCGCCGGGCCTCCGTGAGGCGCGCTCCGTCACTTTCATTCGGCATTTAATTTGACGCGCATCCCTTTCGAAAAGGCGGATGCGCGCTAGCTGCTGTTGAATGTCGCCAGCATCTCAACCTCCCAGGCTCTCGCCTCCCAAAGCTGTGGCTTGACATCAAATCAAAGTAACTTAATCTAATTAATGCAGCACGGAAATGAGGAGAGGTCAACCGACCGCCAGGCTGTATTCGTTCAAAATGGGGAGGAGACCCAGATGAAGAGCGCGACCGTCAGCGCATTGACGCTGAGCACTATTTTATTTTCAGCATCCGCCGTTTTTGCCCAGGAACTCGCCACCAAAGACCGGATCGGCCTTGCCGATGCGCCAAAGACCCTCGTCGTCCGCCTGACGAACGACAGCCCGAACAATTCGGACCCCAATATCGCCGAGGGCTACCAGAAGCTTTTCGTCGACTTCATCAAGAAGCACCCGGACTGGAAATTGCAGATGCAATTCATGTCCTCCGACATCGGCACCGAACAGGCCAAGATGCTGGAGCAGGCGAAGGCCGGCAACGCCCCTGATTGCGCCGCCGTCGACTCCTTCGTGCTCTCGCAGTTCATGGTCAATCATGTGCTGGCTGATTTCACGCCGTATTTCTCCAAGGAAGAAGTGGACGATCTCTTCCCCTTCATCCGCAACGGCATCACCGACAAGGACAAGACGGTGCGCGCCTGGTGGTGGGATACGGACCTTCGCGTGCTCTACCGCAACAAATCGGTCGTCGCCGATGCGCCGCAGACCTGGGACGACCTGAAGAAGGCAGCGCTTGCCTCCACCAAGGAAGGCATGGAAGGCGTTCTCTTCAACGGCGGGCGCTGGGAAGGCACGACCTTCGACTGGCTGGCCAACTATTGGGCGCTCGGCGGCAAGCTCGTCGACGACTCGGGCAAGCCGGTGTTCGGCGAAGGCGAGAACAAGGAAAAATTCCTGAAGGCGCTGAACTATTTCAAGGATCTCGTCGATTCCGGTGCCGCGCCCAAGCGCGTCACCACGATCGCCAACTACGACGACATGAACGCCGCGGCCGCGGCGGCGACGACGGCGCTCTTCATCGGCGGCAACTGGCAATATGCGCAGCTGAAGGCGACGCTCGACGAAGGCGACTTCAAGAACTGGACCTTCTCGCCGATCCCCGGCCCCTCGGCCGACCAGAAGTCGACAGGCACCGGCGGCTGGACGATCGCGTCCTTCAGCAAGGACAAGGATAAGGTCGAGATGTGCGCCAACCTGGCGCGCGAAGTCTATATGGGACCGGCAAACGCACTTCAGCAGCAGCTGCCGACCCGCAAGTCGCTCTTCGACAAGTATGAGGTCTTCTCCACCGAAGCCAACAAGACCTTCGCCAAGGCTCTGGTCGACGGACAGGCGCGCCCCGGCGTGCCGATCTATCCCGAAATATCAAACCAGATCCAGATCATGATGGGCGACGTGCTCTCGGGAACGAAGAAACCGGAAGAAGCCCTGGATGCCGCATTCAGCGCGGCGATGGAGGCTTACAAGCGTCTCTGATCCCGGGCGTCCATGACCCTTGCAACCGCGGCGGCGCCTGCCCTTGAGGCGCCGTCGACAGTGCCAAACCCGGACAGAGAAGCTAATGAGCCCTATTGCCATCGAGGCTGACAGCCCGCCTCAAAGCAGAACGTTCATGCGCCGGTTCGCCGGCGCCCCCCTGCCCTGGATCATGCCCGTGATCGTGGTGATCGGGATATTCTATCTCTATCCCGTCATCGACGTTTTCCGGCTCTCCTTCACCAATGCGACGCTGATCGGCGACAATCAGGACTATACGCTGGGGTCGATCGCCAATGCGCTGAGCTCACCGCAGCTGCCCGATATTCTCTGGGCGACCCTGATCTTCGTCGGCGGCAGCGTCATCGGCCAACAGATCCTCGGCATTGCGGTCGCCGTCACCGTCATCCGCGGCGAAAAGCGCGGCCTGTTCGGCACCACGATCCTGCGGACGACGGCGCTCATCGCCTGGGTGGTGCCGGGCATTGCCGGCGGCATCATCTGGCAGATGCTGTTTTCCGAAGCGCCTTACGGTGCACTGAACAGCATTTTGAGGCTGATGCACATGCCGACCGTTGCCTGGCTTTCGGACCCCGCAATGGCGCCCTGGTCGACGCTGATCTCGAACATCTGGCGCGGCACCGCCTTTTCGATGGTCGTCATGTATGCGGCGCTGAAGGCGATCGATCCCTCGCTCTACGAAGCGGCCGAGGTCGATGGCGCCACGGCATCGCAGCAGTTCTTCTTCGTGACCCTTCCGCAGCTGCGCGCTGCCATCCTCGTCAACATGATCCTGATCACCATCCAGACGGTGAACACCTTCGATGCGATCATCACGCTGACGGGCGGCGGACCGGGACGCGCGACTGAGGTGATCTCGCTCTACGTCTTCAACATCGTTTTCCGAAACTACGACCTTTCAGGCGGCAGCGTGCTTTCCGTGCTGATGCTGCTCATCAGCCTCGGACTTGCCTTCGTCTACGCGTCGTTCCTGCCGAAGGAGGAAGAGCAATGAGCGGACGCACCGGAACACGGCTCGGCGATGCCTTCAGCTATCTCTTCATGCTGGCGATGTTCATCTTCTTCGCCGGCCCCCTCAGCTATCTCCTGTCGATGGCGCTGCGTGACAAACGCGAGGTCTATCGCGGCGCCGCCCGCTATATTCCCGACAATCCTACGATCCAGAATTTCATCACCGTCCTCAACAACAGCTATTTTCCGATCTATCTCTGGAACGGGCTCAAGCTTGCGGCGCTCAGCGGCTTCGGCGTGCTGATCGTTGCGTTGCCCGCCGCTTACGCTTTTTCCCGCTTTCAATTCCGCGGCAAGGGCCTGTCGATGATGGCGCTGCTTCTCTTCCAGATGATCTCGCCGCTCGTCATCATGGTGCCGCTCTACCGTTACATGAATCGCCTCGGCCTGCTGGACACGCATTTCGCCGTCGTCATGGTCTATATCGCGCTCGGCGTTCCCTTGGCGACCTGGCTGCTGAAGAGCACCGTCGACGGCATTCCGCGCAGCCTCGACGAAGCGGCGATGATCGACGGCTGCAACCGGTTCTCGGTCTTCTGGCGCATCATCCTTCCCCTGTCGGCGCCGGGCATCGCCTCCGTCTTCATCATCACCGTCATTGCCGGCTGGTCGCAATTCCTGGTGCCTTTCCTGCTGCTCACGAAAAATGACCTGATGCCGATCGGCGTCGGAATCTTTAACTTCCGCGGGATGCAGACCGACTCGTCCATCCAGTTGCTTGCCGCCGCCTGCCTGATCTCGGTCGTTCCGGCGATCGTGGCCTTCCTGTCGCTCCAGAGGCTGATCCTCGGCGCGATGACCAGCGGCGCGGTGAAGGGATGACGGTCGGTTTAAGTCTCCATGCGCGATGAAGGATTTCGACCGATGAACCAGACGCAAGGCGCCAGGCTCTCCCCCGATCTGACTGGCTCCAATGTCGAGGATGCAGGCGAGCACAACAGGGCCGTCGTCCTGCGCTGCATCCACCGCCAGGCGCCAATTTCGCGCGCAGAGATCGCAAGGCGGACGGGCTTTACCAAACCGGCGATCGCCCGCATCGTCGATCGCCTGCTGGACGAGGGCCTGATCATGGAGGCCCGCCGGCGCCATGGGCTCAGAGGCCAGCCGGCGATCGAACTCGAAATCAATCCGGACGCCTATTTCGCCATCGGCATCAACATCGACCGCGACCATCTGACGATTCTGGCCGTCGATGCCGTCGGCAATGTGCGCGCCCGGGTGCATCATGAGAAGCGCTTCATCCTGCCGGCGGAATTCCTGCAGCTGACGGCCGATGCGATCTCGCATTTCCAGCGCAGCCGGCTGATCGACGATGCGCATCTTGCCGGCATTGGCCTGGCGATGCCGGACTGGCTCGGCGAGATCTCGCTGCTCGGCAAGCCCGAGGCCTATCAGGAATGGACTGAATTCGACGTGCGCGCCGCGCTCGAGAACCTGACGCCGCATCCCGTCTTCATCGAAAACGAGGCCAATGCCGCAGCCCTTGCCGAGCTCGATTACGGCCTCGGTGCCGAAAGCAGCAGCTTCTTCTACATCGCCGTCAATGCCTGCCCGGGCGGCGGCCTCGTTCTCGGCGGCAACGGCCACCGCGGCGCCATGGGCCTCAGCGGCGAAATCGGCTGGCTTCCCATCGCCGATGGCGACGGGGAGGCGCACAAGGTCCAGCTTCTCGGCGAAATATTCTCGTTGTTCTTCCTCTATGATTTCCTGGCCCGGCACGGCATCGAGGTCAGTCTTCCGCAGGATCTTCTGACGCTCGATGCGCGCGGCAAGCGCCTGGTTTCGCAATGGCTGAAGGAGATGAGTGCGCATCTGGCGGTCGCCGTCAAACATATCGCCATGATCGTCGATCCCGACGCGGTGCTCGTCGGCGGCAGGCTGCCGATCCGCATCGTCGATGAATTGCTGCGTTATGTACACGAGCATCTCGACCCCGAGGATACGAACCTGCCCTCGCTCCATCGCGCCTCGATCGGCGAGGATGCCTCGGCCATGGGGGCTGCGGCCATGCCAATGGCGGCGGCCCTGATGCTCGCATCGGCCGATGTCGAGCAGCGCACGCGCTCGCCGCTGAAATTCATGGATCGGCTGAACAATTGAAACGGCCGCATGGCCCGGAGGATATGGTGAAGATCGGCTTCTATACCTCGACATTCAATGACCGCCCGCTGGAGGAAGTCGTGGATTTCGCAGCATCGGCGAGGTTCGACGCGATCGAGATCGATGTCGGCGGCCATATCAGGACGCCCGACCGGGTGGAGGACGCCGTCTCTCTTGCCAGGAGCCGCGGCCTCTTCGTCTCCTCCATCACCTATTTCGGCAATCAGCTTGACGCCGACCGCGACAGGCGCCTTGAGCTTCGGGCAAGGACGGCGGAATTTGCCAGGGCGATCGGCGGAGCCGGCGTTCCGATCTTCGTGATCTTCCCCGGCCGGGACGACACGGCAAGCGACGAGGCCAATTACGACGACTTTGCCGACTTCGCGAACGGGCTGATTGCGGAAACGCAACCAAGCGGCCTCACCTTTGCGATCGAGAACTGGCCGGGACCTAAGGATAATTTCATCGGCACGACGCCGAAGGGATGGCAGGAGCTTTTCCGCAGGATCGAAGATCGCCGCTTCGGCCTCGAATTCGATCCCTCGCATCTCATCCGCATCGGCGTCGATCCCTACCTTGCGATGGAGGCGGTGAAGGATCGCATCGCCATTCTTCACGCCAAGGACACTGTGATCGACGGGGAAGCCCTGCAGGCGCTCGGCTATCACGGCAAGGGCTGGTGGCAATACAAGCTGCCGGGGCTCGGCCTTCTCGACTGGCCGCGCTTCCTGCGGCAGGCGCGCGAGGCCGGCTTTGCCGGCACGCTGTCGATCGAGCATGAGGATGCCGCCTACGGCTGGCCGGGCAAGGATCTCTCTGCGCGCAGAGAGGGCGAACGCCTCGGCCTCGATTATTTGAAAAATGTCCTGAACGGACTTTGACGGCGATTTCGGGAGGACTGCCATGGCCCATGTTTCGGTCAACAATGCGCGCAAGGATTACGGCGCGTTCAAAGCGATCAAAGGCGTATCGGTCGATATCGGCGACGGCGAATTCGTCGTCCTGGTCGGCCCCTCCGGCTGCGGGAAATCGACGCTTCTCAGAATGATCGCCGGCCTCGAGGGCATCACCTCGGGGAAGATCCAGATCGGCAAGCACATCGTCAACGAGCTGGCGCCGAAGGATCGCGACATCGCCATGGTGTTCCAGAACTACGCGCTCTATCCGCACATGACGGTCGCCAAGAATATGGGCTTTTCGTTGCGGCTGAAACGCATGCCGAGATCGGAGATCGACCAGCGGGTCGGCAATGCGGCAAAGATCCTCGGCTTGGAAAGCCTGCTGGAGCGCTATCCGAAGCAGCTCTCGGGCGGCCAGCGGCAGCGCGTCGCCATGGGCCGGGCGATCGTGCGCGACCCGGCCGTCTTCCTCTTCGACGAGCCCCTGTCGAACCTGGACGCCAAGCTCAGGGTGCAGATGCGCTCGGAGATCAAGGAGCTGCACCAGCGGCTGCAGACGACGACGATCTACGTCACCCACGACCAGATCGAGGCCATGACCATGGCCGATAAGATCGTCGTGATGAAGGACGGGCTGATAGAGCAGTCCGGCACGCCGCTGGAACTTTACGATCGCCCGAACAACCTCTTCGTCGCCGGCTTCATCGGCTCGCCGGCGATGAATTTCATCCAGGGCACGATGACCGAAGACGGGTTCCGGACCGAGGACGGCCTGCTGCTGCCGAGCGAGCGCCGGCCAAGCGATGCCGTGACCTACGGCATTCGTCCAGAACATATCATGCTCGACCCGAACGGCATCGAGGTGACGACAATCGTCGTCGAGCCCACCGGCTCTGAAACCCTCGTCCTCGTCCGGCTGGGAGCCCAGACGCTGACCTGCGTCTTCCGCGAGCGGATCCGGGCCGCCCCCGGCGACGTCCTGCGGATCGCGCCCGGCCACGACACCGTTCACCTGTTCGGCGCGGACGAACAGCGCATCACATCGGGCGAAGCGCCGCTCTAAGCCCGCCGAATGCTCCCTCCCCTTCGGCCGGGCGCCGCCGGGGGCGCGTTCGCCGCGCCCCCGGCCCAAAACTCCCGGTCCTTCCAGACATTATGCAGCACAGCCAAGTGTTTGAACGGGCCGAAAAGGTTAATATCCGTTAACCTTAAAATTCTTGGCCGGCATCGGAGAATCGCGGATAATAACGGTTAGAGGGGTTTTTGAACCCGAAAATCGTTATCCGAGAGATTGCTGCCGATGAACGCTAATTTGAACGCCTTGAGAGAGGCGCCGTTGCATTTCGAGGATCAGATTCTCGAGCAGGGCGACGTGATTTCGAAGAAGCTGCATCTCTTGAGCGTGCAGCGCTTCCCGCCCAATGCGCAGAAGACGCTGCGCAACTTTTCTCTCGCCGAGGTCGCCAATTATGTCGGGGCCTCGCAGAGCACGCTGAAGAAACTGCATCTCGAAGGCAAAGGCCCCTGCCCGCAGACCTCGCCTTCCGGGCGGCGCTCTTACAGCGCGGCGCAGATGCTGGAGCTGAGGCGCTATCTCGACGCGCATGGCCGCTCCGAAAGCCGCATGTATGTTCCCCATCGCCGCGGCCATGAAAAGCTGCAGGTGATCGCCGTCGTCAACTTCAAGGGCGGCTCGGGCAAGACGACGACATCAGCCCATCTCGCCCAGCATCTGGCGCTGACCGGCCACCGCGTGCTTGCCGTCGATCTCGATCCACAGGCATCGCTCTCCTCCCTTCACGGCTTCCAGCCGGAGTTCGACCAGGCCTCGTCCCTTTATGAAGCGATCCGTTACGACGGCGAGAAGAAGAAGCTTTCGGAGATCATTCACAAGACGAATTTCCCCGGCCTCGATATCGTGCCGGCCAATCTCGACCTGCAGGAATATGAATACGACACGCCGCTCGCCATGGCAGACAAATCGACCAATGACGGCAAGACCTTCTTCACCCGCATCTCGCGCGCGCTGGCCGAGGTGGACGACCGCTACGATGTCGTCGTCATCGATTGCCCGCCGCAGCTCGGCTACCTCACGCTGACGGCGCTGACAGCGGCGACCAGCGTGCTGATCACCATCCATCCGCAGATGCTCGACGTCATGTCGATGGGACAGTTCCTTCTCATGCTCGGCGGCATCCTGAAGCCGATTCGCGCCGCCGGCGCCGAAGTGAACCTCTCCTGGTATCGCTATCTCATCACCCGCTACGAGCCGACCGACGTGCCGCAGGCGCAGATGGTCGGCTTCATGTCGACGATGTTCCACGAGTTCATGCTGAAGAACCAGATGGTCAAATCGACGGCGATCTCGGATGCCGGGATCACCAAACAGACGCTTTACGAGGTCGAGCGCGCTTCGATGAACCGGGGAACCTATGACCGGGCGCTGGAGGCGATGGACGCTGTCAATGCTGAGATCGCGGATCTCATTCATCAGGCTTGGGGGCGGTGAATTTGTCGGCTGACAAATTCACGATTTCCCCAAGCCGAATCAATTGGTTCACTGCCGATCGGAGGACGTGATGGCACGAAAGAATCTGCTGGAAGGGCTGGCCAGCATGCCCGACGAGAGCGCGGCCTCGAACTATCCCATGCGCGGCGCGGGCCGGTCGCTCGTCCGTTCGCTGGATGAGCTCGCCAAGCAGGCGGAAAAATTCCTGGAGGGCGAGGCGGTCGTCGATCTCGACCCCGATGTTGTGGAAGCTTCCTTCGTCAAAGACCGCCTGTCCGAAGACGACGAGGATTTTCAAGCGCTGGTCGAGGCGATCCGCGCCCGCGGCCAGGATACGCCCATCCTGGTGCGTCCCCACGGCAAGATCGACGGACGCTACCAGGTCGTCTTTGGCCATCGCAGGCTGCGCGCGGCCCGCGAGCTCGGCCGCAATGTCAGGGCCGTCGTCAAGACGATGGATGACCGCACCCATGTGATCGCCCAGGGGCAGGAAAATTCGGCCCGGGCCGATCTCACCTTCATCGAGCGGGCGCTGTTTGCCGGGCGGCTGGAGGAACTCGGCTACGACAGGGAGGTGATCTCGACAGCACTTGCCGCCAATGCGGCATCGGTCTCCAAGATGATGTCGGTCATGGAACGCATCTCGCCGGAGGTCGTCCGGGCGATCGGAGCAGCGCCCGGCGTCGGCCGCGAGCGCTGGGTGGCGCTGTCACTGCTCGCCGGCAAGGCATCGAATGCGGCAAGCGTCGCCCAGGTCCTGCAAGACGACAACTTTCATCAGCTACCTTCCGACAAACGTTTCGAAGCGCTTTACGCGGCGCTGAACAAAAGTGCGCGGCCGGTCAAGAAGACGGTCGCAGCAAGGAAGGACACATGGCAGCCGCGGGACAAGGCGGTCCAGGCGGAAATGAAGAATGACGGCAAGGCGTTTTCGCTCTCGATGAAGGCGAGGAATGCCGGCCGTTTCGGAGAATTTCTCTCCACCAGGCTGGATGCGCTCTACGAGCAATTCCTCGCCGAGGAGGGCAAACAAGGAGACTGAAACCGCAAAAGAAAAAGGCCCCCAAACGAACGAGTCGTGGAAGCCCTTCTCATATCCTTAGCAAGACAGAGAATCGCATTTTCACGAATCCCCGTCAAGAGTCCTGTAGCGCCGCGCGTCCTTTCAGGCGCACAAATAACGTTGCAGCACTCTCAACCCTCGCATCGTTTCGGTGAGCGGATTTCTTTTGCCTGATTAGAGGTGAAGGAAATGGAGAGTGAGTATGTGACGACGCCCTTTGGGCGGCGGCCGATGTCGCTTGCCATGCTGTTGAAACAGCGGCGAGGCGAAGCAATCGAGGCCGGGACGACACGCAACAAATGGAAACTGTTCCGATCGGTCTGCGAGGCCCGGGCAGGGCTCGACGTGACCGACCGGGCGCTCACCGTGCTCGATGCGCTGCTGACGTTTTTTCCCGACGACGAGCTGTCGAGTGAAAAGGCGCTCGTGGTCTTTCCCTCGAATGCGCAGCTTTCGCTCAGAGCCCGCGGCATGGCGGCCGCGACATTGCGCCGGCATCTCGCCGTGCTCGTCGAGGCCGGCCTCATCTCGCGCAAGGACAGCCCGAACGGCAAACGCTATGTTCGCCGCGGCAGGGAAGGCGGGATCGACGAGGCCTACGGCTTCAGCCTCGCCCCGCTTCTCGCCCGCGCGGTCGAGATCGAGACGATGGCGGCAAGGATCGCCGCCGACCGGCAGATGCTGCGCGGGATGAAGGAGCGGGTGACGATCTGCCGGCGCGACATTGCCAAGCTCATCTCCGCGGCCGTCTGGGAAGCCGTTCCCGGCGACTGGGAGCGTATGTCTTCGATCTACCAGGCGATCCTGCAGCGCATTCCGAGGGCCGCAACGATCGAAAACCTCGCGCCGATCATCGAAGATCTCGAGACGATCCGTCAGGATATCGTCAACCTGTTGGAACTGCATGAGAAAACGCAGATGACGAGCACCAATGAATCCCAGATTGGGCGCCACATACAGAATTCTCACCCTGAATCCATATCTGAATCTGAACCGGGCTTGGAAACGGGAGACGAGCTGAGCGGGAATTGCGAGCCGAGGACGGAGCCGGAACGCGAGCCGGTGGAGACGCCAGGAAATGGTCGGGATGGATCAAGCTTCTCCATCCGCACGAGCGTTGGGAAACTGAAATCCTTCCCGCTCTCCATGGTGCTTCAGGCCTGCCCCGACATCGCCGACTATGGGCCGGGCCGCTCAATCGGCAGCTGGCGGGATCTCATAACGGCCGCGGTCATTGTGCGCTCGATGCTCGGCGTCAGCCCATCGACTTATGAGGAGGCGGCAAGCGTGATGGGACCGGAAAACGCCGCCACCGTCATGGCTTGCATCCTGCAAAGGGGAGGCTGCATCCACTCCGCCGGAGCCTATCTCAGGGACCTCACGCGACGCGCCGGACGGGGCGAGTTTGCGCTCAGTCCGATGCTGATGGCGCTTTCGCGTGCGAAGAGCCTGCTTACCAGCGGGGCAGGTACATGATCATGCCCCGCTCAGGCGGCGTCGCGATAGCTTCGCGCGCCGGGCTCCGGCCTGCCCAGTTCGAACTGGGTGACCAGTTCGCGCAGGCGTTCGGCTTCGCCGGCGAGCGTGACGCTGGCGGCGGTGGTTTCCTCCACCATTGCGGCGTTCTGCTGGGTCACCTGATCGAGCTGGCCCATGGCCGAATTGACTTCCGACAGGCTGGTGGCCTGTTCGCGCGCCGAGCCGGCCAGCGCTTCCATGCGCTGGTTGATATCGACGATGAAGCGGCCGATGTCGCCGAGAGCGGCACCGGTGTGATTGACCAGTTCGACGCCGCTCGCGACCTTGGCGGATGCCCGTCCGATCAATTCCTTGATCTCCCCGGCGGCCTGGGCCGAGCGCTGGGCAAGCTCGCGCACTTCCTGGGCGACGACGGCAAAACCCTTACCGGCCTCGCCGGCACGCGCAGCTTCGACGCCGGCATTCAGCGCCAGCAGGTTGGTCTGGAAGGCGATCTGGTCGATGACGCCGATGATATTGTTGATCTGCTTGGAGGATTCCTCGATCTGACTCATGGCGTCGACCGTCTGGGCCACCACCTTGCCCGAGGCCATGGCGCTGCGATTGGCGTTGTCGGCAACATTGCGCGCCTCTTCGGCGATCTTGAAGGCTTCGGTCACCTTGGCGGTCACGGCATCCAGCGCGGCGGCGGTCTCTTCGAGCGTCGCCGCCTGCCGCTCGGTGCGGCCGGAAAGCTCGTTGGAGCCGTTGTTGATCTCACGGGTGCGGGAATTGATGATCGACACGCTTTCGGACACGGACAGCAGCGTGCCGCCGAGCTGCTCCACCGAGGCGTTGAAATCCTGCCGGAGCGGTTCGAATTCCGGCGCGAACCGATCCGTAAGCTTGAAGGCGAGATCGCCCTCGGCAAGCCGTTTCAGGCCGGTGGCAAGGCCAGATGTGGCGACCTTCAGCCGCGCCGCCGCACTTCGCTCCGCCTGCTCCTGGTCGGCGAGCCGGTTTGCTTCGGCCAGACGCCGGTTTTCCTCGGCCTGGCTTTCAAGCCGGATGCGGGCGATGGCGTTCTGGCGGAAGACCTCAACCGAGCCCGCCATCAGGCCGATCTCGTCGCCGCGTCCTGCATAGGGGATCGCCTTATCCGTCTCGCCGGCGGCCAGTTCCTGCATGGAGTGGGTGATGCGCTGGATCGGGCGCGACACATGCCGGGCGATGGCGATGAGAATGCCGAGGCCGATGATGGCGGCAAGGCCCGCGAGCGCTAGTTCGGTTTCGATCTTCGTTTCCAGCGCGCTGCCGGCCTCCGTGACGCTCTCGGTCGCGATCTTGTCGACGATGGTGTTGACGGCTGTGATGCCGGTCAGGATCGCCTGCTGCGAGCGCGCGAGCTTCTCGGCGGTCGGCACTTCGTCGGCCTGTTGCAGGCCGAGGCTGACCTTGACGTCCTTTTCCCAGGCGCCATGCGCCTCGCGCAGCGAGCGCACGCCCTCGGTCAGCGAAGTCGCGAGATCGATGCGGCCAAGCTCGTCCAGCGATTGCGACAGCGCGCCATTGCTTTCGTCGAACGCGGCCTTGACCTCGGACGCCGGTACGAAATTCGTCATCGACAGTACCCGGTCGACCACCGACGTCGCCTGCCGGAACTGCTGTTCGATATGGGCCGAGGCCAGCTTGGCGTTCACCGCCTCCTGTACCACCGCGGCAACCCGGGCCTGGCCTGTCACCGCCTGGTAGCCGATCAGGAAGGCGCTGCCGAAGCCGACGACGATCGTCGCCACCATCGGCACGAGGATCTGCATGCGTATGGAGAGTTTCATGGCACGCACCTCAGTTCGGCAGCGTCGGCAGGGGAATGTCCTGCTTTTCGGCGGTCAGGGTTCCCAGGAAGGCGATCAGGTCGTTGCGGTCCTCGTCCGTCAGCAGGAAGGCCGTCATCGCGGGATCGAGCGAAGGACGGCTGACGCCGCCGCTTTCGTAGTGGGCGATCACCTCGTCCATGCTCTTCAGGCTGCCGTCGTGCATATAGGGGCCGCGATAAAGCGTGTTGCGCAGGCCCGGCGTCTTGAAGGCATGCTGGTTGTTCGGGCTGCTCGCATCGATCTTGAAGCGACCGAGATCCTCGTCCGGCATACCGATGTCGTGAAACTTGTTGTCGGTAAAGTTCCAGCCCGAATGGCAGGCGGAACAGCCGGCGCTGCCGGTGAAGAGATCGAAGCCGCGCTTGGCGCTGTCGGAGACGGCCTTCTCGTCGCCGTCGACCCAGCGGTCGAAGGGCGACCAGTTGGAAACCACCGTCCGCTCATAGGTGGCGATCGCCGTCAGGATCGTCTCCCTTGAAATGCCCTTGTCGGGGAAGACTTCGCCGAACCACTTCTTGTAGTCGGGTATGCCCTGCATTTCGGTCACGGCGGTTTCGAGCTTGCCGTTCATTTCGGCCGATGCGGTGATTGGGCCCGCCGCCTGCTCCTCCAGGTTCGGCGCGCGGCCATCCCAGAAGAAAGGCGATACCCAGGCGACGTTCAGTACCGTCGGCGCCTGGCGCCCGAGCGCGGTATTGGCCGCGCCGATCGGCGTTTTGACCGGCGTCTCGAAGCCGAAGGAAGGATTATGACAGCTGGCGCAGGTCATGTTCTTGTTGCCGGAAAGCCTCGGGTCGAAGAACAGCATCTTGCCGAGCGTCGCCAATTGAGGCGAATAGGCCGTCACCTTCTCAAAAGGGACCGTCAAAGGTCGCTTGTAGGCGGAAAGATCGCCGGCAGCACCTGGCTGGACTGCGGCTATTGCAAATAGGGAAACTGCAACCAGAAAACGCATCGGTTTAGCACGTCCAGCAAGATTTAAAAGCTGAAGCTAAAATTAGCGTAATTGCGTTAAAGCTCTGTAAAGCAAGAAATACTTGAGTAATGCTGGAAAGTATTAACTACCTGACGTTGCAGAGAAAATAGTTGCGCCCCGGAAATACAATCAGATTGAAGCGTTCATTGGTCGTTCAAGCACAATACTCTTCAAGACTTCTGCGAGATGGGCGCTTTCACGATGAGGAGGGCGACGCCCGCGAGCGCAGCGAAGGCAGCGCCGGCGACGAACGTCACGGCGGGGCCCGCCCCCTCCCACAGGGCGCCGGCGATGACGCTGGTAAGCAGCAGTGCAACTCCCGAGACGAGATTGAAGGCGCCGAACGCCGTGCCGCGCAGATCAGCGGGTGCCGCGTCCGCGACGAGCGCCGCGAAGACGCCCTGCGTCGATCCCATGTGCAGACCCCATAAGAGCACGCCGAGAGCAAGGCCGGGAAAGCCCGGCAGGAAGGCGAGCGCGAGATCGGCGGCGATCAGCAGGCCGATACCGATCAAGAGCAGCGTCACCCTGTCGAACCGGTCGGCAAGGATGCCGATCGGATAGGCGGACACGGCATAGACGAGGTTCATGCCGATGAGGACGAGCGGCACCCACATGACCGGCAGGCCGAGCCGCCCGGCATCGAGCAGCAGAAACGCCTCGCTGAACCGCGCCAGCGTGAAAATTGCCGCCACCGCGGTGACCAGCCAGTAGGCAGGGGGAAGGCGGAGCAGATCCTGCCTGCGCAAGGGAATGCGCGCGGTATTGCTTGCCGCAACCTTGGGCGGCTCCCGGACGAGAAACAGGACGATGCCCACCGACACTAAGGCCGGAATGACCGCGATCCAGAAAACAATGTCGAAGCGGTCGGCGGTCCACCACATCAGCACCAAAGCAAAAGCCGGCCCGAGAAAGGCGCCGACCGTATCGAGCGACTGGCGCAGCCCGAAGCTAGCGCCGCGGATGTCAGGCGCGGTTATATCGGCGATCAGCGCATCGCGAGGCGCACCCCGGATGCCTTTGCCCACCCGGTCGACAAAGCGCGCGGCCACCAGCCAGTCGATCGACGGCGCCAGCGGGAAGACCGGTTTGGTCAGCGCCGCCATGCCGTAGCCCGCAAGCACCAGCAGCTTGCGCCTGCCGAACCAGTCGCTGATCGCGCCCGAGAATACCTTGGTGATGGCGGCCGTCGCCTCGGCGATGCCTTCGATGATGCCGACAGAAAGGGCCGAGGCGCCGAGCACGGTCACCATATAAACCGGCAGCAGGGCGTGGATCATCTCCGAGGAGACGTCCATGAACAACGAGACGAAGCCCAGCGCCCACACCCCGGCAGGAATCGCGTGGCGCGGTTTGCGGCCCTTCATCGTGATATCAGCCATCCCTCCTCCTCGCCGGGCCATGCCCAATGTGCTGCTGCGATCCTGCGCTGTAAACATCCACGCAGCCTCTATCCCTGGGAATTGCCGAGGGACGTCGTCAGCTCATCAGGACCGGAGTCATTCCACCCTGTTGGCGGTATTTCTCTTGCCGAGGAGGGCCGCGCGGATCTGCTCGCTCTTGCTCAACAGGGGAGGGGGAACCGGCGCCTCCTTCTCGGGCGTCTCGGTCTTGGCGGCGCTCTGCTTGAGGCTGAGGAACCGTTTCTGCGCGACCAGCCGGTCTTCCTCAGACAGCGGCTCGACCGGTTCGCCGTCAAGGTTGTGACGCATGGAATCGGGCTGGGCGCTGGCGAAATAATAACGCCGGCAATGGACATAGGCGGCGGTGGCGCGCCGGAGCGTCGTGACACCGGCGTCGGGTTTCAGGAGCGCGCGCAGCTCATTGAAAAGGCCGACGGCGAAGGGGAGGACCGGATCGCCTGGCTTGGCCGGAAGCACGCCGATGGGCCGGATCAACAGCGTGTTGATCGCGCTTGCCTTCTCCACGTCGAGCTCGCTCGCGGCAATCTGCCCGCGGCTGATCTTCCAGGGTTTGTCCATGCGTCCTCCATAGCGACCGACTGTGATGGTATCTTGACGGAGAGGGTAGATTACAGGCGCAGGTCGCACAATGGAGGCTCCCGCGCAAGCCCGGCGACGAAACGCCGCTTCTGGCCGGCAAAGCCCGGCTTAAAGCATGGCGTTATCGGGCGGGCGCTCCATCTAATCGTTATTATGGAGGAATATGCATTGACCTCTCGCACGGATTACACTTCTTATCCGCGCCCAAGATGAGGTGACCGGCCGCAGGGGAGGATACATGCGGGTTTTCGCGAGCATTGACGAGCTGCGCCACACGCTCGACGCGTTGAAGCGGCAGGGCCGCACTATCGGCCTCGTGCCGACGATGGGCTATCTCCATGCCGGGCATATCAAGCTCGTTGCGCGCGCCCGGGCCGAGAACGACATCGTCGTCGTCTCGATCTTCGTCAATCCGCTGCAGTTCGGCCCGGCCGAAGACCTCAGCAAATATCCGCGCGACCTCGAACGCGATGCGGCCATGCTCAGGCAGGCCGGCGTCAATTTCCTCTTCGCCCCGGGCGTCGAGGACATGTATCCCCACCCGATGAAGACGGTGGTTGACGTTCCCGATCTCGGCCGCGAGCTCGAAGGCGAAGTCAGGCCCGGGCATTTCGCCGGTGTGGCCACCGTCGTCTCCAAGCTTTTCAACATCGTCCAGCCGCAGACCGCCTATTTCGGCGAGAAGGATTACCAGCAGGTCGTCATCATCAGGCGCATGGTGGAGGATCTCGCCATGCCGGTGCGGGTGATCGCGGTGCCGACCGTGCGCGACAGCGACGGCCTCGCATTGTCCTCGCGCAATGTCTATCTCAGTCCCGAAGAACGGCGCGCCGCGGTGATCGTCCCGCAGACCCTCGACGAGGCCGAGCGCCTGGTCGCCGAGGGGCTGAGCGATGCTCGGGAACTCGAAGCGAAACTCACGGCTTTTCTCAGCTGCGAGCCGCTGGCAAAGCCCGAGGTCGTCGCCGTCAGGGATGCGGAAACGCTTGCCCCGGTCGCCTCGATCGAAGAGCCCGTCGTCGTGGCGCTCTTCGTGCGCGTCGGCTCGACGCGGCTCCTCGACAACAGGGTGGTCGCAGGCAATAGAACCGGCCGCGACAATAAAATCGTCCGGGACAGCAGGATTGCCGGCCAGCCGGGCAAGGGAGTGAAGAAATGAGCGCCACCATATTTCAGAAGCGCCTGACGCCGACGCGCATCGCGGCCATGAAGGGCGGCAAGCCGATCGTCTGCCTCACCGCCTACACGACGCCGATGGCGCGGCTGCTCGACGAGCATTGCGACCTGCTGCTCGTCGGGGATTCCCTCGGCATGGTGCTCTACGGCATGGAAACCACGATCGGCGTCACGCTCGACATGATGATCGCGCACGGCAAGGCGGTGATGCGCGGCGTCGCGAATGCCTGCGTCATCGTCGACATGCCCTTCGGCAGCTATCAGGAATCAAAGGAGCTCGCCTTCCGCAACGCCGTGCGCATCATGCAGGAAACCGGCTGCGACGGCGTCAAGCTGGAAGGCGGCGAGGAGATGGCCGAGACCATCGCTTTCCTCAGCAAGCGCGGGATTCCCGTGCTCGGCCATATCGGCCTGATGCCGCAGCTCGTCCACACCGCGGGTGGCTATCGCTCGGTCGGCCATTCCGAACACGAGACGTCGAAGATCCGCCGTGACGCGCATGCGATCGGCGGCTCCGGCGCCTTCGCCGTCGTCGTCGAGGGCACGGTGGAGCCGCTCGCCCGCGAGGTGACGACGGCTATGCACATACCGACCATCGGCATCGGCGCGTCTTCGGCCTGCGACGGCCAGATCCTGGTCACCGACGATATCCTCGGCCTCTTCAACGATTTCCAGCCGCGCTTCGTCAAGCGCTACGACGAACTCGGCAAGCGGGTCGCCGACGCCGCCGCCGCCTATGCCGAGGAGGTGCGGTCGCGGAAATTTCCGGCGGCGGAGCATACGTTCAAGCGGCGGTCGTAGGAGAGGGCCGTTCACCCCTCCCCAACCCCTCCCCACAAGGGGGAGGGGCTTAACGTGCGGCCCTCGCCGCATTCACTCTTGAGCGCAGCATATGCAGCCGGCTTGTTGTTTTGTGAGGCGGTGCCACAGCTTAACCCCTCCCCCTATGTGGGGAGGGGTTGGGGAGGGGTCTTAGGCACCAACCGGGCGGCCATCGTCCATCACCCCGCGCATCGTCTCCGCAGAGCGGCGTACCGCCTCGGCGACCTCCCGCAGCTGCCTCGCCATCGGCGTCGAATTGCGCCAGACCATGCCGATCGTCCGCGACGGCTGCGGCGAGGGGAAGCGGGAGATCGAGACATGCGCCGAGCGCGTTTCGACGGGAACCGCCATCTCCGGGATCAGGGTGATGCCGATGCCGGCGCCGACCATCTGGACGAGGGTGGAGAGCGAGCTGCCTTCCATGATCTCCCGCGGGCGGGCAGAGCCGATATTGCAGAAGGAGAGCGCCTGGTCGCGGAAGCAGTGGCCCTCTTCGAGCAGCAGCAGCCGCATTTCGCGCAGCGCCTCGCGCTCTGGCACCGGCTTCTCCCCATCCTCGTGGCGCCTGACCAGCACGAATTCCTCCCTGAAGAGTTCGAGTTCGGTGAGCGAGGGCTCCGACACCGGCAGCGCGACAATCGCCATATCGAGCTGGCCCCGCGCCAGTTCCTGGACCAGCTTGCCCGTCTGCGTCTCGCGCACCTCGATCTGAATTCCGGCGAAGGATTTGTTCAGATCGTTTATAATCGCCGGCAGCAGATAGGGCGCGATCGTCGGGATGATGCCGATCCGCAGCCGCGCAAGGGAGGAATCGCGCGAGGCGCGCGCCAGTTCGCCTAGCTCGTCGACGGCCCGCAGGATATCGCGGACCCTCAGCGCGAAGGTCTGGCCGAACGGGGTGAGTTTCACCTCGCGGGCACTGCGTTCGAAGAGCTCGTTGCCCAACTCTTGCTCAAGTTCTTTGATCTGCATGGAGAGCGCCGGCTGGGAGATGGCGCAGGCGTCTGCAGCGCGCCGAAAGCGCCCATCCCTTGCCAGGGCTTCAAAATAACGTAGCTGTTTCAGGGTAAGATTTTTCATAAGTTCAACTTATCGCAGCCATCAGTAAATCCAACTTAAAATTATTAAACGCTTCCGATATGAAGGCTGCAAGGGAGAGAGCGGGGCACGAGCCCAGTTCATCTTTTTCGACGGCAGACGAATCAAGCAATGAAGGAGACGATCATGGACAACCCCACTGACAGCGCAGGCAAATGTCCTGTTGCCCACACGCATAAGGCTCCGACCGCCCGGACGAACCGCGACTGGTGGCCGAACCAGCTGAACGTGCAGATTCTTCACCACAATGCCGGCCGCGCCGATCCGCTCGGCAAGGCCTTCGATTATGCCGAAGAGTTCAAGAAGCTCGATCTCGACGCGCTGAAGAAGGATCTTCACGCGCTGATGACGGATTCGCAGGATTGGTGGCCGGCCGATTTCGGCCATTACGGCGGTCTCTTCATCCGCATGGCCTGGCACAGCGCCGGCACCTACCGCATCACCGACGGCCGCGGCGGCGCCGGCCAGGGCCAGCAGCGTTTTGCGCCGCTGAACAGCTGGCCTGACAATGCCAACCTCGACAAGGCCCGCCGCCTGCTCTGGCCAATCAAGCAGAAATACGGCAACCGCATCTCCTGGGCCGACCTGCTGATCCTGACCGGCAACGTCGCGCTCGAATCCATGGGCTTCAAGACCTTCGGCTTCGCCGGCGGCCGCGCCGACGTCTGGGAACCAGAAGAACTCTTCTGGGGTCCTGAAGGCACCTGGCTCGGCGATGAGCGTTACAGCGGCGAACGCGAGCTGGCCGAACCGCTCGGCGCCGTGCAGATGGGCCTCATCTACGTCAACCCGGAAGGCCCGAACGGCAATTCCGATCCGCTGTCTTCCGCCCGCGACATCCGCGAAACCTTCGCCCGCATGGCGATGAACGACGAAGAGACCGTGGCGCTGATTGCCGGCGGCCACACCTTCGGCAAGACGCATGGTGCCGGCGATCCGTCCCTGATCGGCGCCGAGCCGGAAGGCGGCGCGATCGAGGACCAGGGCCTCGGCTGGAAGAGCTCGTTCGGCACCGGCGTCGGCAAGGACGCCATCACCGCCGGCCTCGAAGTCACCTGGTCGCAGACGCCGACCAAGTGGAGCAACCATTTCTTCGAAAACCTCTTCGCCTTCGAATGGGAGCTGACGACGAGCCCGGCCGGCGCGAAGCAGTGGCAGGCCAAGAACGCCGAAGCCTCCATTCCGGATGCTTACGACGCTTCGAAGAAGCACCTGCCGACCATGCTGACCAGCGATCTGGCGCTGCGTTTCGATCCGATCTACGAAAAGATCTCGCGCCGGTTCCTCGAAAATCCGGCTGAGTTCGCCGACGCTTTCGCCCGCGCCTGGTTCAAGCTGACCCACCGCGACATGGGACCGAAGGTCCGTTACCTCGGCCCGGAAGTTCCGGCCGAAGACCTGATCTGGCAGGATGTGATCCCCGCAGTCGACCATCCCCTCGTCGACGACAAGGACATTGCCGACCTCAAGGCAAGGGTGCTGGCGACCGGTCTTTCCGTGCAGGAACTGGTCTCGACCGCCTGGGCGTCGGCGTCGACCTTCCGCGGCTCCGACAAGCGCGGCGGCGCCAACGGCGCGCGCATCCGTCTTGCTCCGCAGAAGAACTGGGAAGCCAACCAGCCGGCCCAGCTCGCCAAGGTGCTCGGCGTTCTCGAAAGCATCCAGAAGGACTTCAACGCCGCCCAGACCGGGGGCAAGAAGATCTCGCTCGCCGACCTGATCGTTCTCGCCGGTGCTGCCGGCGTCGAGAAGGCGGCGGCAGCCGGCGGCAATGCCGTCAGCGTGCCGTTCACGCCGGGCCGCATGGACGCTTCCGAAGCACAGACCGACGCACATTCGTTCGCGGCCCTTGAGCCGCGTGTCGACGGCTTCCGCAACTATGTGAACGGCAAGCGCCATCAGTTCATGAAGCCGGAAGAAGCACTCGTCGACCGCGCCCAGCTGCTGACGCTGACCGGACCCGAGATGACCGTCCTCGTCGGCGGCCTGCGCGTGCTGAAGGCTGGCAGCCCTGAGCATGGCGTCTTCACCTCCCGTCCCGAGACGCTGACGAACGATTTCTTCGTCAACCTGCTCGACATGGGCACGCAGTGGGCTCCCGCGCCCGGCAAGGAAGGCGTCTACGAAGGCCGCGACCGCAAGACGGGCGCCGCCAAGTGGACCGGCACCCGCGTCGACCTGATCTTCGGCTCGCACTCGCAGCTTCGCGCCTTCGCCGAAGTCTACGGCCAGTCCGACGCCAAGGAGAAGTTCGTCAGGGACTTCGTCGCCGCCTGGAACAAGGTCATGAACGCCGACCGCTTCGACCTCGTCTGATCCGCATTTCGCCCGGGCGCGGTTTCGGCCGCGTCCGGGCGTTTTCTTTTTGAGTGCTTTCGAATGGGACTGCTGCTCAGTTCCCTTTGTGGCTAGTGCCGTGTCCGCCCTTATCCTTGAGATGCGAAGGCCGAAAGCCTGAGCCTCGAAGGAGACGCCGCAGCGCCCCGTCTTGCATCAAGCGTCGGGGCACCTCAGGGTGAGGCTCTTGGCCTATCCCCGAGCCGTCCAGTCCTCGACGCGCAGGCCCTCGACACGCCTGAACTCGCCGACATTGTTGGTGACGAGAACCAGATCCCGGGCCCGGGCCTGGGCGGCGATCAGAACATCATGGGGACCGATCGGCGTTCCCTTTGCCGCCAATGCGGCGCGGATCTCGCCCGCGGCCAGCGCATCCTCCTGTTCGAAACCGACCGAGGGGAAATCTGCCATGAACAGGCGCAGGGTTTCGAGATTGTAGGAAGCTTTCGCGCTTTTATAAGCGCCGTAATAGAGCTCGTGCATGACGATGCTCGACAGCCCGATCGATCCCTCGTCGCTATCCATCACACGGGCGAGCAGCGTGTCGGTTTTACGGCCGATCAGGGCGATCACGGCATTGGTGTCGATGAGATGCGTGATCACTTGAACAGGTCCTGAAGACCAGGCCTCTCCTGATCCTAGGGCTGCTCTCGTCCCTCCGCCAGGAAATCGTCGCTGAGGCCGCGTTCGAGAGCGCTGCGCAACGATGCCCACCGCACGCCGCGATCGGCCCGCGGCCGCAGAATGACGGCATCGCCTTCCCGTGTGACTTCCACCTGGTCGACGTCGAAACGGAATTCCTTCGGCAGCCGGACGGCCTGCGAATTGCCGGATTGAAACACGCGCGCATATTGCGGCATGGGAGCGCCTCCCGCGATCTGTATATATTTTATTGTATATACGCGGCGAGCGGTGTTTTTACAAGGTTTGCGTGGAACGGGATTGATCAGGCGCGGATTCGCACTGCTACGGATTGACCCATCGGCAAGAGGCGAGGGCGCCGGTTTCGTCATAGGCAAAGATTGCCCTTCGATTGTCCGGCTGCCGCAGCTCGAACCAGTCGAGCGTCCGGGGCCGGAAGCGCAGGACGCCGAAGCGCGCCTTTCCCTCCGCTTCGTCGACAGGATCCGGCGGAACCGGCACGTCGATGGTTTCCAAGGCGCGCTCGTCCCCAGGCGGGCCGCCCGCATAGGTCATTCGCGTCCGGCCAGGCAGCCCGTTCCAGGCGGCGTCGGCGATTTCGCTTCCCGGACCATGACGTTCGACCCGTCCCTGAAGCCGCAACTGCAGGCGGGCCTGCGGGCAGAAACCCAGCACCGTGACCTCGGGATTTGCCGAGAGCTCCAGCCATTTCGCGCTGCGCGTATCGGTGTGAAATTCAAGGCTCCGCGTCGATCCGTCGGCGCTGCGCAGCACCACCATGCGCGCCTGCGCTCTCCCCTCGACGTCCACCGAGCACAGGTTCACATATCGGAAGCCCGAATGCGGGTTTGCCGCAGCCGTTTCAAGTTCCGCCCATGCCGAAGCGTCGATGTCAGTCAGGCTCACCGGCGGGCCTTTCTCAGATGGAACGGGCGATGCCGCCATCGACGCGGATGTTCTGCCCGGTGATGTAGCCCGCGCCGTCGGACAACAGGAAGGCGATCGTGGCTGCGATTTCCTCGCTCGTGCCGTAGCGGCCCATCGGAACGCTGTCGCGCCGCTCGTCGGTCGCGGGCAGGCTGTCGATCCAGCCGGGCAGGACGTTGTTCAGGCGAATGTTCTTCGCCGCATAGCTGTCGGCGAAGATCTTGGTGAAGCTCGCCAGTCCCGCCCGGAAGACGGCGGAGGTCGGGAACATCGGTGAGGGTTCGAAGGCCCATGCCGTCGAGATGTTGACGATGGCACCGCCACCCTGCGCTTCCATGATCGGCGTCACCAACCGGATAGGGCGCACTGCGCTCAGGAAATAGACCTCCATGCCCCTGTACCAGTCCTCGTCGGAAATTTCGAGGATCGGCGCGCGCGGGCCGTGGCCGGCGGAATTGACCAGGGCGTCGATCCGACCCCATCGCTCCATCGCCAGATCCACGAGCCGCTTCAGGTCGTCGTTCGACTGGTTCGAGCCGGTAACGCCGACGCCGCCCAATTCCTTGGCAAGGGCCTCGCCCTTGCCTGACGAGGAGAGAACGGCGATGCGATAGCCGTCCGCGGCCAGTTTCCTGGCGGCCGCGGCCCCCATGCCGGACCCGCCGGCGGTGATGAGAGCGACTTTTTCTTCAGACATTGAGGCCTCCGATGGCTGGTTTTCGCAAGCATTATGGCAGATGCCATCGGGACTTTCGCGCGAGAAAGAAAGCTGCCAGACTGTAGAAAATCTACTGGATACGCCGATGACTCAATCCCGCCGCACCCTGCCGCCATTGAATGCCCTGCGCGCTTTCGAGGCCTCGGGCCGCAGGCTGAATTTCCGCGCCGCGGCCGAAGAGCTTGGCGTCACGCAAGGGGCGGTCGCCCAGCAGGTTCGCGCGCTGGAAGACCAGCTCGGGCTCAGGCTGTTCTTGCGCCTTTCCCGCGGCCTTGCGCTCACCGCCTATGGCACGAGCTATCTGGCGGATGTGAGCCGCGCCTTCGACACGCTCGCAGAAGCGACCGGGCGGCTTTTGGACCGGCCGGAAACGGTGACGATCAGCGTCACCCCCACCGTCGCCACCAAGGTGCTGATCCCGCGGCTCGCCGAGCTCTACGCCGCCCTTCCCGATATCGACCTGAGAACGGTCGCCACCGAGGCGCTGTCCGATTTCGACCGTGACCAGGTTGATATCGCGGTGCGCCTCACGCGCCCGCCTTTTCCGGCGAACCTGCAGGCGCAGCTGCTGTTCCGCCAGGAACTGGTGGCGGTCGCAAGCCCGCATCTGGTCAAGGGCCTCACCCTGCCATTAACAGGCGAAGAGCTCCGCAAGCTGCCGCTTCTGCATGACTCGCACGATCACTGGCGGGTGCTTCTGCAATCCCGCGAGAAGCTGCCGGGTGCGACGTTCAACCATACGACATTGGCTCTGGACGCCGCCCTCGCCGGCCAGGGCGTCGTGCTCGCCTGCCGGGCTTTCGTCACGGCCGATCTCGAAGCCGGCCGGCTGGTGCGGGTGACCGAGGAGACGGCGACCATCGGACCCGACTATTTCCTCGTCCGCAAACGCTCGTCATCGCCGCGCAAGGCCGTCGACGCGGTCTGGGACTGGTGCGCGACGCGGCTATCGCTGCCTTAAAGCGCATCGCCTGAGCTCGGCAGAAGAACGGCGCGCCGCGCCGTTCGGAAGGGCCCGGATCACGTCCCAGCGCTTGACGATCTTGCCGTCCGCGCGCGCGGCGATGCCTCGGCGCTCGCGATCTTGTCGAGATTGGCGATCACGCGTGCGAGCAGGGCGACGAGCTGTTTCGCCTCCTCGTCCGTGAATCCTTCCAGGGCCTCGTGGTTACCCTGGAACAGGACTTCGATCGCGCTTGGCAGGCGTGCTTCTGCGGCTCGCGTCATCGAAACATGGCTGCTGCGGCCATCGGCCGGGTCGGGCATGCGCCGGATCAATCCGTCCCGCTCCATGCGGGCAAGCATTTGCGCCATCGGCGGCTGTTCGACTTTGGCGAAGCGGGCGAGATCGCGCTGGGTGCTCACCCCGCCGTTCCGCATCGCGACCAGCACCGGCAGTTGACCGACACCGAAGCCCAGTGGCTTCAGGCGCGCTTCGCTTAAGCGGGCGAAGCCTCGTGCCGCGAGGCTGATCAGGTGCCCAGGTGTCGAGAGCACATCCAGTTCCGTCGAATCTTTCGCTTGCACCGGTCCATCCTCTAATGCATACGTACGTATGTATATTGCGGCTTTCTTCCTGGCGCAACAGACACAAACGCGGAGAGAAGACAATGGACGGTGATATCGAAACCCTCAAACGCATCTACATCAGCTTCAACGCCCGCGATATTGACGGCGTATTGGCGTCGCTTGCCGAGGACGTCGCCTGGGCCAACGGCATGGACGGCGGCCACGTTCACGGCCACGAGGCCGTGCGCGCCTACTGGACCCGCCAGTGGAGCATGATAAGCCCGCACGTCGAACCTCTGGCCTTCCACAGGACTGCCGACGGTGCAATCGTCGCAGAGGTCAGGCAATCCATCCGCGATCTCCAGGGCAACCCTCTTCAGGACCAGACGCACGGGCTGAAAGACAAGATGATTGGACATGTCTTCCGCTTTCGAGACGGCAAGGTGGCTCGCTTTGACATCCAGGATGTCGCCTAAAGTGGAGCGCGGGCGGCAATCCCGAATTGGGCTGTTGGGCGCAAATCTGGGGCCGGCGGGAAGCCGGCCCCTCGACTTCAGAACATCGTGTTCTTGTTGGCTGCTTCGTTCGGAACAGCCTGGATCACGTCCCAGTGCTCGACGATCTTGCCGTCCTTGACGCGGAAAATATCGACGATGGCCTGGCCGCGATCATCAGCACCGTTCGTCGCATGCACATGCAGCCAGACGAGATCGCCATCGGCGGCGCTGCGAACGATCTCCGCCTTCGATTGGGCATTGTCCTTGAAGAAGCCGGAGAAGAAGGAAATCAGAGGCTTCTTGCCGTCGGGAACCTGGGGATTGTGCTGCCGGTAATCGTCCGCGAGGACCGAGGCGGCCGCTATATCATGCTTGTTGAAGAACCTGTCGTAGAACTCAACCACCAGCTTCCGGTTGGCTTCCTCGACCTTTAAATGCCGCGAGGCCGATTCAGCGAAAGCGCCGGAAGGCCCGGCAACGCCGGCCAGAACGACGAGTGCGAGTAGCGATTGAAATCTCATGCATCAAACTCCTTGGTATGGATCAGCGATCTAGTCTAAAAAAGAGACTATGGAGCAGGTCTATGAAACCTCGACATGCCGGGCAAGAAGGCATGTTTTGGTGGCAAGGTCAGCCCGCGATGACCAGGGAGAAGGCATGCCTGCAAAAAGGGACGAGCCGAAACAGCAGCCCGGGGCGGGGTGCCCGGTCAGAGGCGTGCTCGATCGTATCGGCGATCAATGGAGCCTGCTCACTCTCGCGGCGCTGGAAGAGGGGAAGAAGCGCTTCAACGAGCTGCTGCGCGAAATCGGAGACATCTCGAAACAGATGCTCTCCAAGACGCTGAAGCATCTCGAGCAGGACGGCTTCATCAGGCGCACCGTCTACCCCGAGGTTCCCCCTCGCGTGGAGTATGAACTGACGGAGATGGGACGCTCCTTTCTGGTTCCGATGAAGGCTTTGATCGGCTGGGCCGACCGGAACCATGCGGCCATCAAGAGCGCACGTCAGAGATACGAAACCGTGTAGCGCGGAGTTTTAAGAGAGCAAGGAACAGCGCCGGGCGCCTGTCCCGTCAGGCGATCAGCACCTTGCCCCCCGTCCGGAAGGGCAGGGCGGAGCGGAGCGCCCGGCCGATCTTTTCCAACGGAAACACCTCCCGAACCTCGGTGGCGATAACCTTGGCGGCGATCTGCGCGGCGACTTCGGAATAGGCGCGCTGGACATTGTTCATCGCTTCGGAATGGACCCATTCCCGGAGGTGACAATAGGAAAAGGCGATATCGGGATGGGAGGCCCAGAAGGCGGGCGGGATGCTCTGGCCCGAAAGCAGGCCGTAATGCACGAAGTGGCCGCCAGGCTTCAGCGCATCGGCAAGCACCAAGGCGCGTGCGCCGCCGACGCAGTCTAGCACCGCGTCGAGCCCGTGCCGGCCGGCGAGGCCTGCGGCGAGATCGCTTTCGCCTTCCGCCCTGTCGATGATAACAGCCTCGAGCCGGCCGCCGAGGCGCGCGAGGGATTCTTCGCTGCGGACGATTGCGATCGGCTCCACGCCAACCGCGTTCGCCATGCCAATCAGGATCGATCCGATCGAGGAGGCGGCGGCATTGACGGCAATGCGCATGCCTGACCTCAGCCCGAACTTGTTGTGCAGCATCAGCCAAGCGGTCATCGGGTTGACGTAGCTCGTCGCTGCCTCGAAATCGGAAAGCTCGTCGGGAACGCGAAGGCACCAGGCGGGATCGGTATCCTTGAACTCCTGCCACCCGCCGGCGCTCCGCACCGGCAGCACGCGCGCTCCCGGGGAAAGCCCGCGAACCTCTTCGCCGCACGCCTCGACCACGCCGAAGGCTTCGAAGCCGGGAATGAAGGGCAGGGTGGTGCGCCCCGCATAGGCGCCCGATATCGTGATGATATCGGAGGGATTGATCGAGCGCGCAAGCAGCCGCACCCGGACCTGGTGGCGGGAGAGCGGCGCCAGTTCGGCCCGCTCGATGCCGACGACCTCCTCGGCCGGTCCGAATTTTCGCACGACCGCCTGATATTGCATTGCATCCCCCTGACAACAGCGGTTAGAACACGCCTTCGAATTTTCGGTGATCGAATGAGCGTTGACGACAGGCCTTTAGCATCGTTCCGGGTCTCGATGCGAGACATCGACATCTATGGCCATGTCCACAATTCGGTCTATCTCGATTATTGTGAGGATGCGGCCGTCGAGTTCCTGCGGCACCGGGAGATCCTCAGCCACTTCCGCCACACCACCTCGGGTGTCGCCTATCACGTGAAGAAGGCGGAGATCACCTTTCACAATCCGATCGACGTCGACGACATCGTCGAAGCAAAAGTCGGCATCGAGAAGATCGGCCGTTCGAGCCTTTCCTTCGTGATCGAGCTCTTTCGCAGGCGCGACGGCGCCCACTGCGCCTCGGCCGGGCTCGTCTGGGTCTGCGTCAGCCTCTCCGACAGCCGCCCGACGCCGATCCCCGAGGCGACCAGAGCCGCCTTGTCACAGGGCTGACCATGCCGATCCATAAAGAGCTTGTTCGACATGCCAAGGAAAGACCGGACAAGCCGGCCGTTGACATCGACGGCCGGTCCTTGAGCTATGGCGAACTCCATTCCCGCGCCAGGGCGATCTGCCGGTTTCTCCAAGAGCTTCCCCGCTCGAACCGCCGCACGCTCGATCTGCCCGGCGTCCAGAAGCTCGTCGCACTGAGCCTCGGCAACCACATCGGCTTTGCCGAATATTTCGTCGCCGCCACCGCCTTGCCGAATGCCTCGGCGGTCATCGATCCGATGATGCCGCCGGAAAGGATCGAGCGCATCGTCGAGAGCCTGGTGCCTGACGTGCTTGTCGTCGATGACGATGCGAGCCCGAGCGCCGAAATCGGCCGCAGGCATGGCATTCCTGTCATCGTGGCCGGAGCGGAGCGCTTCGATCTCACCTGTGGAGCGGACGAACTGCCTGGCGATGCCGAGGGGATCTTCCTGATCGGCTTTACCTCGGGTACGACAGCCGAGCCGAAGGCCTATTGCCGCTCGCGCGAGCAGTGGCGCAGGAGCCTCGACCGGGGGCGGATCGTTTTCGAGCTGGGGGATGCGCCGTCGACCCTGTGTCCGGGGGCGCTCGCGCATGGGCTGGCGCTTTACGCCCTGGTCGAGGCGCTCGATGCCGGGGCAAGCTTTCATTCGGTCCGGAAATGGGATCCGGATGCGGTCGCGCGCATTCTCTCCTCCGAGCAGATCGAACGGCTGGTCGCCGTGCCGACCCACATCGCCGGCATCGCGAGGGCGTGGGCTGATAAGCCTGCGCTGACTTCGCTGCGCGACGTGATGACCGCCGGCGCGAAATTGAACCTCAACGAAGTAGGCTCCATGCGCCGCCTCTTTCCAGCGGCGCGGATCCGCGAATATTACGGCGCCTCCGAAATCGGCTTCATGACGGTCTCGACGCTTGTCGGCGGCAAGACCGATTTTCCGATCGACAGGGTCGGGCAGGCCTATCCCGGCGTCGAAATTTCCATTCGCGACCCTGAGGAAAACGATGTCGGCACCGACGTACCGGGCACGATCTTTGTCAGGAGCGACCTGATCGCCGACTGTTATCTCTGGGGCGACGACGGCCAGGCGTTCCGCGTCACCGAGGCGGGCGCCACTGTCGGCGATCTCGGCGAGATCGATGCGGACGGCATGCTGCGGGTGATCGGCAGGGCGGGCGGCATGATGATCACGGGCGGCAACAACGTCTATCCTGCCGAAGTCGAGAGCGCGCTCAAAACCTGCCCCGGCGTCGAGGATGCCGTCGTCTTCGGGCTGCCGGACGCCTATTACGGCCAAAGGATCGTCGCCGTCGTCTCGGGGGAGGCGACAGATGCGCAAATTCTGGCCGAGCATTGCACGGCCAGGCTTGCGAGGTTCAAGATACCGAAGCAATTCTACCATATCGCCTCCTGGCCGATGACGAGCAGCGGCAAGATTGCACGGGGACAGGTAGAAGCATCGGTGATCTCGGGAGGCGATCTTGTCCTACGCCTATCAGCCTGACGAGGATTGGCAGCCGGTCGTGGTCGCCGCCTACCGCACGCCGGTTGGCCGGGCCTTCGGATCGCTGGCGACGGTTACGGCCGAAGACCTGCTTGCGCCGATCATCCGCCGGATCGTCGCCGAAACGGCAATTGCGCCCGATGCCATCGACGACGTGCTCGTCGGCAATGCCGCCGGCGGCGGCGGCAACATTGCGCGGCTTGCGGCACTCGCCGCCGGCCTGCCCATGGCCGTTCCCGGCGTTGCCATCGACCGGCAATGCGGCTCGGGGCTGGAAGCGATCATCATGGCCGCCCGCCTGATCCAGGCGAAGGCGGGCTCGTGTTATCTCGCCGGCGGCGTCGAAAGCGTCAGTACCGCGCCGTGGCGCGTGGAAAAGCCGAAAGCCAATGGCGCCCTGCCGCGCTTTTACGGGCGCGCGCGATTTTCTCCCGACACGATCGGCGACCCCGACATGGGCGTTGCCGCTGAAAACGTCGCACGCGCCTTCGCCATCTCGCGCCAGAGGCAGGATGAATTTGCGCTGCGCAGCCATCGGCTCGCCGTCGCGGCGGCCGAGGCGGGCGTCTTTCGCCCCGAGATCGTCGACATCTCCACGGGTCATGGGCTGATCGAACGCGACGAGTGCCCGCGTCCCTCGACATCGCTCGAAGCGCTCGCAAACCTCCGGCCCGTTTTCCTCGCCGACGGTTCGGTGACGGCGGGCAATGCCTGCCCGCTGAATGACGGCGCCTGCCTGGTGCTCGTCATGAGCCGCGGCATGGCAAAAAGCCTCGGCATCGACAAGGGCCTCGCCTTAATCGACAGTGCGGCCGCCGGCGTCGATCCCAATCTGCTCGGCATCGGGCCGGTCGCGTCGACCAAAAAGCTCATGCAGCGCCAGCCGGGCCTCTCGCTTTCCACGATCGATGCGATCGAATTCAACGAGGCTTTCGCTGCCCAGGTTCTGGCGTCGCTCGATCAGCTCGGCATCGCCGCCGACGCGGTCAACAGGGAAGGCGGCGCCCTGGCGCTCGGCCATCCGTTCGGCGCATCAGGCGCGATTCTCGTTACCCGGCTATATAGCCAACTGGTCCGTGGTGAGCGCTGGCTGCCCGCCGCCACCGGCCTCGCCATGATCGGCATCGGCGGCGGCATTGGCCTGACGGCGCTGTTTGAGGCCGTCAGGCTCTCCTGATAGGACGAAGATCCTCCGCATGAGGCGGCCTTGTCCGGCTCTGTCGGCGACTGCCGCTCACCCTAACCCTTGCCCGGGTCGAGCCACGGGTCTCGACCCGTCCTTTGGACCAACGTAAACGGGCGAGGGGACGTTAGATGACACTGGGCCTGTCCACCAGTTTCTCGACCAATCGCCTGAGTTCTGACGGAGTCGTTTGGCCAGCCACCACCTCGTGGTAGCCAATCCCGGCGCGTCGCAGCGCCTCTTTCTTTACCGCGTCGCGTGCGGCTGCGGCGCTTTGATGATGCGCTCCGCCCTGGTATTCGATGACGTGCCGCGGTCGGCAATTGCTGTCCACGAGCAGTAAGTCGACACGCTTGGAGTTGATGCAACTGTAGGCGTCCGCATCGGTGCTTCGGAGGATTTCGCCCAACGAAACCTGCGCCATCACCTGCCAAGAAGAATTGCAGCCGACCACGATGCTGTCGAGTTCGCGAAACACTCGGGCTTCGCTCCTATTCAGCAACGGCTGCATGGTGAAATGCGAGTTCATGACGATACGCAATTGATCTGTGGCGCCGATTGGTCTCATTGGCTTCGCAGCCAGTATCGGAAGCCGAGGCCCCAGCATAATGCTCTCGTTGCCGCGCTTTTTCTCCGAGCGTGACCTGTTTCTCCTCCGCCACGTCCGTTTTCTCGTCATGGCTAGCAGCTGCTCAACGGCCATGCCGATGATGAGACCGACAAACAGGGCGGCAATCAGCAGTTCTGGTTTATCGAAATCTGCAACAGTTATACCACCCGAAGCGCCTAGTGCGGCGCCCCCGATTATCAGTCCAGGTGCTGCGAACAGCACGGACCTTTGGCGATAATGCATGCCTCTCTCCAGATTTCCCGCTAAGATAGTAGAACGCGTGGAGCATGGGCGAAAGTCATTCAAAAGAATTAGGTCCTGCAGCTCCTCCCGTTTCCGCACCATGGCTCGATCGCAGGGCGAGCCGGCCTACAGCCTTCGCATAGGGCGACAGCGACTGAGGGAGAATGGTTCAGGGCCGCGATCCGGCGCATTCTTCTGCCTGTCGGTCACGACCGATGAAGGTCGCTTGCCTCTCCCGGCATGCGATCCCGGCATTCCGAGCAGTTCCTGCTCTGCTTCAAATCAGCAACGGCAAGCCGGCAAAGGCACGTCAACAGAGGACATTCCTCGCTAGGACAAGGAGACTACCCATGAAGATCGTCATTATCGGTGGCACCGGCCTCATCGGCTCGAAGACCGTGGAAAGATTGCGCAGCAAGGGGCACGACGTCCTTCCGGCCTCGCCGAATTCGGGCGTCGACACGATCACCGGCAAGGGGCTCGCCGAAGCGCTCGCCGGCGCGCAGGTGGTGCTCGACCTCGCCAACTCCCCCTCCTTCGAGGACAAGGCGGTTCTCGAATTCTTCCAGACCTCGGGTCGCAACCTGCTGAAGGCTGCGGCCGACGCCGGCGTGAAGCATCACATCGCGCTCTCGATCGTCGGCATGGAGCGCCTTCAGGGCAGCGGCTACATGCGCGCCAAGATGGCTCAGGAGCAGCTGATCAAGAGTTCCGGCATTCCCTACACCATCGTGCACTCCACCCAGTTTCATGAGTTCATGGCAGGCATCGCCCAGTCGGGCACAGTAGGCCAGATGGTGCATCTGTCGCCGGCCTATGTGCAGCCGATCGCCTCCGACGATGTCGCCGACGTCATGGCCGAGGTGGCGCTTGCGGCACCCGTCAACGGCACGATCGAAATCGGCGGACCGGAGAAAGTCCGCCTCACCGAAATCATCACGCGCCTTTTCAAGGCGACGAACGATCCGCGCCAAGTGGTGGCCGATCCGCATGCCCGCTATTTCGGCGTCGAGCTCGAAGACAATTCGCTTGTGACCGGACCCAATGCGCGGCTCGGCCGGATCCGCTTCGACGACTGGCTGAGCCGGCAGCCGCCCCAGAAAAAGACCGCCTGATACCGGGCA
This sequence comes from Rhizobium pisi, assembly GCF_003938655.1. GTDB lineage: Bacteria > Pseudomonadota > Alphaproteobacteria > Rhizobiales > Rhizobiaceae > Rhizobium > Rhizobium pisi. The sequence continues at coordinate 41,105 of NZ_RJJT01000023.1, forward strand.
CCTGACGACCATTCCCATCAACTGAGGAGACAGACATGCTCAGAAAAATGATCTCGGCGGCAGCACTCGCCATTGTCCTTGCCGCCGGCACGCAGGCTCACGCCGCAGGCGGCGACGCGAAGGTTCGCGTCGTTTTCGACCAGAAGCTTCCCAATGTTCCCGGCAAGAGCATGAAGGCCGTGCTCGTCGAATATGGGCCGGGCGGCTCATCGCCCGGCCACACGCACCCGGCCTCGGCCTTCATCTACGCCACCGTTCTTGAAGGGGCGATCACTAGCAAGGTGAATGACGGGCCGGAGAAGGTCTATAAGGCAGGCGAAAGCTTTCCCGAATTTCCGGGCGATCATCACGCCGTCAGCAAGAACGCCAGCAAGACAAAGCAGGCGCGCCTGCTTGCGGTCTTCGTGCTGAACACCGACGAGACGGAACTGACGACAGACGACAAGTGACGTCGCGCCCGATGCCCGGCGCCGCCGGGCATCGATTTCTCCCGCCGCATCAGGCGCCCTGCAGCGCCAGCTCCAGATCCGCCACCAGATCATCCGGATGCTCGATGCCGATCGACAGCCGGATGGTCGATTCCAGAACGCCGATCCGCTGGCGCACATCGGCGGGCACGCCGGAATGCGTCATCGTGGCCGGGTGGCTTGCAAGCGACTCCGTGCCGCCGAGGCTGACGGCGAGCTTGAAGACCTGCAGCGCGTTCAGGAATTTGAAGGAGGCCGGCTGGCCGCCGCGGATATCGAAGGAGAAGGTCGAGCCGGCGCCAGTGCATTGCGCGGTGAAGGTGCGCCCCAGCGGCGAATCCGGATCGTGGTAAGAGAGATAGTGAACCTTCTCGACCTTCGGGTGCTCGCGCAGGAAATCGGCGACGGCGCGCGCATTGTTGTTGGCCCGCTCCATGCGCAGCTGCAGCGTTTCCAGCGACCGGCCGAGCATCCAGCAGGAATGCGGATCGAGCTGCGTGCCGATCGCGCCGCGCAGCGCCTTGACCTGCTTGACGATCTCCTTGCGGCCGAGAACCGCCCCGGCGATGAGATCGGAATGGCCGCCGACATATTTGGTCAGCGAATAGAGGGAGATATCGGCGCCGTGCTCGATCGGCCGCTGGAAGACCGGCCCGAGCAGCGTGTTGTCGCAGACGACGATCGGCGTATGCCCCTGCCTTGCGCCGATCGCATCGGCCACGCGCCGGATCATCGCGACATCGACCAGGCTGTTGGTCGGGTTGGCGGGCGTCTCGATCAGGATGACGGAGACCCGGCCCTTGGCAACGGCCTCATCCGCCGCCTTCTGCACCGACCCCTCGCTGACGCCATCGGCAAAGCCGACGGCAGCGACGCCGAGGTTGAGGAAGGTTTTTGCCAGCAGGGTTTCGGTGCCGCCGTAGAGCGGCTGCGAATGCAGGATCGCATCGCCGGGACGCACGAAGGCGAGAAGCGTGGTGGCGATCGCCGCCATCCCTGAGGAAAACAGCACGCCGCTTTCCGTCCGCTCATAGACGGCGAGCCGGTCCTCGACGATCTCGCTATTGGGATGATTGAAGCGCGAATAGACGAGGCCCGCGCCCTTGCCCGCCGGCGGCTCGCGCCGGCCCGAGACGTAGTCGAAGAAATCGCGGCCATCCTCGGCCGAATTGAAGACGAAGGTGGAGGTGAGGAACACCGGCGGCTTGACCGCGCCTTCCGAGAGTTCGGGATCGTAGCCGTAATTCAGCATCTGCGTTTCGGGATGCAGTGCATGATTGCCGATATGGGTTTTGGACGGATGCGGGGCGGTCATGATCGTCTCCTCTGTCGACGTGCCGAAGCACAAAATACATCAAAACTGAATCGCGGGAGCAGCCTTCGATAAGGCTCCTTAACGATCAACTCACCGTCTCGCCCAGAGTGTCCGCGACATAGGCTCCCCGCGCGCCCATCGGCAGCGGAGGCCCGGTCGTCGTGTCCTTTGCCGTTTGATGCTCCAGCTCGGCATTGAGTTCGGCTCCAACGATGAGAATGACGACGGAAAGCCAGATCCAGATGAGAAAACCGATCAGCGCGCCGAGCGTGCCGTAGGTGGCGTTGTAATTGGCAAAATGATCGAGATAGAAGGAGAAGCCGATCGACATGATGGCCCAGGCGAAGGTGGTCAGCCCCGCGCCCCACGTCATCCACCGAACCCTGGCGGGCTCGCGGCTCGGGCCGAAGCGATAGATCAGGGTCACCGCTGCCGCGACGATGAAGAGAAGCAGCGGCCACCGCAAGAGAAGCGCTATGTCCTCTTTGAACTGGTCGAGCCAGAGATAGGAAAGCACGACGGGCATCACGCCGACGAGCGCCACCATGAGGACTGCGAAAACCATGGCGCACAAGGTGAAGCAGAGGCCGATCAGGTTGAGCCGCACGAGGCTGCGTTTCTCTCGCTCCTCATAGGCGATGTTCATCGCGTCGAAAATCGACAACGTGCCGCTATGGGTGCTCCAGAGCGCAATCGCGAGACCGACGAAGAAGGTAATGCCGAGCGTGCTGTCGCGCTTTTCGACAAGCGCCTTGATCTGGTCGGCAAGAAGGTCGAAGGCGCCGGGCGGCAGGAGGATGGCGAGCTCGCGCAGATGTTCTGAAATCGTCACCGGATCGGCAACCAGCCCGTAGAGCGACACTAAAGCCGCCAAAGCGGGAAACAACGCGAGCAGCAGATAAAAGGTCACGCCCGCCGCAATCAACGTCACCCGGTCGTCGAGGATTTCATGAAAGGCGCGCCAGAACACGTCGCGCAGTCCGCGCGCCGGAATGGCCTCCGGTGTGGCGGCGCTGCGCCCATGGTCGTCTCCCGCCTTGCCCGCCCCGACTGCGGCGGCAAAGGAATCCCGCCGTCTTGTCTGCACCACGACAAACGCACCGATCGCCGCAGCCATCATCGCGGCCGCGATGGAAAACCTGTTGAGGCGCAGCACGTCCGCCATGGCCTATCCTCCGATCTGCTGCGGGGATAACGCCGGGGGCCGCCAAAAGGATGCAAGCCGTTGCTTGGCCGTGGAGGTTCGGGGCAGGGGAGGGGCTCTGCGGCGGTGATCAGGGCCCAAGCGAATTGGGAATTCCGATTGGCATCCCAGTTGTAAGCCGCTGATTTTGTTTGATCTCTTTTATGCAACGGAACCGAAAATGGCGTTTGGTTTCGTTACTCCGGGATGGCTATCGCTTCGACGTCGTCGCCAGTGTCGCGCCTTTCGGTCTTGGAGGCCGTAAATTTGGGCGCGAAACCTCTTCAAAACTGCGCTTTCGGACCCGAATTCCGCTTGCCGAAATCAGGTCGCAGCGCTCGCTCGGCGCCAGCGGCAACCGGCCGAACCGGAAGACAGCAGGCAATCTTATTCCGGCAATCCGGCCTTGCGCAACGCCGACGCCAGGCCACCCATGAGCTGCGACCGCTCCACATCCATTCGCACGAACTCGCTGATCATCCAGCCCGGCGCGATCTCCAGCAGTCGCCCGGCCGCTGTTCGCGCAGTCTCCAGCCGATCGCGATTGGCGTAGCTAGCCACAAGGCTGGCATGGAGGATGCTGAAGCCGGGATTGACCTGGGTTCCCAGCACGGAATATCTCACCGCATCCTCAAACGGCGCGGTAAACAGGCTGACCCAGGCCAATGCGAGATAGGAGTGATAGTTCATCGGATCGAGCGGACTGAGCCGAGGCGCCTTGAATGCGTGATCGCGCGACTGGTCATGGGTTTCGTTGAACATGTGCACCATCGCGCTCAGCCCGTAGGCGAGCGACGAATTGCCGTCCAGCATCAACGCCCTGTCGAGTGCATTGATGGAGCGCTCATAATCATGGGTGATCGTGGCATGGACGAATCCTCCGAGGCAAAGCGCCTGCGGATCATCCCCGCCGGTGGCGAGTGCCGCATCGGCGTGCCGGATCGCCGCGGCTCTGTCCTCGGGATGGAAGCCGCCACGCAGGAAGCGCCGTTCATATCCCCAGGCGGCATAGCCATGGGCACAGGCGTAGTTGGGATCAAGACGCAACGCCTCGCTGAGCAACCGCAGGGCTCGCCTCAGTGGTCTCCGTTGGCCTATTGGCATAGCTGTGCGGCAAAGCGCGGAGGAAGAAGTCATAACCGTCCAGGCTATCCGGGCGTTTGCGGCGCGCCCGCTCGATCTCAGCGCGCCGGAGCGTCGGCTCAAGCGTGCCGACGATGCGTTCAGTCAGCTGATCCTGCAGGTCGAAAATGTCTTAGGCCGCACCCTCGAATCTGTCGACCCAGATATGGGTTGCGTCCCTCCCCCTCGATCAGCTGTGCGGTAATGCGCAGCCGGTTTGCCGCTTGCCGGATACTGCCTTCCAGCACGTAGCGGACGCCCAGCTCTCGGGCGATCTGCCTGACGTCGACGGTCCTGCCTTTGTAGGCGAAGCTGGAGTTTCGCGCGGATAGCGAACAGGCTCGGAATTTTCGAAAGATTGGCAATGGCATCCTGGACCAATCCATCGGCGAAATACTCCCGCTCCGGATCGCCGCCCATATTTTCGAAAGCCAGTACGGCTATCGATGGCTTGTTTGGCAAGGCAGGAGGCGTCGCCAGCCGCATTTCGGGGAAGTGCCTTCCTGCACGAGGCGGTACACCGCGATCGGCTCGGCAATGTTCTTGACCTGTTGCTTCGTCCATGGATTCGAAACCGAGGGCAAGCGTCTCTTCAACCTCGCTCACGACGTTGCCGGAGATGCAGATGCCGCCGGGATCGGCGAGCGGCTGCAGTCGCACCGACGCGTTGACGCCTTCGCCATAGCGATCGTCACCGTCGACGACAACTTCACCGAGATTGAGCCCTATTCTCAGTTCCAGCCGTTCGTTTTGCGGCACATCGGCGTTGCGCTCGTCCAGCGCCCGCTGCAGCGACACGGCGCACTCCACCGCATCCACGACACTGCCGAATTCGGCAAGCAGCCCGTCACCTATGAGCTTGAAGATGCAGCCGCGCCGCTTCGCGGTTTCCGGCTCGATCACTGCCTTGCGCATCGCGGTGCCGCTCGAACCTCCCCGTCTCGTCACGCTCCATCAGCGTTGAATACCCAACGACGTCGGGCGCAAGAATAGCTGCAAGCTTCCTGCCCATCGGATTTCCCCACACGACGACATATCGACCGTTAACATACAAGCAGGAAGCCACCTAGGGTGCCTCCTTCCGATAGCGGCCAGTGAGGAGGCAGAAGCGGCACCGTACCTATCAGCAGCGATCGATCCGGACCATGGGCGCTTGAGAATCTACAGGTGAGGGGCCCCAATCATCCGGTTGTCCGCGGACAACGGATGATCGAGATATCCCCGGAACAATAGTCTGACGCGGGAGAAGCGCCTAGCCTTCGACGCTTCTTCCGACGTCAGCGGGCAACAGCTTCGCACGCCCTGGCAGGCGCTGATCAAGAAGCGCATCTGGCCAAGTTGTCCGCGGACAACGCCATTTGCCAACTGATCACACGGGCAACCAGAAGCCGCGTATACCGCCGCCTGTTCCGCAGCACCGCCTGCGCGAAATCGACGCAACCGCCTGGCTTGAATTTGCCGCATTGCGGTACTACCTCCTGGACGAACCGAAGCGCTGCACCCCTCCTTAGCCGCTTCGGCCCGATGGACAGCATTCCTCCTCCCATGCTGTCGGTCACTATCGAAGCCCGGCGCATCTCTCCCGCGCCGGGCTTCTGCTCCTTCGACGCCGGAGGCGGGTGGCAATTGCCCCCCGCATCATGCAACGCCTCTCGGGCGCAGCATTTTCCAGCGCCCCTCGTCCTGAAGTGCGCAGGCCAAAGGCCGAAGCCTCGAAGGACACGCCTCAGCATTGCTCCTCCCATCGGAACAAGGCGCACCTACTGAGGCACTCCCGGACGTCTGCGAAAATCCCCCGACATTTCTGATTGACCGTAGCGCCCGAGCAGGATCAACAGGCAAGCAAGCGAGGTGACAGATGGATAGAATTGCGCAATGCCATTGCGGATCACTCCGCGCGAAGACGTCAGGCGACCCTCTCACGGTAACCCTGTGCCATTGCCGGGACTGCCAGCGCCGAACCGGTGCGGTAGCGAGCAGCGGCGCGATCTTTGCGAAGGCCGAGGTGACGGTCGAGGGAGAGTGGAAGGTGTTCGAGCGCGACGCCGCGGAAGGTCGGAGGGTTCGATTTCACTTCTGCCCGAATTGCGGGACGTCATTATACTGGGAAGGTGATTTCAATGCGGACCTCTGCGGCATCGCCGTCGGCGCCTTCGCAGACCCGACCTTTCCACCGCCCCTGCTTTCCGTCTACGAACAATCCAGACATGAGTGGGTCCAGCTTCCCGACGGCGTGAAGCGCGCCCCGCGCGGATTGGTTTCGTCAGCGACCGCGGACAACGAGCCGGGCGACAGGTGAACGGCACGGACCCATGCGCGCTTTGCCGCGAGTCCGGCCTCGGCTACAAGCCCCACTTCGGGCCATCTTCCGACAGCGCAATCTCGACCGGATCGCCGCTCACTTCGACAGACGGACCGCCGAGCGCATTCCAGCGAAACAGATTGAGATGCCAGCCTCCAGGGATCAATCTCGATCGATCGATGATGCCATCGGCGCCCACTGCTCTGGCAGCATCGGCCGTGCGCCACGACGGCGGCTCCTCGCCGGCGGCCAATGCGGCGCGCCAGGACAGATTGGATGCGTTGCGGTCGATGCCGAGGCGCTCACAGGCCTGCTGATCATGCTGATCGAGCACGAAGGCATCGCCGACCGACAGCGGCGCAACAAGGCGCCGCCGCCCGTCTTCGCGCATATAACCCGAAATCGCCATGATCGCCCATTCGGCCGAGGCGCTCATATAGAGGGCAGGCTGACCGAGCCGGTGATAGCGGCCCGCACTCGTCGCAACGGGAGGGTCGAGCACATGATCGAGGCGTTCGACAAGGACCGAACGAAAGAAGCCCCGCCCACCTTGCGAAAGACGCTCGACGGTTCGCTCGTTGATGGCTGATTCCATTTGGGTCCGTGAATTGTCGATACGAGAGAATGCAGGCGATGGATAAAGGAAGCGCCTCAGTTATGGTTGCCATGCCGCGCGGTGTTATACCAGCCGTGACACGGCTTTGAGAGCCGGAGCGGGACGGCGGATAGGCGTAAGCGGTTTCGCCACGACCGGACCACCTCGTGATCGCCCGCCTCTGTAACGGAAGCTAAGGTCGATATCGCTTCTGCAAACAGTAGCAGCAAAACAAAATCAATATGTTATTGAATTGCCGGCATTCCCTGACCGAGACGTATTCTCGATCGGCGCCTTGACGCTATCGGCGCCTTTGCTGATACATTTTCCAAGGAAATTGTGAGTGGGCCGATGCGTGAACAAGTCCCGACCCCTGCCGAAAGCCTTAAAGACAGGGCGCGCGCTGCGCTGGGTCAGCGCAATCTCGTCCTTGTCGGACTGATGGGGGTAGGGAAGTCCTCGATCGGCCGGCCGGTTGCACAGCAGCTCGGCATTCCCTTCGTCGATTCCGATGCCGAGATCGAGCGCGTCTCGCGCATGACGATTACCGAACTCTTTGCCGCCTATGGTGAGCTGGAGTTCCGGGCGCTGGAAACGCGTGTCATCAAGCGCCTCCTCCAGGATGGCCCACGTGTCGTCTCGACGGGGGGCGGCGCCTTCATCGACGAGAGTACGCGCCAGCAGGTCAAGCGCGGCAGCCTTTCCGTCTGGCTGAAGGCCGATCTCGACCTGCTGTGGAACCGCGTCAACAGACATGACGAACGACCGCTACTCAAGACCGAGAATCCGAAACAGACCCTCGAGAACCTGATGAATGAGCGCTATCCAATCTATCAGGAAGCCGATCTCGCGGTTCTCTCCCGCGACGTGGGCAAGGACATCATGGTCAGGGAAGTCCTGGCCGCCATCGTCGAGGGAAAGACAGCAGAAAACAAAATGCCATGAAACTATTCGTTCTGCTGATGGGCTTTCCCGGTGTCGGAAAGCTGACGATCGCAATGGAATTAAGCCCGCTCCTGGCTGCAAAGGTCATTGACAATCATTGGTTCAATAACCCGATACTGCGTCTGCTCGACGACGACGGGACGACGCCCCTTCCGAATGGGATATGGGAATACACCGGACGAGTTCGGCAAGCCGTTCTGGACGCAATCGTCGCCTACGGCCCTCCCTCGGCAAATTTCATCTTCACACATGCCGGCACAGACGGCGACGAGCGGAGTCTTCGCACGTTTGAGCAGATCGCCGGCGCGGCCCGACAATGCGAGGCGTTGCTGGTGCCGGTGAGATTGCTTTGCGATGAGGAGGAGCTTGCGCGTCGTGTTGCCACGCCGGCGCGTCGCGAGCGGTTAAAGTCGATTGACGTGCAGGCTTCCGGGGAGAAAAGCAGGCGATCTCAAGTCCTCGATCCCAGACATCAATTTACTCTGAATCTGGATGTCACCTTAAAAACAGCTGAAGCCAGCGCTGCGGCAATTCACCATCATATCTTGAGCATCGCGGCCGGCGATTTTGGTTCGCTTCAAAGCAATCGCGGCATGACGGGGCAAATCGAAATCCAATACGCGCTACGCAATGAGGCCGCTGCAATCAGCGAACTGGTGCAAAACACAATTCGCGTCAGCAATGCGATGGACTATCCCGCCGAGGTCATAGAGAGGGTCGTGGGAAAATTCTCCCATGAAGCAGTCCTTGGATTAATGGAAAACCGTGTGGTCTGGATCGCGCGCCAGGGTGATGAGATCGTTGGCACAGCAAGTCTTGATGGGGACACGATAAGGACCGTCTTTGTGTCGCCAATGGCTCAAGGACAGGGTGTTGGACGGCGTCTCATGGAGACGGTGGAAGCCGCTGCTCGTGAGGCCGGTATTGAGGTATTGCGTGTTCCGGCGTCTCTGACCGCCAGAAACTTCTATGCCCGTCTCGGCTACGACGAAGTGCGCGAAGTTCTCTATGGTCAGGAGCGCACTTTCCTCATGGAAAAACAAATCGCTTAGGTAGCCTGCCCAGTGACGCATTTGACCCACCAATGCGGATATCAACTGGGTTGGCCGGACGCGAAAGGAGACGCAGAATGTCTGATCTGCTCGAAGCCCAACGGAGGCTGCAGGCCGAAGCCGATGAGGTCGTCCGAGCGTTGCGGCTTGACCAGCTTCTTGCCGATCTCGGGCAACCTGTCAGAGTCGGAAGCGCGGCAATGGGACTCATGGTGCGTCGAGACATAGATATCACGGTCGTCTGCCCCAAGATCAACGCTCAGGCGCTGGAAGCATTTACTGCTATCGGCGCTCGCCTCATGCGGATGACAGAACGAGTGGTCGCGGTGCGGTTCCGCAATGACAGCGGAAAATGGAACAGAGAGCCGGAAAAGTATCCGGACGGCTTTTATCTCTGGCTATCTGTTCACATGCAGGATCAAACACTGTGGACCATCGACATCTGGCTGGTCGATCAACCAGACCGGCAGCCTGACATCGCCCACTTGAAGACCCTGCTGCCTCGCCTGACGGATGCGGATCGGGAGGTGATCCTGCGCATTAAGACCGCATTGGTCGAGCGGCCGCAAAATGCAGGAACAGTTTCCAGCGCGCTTGTCTACGAAGCCGTCATGGACCACGGTGTTCGCACTTTGGCCGAGTTCGAAAACTGGCATCAGGAACGCCGCCCCTGATATTACAAAGCGCCTGGACCGACGGCCGCTTCTTAACAGCGTTCCGTCGACCCGACCCGACCTCACACGACCAGCGCCCCTTGTCGCTCGGCGAGCGTCACCACCGCGCGGGTTCCGGAGTTGAACTCAAGAAAATCCGCCTCGATGCCGTCGCTGAAGATTACGCCGTGTTCGGGCATTTCGGAGACGATGGTCAGGGGCTGGGATTCCGAGACGAGACCGGCGACGATGCTGGTGCCGGTCGTGCGGCTTGGAAAGGGTTCGCGCACGAAATAGCGCAGGTAATCCGCGTCCCAGGCGAAGGACATATCAAGCGTGGCGCGGTCGTGTTCGATCCCGAGCGTGCTCGCAGCTCCGATCCAGCCGGAATAGAGGCTCTTCAGCCAGCCGGTCGAGCCCATGCCGGTGGAGACGATGATGCCGCTGGAGGACTGGCGCTCCTCGCGATCCTCGGCATGCAGGACATAACGCGCCGAGACGTGGCTCTGCGGCCCGATGAAGAGATCGTTGACCGCATGGATGACGGCTCCGGTGTTGAGCGTCGCCTTGGCCATGCTGACGCGCTTGATCGGCCGCCGGTTTTTCAGCGCCTCGCCGATAACCCGGGGAAGGCTCTTGGTGTTGAAGGGAAGCAGGAGACCGTCCCAGCGCATCGGATCGGGATTGACGCCGAGAACCGGCTGGCCGTCGAGATATTTGAGCGTGTTGGCGACCAGACCGTCCTGGCCGAGCACCACGACGACATCGTCGGCGCCGAAGACGAAGTTTGCGAGGTAGCGGCGCTCGAGGCGCTGCACGCGGGCGACCGCGCGCAGGCTCGCTTCCACCTCGGTGATGGCAGCTTCGCATCGCTTCTTTTCGGCGAGATAGTCGCTGAAATCGGCGCCGAGATGTTCGACATAGAACTGCGCCTGCTGCACCGTGTTGAACCGGGCGATGAGCTCGTCGAGCCGCGTCGGCCTGATGACCAGAATGATCTTGCGTTCGTCAGAGACCGGCACGGTCCTTGCCCTCCTGCGGCTGCAAAATCTCCCTGAGAAGATCGGGCGAGACGTTCAGCTGGCCGATCTTCGTCGCATTGTCGGCGAGATCGCGGAAGGCGAGCGCCATCAGCTGGCCCGGCTTCATGCCGACCGAGGCGAGCGCCTGCAGCACTTTCGGATCGGCCTGCTGGAAGGATTTCATCATCACCGTCATCGCATAGGCCTGGGCATCGGCCTCGGCCTGGGCGTTGGTCGCCGCAAGCGCCACCAGTTCGCGGTTCTGCTCCTCGAGCGCGATCTTGCCGGCCATTTCTTCCCGCCGGATCTGCAGCTGCCGCTCCTGCACGGCGCGCTCGGCTTCCAACTGGGCTTCGCGCACCTGCCGCCTCTTATTCTCCAGCGTGATCTCGGTGGCGATCTCGTTCTCCTTGATCGTCCGCTCCTGTTCGATCGCAGCATTGCGGCGGGTGTATATGGCTTCGTCGGCCTGCCCGAGCAGGGCCTCGCGCGCATGCGCTTCCAGCGCCCTGGCCGTCTCGACCTTCGGCGTGACGGCGAGCAGCGACAGGCCGAGGATCTCAAGGCCAAGCGCTTCGATCGTCGGGTGTTTCTTTAGCGCTTCGGCCACACCGGCGACGAGCGCCTCGCCCGAGGCAAGCACCTCCTTCAGCGACAGCGTCTGAACCTCGGCCCGCATCGCCACCTGGACGCGGTCGATCACCCGGGTCGAAAGCTTCTGCGGATCTTCCGAGACGTAAGCACCCCGGCGATCGAGCGTGAAATTCAGAAGTGCCGCCGTGCGGCGCGGCTCAGCGATGCGGTAGGTGATCTGTCCCTGCACGGTCACTTCCTGGAAATCCGATGTCACCAGAGGAAAGATGAAAGGATCGTTGACACTGGCCGTCGGCACCAGCACCAGCGAGCTCGATGGCGAAAAATGCCAGAACGCCAGGCCCGCACCTTCGCGGACGGCGTTGCCGTTTTGATACTGGATGACGTATTGCGTGGGTTCCGTCTTGATGAAGCGCAGTCCGAACATGTCCGTTTCCTTGTTTGCGCGGGCGCCTCGCCCGTGTCGACAAGGAGAAAAACACGACTTAGTGACGAATGTCAACTAACTTAGTTGTTTATTTACACTAAGGCTGGCACATGTTATGCTCCCATCATGACGACACACGACAATGACGCCTTCAAACCGATCGCGACCGTCGATCTCGCGATCTTCTCGCTGTCGCCGGCGGGCCTTTCCGTCCTCCTCATCAGGCGGGCGGGCGCACCCTTTGCCGGTGACTGGGCCTTGCCCGGCGGATGGATCCATATCGACGAGGATGCGGATCTCGAGGCTGCGGCGCGCCGGGTGCTGAAGGAAAAGACCGGTGTGGAAACACCCTACCTCGAACAACTGCAAACGACGGGCAGCGCTGGCCGGGATCCGAGGGGCTGGAGCATCAGCATCGTCTATATCGCGCTGCTCTCGGCCGACGACGTCGAAGAACGGCGGGATGTGATGGCCGGGGATGCCGAATGGCGGCCGGTCGAGGGCGACGGCGTCGGCTTTCCCATCGCCTTCGATCATGCCTCGCTTATCAAGGAGGCGCTTTCCCGCATCCGGAACAAGGTCGAATATTCGAACCTGCCCGGCCATCTGCTGCCGGCCCGCTTCACGCTGAGCGAGCTGCAATCGGTCTATGAGAACCTTCTCGGCCGCAAGCTCGACAAATCGGCCTTTCGCAAACGCATGGCCGAAGCCGATTTCCTGGAGCCTGTCGAGGGCGAAATGCGCCGCGCCAGCAATCGGCCCGCCCAGGTCTTTCGCCTGAAGGACGCCCAGTCGCTGGTGCTCTTCGACCGGAGGATCTGAGTAATTGCCCAAGGCACTGACTTCGGTGCCGAAGATTTGAATGCAAGCAGCCAAATTTCCGGACTGCATCAAGGGAACAATGATCGCCCGGCGAGGTTGGAAGGGGATCAACCACATAAGATCCCAAGGAGGACACCAGGATGCGTATGAAACTCATAGCGGCTTCGCTATTGGCTCTCGGCATGGCCACGTCAGCCTTCGCCCAGTCCAATCCGGCTCCCACAGGCGCAACGATGGACAAGAACCAGTCCGACCAGGGCGGCGGCGCCACCACCAAAATGAAGACCAAGAAGCCGATAGCAACGGATTCGACCAAGACGGGTTCCACGACCCACAGCACGATGAAGATGCACAAGACCAAGTGCCGCAATCCGGTCAATAACTCTGCCAAGCTCCAGACGCAGGGCGGCACGAGCAATGCGACACCGATGGATGAAGCCTGCGCAGCGCATAACAACTGACCCGGCTTACCTGCCTAAAGAACCCCGTTTCGGCGGGGTTCGGCCTGATAAATCTCGTTCTTCATCGTGATCCCGGCCCAAGTGAATTGTCGATGCTGCCCCTCATCCGGCTGCCACCACCTTCTCCCCGCAAGCGGGGCGAAGGGACATGCCGCGCCGGCTCCCTTTCACCTCAACGTCTGGCGCGTCCCCTAGCCCCGTTTACGGGGATAGAGTTAGGGTGAGGGGCCGCTACCGGCACGAATCGGTCAGTCATCGCCTTCTGAGCATCCCGCAATTCAGATCCGCCTTTGACACCCTCACGTTTTCGACGTTTACAAAAATTCTAGTTGAGATTGCACCAGGAAGGTGATTCCATCGCGGCTCGCGTAGCCCGAGTCCCGCCCTCCCTGCGATCTAAAACCCGAGCGGCCCATGTCGATTTCAGATGCGATCTACCGTCCCTTCGAAACCCTGATCCGGCCGCTCGATATTCCCTACCGGCCGCTGCCGTCGAAGGGGCCGGTGATGGTGCTTCTGCATTTCATCTCTATGTTTCGCGGCGTGCTGATTGCGCTGGCGCTGTGCTCCATGGTGTTCGAGGCGATCAACCTGACGATCGTCTGGGGGCTTTCGGTCATCGTCGATGGCGTGACGCAACAGGGTGCTTCCGTCTTCCTGCACAATGACTGGCTGCTGCTGACCGTTCTCGGATTACTGATCTTTCCGGTCATGCCGGTCGTTTCGTTCATGCTGAACACGCTGAACTCGCATACATTGGGCATCGGCATGCCGGCTGCCATTCAGTGGCAGGGCCACAAGGCTGTCGAGCGGCAGGATCTTGCCTTCTTCCATGATCTCTTTGCCGGTCAGGTTTCCTCGCGGCTGCAGCAGGTCTCTTCCGCCGTCCAGCAGCAGATCCTTGCCGCCTTCCAATCCATCCCGCGTTTCCTCATGCAACTGGTCGGCTCCGTGATCCTGCTCAGTGCGCTCGCCTGGCAGCTTGCCGTGCCTGTCATCGTCTGGATCGCGCTCAACCTCGCATTCACCGCCAGGGTCGTCCCCATTTTCGTCGAACGCTCGCGCCGCACCGCCAAGCAGCGCAGCCTCGTCGCCGGTGCCATCACCGATCTCTACACCAACATGCAGATGATCAAGCAGTTTGCGGCTGAGGACAGCGAGGCAGGCGCAATCCGGCGCGTCATAGAAAAGGCCGTGCGCACGCAACACAGCGAACAGCGGATCTATCGCTCGTCTGAGGTCGCCGTCGTCGTTTTCAACACGCTGCTGTGGCTCTCCATGCTGTCGATCGGATTTTCCGGCCTCGTCAAAGGCTTCCTCACGGTCGGCGAGTTCGTCGGCGCGGTCTATATCCTCCACCGGCTGTCGTCACAGATCTTCGTCTTCCTGCAGATGGGCCAGCAGATCTTCCAGGCGATCGGCACGATCAAGGATGCCATGCCAGTCATGACGACACCGCCGACGATCACCGACCGGCCGGAAGCCGGGGATCTCGTGGTTGAACGTGGCGAGATCCGTTTCGAGAAGGTCCATTTCGCCTACAACTCCGGCAAGCCCGTCATCTCAAGCCTGTCCCTGACGGTTCGATCAGGCGAGAAGGTCGGCCTCGTCGGCCTCTCAGGCGCCGGCAAGACGACGCTCGCAAACCTGCTGCTGCGCTTCTACGACATCAAGGAGGGCGCGATCCTGATCGACGGGCAGGATATCCGCGCGGTCACCCAGGCAAGCCTCCGCCGCGCCATCGGCGTCATTGCCCAGGATGTCGCGCTGCTGCACCGATCGGTCGGCGACAATATCCGCTATGGGCGGCCGGAGGCCACGCGGGAAGAGATCGAACGGGTGACGAAGATGGCGAGCGCCGATGTCTTCATCGCCGATCTTGCCGACGGTGAGGGCCGCAAGGGCTACGACGCCTTCGTCGGCGACCGCGGGATCAAACTGTCGGGTGGCCAGCGCCAGCGTGTCGCGATCGCCCGCGTGCTGCTAAAGGACGCGCCGATCCTGGTGCTCGATGAGGCGACCTCAGCCCTCGACAGCGAATCCGAAGCCGCCATCCAGGAAAGGCTGAACCTGGTCATGGAGGGAAAGACGGTGATCGCCATTGCCCACCGCCTTTCGACGATCGCCAGGATGGACCGCATCGTCGTGCTCGATCGCGGCCGCATCGTGGAAGAAGGCAGGCCGGAGGAACTGGTCGAGCAGGACGGCCTGTTTGCCCGCCTGTGGAAACGCCAGACCGGCGGCTTCATTCCCGAAGAGATCGATTGAGCGGAGCCGGAGCAGCCCGGCTTGACTCATCCAAGGGCAATCGGTATTGATTGGGTAATCGATAACCCAAAGATATAACGTGACCGCTTCGCTCAACGACATAGCCGCCCGCGCAGGCGTTTCCGTCAAAACCGTGTCAGGCGCCTTGCATGGCGGCTCGGCGCGCATGTCGGAGGAAACGCGCCAGCGGATAAAAGAGATCGCCGAGGAGCTCGGTTATGTCACCAACTTCGCCGCGCGCAGCATGCGGCAGGGCTGGATGCCGCTCGTCGGCCTTGTCGCCGACGATCTGATCACGTCACCTTTCGCGACGGAGATCATCAGGGGCCTCGACGGCGCCGTGCGCGCTGCCGATATGGCCGTCTTCGCCATGACGCTCAGCGGCCACCGCAGCGTGGGATCGATCCTCGACGAGATGCGGCGCTTTCGTCCGCGCGCGATTGCCTATGCCGCCATGTATCACAAGAGCGTCGATCTGCCGCCCGAATTTGCCGACACGGTCGGGGTCATGATCAACTGCCGGGATGCCAACGATCGCGTGACGTCTCTGGTGCCGGACGAGACAGGCGCGGCGATCGAGATCACGACCTACCTCATCGAGGCGGGCCGTCGCAATATCGCCTTCATCAACCTGCCGGGAATTCTCGCCGGTGAACTGCGCGAACTCGGTTTTCGCCAGGCGCTCGATCATGCCGGCATCGACGGAGCCGGCGCCGTCGTATTGCCGGCCGTTGACAAGACGATCTACAGCGACCGGGCACCGAGCCTCGTGCCCGCCCATGTGCACCATCTCATGAAGGGCCCCCGGCCTCCCGATGCCATCCTGTGCGGCAATGATCGCGTGGCCATGGAGGTCTATGCCGCGTTGCGCCGCTCGGGCGCGACCATTCCCGACGACGTCGCCGTTGCGAGCTTCGACAACCAGGTCGAGATCGCCTCGCGTCTCGATCCGCCGCTGACCACCATGGCGCTTCCCCACCGGGCCATGGGCCGCCAGGCCGCGCGAATCCTGCTTGCCGAAGACCGGGCTCCGGTCGGAGTGCAGAAACTGCCGTTCCAGCTGGTGGAGCGGGCATCCGTATGAATTGAAATAGGCCCATTCAATTGAGGAGGAATTCTAATGGGTAAACGTTTACTTTGGTCTCTGGTCCTGCCTTTGGCGATGACCGCCACATGGGCGCATGCCGCCGACAAGGCCGTCATCCAGGTCATGCATCAGGGCGATCCCGGTTTTGTCGCCGCCTATGGCAAGGCCGCCGAACGGTTCGAGGCCGCCAATCCCGATGTCGACGTGCAGTTCATCTATGCGCCGCACGACGCCTATAACGAGAAGTTCAGCGCCGCCGTCATGGCCAAGCAGCTGCCCGACGTCATGGAGCTCGATGCGCCGTTCCTCGCCAATTACGTCTGGTCGGGATATCTGCAGCCCATCAAGCCGCTGATCGACAAGGACCTCCTTGACGACATGACGGAGTCCAACATCGCCCAGGGCACATACCCGATCGACAAGGACCTCTATGCGATCGGCCTGACCGACTCGTCGGTCGTTCTCTACGGCAACAAGAAATATCTCGAAGCCATCGGCGCCCGCATCCCGAAATCCGTCGACGATGCCTGGACGCGCGAGGAGTTCGAAACCTACCTCGAAAAGCTTTCCAAGCTCGACGGCGTGAAGTGGCCGATCGACACCTTCCGGGGCTACGGCATCAAGACCGAATGGATCACCTATGCCTATGGACCGATCCTGCAATCGGCCGGCTGCGATCTGATCGACCGTAAGGCCTGGAAATCCGAGGGCACGCTCGACAGCGACGCCTGCGTCGATGCACTCGCCATGATGCAGAAATGGGTCAAGAACGGCTGGGTCGTGCCGCAGTCGGCAGGGACCAATCAGTTCTTCGCCGAAGGCAATCCGGCGGCGCTGGCGCTTGGCGGACACTGGGTCTATGCCGAAGCTGTTGCGGCCATGAAGGACAATATCGTCGTGCTGCCGCTGCCCAAATTCGGCGCGAAGGCCGCGAGCCCGAACGGCACCTGGATCTGGGCGATCACCAAGACGTCGAAACATCCCGATATCGCGGCCAAGTTCATCAGCTTCCTGCTAAAGGACAAGGAGTATCGGGCCTATGTCGCAAGCCAGTCCGGCTATCCCGGATTGAAGAGCTTCGCCGCCGAATCTCCGCTCTATGCTGACGGCGGCCCGATGGCCATTGCCTTTGAACAGGCGTCGAAGACGGCTGTCGCGCGCCCTCCGCATCCAGCCTATCCCACCATCACCTCCGCCTTCATGCAGGCGGTCGACGAGGTGTTCAATGGCGGCGATCCCAAGGAGGCGCTCACAACAGCCGCCAAGAAGATCGACGAGGACATCGCGGACAACGACGGATATCCGCCGTTCGGCGAAGAGTAATAAGCGTGATCGCTGCCGACAGGTCGACGCCCTGCGATGTCTCCGACGGACATCGCAGGGCAGGGCCGGCATCCCAGCTAGGAAAGGAGGAGCTGCATGGTCATGCAACAATCAACATTATCGACACCAGTCCGAAAGGCTCCCGCCCGCCGGCATGACAAGGGACGGCTGATGCAGGAAGCGGCCATGCTCGCGCCGGCCGTGATCCTGTTGACCATCTTTCTGATCGTGCCGTTCCTCCTGTCCTTCTGGACGTCCATGACCAACCAGCCTCTGGTGCCCCGGCCGACGCCCGTCCGGTTCATCTGGTTCAACAACTTCATCCGTATCTTCCAGGACGACCTTTTCTGGACTGCCCTCTGGAACGTCTCGCGCTTCACCTTCTGGATCATTCCAGCGCAGTGCGGCCTTGCTTTCGCGACGGCGCTCCTGCTGCATCAGAAGCTGCCCTTCCGCAATCTGCTGCGCGGCATGTTCTTCCTGCCGGCGATCACCTCGATGGTCGTGGTCTGCGTCATCTGGGGCACCCTGTTCCAGTATCCCACGGGGCCGTTCAACCAGATCCTCGGCTTTCTCTCCGGCGGAGCGATCCAGCCGATCGATTGGCTCGGCGATCCGCAATGGGCGATGTTCTCGATCGTTCTGCTTTCGGCCTGGCAGGCCTACGGCTTCCAGATGATCGTCTACCTCGCGGGCCTTCAGGGCATCCCAGACGAACTCTATGACGCTGCGAAGATTGACGGCGCCAATGCGTTCCGGCGTTTCTGGCATGTCACGATGCCCGGCCTGCGGCCGACCCATGTCTTCGTCCTCGTGATCACGACCATCCAGGCGTTCAAGCTCTACACACAGGTCGCCATCCTCACGCAGGGCGGACCGAAAAGCAGCACCGAGACAGTGGTGCATTACATGGTCCGCGCCGGCTTCGAAGAGCAAAAGATGGGCTATGCCTCGGCCGTCTCGGTCATATTGTTCGTGATCGTTCTCATTATCGCGCTGATCCAGCGCCAGCTCCTGAGGCGCTTCGATGTCTGATATCGCTCTCTCGATCCAGCAGGCCCGCCTGGCGCGGCCTCTCTCGGCTGCACGGGTCCTTCGCCTCATCCAGGTGACCTGCATCTTCATCATCGCATTGGTGATCGTGTCTCCATTGCTGCTGCTGGTCGTGGCGAGCCTCAAGGACGACCGGTTCCAGATTCTGGCCGATATGGGCAGCTTCCGGGCCTTCTGGGTTTCGAACCCCACGCTGTCCAACTATGCCGAGGTCGGCCACCTCTCAGGCGAACTCGCATTCGGACGCTATCTCGTCAACTCGCTGATCATTCTGATCACGACGGTCTGTTCCGGCCTGATCGTGAATTCGATGGCCGGCTTCGTTCTGGCCTGGGGAACGTTCAGGGGCCGCGCCGTCATCCTGTCGATCGTGATTGCGCTTTATGTGATCCCGCAGGAAAGCATTATCATGCCTCTCGTGATCATGGTCTCGCGGGCGGGAATGACCGACACCTTCGCGGTGCAGATCGTGCCCTGGGTCGCGAGCCCTCTCTATATCTTTCTGTTCTACCAGTTCTTTTCGCAGTTGCCGAAGGAGCTGCTGGAGGCCGCAGAGATCGACGGCGCATCCTTCTTCCGGGCCTATCGCTCGATTTTTCTGCCGCTCAGCCTGCCCGCACTGGCAACCGTATCGATCCTCATGGGCATCGAAACCTGGAACCAGTATCTCTGGCCGATCCTCGTCACCCAGACCGACTACGCCCGCCCGATTGCCGTCGCTATCGCGACCTTCTTCGGCCAGGACAGTATCTACTGGGATCGCGCGATGGCGGCTTCCGTTTTGATGATGATCCCGATCCTGGGGCTCTACCTCGCATTCCAGCGCTGGTTCGTGAGTTCCTTCATCGGCTCTGCCGTGAAAGGTTGAATTGATGACAAGCCAAGCAGTGACTCCGTCCCATGAACGCGGGCCGGAGACGATCAGCGCCGTCCTGCCCGCGGGGGCCACGATCCACGTCTGGATCAAGGCCCGGCATGGCGCCGCGCCGGGAAGGCTGACCGCACATGTCGATGGCGATCCGGCCGGTGCTGTCGAAACGTCAAATCCCGATGAATTCGAGTTTCGGAAACTGAGGCTGGAAGGCGGCGGAGAAAGCGCATTTTCCTACGATCCCGTGACGACGGACGTCTCGGTTCTCTATGCCTTCCGTCAGTCCGGCGTTCTCGAAGAGGGCATTCGGCTGCTGCACATCAGGCCCTCCAACGCCGCACCCGAAATCTCGGGCGGCTATCACTTCCGTCCGCCTTTCGGCTGGATGAACGATCCCAACGGCTTTGGAAGATTCGGCGGCAGGCTGCACCTGTTCTATCAGCACTATCCCCATAGCCTTCGGTGGAACAACATGCATTGGGGCCATGCCGTCTCGGACGATTATGTCAACTGGACGCATCTTCCGATCTTTCTTCCCCCCTCGGATGAACTCGCCGCGCGGGCCGATGGACGCGGCGGCGCATTTTCCGGCTCGGCGATCGCGCTCGATGGCGCCGGAATCCGCATCTTTTTCACCGAGCATGTGAAGGGCCGGGAACCGGAGGAGCAGGTTCAGTTCACGGCCACCAGCCGCGATCTTGTCGACGTCGAACCGGCGAGCCTCATCCTGCCGGCGCGCCCCGCCGGGCTCGGCCTGACGACCGACTTCCGCGATCCCTATGTCTTCTTGGGGCCGGACGACAAATGGAAGATGCTGCTCGGCACGCGGGACCGCGAGGGCGGCGTCATCCTGCTCTA
The DNA here is from genome assembly GCF_003938655.1 of Rhizobium pisi. Lineage (GTDB taxonomy): Bacteria > Pseudomonadota > Alphaproteobacteria > Rhizobiales > Rhizobiaceae > Rhizobium > Rhizobium pisi. The sequence continues at coordinate 61,525 of NZ_RJJT01000023.1, forward strand.
TGAAACGGACGACCCGGCCGCGGCGGCGGGATGGACCTTCCTCGGAATCCTTCACCGGGAGAACCGCTTCGGGATGACCGCCGCGGAGTGCCCCTGCATGGTTCCCCTCGACGGGCCTGCGAGCGACCCATCGACACGCTGGGCGCTAATCTTCGGCCTTCTCACAAGCCGCGATCCGGCAACGGGCCGGCGCAACATGACGCTTGCGAACGTCGGTCGTTTCGATGGCCGCAAATTCGTCGTGGAGTTCGAACAGGAGCTGGATTTCGGCACGGATGCCTACGCTTTTCAAGCCTTCGTCGACAGTGGCGGCCCTGTCGGCATCGCATGGCTCGCCAACTGGACAGACATTTCGAAGGACATCGACATGCCGACCGCGATGACCTTGCCGCGCCGGCTGGCGTTGCGCGATGGGGCGCTGATCACGCCGCCGGTCGCTGCTGCAGAAAGCCTGCGGCGGCGCCGATTGAATGGCGAAGGTCTTCTGGACGGACGCACCGTCGATCTCGCCAACGGCTCCGTCGAGATCGTACTTGGTCTCAAGGAGGCGGGCAGTGCGTTCCGCCTCGTCTTCGAGCATCCCGAGGCAACCCTCGAGGTGCAGTTGAACGAGCACGGGCTGAGCATTCCCTTTTCCGCGGGCGCCAAGGCATCGCCCCGCTACATCGCCGCCGGCGCACGCCCATCCGCCATCCGAATTTTCCTCGATGCAGGCTCGATCGAGGTCTTCGCCGATGATGGCCGCTGGACGGGGACCAAGCGGCTCCCCGGCTTCAAGGGGGTAAGCTCGCTGCGTCTCGTCGCGCCCGCCGGCAATGTGCTCACCGCCGACATCTGGCAGCTCGCTCTTTGACCGCCGGGCGGGGCTCTACCAGCGGAGCAGGCGAGGGCCGGTGACGGCGCCGAGCGCGCCGGTGAGCAGGATGCCGAGCGAATACCAGATCAGCACGAAGGGCATGCCGTTCTCGGTGCAGAACCAGGAATAGACCCAGGCGCCGGCCGCTCCCGCGGCAATTCCGGCGACGAATCCCGTCAGCCTGAGGTCCGCGGGCGCTGCGCGGCGCAGTGACCAGACCGTGCCGGCATAGACGGGCAGCGCGAAGCCAAAAATGAGGAACGGGCAATGGAGTGCCGAGGAGCCGAGGATCAGCACCCGGTAAGTCCCGGCCGGAGCCATGATCAGCTGGATGGCTGCGACCGCAGCCATGGCGGCAAAGATCAAGGCGAGCCGGTCGAAAAAGCGTCCCTCGGAACCGTCAGGGCGGGATAGCCTGAAGACGGAGAGAAAGGCCGCGATGGCGATCAGCGCGTTATAGGCGGATTTGATCCAGAACACCGGCAGCGTCAGCGCATCAGGCATATCGACCCTGAGGCCTGGAATGGCCAGCATCATGAGCAGGGAGAGCCCGAGCGCCGGCAATATGCCGAGCGCGAGACTGCGGCGCAGCGCATGGCGCGGCACCGGCTTCAGGTCCCTGACCAGGCTTTCGATGATATCGTCCGTCTTTGTCATCATGCGCCTCGCAATCTCTCGCCGAGCGCCTTGAGTGCCCGGTGGATGCCGACCTTTACCGCCGATTCGGACTGGCCGGTGCGGTTTGCGGTGTCGGTGACCGACTGGCCCTCCAGCTTCACCTGCCGGATCAGTTCCCGCTGTTTCGGCGACAAGCCGTCGAGCAACCGCTCGACATCCATGCGTGCCGTCAGCCTCTCCTCGCTGAAGTCGCTTTCGATCTCCTCGCCAAGCTCGGTCTCACCAAGCCTGCGCCCGCCGCGGCCGCGATGGTGGTCGATCAGCTTGTAGCGGGCGATCGAGAAGAACCAGGCCGTGAAAGGCCTTTCCCGGTCATAGGTGGACCGGCGGGAATGCAGTGCCAGCAATGTCTCCTGGACCAGGTCTTCCATATCCGCTTTCGCCGCCGCAGCCATCCTGCGGCCGTAATAGCCGACAAGCAGCGTCCGCAAGGCCGAAAGCAGACGGCGATAGGCTGCCTCATCCCCGTCAAGGGACAGAAGCATCAAAGCTTTCAGGGCTTCTTCCGAATGGGCTGATGTCATGTTGTCGGAGAGTTCATTCGAAAAAGCGGCCGTTTGGTTACAGGGCGGATCAAAAACAATTCCGGTATCACAGCTCTATCACATAGGCGTGAGGCTGTAACGCATCCCGACGCTGCCTCGAATGGGTGGATGTGAGCCATCGGCAGGGAGCCGGCGGACGCAGCAAACCATTCGAGGAGAATTCCATGACCAAGCTTCTTTCCAGCCTTGCAGTCTGCACCTTCATCGCAAGCCTTTCGCTCGCCGGCGCCGCCTCGGCCGAAGACGCCATGAAGACCGATACGATGAAAAAGGACACGATGCATACGGGCACCATGTCGAAGGACGCGATGAAGATGTCCGGCACCAAGAAGGACTGCATGCACAAGGCCGGCATGGAAAAGGACGCGATGAAGAAGACCGACATGATGAAGACCTGCGACGCGATGAAATAATTCGCATCCGCGCGGCCGCTGAAACTTTTTCCGCGGCGGCCGCGTCTTTTGCTCCTGAAACTTCATCGATCCGGAGAACGATCATGGCGACGACCGATGCCGGCAAAGAGACCGGCCGCACGCTCATCTACCGCCACAGCCTCGCCGTTCGCCTGCCGCATTGGGTGAACGTGCTCTGCCTCACCGTGCTGCTCATGAGCGGCCTGCAGATCTTCAATGCCCATCCGGCACTCTATTGGGGCCAGTACGGCGCCGACTACGACCCGTCCTTCATCTCGATGGAAGCCGTCCAGGACGGCGACGAGGCAAAGGGGCGCACGCATGTCGGTTCGCTCGCCTTCGACACGACGGGTGTGCTCGGTCTCTCGAATGAAGACGGCGAGGCGACGGCAAGGGGTTTTCCGAGCTGGATCACCCTTCCAAGCTATCAGGATCTGGCGACTGGCCGGCGCTGGCATTTCTTCTTTGCCTGGCTCTTCGTCCTCAACGGCCTGGTCTATCTCGTCTGCGGACTGGTCAGCCGGCATTTCCGCCGCGATCTTGCGCCTGGTGCCCATGAGCTGACGCCCGCGCATCTCGCCCATGAAGTGGTCAATCATGCCCGACTTCGCTTTCCCAAGGGAGCCGAAGCGCGGCACTACAACACGCTGCAGAAGCTGACCTACCTCCTGGTAATCTTCCTGCTGCTGCCGTTGATGGTTGCGACGGGGCTCACCATGTCGCCGGGCTTCGACGCCGTGGCGCCCTGGCTGCTCGATGTCTTCGGCGGACGGCAATCGGCCCGCACCATTCATTTCCTCACGGCCTTCTCGCTCGTCGCCTTCGTCGTGGTGCATGTCGCCATGGTGATCCTGTCGGGCGTCTTCAACAATCTGCGTTCAATGATCACCGGCTACTACGCCATCGAGGGAGACGAACAATGAGCCGCCTCTTGACCCGCCGCCGCTTCCTGATCGGCTCGACCCTGACCGCCTCGGCACTGGGGCTCAGCGGCTGCGACGCATTGGTCGAAAGCGAACGGACGAAATCAGTCCTGAAGATCGCCGAGGGCTTCAGCATGAAGACGCAGCGCTTCCTGCTCGGCGACAACGCGCTCGCCCGTGAGTTCAGCGAAGCGGATCTCTCGCCGGTCTTTCGCTCGAACGGCACCAGCATGCCCGACAATCCGCAATATCTCGATTGGATGAGCCGGGCGTTCTCGACCTGGAAGCTGGAGGTCGGCGGACTTGTGGAGAGGCCGGCGCAGCTCTCGCTCGCAGAGCTGAAGGCGATGACGTCGCGCACGCAGATCACCCGGCACGACTGCGTCGAAGGCTGGAGCGCGATCGGCAAATGGACGGGCCTGCCGCTCGCCGCCCTGCTGCAATCGGTCGGGCTGAAACCCCAAGCGCGCTATATCGTGTTCCATTGCGCCGACGAATATGAAAAGTCGCTAGATGGCAGCGGCTGGTATTATGAGAGCATCGATCTCGTCGACGCCTTCCATCCGCAGACGATCCTCGCCTATTCGATGAACGGCCGCGACCTTGAGGTGGCCCATGGAGCGCCGCTGAGACTGCGGGTCGAACGGCAGCTCGGTTACAAGCAGGCGAAATATCTCACCCGCATCGAGGCGGTCGCGGATCTCGGCCAGATCTACGGCGGCAATGGCGGCTTCTGGGAAGATCGCGGCTACGAATGGTATGCCGGGATATAGGCTGGGGCTGAGGCCGAACAACTCCAATTTGCCCGCTCTGCGAAACCTGACGGCATAATTTCTCCTGTTTAAGTTTCATGCGACGGATTGACGCACAACCCAAGCGATGATACTTAGCCGTAATTGGTCAGGCCAGTTGACCAGATGCGTGCTTGAGGAGAAGCCGCCGGGGAGGCCATGATGTTTTCGCCTGTTGAATCGCGCCGCCTCTACAGGCAGGTGGCGGATCAGATTCGTTTGATGATCGCGAGCGGCGAGCTTGCCGTCGGCCAGCGGCTGCCGGCCGAGCGCGAGCTCGCGGAGCAACTGTCGGTGTCACGCCCGACGGTGCGCGAGGCTCTGATCGTGCTGGAGGTCGAGGGCCTCGTCAACATCCGCATGGGATCCGGCATCTATGTGGTGCGCCAGCATGCAGCAGGGGCTGCGGCAAGCGAGCGCGAGCCGGTCGAGGGGCCTTTCGAACTGCTGCAGGCGCGCGCCATCATCGAATGCGCGATCGCCGAGGAAGCCGCCGGCTGCGCCAGGCCGGAAGGCATCGCTGCGCTCGACGAAGCGCTGACGCGCATGAGCGGCGGCGTTAACGATGCGGGTGCGGTCATTGCCGCCGACCGCGCCTTCCACATAGCCATTGCCACTATCGTCGGCAATGCGACGCTGATCCGCGTGACGGGCGAGATGTTCGACATGCGCATGACCCCTTATTTTGAGAAGCTCGCAAGCCATTTCGAGGGTCCGACGACATGGCGCAGCGCCGTGGAGGAGCATCGGGCCATTCGCGACGCGATCGCCGCCGGCGATGCGGCAGGCGCCAAGGCTGCCATGCGCGCCCATCTCACCATGTCGCAGAAGAGGTTTTCCGAGAGCTTCGGGGAGGAGCTCCCGGGAGAGGAGAAGCGCGGCCGCAGGAAAGCGCCCGCGAAAGGAAAGACCAAGACTTAAAACCCGAGTTCGGGAGGAGAGAGCGATGAAGAGCAGACTGGCAACGATAATTTGCACCGCAGCCGCGATCATGGCGACGACGGCGATTGCGCAGGCCGAGACAGTGCTGAAATGGGCGCATGTCTATGAAACCTCCGAGCCCTTCCATACGGATTCCGTCTGGGCTGCGGGAGAGATCGCCAAGCGCACCGATGGGCGCTACAAGATCGAGGTCTATCCGGCCTCGCAGCTCGGCAAGGAAGCCGACATCAACCAGGGCCTCAAGCTCGGCACGGTCGATATCATCATCTCGGGATCGAGCTTTGCGGCGCGCGATTACAAGCCGATCGGCGTCACCTACTTCCCCTATATCTTCCGCGGCCCCGACCACCTGATCGCCTATACCAAGAGCGACGTCTTCAAGCGTCTCGCCAAAGGCTATGAGGACAAGACCGGCAACCACATCGCCGCCGTCAGCTATTACGGCACGCGTCAGACGACATCGAACAAGCCGATCGCCAAATGCGCCGACATGCAGGGTCTGAAAATCCGCGTGCCCGACGTTCCGGCCTATCTCGCCATGCCGCGCGCCTGCGGCGCCAACACGACGCCGATCGCCTTCGCCGAGGTCTATCTCGCCTTGCAGAACGGCACGGTCGAGGCGCAGGAAAACCCGCTGACGACGATCGAGGCGAAGAAGTTCTACGAAGTCCAGAAGAACATCATCCTCACCGGCCACATCGTCGATCACCTGAACACTGTCATCTCCAAGCAGCTCTGGGCGAGCCTTTCCGACGAGGACAAGAAGATCTTCGGAGAGGTCATGCAGGAGGCCGCCGAGCGCACCAGCAAGACGATCGCCGGCAAGGAAAACGGCCTCATCGCGACCTTCAGGGAGAAAGGCCTCAACGTCGCCGAGGTCGACAAGACAGACTTCGAGAAGACCGTGATGGAAAAGGTCAAGTTCGAGGACTTCGGCTACGACAAGGCCGACTGGGAAGCGATCCGCGCGATCCAGTAAAGCTCGCTACCGAGGATTGCCCCTCGCCCTAACCCTCTCCCCGTTCTGACGGGGCGAGGGGACGTGCCCTGAAAAACGTGCGGGGACGGAGAAGTCGCGGCACATCCCCTTCTCCCCGCAGGCGGGGAGACGGTGGCGGCAGCCGGATAAGGGGCAAGCACCGCCGAGCGCAAGACGAAATCGACACGAAGGGTACGCGCCGGCCAAACGCCGCGCCCTTCTTCCCAACCCAAAACAGGGCCGATCATGTCGCAAGAAATTCACACCTCAATCACGGCCGAGGAAATCGGCCACGAGTTCGAAGGGCACGCGCCGACCGCCAACGTCTCGGACTATGCCATCGAGGACTGGATCACGCTGATCGTCTTCTGGCTGATGGCGGGTTGCGTCTTCCTGCAGTTCTTCACGCGCTATGTTCTGAACGACAGCTATGCGTGGACCGAGGAGATCGCGATCAACTGCCTGATCGGCGTCGTCTTTCTCGGCTCCGTCATGTGCGTGCGCACGTCGCGGCACATCCAGGTGGACGTGTTCTATCACTACATGCCGGCAGGGTTGGCGCGGGTGCTGGCGACCTTCGTCGATATCGTGCGTATCGGCTTCTTCGCCTATGGCTGCACGCTGATGTGGCGCTATGTCGAGATCGTCGCCGACGAGCAGATGGTCACCGTCGAGCTGCCGCGCAACATCGTCTTCTACTCCGTTCTCGTCGCCTTCGTGCTGATGCTGATCCGCGCGGTCATCGTCTTCATCGCCAACATCCGCCGCGGCTACTCCGTTCTGGAGCGCCCCGAAGAATTCCAGACCGTCGAGGGTTGATCCGATGCTGCTGCTTCTTGGCTCGTTTCTGGTGCTGATGCTGGTCGGCGTGCCCGTCGCCATTTCGATGGCCGTCGCATCCGTGCTTTACATCGTCCTCTACGGCGTCGCGCCCGACATCATCGTCGCCCAGCGCATGATCGCCGGCGTCGAAAGCTTCCCGCTGCTCGCCGTCCCCTTCTTCATCCTGGCGGGCAATCTGATGAATTCGGCTGGCGTCACCGGCCGTATCTATTCCTTCGCCGTGGCACTGGTCGGCTGGATGAAGGGCGGGCTTGCGCAGGTCAACATCATCGGCTCCGTCATCTTCTCCGGCATGTCCGGCACCGCGCTTGCCGACGCGGCCGGCATCGGCACGATCGAGATCAAGGCGATGAAGGATCACGGCTATCCGGTCGAGGCCGCCGTCGGCGTGACGGCGGCGTCCGCGACACTCGGACCGATCTTCCCGCCGTCGCTGCCTTTCGTGATCTACGGCATGATGGCGAACGTCTCGATCGGCGCTCTCTTCACGGCGGGCATCCTGCCCGGCGTCGTCATGACGCTGTTGATGATGATCACCGTCGCGGCCTTTGCCTACGTGAAGCGCTGGGGTTCCGATGCGCCGTTCGACGTGAGACAGCTCCTGTCTGCGGGAATGGAAATCGTCGTCGTTCTCATGGTGCCGGCGGCAATCTATCTGCTGATGCAGGCGGGCGTATCGATGAACGCCGCGGCAGGCATCGCCCTTCTGGCACTTCTCGCCCTTGACTGGTATTTCCGCTTTTCCGCCGTCATGGCGCTGATGACGCCTGTCATTCTGATCGGCGGCATGACCATGGGCTGGTTCACGCCGACGGAGGCCGCCGTCGCCGCCGTCCTCTGGTCGCTGTTTCTCGGTCTCGTGCGCTATCGCACGATGACCTTCTCCACACTTGCCAAGGCAAGCTTCGATACGATCGAGACGACGGCATCCGTTCTCTTCATTGTCACCGCTGCATCGGTCTTCGCCTGGCTGCTGACGGTCAGCCAGGCGGCGCAACTGCTCTCCGATGCGATCCTGTCGATCACGGACAATAAATGGGTTTTCCTGATCCTGGTGAACCTGCTGATGCTGTTCGTCGGCTGCTTCCTGGATACGATCGCGGCGATTACCATCCTGGTGCCGATCCTTCTGCCGATCGTCGCGAGATTCGGGATCGACCCGGTCCAGTTCGGCCTCATCATGACGCTGAACCTGATGATCGGCCTGTTGCATCCGCCGCTCGGCATGGTGCTGTTCGTGCTGTCACGGGTGGCGAAACTCTCGGTCGAACGCACGACCATGGCGATCCTGCCCTGGCTGGTGCCGCTGTTCCTGGCGCTGATCCTGATCACCTTCGTGCCGTCCATATCGCTCTGGCTGCCGCAGCAGCTCGGGCTGTTGAGATAGGAGATCATGATGCAGACACGTCTGGCACGGCTTTACCAGAAGGGCGATCTCAGGGTCGAAGCCGACACCGTTCCGGCTCCCGGTCCAGGCGAGGTGCTTCTGAAAATGGCAGCCGCGGGCATCTGCGGCTCCGACCTGCATTATTATCAGGACGGCGGTTTCGGGCCGATCCGGGTTCGCGAGCCGATCATACCCGGCCACGAGGCCTCGGGGATCGTGAGCCAGGCGGGCGAAGGGGTCGATCTGAAACCGGGCACGCTGGTGGCGGTCAATCCCAGCCAGCCCTGCGGTGCCTGCGAATATTGCCGGAAGGGGCTGCCGATCCATTGCCTCGACATGCGCTTCATGGGCAGCGCGATGCGCCTGCCGCATGAGCAGGGCATGTTCCGGGAGTGGCTGGTCGTGCCCGCGAAGCAATGCTTCGAAGCCGGGGCAGCGACAACGGCTGCGGAAGCCGCCTGCAGCGAGCCGCTGGCCGTCTGCCTGCATGCGGCATCGCGCGCGGGCGATATCGAAGGCAACCGCGTCCTCGTTACCGGCGCCGGCCCTATCGGCTGCCTGATGGTTGCCGTCGCCCGTCATCGCGGCGCGGCCGAAATCGTCGTGACGGATCTCGCCGATGCGACGCTGGAGAGGGCCAAAGCGATGGGCGCCGGCCGCACGGTCAATGTCTCCCGGGATGCCGCGGCCCTTAGCGAATTCGAGGCAGGCAAGGGTTATTTCGATCTGGTCTTCGAATGCTCGGCCGCAGACCCAGCCATCCGCAGCGCGATCGCGGCCATTAGGCCACGCGGAACCATCGTGCAGGTCGGCGTCACGGGCGAGATCCCGGTCCCCCTCAACGCTATCGTCGGCAAGGAGCTTCATATCCACGGAACGCAGCGCTTCCACGAGGAATTTGCCACCGCCGTCGCGCTAATCGCGAGCCGGGAGATCGATGTGCGGCCGATCATCAGCCACAGCCTGCCGCTGGAAGACGCCGATGCAGCCTTCAAACTCGCTGGCGACCGCACGACCGCCTGTAAGGTCCAGCTTACCTTTTAGTCCCGCGGCGGGCTCGACCGCGAAGGGCGAAGGCTGCTCTTCCGAAAGCCCGGGGTCCGCTTCGCAGCCGAAGGGGCCGGAACCATCCTTGGTCGAGAAAATGCCCGCGCGCATCCGGCTGGCGGCGATCCCGTTCGCTCCATTCATCAAGCGTCAAGCAAGAAGATTCACATAAACGTAGCTGTTGTTGATTATCTCCATCGGCGTCTTGGTTGGCTCAGAGTTCTGCGATGGATCTTGCTACGGTTCTTCTTCTCCATAAGTCGTCGTTCATCGTTGGCGCATTGTGTTTCTTTTATATGAGATGGCGCTCTCGGGAGCCTGGCCTTGATCTTCTCGCGGTCGGTGATTGCCTTCTCGCCTTCGCCTCCACACTCGCTGGATTGGGCGAGCAGGGCTCTCTTCCCCGTGAAATCTGGACCTTCGGGAGCTTTTCCGTCGGCGTGACCGGCTACGCGCTGATGGCTGTCGGGATCATCCGGTTAAGCGGACGCCGACGCAAGTTTTCGGACTGGCTGCTGGTAACGGCCGCGCTGGCCTTGTCCGTTCTCGTCGGCGTTACACATTGGTATCTCGACAATCAAATGCGGGCCGCGATATTCAACGCAAACTCTTCGGTCTTCCTCGCCCTCTCTTCCGCCGCCATCCTGGTGGGTTTTCTCCGTGACCGGCTGCCCGGAAGAATCGGTCTTGCCGCATCTCTTATGGCCGCGATGACGTTCTCGGCATTGGTCGTCCTTGGGGTGGTTTTTCCAGAATATGGTCCGATCGCCCCGCGAAACGCCTTCTTCATGCTCATCATCTGCCACTTCTCGGTCGCGCTGTTCGTGGTGGTTCTCGTGCAGGAAAGGGCTGAGGCCAAGCTAAGCCGTCTTGCAAATACCGACGCCCTGACGGGCATTCCCAACCGCCAGAATTTCCTTGCCTCCCTCCCGCACCAACTGAAGCACGGCGACGGCTTCATCATGATCGACATCGATCACTTCAAGTCGGTCAACGACCGGCATGGCCACGAGGTCGGTGATGCCGTCCTTGTCGGCGTCGCGCAAACCATCGCCGCCGCCGCTGGAGGAAAGCTGTTGCTCGGCCGCCTCGGCGGGGAAGAGTTCGCCTTGTTCCTACGCGACCAAACGGAAGAAACTCTGTTTGCGGCGGCCGACGACGTCAGGCGAAAGATCAAGGCCCTGGCCTTTGTCGTTGACGCCGGGACCGTGAGGCCGACCGCAAGCGCAGGCGTTGCCCTCTGGAGCGACGAATGCGACGCGACGAGGCTGCGTGATCGCGCAGACCAAGCCCTCTACCGGGCAAAGCGCGGCGGGCGTGACAGGGTCGAGATGTACGCTGCCCCGGCGGCGGCGCCTCTTCCAAGCGTCGCTGCCGTCGTGGCATTTTGAACGATCCGGTCAGAGATGCATTTTTGCGCGACACGCTTCAGCGTCGCGCGGCGATCTGTTCGGCGGTCCTCTGCGGCCGGCGAAAGATGGAGACCTGATTGCGTCCCGCCTGCTTGGCGCGATAAAGCGCCATGTCGGCCTCGTGCTGGAGATTATCAAGCGAAACCCCGGGATCGCGAGCCGATTTCACCGCCACTCCGACGCTGAGCGTCACCGAAGGACCCACGGCGGAAGAGGGGTTTGGAAGGGCGGCGGCTTCCACGCTCTCGCGGATGCGCTTTGCGATCGCCACGGCCTCTTCTTCTTCGACGCCTGGAAGCACGATCAGGAATTCCTCGCCGCCGTGGCGTGAGACGAGGTCGCAATCGGCGCGCACGCTGCTCTGGATGATGCCGGCCACCTTGACGAGGCAGCGGTCGCCTTCGCTGTGGCCGAGACTGTCGTTCAGTGCCTTGAAGTGGTCGACGTCGCACATGAGCATGGCAGCGACGACGCCGGCGTCACCTTTGCTCCGCCAGAGTTCCTCCAGCGTCTCCATCATCCAGCGTCGGTTGGCAATGCCCGTCAGGGGATCGGTTCTCGCCAGCCGCTCCAGCCGGGCGTTGGCATCGGCAAGTTCCGCGACGCGGCGCTGGTCCCTGCAGTCGAGGAGAAATGTCTTCTGCGCCAGGATGTTCATCGTCCGCCGGGCAACCACGGTCGCGATGATGCCGCAGGAAAAGAACAGGGTTCCGGCAATGACACTGCCCGCTTCCACGAGCGGGTTGAACCACTGAAGGATAAAATAGAGGCAGAGGGCATAACAGGCGATCGCGATCGTCCAGGCCAGCGGCACGCTGAAGATGGTGATCGCGCTCGTTGCGACGAACAGCATGATGGTCAGATGCCGCTCGTAGAATTCGCCGCCGGCAAAGACGCCAACGAGCGCGACCGACAGAAGAATGAGGCACATGCCCCCGAGAAGCGATGCACGCTGAACCGCGGCCGGACACGGCTTGCGCCAGAGGAGCGCCGTTAAAATTGCCGCCGGCGGCAAAAGGCAGGCGGGGGCGACCATGGCGAGCGCCACGTCATGGGGAAGCAGGATCGCGTTCAGCGCCAGCGTCAGAACATCAACGAATGCCACCCAGGTCAGCCAGGAGCGAATGATTTTCGAAGTCTGCCGCCATACCCGTTCGTCGAACCGGCGGCGCAGTTCGCCCGTGAGGTGGATATCGCGGGTTCGGCCCGATAGAAGACGTTCGACCTCCGCCGCCATCGCGCTCGTCAGCGGCCGCGGCGAAGACGGCCCGGCCGCGGAATTCTCGGGGGAAACACTTCTGGCATCGTTCATCCCTGAATTATCTAGCCGCAATCCGGAGGTCGGCAAGGCTCAAGCGCAAACGCCCTGCCGAAGTGGTTAGCTTCCCGTTCCCTCCGGCCAGGCGCATGTCCGAATTCGCACATTCCGACATTTGCTGGGCAAGATTGCGGAGCTGGTCTGGGCGAGGTCGTCTCGATCATGCTACCAACCCTTGTGAGGGGTGATGGGATGAGACTCAAGCTTGTTGCAGTTGCGGTCGCGGCGCTGGCGCCTGTTGTGGCGATGCTCGCATATAACGAGGTCGCGCTCCGCCACCAGCGCAACGAGGAAGTGCGCGCATCCGCCGCCCAGGCGGCGCGCCAGGCATCGTCGGAAGTCGAAAGGATCGTGGAGGGCCTGCATGGCCTTCTCGTTTCCGTCGCCGCCATGCCTTCCGTCCGGCACCTCGACGTCGGCACCTGCAACGAGGCCCTCAAATCGGTTGCCGAAAGCATTCCGAACATCAGCACCATCTTCGTCGTCGGGCTCGACGGGCGGCCGGTCTGCGGCAGCACGGCGTTTCCCGAGGGCGTGCGGTTCTCCGATCGCGACTATTTCCAGCAGATCCTGAACAGCAAGGATTTCACCGTCGGTACCTATACGCAAAGCCGTCTTTCCGACAGGCACGTGCTGCCGCTCGCAATGCCCTTGATGGAAGGCGACATCCTCAAGGCTGTCATAGTCAGCGGCATCCGGATGGACTGGCTGCAGAACCGCATCACCGAGCGCGGCGTCGCTCCCGGCAATGCGGTGACGATCGCCGACGGCAAGGGAACCATCGTCGCGCGCGCGCCCCTTCCGGAGCAGTTCGTCGGTACCGTGATACCCGACGAATACCAGCATCTGATCCATGCCGAGCAACCCGACGTCATCGAGCTCACCAGCCAGGACGGAACCACGCGCATCGTCGCCTATCGCCCGATCGCGCTGCCATCCAGCCCTCTCTTCGTCAGCGCCGGCTTCTCCAAACCGGAGGCCTTCGCGCCGATCGAGCGGGCGACGCTGATGAACACGCTCGCCATCATCGGCGGCGCGCTATTTTCGCTCACCGCCGCGATCTTCATCGGCAACCGCTTCATCCTCGTGCCGATCTGGCGGATCGCCGACGTGATGGAGAAGTGGCGTGGCGGCCAGACGGCGGCCAGAACCGGCATGACGGGATCGGACGAGCTGGAAGTCGTCGGCGCCACCTTCGACCGGCTGCTCGACGAACTCGAGGAGCGCAGACGCCGGAATGAGGAGGTCGAGGAAGAGCGGATCCTTCTCGTCCGCGAACTGGCGCACCGGGTCAAGAACGGCTTTACCTTAGTCCAGGCAATCGCCCGGCAGACCTTCTCGCGCTCCGATCCCGAGCGGTACAATTCCTTCGCCGAAAGGCTCGCGGCGCTCGCGGGCACTTATGATCTCATTCTTTCCCGGGAAGGATCGGCCTCACCGGTCCGGGATGTCGTCTCCGCCGCCTTACGGGCGCATGTCGCCTCCGAAGCCGAACACATTCGTCTCGATGGACCGGACGTGGTTCTGCCCGCCGACACCGCCCTGCCGCTTTCGCTGGTGATCCACGAACTGGCGACCAACGCGACGAAGTATGGAAGCCTCGGAAGCGAGAACGGAACTGTTGCCATCGAGTGGAGGCACGATGACGGCCGCGTCTTCCTCCTATGGACCGAATCCGGCGGGCCGCCGGTGTCGAAACCGACGAAGCGGGGCTTCGGCTCCGTGCTCATAGAGCGCGCCTTCCCGGCAAAGGCGCAGGCACGATCCCACTCGGACTACAGGCCCGAAGGTCTCGTCTTCGAACTCGTCTTTTCGATCGGGGTGTCCTGAGCCGAGGCTCTAAAGCGCGTCGCGTCAAACCGGATTCATGCGACGCGCTTTAAGTCTTTGATTTATGGATGTCGTTATCCCAAAACCGCTGCGCACTTTTGGGCGACATGCATTAAGCCTTGCCCAGATGCTTCGGCCAGAATTCCTGATGTATTTCGGCCGCTTCGTCTTCGAGGTTCGTCGGACCAACCACGGTGACGACACGCGCGCCGGTCTGCAATACCGCCCGGCTCGGCACGTTCAATCCGATCCCGGCAATCTCGCCAAGCCGCGTTTCGGAGCAGGCAAACACCATACGTCCGATGCCCGACCAGTAAATCGCCCCGGAGCACATCGCGCACGGCTCCGTGCTGGTGTAGAGCGTGCAGTCGGCAAGATATGCAGTGTCGTAATGCTGCGCCGCCAGTTTAACCAGGTTCATCTCGGCGTGGTTCGTCATATCGTGGCCGGTGAAGACGCTGTTTTCGGCGCGCAGGATGACTTCGCCGTCCTTCACCAGCACAGAGCCAAACGGCTCGTCGCCGCGTTCCATCGCGGATTTCGAGAGCGCTATCGCCTCGCGTAAAAACGGCTCGTGATTTTCCATCAGAGTCTCCCCAGCTAGAGCGGCATGATCTTGTCTTGAATCGGAGAGATTTCCAAGGGACTGCAAACAGGCGTGAGGTGGGTCAGTACGCACCGCCACCTGTTACCCTCCCGGTGATAGACGTCTGTGATCCATTCGTCGGCTGATATCGGTTCGCCACGGAACATGCCGGTGTTCTGCCCGCGACCGATAACCGTGGCGACATTGCCGAGCAGACGGATGTGATGCGTCGTCTTGGTCATCGTGTCATGGCTGAGGACGCCTGATCCGATCGCCGAAAGAATAGCCTGTGCAGGGATTGGGCCACGCTCAGGCGTCACCAGCACCCAATCCTCAGTGATGCAGGCGGCGATCCGGGTGGGATCGTTGGAAACCATCGCCGCGTTGAAGGCGCGCTCAGCCTCTTCGAGCGCTTCAAGGGCTGCGGCACTCATGCCGACATGTCCTCGTTCCAGCGGCGTTGCATCTCCTCAGGTGTGACCTGCTCGATGGTTTGCGACAACATCCAGCGATGACCGAAGGGATCAAGCACCTGCGCCACCCGCTCGCCAAAACTCTGGTCGGTCGCCGGGCGCAACATCGTCGCCCCGGCCGACAGTGCCTGCGCCAGTGCTGCGTCGGTCGACACGGTATCCATGTGGAAGGTCACCGGCGAGCCTCCGATCGCATCGGGAGACAGGGCGCCGAAGTCTGGATATTCGTCTGCCAGCATCATCAGCGTCTCTCCGAAACGCAGCTCGGCATGGCCGATCCGCCCGTCCGAGGGATCGGTCATGCGGAAGACTTCCGTGGCGCCGAAAGCCTCCTTGTAGAAGTCGATGGCCCGGGCCGCATCCTTGACGATGAAGTAGGCGCTCACTTTTCGGGCAAAACTCGGCATGGATGATCCTCCTTGACTGGGTCTTTTATTAACGTTACGTATCGTAAAGATATGAGTCAAGAGACTAACGCAACACCTGGGAAAAGAGGGCGGCCGCCAAGCGCTGCAGCGCAGAAGCGTGCCTTGGAGGCCGCCCATGAAATCCTGATGGCTGAAGGTTTTGGTCGCATGACGATCGAAGCCGTGGCGGCGCGGTCCGGTGTCGGCAAGCCGACGATCTACCGCTCCTGGGCCAACGCGCAGGAACTGGCGATGGCCGCTCTTCTGGTCAACCGGCTACCGGAAGCAGACGTGGGAGGGTGCACGGCGCAGGCGGCTCTCGGCGCGCAGATGAGAGGACTGGTAACTGCCTTTGCGAGCACACGTGGGCGGCAGATCACCATGGCACTCGCGGCGGCCGACCCGGAAAGCGAATTCACCAAGGCCTTCCGCAATCGGGTGATCCTGTCGAGCCGCAACGCGGGTCGTATCATCTTGGAGGAGGCTCTCGCTCGTGGAGAGATCGTTGCGCCGCCTGATATGGACGCGCTGCTCGACATGATCTACGGACCGGTCTTCTTCCGGCTGCTGGTCGGCCATTGCCCGGTCTCGCCTGAATTCGGCGATGCGATCGTCAGGACCGCGTTGCGGGCCGTTGCACTGTCGGGTGCGTGAGACCCTCACGTTGCTACGGGCGAAGCTTCTGCGTTGCCATGAAAGGCTGAAGACCTCTATATCGCGCTGTTGCGCCTCAACTCGAACGGGGTCTGGCCAATCTCGCGTCGCATCCAACGGGCGAGATGGGATTGATGTGCAAATCCTGTTCGATGGGCAATTTCGCTGATGGCGAGGTCCGTCGAGACCAATAATTCACGCGCTCTTTCTATGCGACGACGCAGGACATACCGATGCACGGTCAAACCGGTCGCGGCCTTGAACCAGGTGCGAAGGTGCGAATTGCTGACGGCCGCGACCCTGCTCAATGTCTCGAGCGCAAGGCTCGTTTCGATATGTGCCTCGATGAAATCAAGCACCCGCTTCAGCTGCGCATCGGACAGCCGGATTTCCCTGACGGGCGCTGCGTCATCGAGGCCCAGCAGGCGCGCCGTTATCGCGATGCCGATGCTGTCGGCGTAAAGCGACCCGCTTGGGGAGCCGACTTCGTAGTCGGCCTGGATCGCACGCGTCAGATGCTCGATCCGTTCGTCTCGAAAGAGGTGACGCGTCTGGATTCGCCGCGATCCCCTTGCACCAAGGCCGCCGGTGACATCCTGAACGAAGGTCTCGGGAAAGCTCACCACGATCGTGTCGAAGGCGGACTCGGCCTCGAACCCGCCTGCTTCACCCGCGGCCAGCAGATCTATGTCCCCGGCGCGACGGACGAAGTACTTGCCAACCTGACCGCAATAGGAGCGCGTGGCCGCGCTCGCATGGACGAGTATCCGGTGCCGATCCATTTCCGGCAGGAGAAAGCTGCCGGCCCCAAGCCGGAGCGACGCGATCGAAACGGCGCCGGGCTGATACGCGGTGTGTCGCAGATTCACGGGAAGCCTCGACGATTGGCGGAACGTGCTCAAAATTTGGCGATTGCGGCGCGATTTTCAATCCGCGGTCTTGCAGACTCTGCGCATCGCAATGGTGAACAGAGGTTCAAATGAGTGTTTATGTTGTCGTCGGAGCCGGTCCGGTCGGAGTTGAAACGGCAAGGCTGCTTGGTGAGGCCGGTCATGATGTCACGATCACCAGCCGAAGCGTCAATTCGCAGGATCGGACTAATGTCAGGGCTGTCCGAGCGGACGCGACCGACGCGGAAGCTCTCACGCAGCTCTGCAAGGGCGCGGATGCGGTCTTCATGTGCGCGATGGCGCCATACGATCGCTGGCCGACGGATTTTTTCCCGATCATGGATGGCGTCACGCGCGCCGCCGAGAATGTCGGCACGAAGTTGATTGTCCTCGGAAATCTTTATGGCTACGGGTCGAACCCCGAGGGACTGCTCAGGCCCGACCAACCGCTCGACCCCAGCTCTCGCAAGGGCACCGTGCGCACCATCATGTGGCAGCGCGCATTGCGGGCCAGTGTTCCCGCCATCGAGGTGCGGGCGAGCGATTACCTCGGGCAGGGAGCCGTGACATATTTCTCGCTGTTGGCGCTGCCCTCACTTCTGGCGTCGAAACCCGTCACCTTCCTGGGCGACCTGGACGCCAAGCATGCCTGGTCATTCACCAAGGACGTCGCACGCACCTTGGTGGCCACTGCTGGATATACAGGTGCATGGGATCGCGCTTTTCATGTTCCGTCCCAACATGTCTCGCCCCGTGAACTGATCCTGAGAACAGCCGAACTGCTCGGGAAGGAGCCGCCCGCCCTCGGCACGTTTTCGCAGGCGCAGATGGAGGAATTCGGCATGCACGAGCTGGTGGAGATGAGCTATCTCCTCGAAACGCCACTGCTGCTCGATGCCTCGGAGACGGAATCTCACCTCGGCGTCCACGCCCAGGAGATTGACGTGATGATCGCCGATATGATTGAGCCGCACTGAAGATAGTTTCCTCGAACCGGCGGCGCCCTATCTGCTTGCCGCGGAGGGGCGCTGCAGATCGATGCGGCTCGTCACGACGGACCGGCCCGAGGCCAGGTCGCGGTCGACCGTCTGCATCAGCAGCCGGTCCTGCCCGACCTTCTCGATTACCAAGGTTGCGTTTCGATCGCCATTGACCACCCGGGCCCAGGTGACGTTGAGGTTGAGCCTGTTGCCTTGCCGGCTTCCCACGAGCTTCGATGGCTGTCCTGACGGTCCGATGTAATTGCCAGTGTAGCGCTGTCCCGCAGCCTTGACGATTGCCGAGAACGCCCTGGTGAAGACCGCAAGGCCGCGACACGTCCCGTTCATCGAGACGGTGGACGCGCTCGCGTCCGATCTCAGGGTGCAGGAGACATTCAAGCTCGTGCCGCCGATCCTGGTGAGGACCATGCCGGCCCCGCTCCAGTCGCCTCCCAAAGACTGCAGGAACCCCGCCTCCGACGTATCGGCGCGAGCCGGCAGGCAGGTGAGCGAAAGCAAAGCGGCGATCAGGACAGCGCGCATGACGGCACCCCCGGAGTTGCGTGCGGTAATAACAGAATAGCACACCGCATTGTTCCCGCCTTCAGCGGCATTTGCCGCCGGCTTTTCCGTCACGCGTAGCTGTTCTGCCGCGCGGCCGCCTCGACCTTCCGGAGCTTGAAGAAGTACCGGCGGGCGTCGCCCTCGACGCACATCATGCCGGCGAGCTCATCGTCGTTGATCCTGCCGAAATAGTCGACAACAGGTTGCCGGTCGTAGATCATCGCGGCGGTGGCCCTATCCTCCAGGGTCCGGAGCTTCAACGACGCGATCGTGCCCCTCGCACGGCATGCCTTCTGCAGAAAGGAAAATCCGCTGCGGGCAAGGGCCGTGCGGCCGAACGGCCCCGCCTTGATCGCCAGCCCGATCGGGATAAAACCGAGATCGATCGCCACCAGCCGATCCGGCCGCCACTGAAAGAGAAGGGCATCGGCGCGCATGTCCGCATGGAAACGCTTGCCGAACCAGCCGAGATTTTCGAGCACGCCGTCGAGCGGATGACCGGACGGGATCCCAGCGCCTCTCCACAGGCCGAGCATTTCGACCGGCTGGACGGGCTCGAGCGAGCGAAACCAGGATATCGTCTCGGATTGCGGTTCCATGCTTTTCATCTCCCTTTCTCAGCCCTGCACTCACCTCGTCGACAATAGCGTTTCGAGCGACACCGGGCGAAGGCCCTGAACATCGACGCCGACATCGTATTGGCGGGGCAGGGGCTTCAGGCGGCCATGGGAATGTCCATGCAGGTTGAGCGACTTCTTGCCCATCTTGTGCCAGGTGCGGAAAGGATAGTGGCAGAGGATCAGCAGGTGATCATCCAGCGTCATCTCGTGATAGGGCTGAACACTCGCCCATCCCTTCGCCCCCGTCGTCGTCTGCGGATCGTTATTTCCGGTGATGAGATGCTTTCGCCCGTTCAGCATGGAGAGAAGCTGGTCGCAGTCCCCGCCGCGAAAATGCATGAAGTCGCCGAGATGCCAGATGTCGTCCTCGGGGCCGACGATCTCGTTCCAGTTCCGTATCAGGGCGACGTCGTGAGCGGCCATGTCTGGAAAGGGACGCCGGTCGATCTGAAGGACGCGTCTGTCTGCAAAGTGGGTATCGCTGGTGAAGTAGATCATCCAACAGAGATGGGGCGCTCGGCGCGGTTGAACAGTCGTCCCTTGATGCTCTTCGCAGGCAGGTCGAAACGAAATCCCCTGGACATGGTATTCTCCTGCATCGGCCAGCAGCCGCCAAGGAGGAGACCATGACCGTTAAAGGAGCAGCCGATGCCGGTCCGTAGCGCCGGGCTTCTCATCCATCGCCGTTTCGAGACCGAGCTGGAAGTCCTGCTGGTGCATCCCGGCGGACCGTTCTGGGCGAAGAAGGATGACGGCGCGTGGTCGATCCCGAAGGGGCTGATTGACCCGGGCGAAGACGAGCTGTCGGCGGCGATCCGCGAGACGCGGGAAGAACTCGGCATCGAGATATCGGGAGACTTCGCCCAGCTCGGCGAATATCGCCAACCCGGCGGAAAAGTGGTGGTCGTCTGGTCCGTGGAGGCGGACCCGGTCCTTGACGTCGAGAATGTCACGAGCTCGGAGTTCCAGATGGAATGGCCTCCGAGATCGGGCCGCATCCAAAGCTTCCCCGAGGTCGATCGGGCGGGATGGTTTCCGATCGCCGAGGCCGGAACCAAGATCCTCAGAGGCCAGTTCGCAATGCTTGCCGACCTCGTAAAACAGCTTGGTCAAACGAAGTGACAGGGCAAAGCCCGCGAAGCCGCCTTTTCCGGCAGACCTAATCGATCCCGGTGATCTCTGGATAGAAGGCAATCACCTTTTCAGAAGGCGGGTTTCCCCGGCTTGCAGAAAGCAGCAGGGTCGCGGCGGCTTCGCCCATCTGGCGTCGCGGCGAGATCGAGGTGGCGATCCTGATCGGCAGCGCGCGGGCGACGTCGAGCCCGTTGAACCCCGCGATCAGGACTTCCCCGGGAGAGGAAATCCCGAGTTCCAGGCAGGCAAACGCGCCGCCGGTCGCCATGTCGTCGCTGGAATAATAGATGCAGTCGAGATCGCGGGTCGCCGCCAGCATTGACATGGTCAGCTGCTTGCCATGGGCGATGGAGGAATAGGCGCCATCGACCCGCTCGTGCTGGAAAGAGAGACCGTTCTCGCGCAGCACCTTCTCGAAGCCGGCCTTGCGCTTGCCGGCGCGCAAGTCCCTCTCCAACCCGCAGCCGATATAGCCGAACCGCCGCCGGCCGGCCGCAAGCAGCGCCGCCGCCATCTCCTCTCCGGCCTTGCCATGCGAAAGCCCGACGTTGAAATCGACGGGCGTGCCGTCGAGGTCTATCAGCTGGATGACGGGGATATCGGCATGCTGGAGCATCCTGACCGTTTCGGGGGGCTGGTCGAGCCCCGTCACGATGATGGCGGAGGGCCGCCAGGAGAGCATGTCGCGGATGATCTCACGCTCCTTGGCCATGTCGTAATCGGAGATGCCGAAAACCGCCTGCATGCCGGAGCCCTGCAGCCCGGCGGAAATGCCTGCCAGCATCTCGGGAAAGACGATGTTCAACATGCTGGGAACGACGACGGCGACAAGGTTGGTGCGCTGCGACGACAGCGAGAGCGCTAGCTGGTTGCCGACATAGCTCAGCCGTTCGGCCTCCAGCAGCACTTTTTCACGGGTTTTCTTGGAGACGTCGGCGGCACCCCGAAGAGCGCGCGATGCCGTCATCTTGCTGACGCCGGCAGCGGCGGCAACCTCTTCCAAAGTGGATTTGCGCATCGCGGTGGTTCCTATCGTCGAACTGCCGCGTAAGCGGGCAACGACCAATTCATAGGCTCTTTTGAAAAAAAGGAAAGCAACCAACGCTTGACATACACGCTTGAAATAGGCTTTGTTACCGATACCGGTATCGATAACACCCCCGAGAACTTGTGTGGCACAGGAGAAATGAGCCGTGCGGGACATCAGCAAAGCAGCAGTCATCGGGCTCGGCTCCATGGGCTGGGGCGCGGCTCTTTCGCTTCTGAGGGCAGGCTTTGCCGTCAACGGCTGCGACGTCCGCCATGAGGTGCTGCAGCGCTTTTCGGAGGCGGGCGGCAGGGCCTGCGACACGCCGGCGGCGGCAGCCGACGGCGTGGAGACTGTTTTCGTCTATGTCGTCAACAACACCCAGGTCGAGCATGTGCTGTTCGGCCCGCAGGGCGCGCTGGAAACGGCCGCGGCCGGCACCGTCTTCCTCCTCTGCACCACCATGGCGCCGAGCGCCACGGTCGCCATTTCCGAGCGCCTCGAGGCAGCCGGCATGATGGTCGTCGATGCCCCGGTCTCCGGCGGGCACGTCAAGGCGCTTTCCGGCGAGATCACCGTCATGGCCTCCGGTTCGAACGAGGCCTTCGAGCGCGCGGACGCTGCCCTCGACGCCATATCGGCGAAGATCTTCCGGCTCGGCGACCGGCCCGGCCCCGGCTCGCAGGTCAAGATGATCAACCAGCTTCTGGCCGGCGTCCATATCGCCGCCACCGCCGAAGCCATGACGCTCGCCGCCAAGGCGGGCATCGACCTCAAGACGCTCTACGATGTCTTGCGCGTTTCGGCGGGCTCCTCCTGGATGTTCGAAAACCGCGGCGAACACATCGTCGCTGGCGACTACACGCCCCGTTCGGCGGTCGATATTTTCGTCAAGGATCTCGGCATCGTCCGCTCCGAGGCCGAACGCACCGGCGGCGTCACGCCGCTTGCCGAAACGGCCCTCAATCTCTTCGTCGAAGCCTCCGAGGCCGGTCTCGGGCGCGAGGACGATGCGGCGGTGGCAAAGATCCTGGCGCGCAAATGCGGCGCCACGCTGCCCGGCATGGAAGGCTAACCTCTCATGGGAACCGTGCTCGGCTGCATCGCGGACGATTTTACCGGCGCAACGGACCTTGCGGCCCTGCTTGCGCGCAGCGGCCTGCCCGTCTCCCTGCGCATCGGCGTGCCGTCGGAAGAGGATAGCGCGGCGGATGCCGCCGCCTTCGAGGTCATCGCGCTCAAATGCCGGACTGCGCCGGTTGCAGACGCCATCGAAGAGGCGCGCCGCGCCTTCGCCTGGCTGAAACGGACGGGTGCCGCCCGCTTCTTCTGGAAATATTGCTCGACCTTTGACAGCACCGATGAAGGCAATATCGGCCCCATCGCCGAAATGCTGATGGCCGAGCTCGGGGCGAAACAGACGATCTATTGCCCGGCATTCCCGGAAAACGGCCGCAGCATCTTCATGGGGCATCTCTTCGTCGGCGAAGACCTGTTGTCGGAAAGCCCGATGAAGGACCACCCGCTGACGCCGATGCGCGATTCCAGCCTTGTCAGGCTTCTGGCGCCGCAGGTTCGCGGCAAGGTCGGCCTTGCCAATCGCCACGTCGTCGCCCGCGGAGCCCAGGCGCTGAAGGGACGGCTGCAGGCGCTTGCCGAGGACGGCGTCAGCCATGTCATCGTCGATGCCGTCTGCGACGCGGATCTGAGCGAAATCGCCGCCGCCACCGCGGATTTTCCTCTCATCACCGGCGGCAGCGCGGTCGCCGGCCAGCTGCCGCGTCTCTATATCGAGCAGGCCATGGTTTCGCCGCCTGCCGCCCGGCGCCCGACCCTGCCGCCGCAGGGCGGGCAGATCGTACTGTCGGGCAGCTGCTCGGCGATGACGCGCAGACAAGTCGCCCATTACGGCAGCCGGAGCGCCAGCCTGCGGCTCGACCCTCTGGCGCTTGCCGCCGAAGGAGCGGGAGCGGCCGAGGCGTGGCTGGGTCAGCAGTCTCCCGATGCGGCTAAACTCATCTTCGCAACCGCCGAGCCCGACGACGTCAGGCGGGCACAGGAGAAGCTCGGCCTGGAAAAGGCAAGTGAGCTCGTGGAGCAGGCGCTGGCCGATCTGGCGCGTTCGGCCTTCCGGCGCGGCATCCGCCGCTTCGTCGTCGCCGGCGGCGAAACGTCAGGCGCCGTCACCAAGGCGCTTGGCGTGACACGGCTGGAAATCGGGCCGGAAATTGCCCCCGGCGTTCCCTGGACCTTTGCGGAGGTGGAGGGCGAGCGGGTCGCCCTTGCGCTGAAGTCGGGCAATTTTGGCCGCGAAACCTTCTTCACTGATGCGCTTGATCTGCTGGAGGCGGCATGAGCGAGGAAACCAGGCTGCGGGAAGACATATGCGCCATGGCGAAATCGCTCTACGATCGCGGACTGACATCAGGCTCGTCGGGCAATATCTCCGCGCGCCTCAGTGACGGGCGCCTGCTGGTGACGCCGACGGGAAGCTCGTTCGGCAGGCTCGATCCGGCGCGCCTTTCCCTCTTCGATGCCGGCGGCAAATTGACCGGCGGCGACAAGCCGACCAAGGAAATGCCGCTGCATCAGGCTTTCTACGAGACGCGTCCGGCAAAGACCGGCGCGGTCGTGCATCTTCACTCCTGCCATTCCGTGGCGCTGTCGCTGCTGCCCGACGTCGATGCCGAAAACATGCTGCCGCCCTTGACGGCCTATTCGATCATGAGACTCGGCAAGGTGAAGCTGCTTCCCTATTTCATGCCGGGCGACCCGGCGATGGGCGATGCGATCCGCGGCCTTGCCGGTAAACGCAGCGCCGTGATGCTGGCGGCCCACGGCCCGGTCGTCGCGGGCAAGGACCTGGAGGCGGCCGTCTACGCGATCGAGGAGCTGGAGGAGACGGCAAAGCTCGCCATGCTGACGCGCGGCGCCAATCCCACGCTGCTCACGCGTGCGCAGATCGACCAGATCGTGCGGACCTTCGACGTGGAGTGGGATTAGCGATGCCCCGGTTTTCCGCCAATCTCGGCTTCCTCTGGCAGGAGCTTGCGCTGCCTGACGCCATCCGCGCGGCGAAGGCGGCGGGCTTCGATGCGGTCGAATGCCATTATCCCTATGGGTTCTCGACGGAGGCTGTCCGCGCCGCACTTGCCGAAACCGGGCTCACCATGCTCGGCATCAATACGATCCGCGGCAATGTCGAAGCCGGCGACAATGGGCTTGCGGCGGTGCCGGGGCGCGAGCAGGAAGCGCTTGAGGCAATCGCTGAGGCCGTCGATTACGCTCAAGCGATCGGCGCACTCAATGTCCATGTGATGGCCGGCAAGGCGTCGGGCGAAGAGGCCCGGGCGACATTCGTCGCAAACCTGCGCCATGCCTGCAATCTGGCCGGCAGGGCAGGGATCACAATCCTGATCGAACCGCTAAACCGGCGCGATGCGCCCGGTTATTTCCTGCAGACCTCGGAACAGGCGCTCGACATCATGGCCACCGTCGGGGCGCCGAATATCCGGCTCATGTTCGATTGCTACCATCTGCAGATCATGCAGGGCGACCTGACCCACAGGTTGCAGGCCTATCTGAATTCGATCGGTCACATCCAGATCGCCTCGGTCCCCGATCGGCGCGAACCGGATCACGGAGAGATCGACTACCGCCATATCCTGCAGGTCCTTGATACGCTTGGCTATGACAGGCCCATCGGCGCCGAATACCGGCCGGCGACGTCGACGGAAGCAGGCTTGGGCTGGCTTGGAGCCTATCGATGAAGGAGACAATGCGCATCCTGCCGATGTGATCGGCTGCCCTATATGCGAGGAGGCACCGCGACGCGCGGCGCTAATGTGACTGACGACACGGGCCAACGGGAGGAAGAGCCGACATGCATGTGATGATTTTGGGCGCGGCCGGCATGGTCGGCCGCAAGCTGGTCGAGAAGATTGCGCGCGAGCCGCTGGCGTTCGGCCGGCCCGTCACCCGCCTGACGCTGGCGGACGCCTTTCAGCCGCCGGTGCCGGAAGCGCTGCAACCCGTCTCCACGGCGCTGACGATCGATCTTGCCGGCGCTGGCGCGGCCGACAGGCTGATCGAAAGCCGTCCGGATCTGGTCTTCCATCTTGCGGCAATCGTCTCCGGCGAAGCGGAGGCGGATTTCGACAAGGGTTACGCCGTCAATCTCGACGGCACGCGCGCGCTTTTCGATGCAATCCGCAAGCTCGGCCTCGCAAGCGCCTATGTGCCGCGCCTCGTCTTCGCCTCGTCGATCGCCGTCTTCGGCACGCCCTTCCCGGAGATTATTCCGGACGAGTTCTTCACCACGCCGCTGACGAGCTACGGCACTCAGAAGGCGATCGCCGAACTGCTGCTTGCCGATTATTCCCGCCGCGGCATTTTCGACGGCATCGGCATCAGGCTGCCGACCATCACGGTGCGTCCCGGCGCGCCGAACAAGGCGGCATCCGGTTTCTTCTCCAATATCCTGCGCGAGCCGCTGGTGGGCAAGGAAGCCATATTGCCGGTCAGCGACGGCGTGCGGCACTGGTTTGCCAGCCCGCGCGCGGCCGTCGGCTTCTTCGTTCATGCCGCGACGATCGATACGGCAAGGATCGGCGCACGCCGCAATCTGACCATGCCCGGCCTTTCCGCGCTTGTTTCCGAAGAGATCGAAGCGTTGCGCCGGGTCGCCGGCGACAAGGCCGTCGCCCTGATCAAACGTGTGCCCGATCCGGTGATCGAACGCATCGTCGCCGGTTGGCCGACCCAGTTCGACGCCACAAGAGCCTCTTCGCTCGGCTTCAAGGCGGAAACCAGCTTCGACGAGATCCTGCAGGTGCATATCGAGGATGAACTTGGCGGGAGGTTCGCATGAGCATAGCGGCCAGCGGAGAGGCAAAGATTGCACTGGTGACCGGCGGCGGCACGGGCATCGGACGCGCCATGTCGAGGGCGCTCGGTGCGGCGGGCTATAAGGTCGTCATTTCAGGACGGCGGGCCGATGTGCTTGAAAAGGCGGCGGCGGAGCTTGCCGGCGAGACGGGTGCGGAGTTTCTGGCCGTCCCGGCCGATGTCGGCAATCCCGCTTCAGTGCGGGCTTTGTTCGATACGATTTCGGAACGATACGGACGGCTCGACCTGTTGGTCAACAATGCCGGCGTCGGCGTGCCGGCCGTGCCACTCGAGGAGGTTTCGTTCGAGCAGTGGAACGCCATCGTCGCGGCCAACCTCACCGGCGCCTTCCTGTGCACCCAGCAGGCCTTCCGGCTGATGAAGAACCAGAGCCCGCGCGGCGGCCGCATCATCAATAATGGCTCCATCTCCGCCACCACGCCGCGGCCGAATTCGGCGCCGTACACGGCGACAAAACACGCGATCACCGGGCTCACCAAATCCACCGCGCTCGACGGGCGCGAATTCGACATCGCCTGCGGCCAGATCGATATCGGCAATGCCGCAAGCGACATGACGAAGAAGATGGCATCAGGCGTGCTGCAGGCAAACGGCAGCATCGCCACGGAGCCGACGATCGACGCCGCGCATATTGCCGATGCGGTCGTCTACATGGCGAGCCTGCCGCTCAGTGCCAACGTGCTGACCATGACCGTGATGGCGACGCAGATGCCTTTCGTCGGGCGGGGGTGAAACCAGCGGGCCGCCATCGGCCGAAAACGACATAGATACGTGCCTGCGCAATGCGCATGAACTGGGAGGAGGGATTATGGCAAACGTTCAATTCGCGAATATCCGGAAATCATTCGGTGCGCATCCCGTCATCAAGGGGGTGGACATCGATATTGCCGATGGGGAGTTCGTCATCCTCGTCGGCCCCTCGGGTTGCGGCAAATCCACGCTTCTGAGGATGCTCGCAGGGCTCGAGAACATTTCCGGCGGCGAGATCAAGATTGGCGGGCGCATCGTCAATACGCTGCCGCCCAAGGATCGCGACATCGCCATGGTGTTCCAGAACTATGCCCTCTACCCGCATATGACGGTGGAGCAGAACATGGGCTTTTCGCTCATGCTCAACAAGGCGCCGAAGGCGGAAGCCGAAAAGCGGGTGAAATATGCCGCCGGCATCCTCGGCCTCGACAAGCTGCTCGATCGTTATCCGCGCCAGCTTTCCGGCGGCCAGCGCCAGCGCGTCGCCATGGGCCGCGCCATCGTGCGCGACCCCGAGGTCTTCCTGTTCGACGAGCCGCTCTCCAACCTCGATGCGAAACTGCGCGTCGCCATGCGCGCCGAGATCAAGGAACTGCACCTGCGCCTGAAGACGACGACCGTCTACGTCACCCATGACCAGATCGAGGCCATGACGATGGCCGACAAGATCGTCGTCATGCATGACGGCATCGTCGAACAGATCGGCACGCCGCTCGAGCTTTACGACCGCCCCGCCAATCTCTTCGTCGGCGGCTTCATCGGATCGCCGGCGATGAACATGATCCATGGCAGGCTCGATCCTGATGATGCCAGCCAGTTCGTCGCGGCCAACGGCACGCGGCTGCCCGTCGCCAATCCGCCGGCGAGTGCCATGGGCCGCGACCTGGTCTATGGGCTGCGCCCCGAATATATCTCGCTCGATCCTAACGGGGTGCCGGCCGAAATCGTGGTGATCGAGCCGACCGGCTATGAGACGCACCTCACGGTCCGCCTCGGCGGCAGCGAGGTCAGTTGCGTCTTCCGCGAGCGTGTCAACGCGCGCCCGGGCGAAGCCATTCGCGTGGCGATCGACGCCACGCATGTCCATCTCTTCGATGCCGAAGGCGGCAGGAGATTGACCCACTGATGCCATCCGGCGGTGCGGGAGAGGAGGAGCCTCTCGGTCCGCCGGAGCAGAAGCATCCCGGGGCACAAGCCTCTCAAGCGGGAATCGAGCTTCCAGGGGAGCTCGATTCCCGCGGGATGCCAGGCCGGCCTTCACTAAGCGGGAGGTGGACGCCGGAGAATTTGCCCGCTGTTTCAATGAGGAGGAATCTCATGACGATCAAGAGACGTGAATTTCTTGCTGCATCGGCAGCCGTAGCCGGTGTTGCCGGCCTCGGCATCAGGCCATCTCTGGCACAGGCCGAACCGACCTACACGCCGGAAAGCGGTGCCAGCCTGCGGCTTCTGCGCTGGACGCCTTTCGTGAAAGGCGATGAAGAAGCTTGGATCGCCAACACCAAGAAATTCACGGAAGCCACGGGCGTCGAAGTGCGCATCGACAAGGAGAGCTGGGAGGATATCCGTCCGAAGGCAGCGGTTGCCGCCAACGTCGGCTCCGGCCCCGATCTCATCATGTGCTGGTTCGACGACGCCCACCAATATCCCGACAAGCTGGTCGATCTCACCGAACTCGGCAACTATCTCGGCAACAAATACGAGGGCTGGTACGACGGCGTGAAGGGTTACGCCACACGCGACGACAAGTTCATCGCCATGCCGCTGACGGCGATCGGCAATGCCGTCGTCTATCGCGACACCCACGTGAAGGCCGCCGGCTTCAGCGAATTCCCGCAGGATACGGCAGGCTTCCTCGAACTTTGCAAGGCGATGAAGGCAAAGGGCACGCCCGCCGGCTTCCCGCACGGCAAGGCGGTCGGCGACGGCAACAATTACGCCCATTGGCTACTGTGGAGCCATGGCGGCATGATGGTCGACGAGGGCGGCAAGGTCGAGATCAACAGCCCCGAGACGCTTGCCTCGATCAACTATGCCAAGGAGCTCTACGCGACCTTCATTCCGGGCACGGAAAGCTGGCAGGACGTCAACAACAACCGCGCCTTCCTGGCCGGCCAGGTATCGCTGATCGCCAACGGCGTCTCGGTCTACTACACCGCCAAGAACGACCCGAAGCTCGCCGACATCGCCAAGGACATCCGCACGACGAACTTCCCGATCGGGCCCGTTGGCAAGAGCGTGGAGCTTTTCCAGACGAGTTCGCTGCTGCTCTTCAAGCACACCAAATATCCCGAGGCGGCCAAGGCCTACATCAAGTTCATGATGGAAGCCGACCAGATGAACGCCTGGATCCAGGGCTCCAGCGCCTACTGCTGCCAACCCCTCAAGGCTTTCGCCAAGAACCCGGTCTGGACCGCCGATCCGATCCACGCGCCCTATGCGCGCGCTTCGGAAAAGCTGCGTCCGAACGGCTATGCCGGTCCGCTCGGTTACGCCTCGGCGGCGACGATGGCCGACTATGTGCTTGTGGACATGTACGCCGCCGCCGTCACCGGCCAGAAGTCGCCGGAAGACGCGATGAAGGAAGCCGAACGCCGGGCGAACCGCTACTACCGCATCTGATACGGAGCCGAGACAGGCGGCATGCCGGGTTCCGGCATGCCGCAAGCTTCTCTAAAGCGCGTCGCATGAACTTTGATCTATGCGCCGCGCTTTAGTTCCTTGTTTTTATGCATGTCGTTGTCCCGGAACCGCTGAACACTTCCGGGCGACATGCATCAGGACTGAATGCAATCTGGAGGCATGCAATGTCGACCTTGAAATCCGGGGATACGCGCGGCCCGATCTCCGCGCTCATGCAGAACAACAATGTGCTCGGCTTCCTGTTCATGCTGCCGGCGGCCGTGTTCCTCGTCTGCTTTCTCACCTATCCCCTGGGGCTCGGCGTTTGGCTTGGCTTTACGGATACGCGGATCGGCCGGGACGGCATCTTCATCGGTCTGGAGAACTATCAGTTCCTTGCCGACGACGCCGTTTTCTGGATGTCGGTCTTCAACACCATTCTCTACACCTTCGTCGCCTCGCTGCTGAAATTCGTGCTCGGCCTCTGGCTGGCGATGCTTCTGAACCAGCACCTGCCGTTCAAATCCTTCTTCCGGGCGATCGTGCTGCTGCCCTGGGTGGTGCCAACCGTGCTTTCGGCGCTGGCCTTCTGGTGGATCTACGATTCCCAGTTTTCGATCATCTCCTGGTCGCTGATGAAGCTCGGGCTGATCAGCGCGCCGATCAACTTCCTCGGCGATGCCACAAATGCACGCATTTCGGTGATTGTCGCCAATGTCTGGCGCGGCATTCCGTTCGTGGCGATCTCGCTGCTCGCCGGCCTGCAGACCATCCCGGCCTCGCTGCAGGAAGCCGCCTCGCTCGACGGCGCGACGAGCTGGCAGCGCTTCCGCTATGTGACGCTGCCAATGCTGACGCCGATCATCGCCGTCGTCATGACCTTCTCGGTGCTCTTCACCTTCACGGATTTCCAGCTGATCTACGTGCTGACCAAGGGCGGGCCCGTTAACGCCACGCATCTGATGGCGACGCTCTCCTTCCAGCGCGGCATTCCAGGCGGCCAGCTCGGCGAAGGGGCTGCCATCGCCGTTGCCATGGTGCCCTTCCTGCTCGGCGCCATCATGTTCAGCTTCTTCGGCCTTCAACGCCGCAAATGGCAGCAGGGTGGCCAGGATTAGGGGGAATAACCATGTCGACAAATCTCAATGCGGCCGATGAGGTCCTGACCGACAATGCCGAAGGCATGAGCTATCTGAACCGCCTACCGCGGCGCGTGGTGATGCTCTACCTGCCGATGGCGCTCTTCGTCTTTGTGCTGCTCTTTCCCTTCTACTGGATGGCGATTACCGCCGTGAAGCCGAACGAGCAGCTGACGGACTATAACAACTACAGCCCCTTCTGGGTCGTGGGGCCGACGCTGGACCACATCAAATACCTCTTCCTGGAAACCTCCTATCCCGGCTGGCTGTGGAACACGATGCTGGTGGCTGTGGGGTCGACGGCGCTGTCGCTGGTGGCCTCGGTCTTCGGCGCCTATGCGATCGAGCGCGTGCGCTTCACCGGCTCGCGGCAGATCGGCCTCGTTATTTTCCTGGCCTATCTCATCCCGCCGTCGATCCTGTTCATCCCGCTTGCCTTCATCGTCTTCAAGCTCGGGATCTACGACTCGCGCCTGGCGCTGATCTTCACCTATCCCACCTTCCTGATCCCGTTCTGCACTTGGCTGCTGATGGGTTATTTCCGCTCCATCCCATTCGAACTCGAGGAAAGCGCACTGGTGGACGGCGCCAATCGCTGGCAGATCCTCACCAAGATCATCCTGCCGCTCGCCGTGCCCGGCCTGATCTCGGCCGGCATTTTCGCCTTCACGCTCTCCTGGAACGAATTCATCTACGCGCTGACATTCATCCAGTCCTCGGAGAACAAGACCATCCCGGTCGGCGTCCTGACGGAACTCGTGCGCGGCGACGTCTTCGAGTGGGGATCGCTGATGGCCGGCGCGCTCTTCGGCTCGCTGCCTGTCGTCATCCTCTATTCCTTCTTCGTCGATTATTACGTGTCGTCGATGACGGGTGCGGTGAAGGAATAGCGGGTTGGCACATTGCAGAAGGGGCAAGGCAGGATCCTGCAATGCCCCGACCTGGCTGACCTGCGCCGCAATTTCCGGCGCAGGGAATATGCGCGGGACATTTTATCAATATAAGCGTAATTGTTGCAAAAAGTGCACGCACCTCCAAAAACGCGCATGAACCGAGCGGATATCAAAACTACCTCTCGATGCACCGTTTCGGGATCTGCTATGGATGAACCGGGCCGATGATCGGCCTCGCTCTTTGGGCGTTTCTTCATGAAATCGATGTCCCACAGCTCAACGAAGTCCCGCTTCGTTGGCCCGTCACCGTTGCGCCGATTTTGCCGTCCGCGTCGGCCGTCGCACAGCCACACGTTCTTACTTTCCCTTGAAACCAAGAAAATCACATGAACAAAAGAGCCTTTACTGCAGCCGGATTGAGCATCGTAACGGCGCTGTTGGCCTCGTGTGGAGGGACACCTGATCCCGCGATGATCGCGAGCGAAAGACAGGCAAAATCCACCGAGATTCTCAACGAAAGAAAACAAAGAGGCGCGTTGATCATGGCGCGCTTCATCTATCCTGGCTGGCTCGGTCCTATCCGGTGCTCCGGTCGGATTCGTCTTCGCAAGCTTGTTGACGGCGCACCTGACAAAGTGGCCGCGCCCCAAGACCTCGGGACCGCTTTCCACTGGCTTCTGCCTGAACAAGCCAAGCCTGCAGTGGTGAAGAGCAATTTCCTGAACGGTATTCCCGACGCAAAGGACTACGAACGCTCCTTTTCTCCGATCGCGCCCGGCACTTATGTCGTCACCTATGCCTCTTGCCAGATATCCGACCCGAACGGGACCTCGACGCTCGAGGCAGGCGGCGACCATGACGGCCTGTTCAGCTATATCAGCGCGCTGGAAGGCGCGAGCAGGATTACGATTGGCGAGGGCGAGATCGTCGATGCCGGCTACTTCCGTGTTCAGGGGACGAAAACCCACCCTGTCGTGGTGGGCGCGGAAACAAGCGCAGCCGAGCGCGAGGTCATGAAAGAGGTTATCCCGGTGGCCTATCCCTCCATCACCTTCAAGAAGTTTGGGGAATAGGCAATCCGAACGGCCGCAGGGCATGTTTTTGCCCTTCCGCCGCCTTTTTACGTCCTTAATCTGCGGAACGATTCGTCGCCGCGGGCGAGAATAGGGCATTCACGGGATATGAGAAGGATTATGCGATGACGGACGCCAAGAGCGGCATTCTGGGGCTGCGGCCGAACATCACCGTCATTGGCGTCGGCGGTGGCGGCGGAAATGCGATCAACAACATGATCGCTGAGAAGCTCGCCGGCGTCGAGTTCATTGCGGCGAACACGGATGCCCAGGTACTTGCGACCTCGAAGGCCTCGCGGCGCATCCAGCTCGGGGCGCAGGTGACCGAGGGGCTCGGCGCGGGTTCGTTGCCGGAGGTCGGCCGGGCGGCGGCCGAGGAGTCGCTTGACGAGATCATGGATCACCTCAGCGGCTCGCACATGTGCTTCGTCACTGCCGGCATGGGTGGTGGAACGGGAACGGGTGCGGCGGCGGTGATCGCGCGGGCAGCCCGCGACGCCGGCATCCTCACGGTCGGCGTCGTCACCAAGCCGTTTTCCTTCGAGGGCAATCGCCGCATGCGGACGGCAGAAGTCGGCATCGAGGCACTGCGCCAGGCCGCCGACACTGTCATCGTCATTCCCAATCAGAACCTCTTCCGCATCGCCGACGCGAAAACCACTTTCGCCGACGCCTTCATGACCGCCGATCGCGTGCTCTATTCGGGCGTCGGCTGCATTACCGATCTCATCGTCAAGGAAGGGCTGATCAACCTCGATTTCGCCGATGTGAAATCGGTGATGCGCGGCATGGGACGGGCGATGATGGGCACCGGCGAAGCCTCGGGCGAAGGCCGCGCGATGAGGGCGGCGGAGGGGGCGATCGCAAACCCACTGCTCGACGACCTCTCGATGAAGGGCGCCAAGGGCGTGCTGATTTCGATTTCCGGCGGTTCCGACATGACGCTGTTTGAAGTCGACGAGGCGGCGAGCCGCATTCGAGACGAAGTGCAGGCGGACGCCGAAATCGTCGTCGGCGCCATCTTCGACCGCGGCCTTGACGGAAAGTTCCGGGTCTCGGTCGTAGCGACCGGCCTGGAAGGCAGCGCCGCCCCCGCCATGTCCGGCGTCGCCGCGGAAAATCTGCAGATCCCGCGCATCCTGCAGTAGGCCGTCAGGCCCAGCTCGAAGCCTTACGAGAACGGAAACGGAAGCCGCGGCAGCGTAAGCGTTGACCGACGGTCTTCCCTTCCGGTGGAACAAGTACGGCCGGCGATCATTTGTTGGATCATGAAGGCTGTCACACCCATCGCAACGCTGGCTCTGCTTTTCTCACTCGGTACGGCGCATGCGCTGGAACTGACGCCGGAGGCCATCAACACCGCATCCCTCGCGCCGATTGCGCGGGAGCGCCCCAGCAAACCGTCGCCGGAACCTGATCCGGCGATCGTGCGTCTCCAGGCGCTTCTCGACCGCGCCGGTTCCTCACCAGGCGTGATCGACGGACTGTATGGGGACAATGTCGGCAAGGCGGTCGCCGCGTTCGAGACGATGAACAAGCTTCCATCCGACGGAAAACTCGATCCCGACGTGCTCTCCCGGCTGGAAAAAGGCCCACCCATCGTCGAAAGCTATGTCATCACCGACGAGGATGCCGCCGGTCTCGTCGACCACATTCCTAAGGACTACGGCGAAAAGGCCAAGATGGCGAGCCTGGGATATACCAGCGTGGCGGAGAAGCTGTCGGAGCGGTTCCACATGCACATCGATCTGATGAAGACGCTCAATCCCGGCACGGAATTCGCGCCTGGCAAAACGATCGAGGTCGTGACACCAGGACCTCCCAAGGAGGGAAAGGTCAAGCGCATCGAGGTGAACGGCAAGACCGGACAGGTCCTGGCCTATGACGGGGATGGATCGGTGATTGCGGCCTATCCGGCAACGGTCGGCAGCAGCGACAATCCGTCCCCGAGCGGCACGCACAAGGTCAAGGGTGTCGCGCGGATGCCGGTCTACCGCTACGATCCGAAGATCAATTTCAAGCAGGGGAAGAACGACAAGATCCTCACCATCCCCAAAGGACCGAACGGGCCGGTCGGCAGCGTCTGGATCGATCTGACCGAGCCGACCTACGGCATTCACGGCACGCCCGACCCGGAGCTGATCGACAAAGTTGGATCGCACGGCTGCGTGCGCCTGACCAACTGGGATGCCGAAGAGCTTGCCGGAATGGTGAAGCCAGGTGTAATCGTCAAGTTCGTCGACTAAAAGCATGTCGCATAAAACTGTGCAGCGGTTTTAGGCGTTATGCGGAAAACCAAATCTGAAAGATCGCGACACGCTTCACATGATCACGCCGGCCGGTAAATCTGGGCCATCGAGCCCTTCGGAAAAACTTTCGAGCTGATCAGCTTGAGCTGCCTTGGCACAGCGAGGTCGGAGAAGATCGGCAGGCCCTTACCGAGAGCCAGCGGATACACCATCAGCATGTACTGATCGACCAACCCGTGAGCGATGAGACTGCGCGCAAAGGCGGCGCCGCCGTGGGCGATGATCGGCTTGCCGTCCTCGGCCTTCAGCCTGGCGATTTCTTCGGCCAGATCGCCGCTCGCCACATAGGCCTCGCGCCAACTTTCCGCGCCGGGCTGCAGCCCTTCCTTGGCCGTTTCGGCCGCCTTCAGGATCGCCGGCCCTTGTTTCGAGAAGACGGCCTTCGGAATCTGGTTCATCGGCGGGGCGAATACTCCCGTCGCGGTCGGCCAATAGCTGGCCATGCCCTGGAAGGTGCGGCTGCCCATGATGTGCAGGCCGGCGTTCCACGCATTCTCCACCTTCCAGGCAATGGCCTCCTGGTCGCCAGAAAATATCCATTCGGTTTCGCCCTCGGGGCCGCTGACAAAACCGTCGAGCGACATGGCCATGGTCAGGATCAATTCTCTCATCGCTTTCTCCTCGCGCTGGTTCGACCCAAGGACGGGAAAGATCAATCTGTTCCGACAATGCGCATTTGCCAGACCCGAATAAACATGACGAGGTATCGCGCAAAGCTGTTTGACTACCGCAGCAAGTGCTAGTGGCAAATTCGATTTATTTTACTGGTAAAATCATCCGTCGTGCGTTAGGGGATTCTTCAACTACAGCGGGCATCGTCCCTCCACCTCAAGATGAACCGGAGCTGGACTTCATGAGCATTTTTGGCCAATCTCGGCTTGCACGCATCTCTTATGCCGTGCTGCTTCTGCTCATGTTCTGCTTCGATTTTGCGAAGGACCCGATCCAGCGCCTTATCATGGCCGAACACGACCAGGCAGCGCGCGAGCTAATGGCACCACGCCCGGCAAACAGCAAAGGGACTGCCGTCGGAGGAGTGGTCAGCGGCAAAGACATGCCGCTGATGTTCAAAGGGCAGGAGGAGTTGGTGAAGCGGATCGCCGCCTCCGGCCGCAAGCCGACGGAAGAGGATATGCAAAATCTGCGCGCTCTGGCCGTCAATCCTTGGCAAAAGCCCGTTCCCATGGCGCGGCCTCCGGTTTGAGGCGAGCGCGGCCATGAGCAAACGGCCTATCACGCGAACATCGTCCAGCGTGGCTCGCAACTCGTCTTCCCGGCGTCATCGGCAACGCGCCGATATGGCCGAGGCGGGCAAGCTGGTTCAGGCTGCTTGAAATCCGCGCGGACCCCGGCCAAACGGCGGCCGGGCCAGTTCGGCAATCTTGCAGGCATCTCGGCGTGGTCCGGCACTCACGAGGCAGTATTTGGGAAAATCGACCTGATCAAACTGGATCGGAGGGCCCATTTGTCGGAAAGCGTTGGTTCTTCGCGTCGGTTGCCAATGTCGCATGGCTACGTTAGGTCAGCAGAATAAGCATGGCTGAATTATTCATCTCATAAGAGCATTTCACGGCAATTTCACTTGCAATTGCAAATTCAATTTGTAATCTGCATTCGGCAATCGCGAGTGGGGGCGATTGCAACTCTATCGGGCCATTTGCGCTCGTAACCCATGGGGCTGGGGATACATGAATAACGTTGCGACGCAAGTGTCGGCTAATATAAACCAAAATCAGTTGTCCGAAGAGACGAAGAAGAAGCTTGCCGGTGCCAAGACAGCACTGCAATCGACTTTTGGGCAAGTTGTTCTCGCAATGAGTTCAGTACCGCGCTACCGCAGTCAGATGTTATCCGATCTGCACCATCTGGTTGTCGATCCTTTGATCAATGACCGCATCGCAATTGCGATGCCCAAAACCGCCACTGGCATTGAGCCGCCGGCAATTGCCATCTGGGCAAACGTCAGTACTGAGGTTGATGCTCGGATCTCAGAGCAAGCTAAGGCGGGCGTGTTCCCAGTTCGACTCAAGCCGGAAGACTGGAAGAGCGGCGACACCGTTTGGTTGCTCGACGTGATTGCGCCTACGCGCGAATTGGCGACCATGGTGCTGACAAATTTCCATCAGGTCGCCAAGCGGGCCGATATCAAGATTCACCCAATGGTCGCCCACTTAGTTGATCGGGAAGTCTTAGGAAAGCTGACCGGTAGTGCCGCGTCAGCAGGTGTGAACAGCGCTGAGTTTGGTAACGTCATTAACTGATCGATCCGCCGGCCAAAATTCCAAATACTGTTACAACTTTGCGCGAGCCCTCACGAGGCCATTGCGATGGGTTTGGCGTCAAAACAAGGTCAAACGGTGGGTGTGGTAGTTGCGTTTGTGGATGACGGCGGCGCTCTCCAGAGTGCTGAAAAACTTCTCGATTTGAAATAGGTAGCAAATGAAACGTCGGTCGCTTTTGGCATCACTTTGTGCACTGCCTCTCGCATCCTGTCAGGGCGAGAGTGCGACTGTCCGTTTTAAGGTTATTGCGTCGGCTACGGTGGACGGGCGACCGATTGAGAGTTCCTCGGTGATGGAAATCTCCTATTCCAAGGTTACGCATAGCCTTATTGGAAATGGTGGCGCCACACGGCTCTATGGCGAAGCCCTGATCCTTGATCTTGGCGGCAAAGGTACAGTCTATATATTGCCAATCCAGCACGATCCAAACAACAGCCTGACCCAAGTCTACGAGGATGGCGTACTAACAAGTTTTGGTATCAAGAATAGCATTGGTTCTCTGTCGGAAGCGGATTTTGCAACGCTACGCGATGCAACCGGCCGTCGTCCGTTCAAACTAAAGACGAGCAGACTGCCTGTGATCGTTTCCTTCAAGAGCGAAACCGATCCAAAAACGATATTTGAGATTCAGCCGGGAGAATTCGGCCGATACTTCCCAGGGGTCCGTTTCACGGGCCTCGATATAGAAATAACAACTGACCGGATCACCTATAAACTGAGGGAACGGCTTCCGTGGCTCGACACCACTGTTGCGCCCAGAAAGATTTTTCCACGCAATCCTCCAGGGGTTCTGCGGCCCCTTAGGGAATTGCCTTTCAGCTACATGGTTACACCAGCGGACTTCTTTGGAGACGGCAACCGATGACAGAGACACCCACAGACAAGAACGTTATGCTGGCACTGCTTTCTTTGGATGCGTATTCAAGAGGTGATATCCCCCAGGTTACGCGCAAAGATGGTAGTGCGCTTCCAAACAGGATTGGAAACGCCGAGGTTGCAGAGCTGTCTCGTAACGTACTCCCTGCCACCGCAGCTATCTCAGGATTTAGCGCAACAGCTTATCATTGGACGGTTGGTGGGTCTACAGAAACGGTGATTGCCTATCGCGGCACAGATTTTATTACAAATGACGGATGGCCTTCAATTGAGACCCTAAAGGACATCATTGCAGGCTGGTCCAGCTCTTTTGGGATAGCTGGCGGGGGGGCACTGTAAACTTAACGCTCTGAAAGCAAGATCTCGGAGTGAGGTTTTGATTCATGCGGTGTGAAGACGTGCGATTTGGCGCCAAGTATCCAAGGCTGCCGCTCGCAGTTCGCGATGGTGGGCGGA
>NZ_RJJT01000024.1 GCF_003938655.1 Rhizobium pisi
GATCCTTCGGCACCAGGCTATCGAGCGTCACCATCTCAAGAGCCGTCTGGGTGGGGGCAGGTTTCTTCAACATGTCCCAATGAATCATAAACCCCTGGACGGTGCCAGGGGTTTGTCAGCAGTCTGAAGGCCGGGTCTCCCCGGCCTTCGTGAATTCCGTCTGTCCGAAGCGATTAACGCTTGGAGAACTGGAACGAGCGGCGGGCCTTTGCCTTGCCGTACTTCTTGCGTTCGACGACGCGGCTGTCGCGGGTCAGGAAGCCGCCCTTCTTCAGGACCGAGCGCAGGCCCGGTTCGAAGTAGGTGAGCGCCTTGGACAGGCCGTGGCGAACCGCGCCGGCCTGGCCGGAGAGACCGCCGCCGGCAACGGTTGCGACGATGTCGAACTGGCCGTCACGGGCAGCCGCAACGATCGGCTGGCGCAGGATCATCTGCAGCACCGGACGAGCGAAATATTCCGCGAATTCCTTGCCGTTGACGATGATCTTGCCGGAGCCCGGCTTAACCCATACGCGGGCAACAGCGTTCTTGCGCTTGCCGGTCGCGTAGGAGCGGCCGAGCGAGTCGACCTTGCGGACGTGGGCCGGAGCGGCAGCTTCCGAAGCCGTGCCGAGATCCTTCAGGGAGGAGAGGTCAGCCATGATCAGGCGCTCCTTACGTTCTTTTTGTTGAGCGCGGCAACGTCGAGTGCGACCGGCTGCTGGGCTTCATGGGGATGGTTGGAGCCGGCGTAGACGCGCAGGTTCTTCATCTGGCGACGGCCGAGCGGGCCACGCGGAACCATGC
Organism: Rhizobium pisi; assembly: GCF_003938655.1. Classification (GTDB taxonomy): domain Bacteria; phylum Pseudomonadota; class Alphaproteobacteria; order Rhizobiales; family Rhizobiaceae; genus Rhizobium; species Rhizobium pisi. Next base: position 787 of record NZ_RJJT01000024.1, read on the forward strand.
GTTCGACGGCCTTTTCGAGGACGCGCTCCGGGAAGCGGCCTTCGATGATCTGGCGCGCGGTGCGTTCCTTGATGCCGCCGGCATAACCGGTGTGCCAGTAGTAGACCTTGTCGGAATACTTCTTGCCGGTGAAAACGACCTTGTCGGCATTGATGACGATGACGTTGTCGCCGTCGTCAACGTGAGGCGTGAAGGTTGCCTTGTGCTTGCCGCGCAGGCGCATAGCGATGATGGAAGCGAGACGGCCAACGACCAGCCCTTCGGCGTCGATGATCACCCACTTCTTCTCCACCTCTGCAGGCTTCTGGGAGAAGGTTGCCATAGTGAATACTCTCTTTTAGGACCCTTGGCCCGAAGGCTTGAAGGGCGTTTCTTGTTGCTTGGATTGGCAGGCTCGAGGCATGCCAAAAAGAAAGCAGCCCGGAAAGGCTGCGTTCTGGCGCGGTGTATAAAGGGAATGTGACATCGGGTCAATATCGAGTCTTCCGGAGCCGTGAAAAAATTACAAGCAAAAACAATTAGTTGCATGCGTGGTATTCCAATACCTCACATTTATGAGGTGCGGCCGGCCCCCGTTTGGCTGTTTCGCGTCGCCTCTGCCGCCTTTCCGGCGGGACGTGACGCGCAGCCGCAGCCCTAGTTTTTGAACTCGCGCAGGCATTTCATCATTTCGCGAAGGCCGCGTGTCAGATGTTTGTCCCGGCGAAGAACCATGGCAAGCCGGCGCGTAAGCCTGGGCTTCAACGACGACGTGGTCACGAGGCCGGCGCGTTCGCGCTTCAGCGCCAGCCCAGGCAGGATCGACCAGCCGAGGCCGACGGCCACCAGCTCCTTGATCGCCTCGATGCTGCCGAACTCCATCGCAGGCCGGGTCCTGGCATCCGGGGCGGCCAACCATTCGTCGATCGCGCGCCGCGTATTGCCTCCCTCATAAAGCAGGAGCGCCCTCTCGCGCATGAAGGCGGCATCCGGCCCGCCTTCGGGCATGAGGCTGCCTGCAGGGGCAACGGCCAGCAATTCCTCCTCATAGAACGGTTCAATCTGGAAATTCCGTCCCGAGGCAGGCATGGCGACGACGGCGATATCGAGGCTGTTGGCCTCCAGATCGTGCAGAATGTCGTCGGCGTTACCGATGTGCACGGTGATTTCGAGACCGGGCATGCTTTTCCTGGCGGCGGCGATGGCGCGGGGAAGCAGATGGATCGACGCCGTGCCGCCGCTGCCGATGCGCACGCGGCCGCTCGCGCCATCTCGGTATGGCATCATCGCCTCTTCCGCGGCCGCCGACGCCTGAAGCAGGCGCCTTGCGTGCACAAGCAGGTCGAGGCCTGCCGCGGTGGGCTGCGCGCGCCGGCCGACGCGCTCGATCAGCCGGACGCCAAGCCGCTGCTCGAGCCCCTTGACCTGCAGGCTGACGGCCGGTTGCGTCAGTCCTTCCATATCGGCGGCGGCCGTAAAGCTTCCGAGATCGGCGACGTTGACGAAGGTCGCGAGCTGATCGAGATTGAGCGCCATACCAAAGAAATCCTTATGCATCTCATAATTTCCATAAGCTTCCTTCGCGGAATTTTCCAGCGCATCCTTCATGCGTTGGCGAAAGGAAGATGAAATGGCTTTGGAAACAGGCGAGACCACGGAGACATTGGGCGATATCGTCCGGTCGAAGGTCAGCGAGTTCATACGCTGGGGCCGGCGGTTGCTCGCGGCGATCGAGTGGCACCTCGAGAAGCGCCGCAGCCGCCGCACGCTTCTGGAGCTGACCGATGACGAACTTCGTGATGTCGGCCTGACGCGTGCGGAGGCGACGACCGAGGCATCGAAGTCATGGTTCTGGTCTTGACCGCAGCGGCCTGTGCGGGAACGGATCACGCTCGAAATTGCCGCTGCCTTGTGGCACAAAGGCTATCTGGAATCGAGCGCAGGGAGCAGTGTCATGGCCGAGATCGTATCCTTCCGGAAGGACGCAGACAGGATGGAAGAGGGCGGATTGTTGAGCCGCTCGCTGCGGGACGGCGTGTTGCGGCTCGTACTCAACAATCCGCCGACCAACGTGCTGTCGATCGCGCTTCTCGAAGCGCTGATGGCTGCGCTTGAAACGGCCGAGGCGGATCCGGATGTGCGCGTCGTCGTCATCGCCTCGACCGGTACTGTCTTTTCGGCCGGCCATGATCTCAAGGAGCTCACGGCCCATCGGGCCGATGAAGACCAGGGCGCCGGCTTCTTTGAGAAAGCCTTCCGGCTCTGCGCCGATCTGATGCTGAAGATCGCGCATCTGCCGAAGCCTGTCATCGCCGAGGTTGATGGGCTTGCCACGGCCGCGGGCTGTCAGCTGGTGGCCTCCTGTGATCTGGCGATCTGCACGGACACTTCGACATTCTGCACGCCGGGCGTCAACATCGGCCTGTTCTGCTCGACGCCGATGGTGGCCGTTACCCGTGCCACCCATCGCAAGCAGGCGATGGAGATGCTGCTGACCGGCGAAACGATCGACGCCTCGACCGCCAAGGATTTCGGCCTCGTCAACCGTATCGTGCCGAAGCAATATCTGGCGCAGGTGGTTGCCAAATATGCCGGGGTGATCGCCAGCAAGTCGCCTCTGACCCTGAAGATCGGCAAGGAAGCCTTCTACCGGCAACTCGAGCTGCCGGTGGAGGCGGCCTATGACCATACCGCCCGGGTGATGGTCGAGAACATGCTGACTGAGGATGCGCAGGAAGGGATCGGCGCCTTCCTCGGCAAGCGCAAGCCCGAGTGGAAGGGCGAGTGATCACGCCAATTTCAGAACCAGTCCGCCGACCGCGATGACGACGCCGGCGACGTAGCGCCAGATGCTGGCCTTTTCCTTGAACACGGTGACCGAGATCACCAGCGCGAAAAGGATCGCGGTTTCGCGCAAGGCGGCAACGGTCGCGACCGGGGCTTTCGTCATTGCCCAGAGTGCCAGCCCATAGGAGGCGATCGAGCCCGCGCCGCCGATGAGGCCGCGCCACCAGTTGCGGCGGATATGACGTGCCACGGCGACGCTGCCGCGCTGGGACACCGCCCAGGCAAACAACAGGACGGGCGGCAACAGCGACATCCACAACGTGTAGGAAACTGCATTGCCGGAAATACGCGCGCCGATGCCATCAACATAGGTGTAGCTGGCGATGACGCAGGCATTGGCGAGCGAGAAGATGACGGCACGGCCGCTGCCGTGCCGCGCCTCCAGAGCGAGCGTCAGGACGCCGGCTGAGATCGTCATGATGCCCGCAAGAGCGCCGGGGGACAGATTTTCATGCAGGATAAACCCGCTGGTCGCGGCAACCAGCAACGGCGCGCAGCCGCGCATCAGCGGATAGACGAGGCCGATATCGCCGGTCCGGTAAGCGGCGGCGACCAGCTGGAAATAGGCGAACTGCAGGATGGCCGAGGCGCCGATGAACGGCCAGGCGACGGCTTGCGGCAACGGCAGGAAGGCAAGGAACGGCAGCGCCGAAACCGCGCCGCCGGCCGAGATCAGCGCCGCGTCCAGCGATTTATCGCTGCCGGCCTTGACGATGGCATTCCATGTCGCGTGCAGCAATGCGCCGAAGAGAACGAGCAGGATGACGTCGATAGGCAAGGGAGCAAATCCGGAAGGAAACGAAAAGGAGAATACGCCTCGCCATAGGCGACCTAAATTCTTGAAAAGACAACTGCGATTTGCACGAAAATGAACAGGAGTGGTCGAGCACCACGTTCAGACTGGATGACATCCTTCCAATAAGTGAACAATGGGCGCCATTGGAGCAATTTTTACGTGCGCGCGACATGCGTTCAATCTACGCGGCGCTTTCAACTATGAGATGTTTCTAATGGATGCGGGAACATAAGGCGGCATTATCGGGAACAAAGAAAGAAAATGTCCGGAGGGCTTGGGGAGCCGATTATTCTATGCTGCTGAAATATAGATATTCTTCTATAACTTTGATATATCGGGAAATTAAGCTGCTGATTGCATAATCTGCGGGAAATCGCAGCGCGGGATTGAACCCGAGCCCTTCCCAACCGCGAAGGGCGTACAGGTTATGCGTCCGTCCAATCCGGGAAAAAACATCAAAGCTGATGATGCGGAAGGAAAAGCATCCCGTCAAGGTTGTCCATGTTCTGGCAATTCAGGACCGGACAGCGGGGATCGTCCTTCGAGGGGATATGCGTCCACTCCGCATACTCTGTCGCATCGCAATAATTGCTGTTGCGGACATAGCGATCGTAAAGCGGCAGACCGCGGGGGGACTGGTAGCGGAAGATGACGGCGCCCTGATTATGGATGGCGGCGCGAATGCTGGCGCAACTCATGGAGAGCGGATTGTAGCGCGAAATCGCCAGCGCCGGCGAAGCGGCGAGCACCAGCGTGAGGGCAAGAGCGATTTTTTTCATCGAATCATCCTCATAGGCATCCAACTCATATATACGGGAAAGATGCACTGCCAGTTTCACGGAAACGCAAAAAAACATGCGGGCCGGGCCGAAGGGCTTTCGGGAGTGGAGAATTCGGGAGTGGAGAAACGGATATGAACCACGATACCTACACGGATGATTATCTCGCCGAGATCCTGGGTTCAGTAAGGACCATCGCGCTGACCGGCGCTTCGCCCAATCCGGCGCGGCCGAGCAACGGCGTCATGGGTTATCTGCTGTCGCTCGGCTACGAGGTCATTCCCGTTAATCCGGGGCAGGCGGGTAAACAGATCCAGGGCCGCACCGTCTACGCCCGGCTTGTCGACATTCCCGTACCGATCGACATGGTCGACGTCTTCCGCGCCTCCGAATATCTGGATGGGGTCGTCGACGAGGCGCTGGCGCTGAAGCCGCTGCCGAGGGTCGTCTGGGCCCAGCTCGGCGTTCGCGACGATGCGGCTGCGGCAAAGGCAGAGGCCGCCGGCATCAAGATGGTGATGAACCGCTGCCCCGCGATCGAGTATCCCCGTCTCATTGCCTGAGTTGCGGTCGGCTGAGACGGATTTTCCACGGAACGCCCATGGGTTGAAATGGATCGCGATTAACTTTCGTCCTGGAGCGGTTATGATCCCGCCCGTCAGCAATAATTGGAGGACGACATGGCCAAGAACGATCCGGGATTCAACACGTTGGCGATCCACGCCGGCGCGCAGCCCGACCCGGCGACCGGCGCTCGGGTAACGCCGATCTACCAGAGCACCGCTTTCGTCTTCAACGATTCCGATCATGCCGCTGCGCTCTTCGGCCTGCAGGCCTTCGGGAATATCTACACCCGCATCATGAACCCGACGCAGGCCGTGCTTGAAGAGCGAGTCGCAGCGCTCGAGGGCGGCACGGCCGCCCTTGCTGTCGCCTCCGGCCATGCGGCGCAGATGATCGTCTTCCACACCATCATGCGTCCCGGCGAGAATTTCATCGCGGCCCGCAGGCTCTACGGCGGCTCGATCAACCAGTTCGGCCATGCCTTCGAGAATTTCGGCTGGCAGGTGCGCTGGGCCGATTCCGCCGATCCGGCGAGCTTCGAAAGCCAGATCGACGAGAAGACGCGGGGCATCTTCATCGAGAGCCTTGCCAATCCCGGCGGCACCTTCGTCGATATTGCCGCGATCGCCGAGGTCGCCCACCGCAACGGCCTGCCGCTGATCGTCGACAATACGATGGCAACGCCCTATCTCATCCGCCCGATCGAACACGGCGCCGACATTGTCGTGCATTCGCTGACGAAGTTTCTCGGCGGTCACGGCAATTCCATGGGCGGCCTCATCGTTGACGGCGGCACCTTCGACTGGTCGAAGTCGGGCAACTACCCCATGCTGTCGAGCCCGCGGCCGGAATATAACGGCATCGTCCTGCACGCGACTTTCGGCAATTTCGCCTTTGCGATCGCAGCCCGCGTGCTCGGCCTGCGCGACCTCGGGCCGGCGATTTCGCCCTTTAATGCCTTCCTGATCCTGACCGGCATCGAGACGTTGCCGCTCCGGATGCAGCGCCACAGCGACAACGCGATCGCGGTCGCCAGATGGCTGAAGGCGCACAGTAAGATCGCCTGGGTGAACTATGCCGGTCTCGACGACGATCCGAACCACGCCCTGCAGCAGCGCTACTCGCCGAAGGGCGCAGGCTCCGTCTTCACCTTCGGCGTCCACGGCGGCTACGAGGCGGGCAAGACGCTGGTCGAGGGGCTGGAACTCTTCTCCCATCTCGCCAATATCGGAGACACCCGTTCGCTCGTCATCCATCCCGCCTCGACGACCCACCGGCAGCTGAGCGACGAGCAAAGGATTGCGGCCGGCGCCGGACCCGACGTGGTGCGCCTTTCCGTTGGCATCGAGGACGTCAAGGACATCATCGCCGATCTCGAACAGGCGCTCTCTAAGATCTGAGATCAGAGGAAACCATGGGGACCATGACAAATTTCATTACCTTTAGCATTGACGGCGTCGAACCGGAGTTCGGCGCTCCGGAGGCTGAGCGGATCATCTCCGGCGATCCGCAATTTCGCACGTGGAATCTGGAGGAGGCAGAAGGCGGCCTCTATTCCGGCATCTGGGAGGCGACGCCTGGCAAGTGGCGGATCGTCTACGAGGAGTGGGAATATTTCAGCCTGCTCTCCGGCCATTCGATCGTGATGGAGGAGGGCGGCGAGCCGGTTCATCTGAAGACGGGCGACCGGATGATCCTCAGACCGGGCTTCAAGGGAACGTGGGAAGTGGTTGAAACGACTCGCAAGGACTATGTGATGAAGGTCTGAGCAATGCCCGCAAACCGACGTCGGCGATCCGGAGCCTGTCCCGGTTTGCGGCGATTATGGCCCCTTTCTCCGCGAATGGCCGCGTCTCTTTGCCGGATAGAATGCTTTTGATCTTTCGCATTAACGCCGCCTACATCGTCAAATGCTAAACCTTATCCGCAGCGCATTGCGGACATGATGTCTCCTGCCGTCTCACAGACATGACCTTGCAATCGATCTTTTCGGAATTTGCATGTCGTCGAAACTTGCAGGTAGGCACGTTCGTGCTCAGACGTTTTCCATCATTGCGACAACCGTCTGCTTCCTTGCCATCGCCCTCGTGCTGACCGGCCTCGTGAGCCATGTGGTCGTCACGATGACCCGGTCGGCAAACGAGATCGATGATGCCAGGGCCAATCGCGCCGCCCGGGCCGCGATCGCGGCCTTTGTCAGCCGCCTGAGCGCGACGACGAGGGATAACGCCGTATGGGATGATGCCTATACCGCGACCGCATCTGCGACCGCAGCCGATTGGGCCTATGAAAATTGGGGGAAAACCACCGAGGACTACCCGCTATATGACGGCGCGATCGTGATCGGCCCCGACGGGTCATCGATCATTTCCGCTTATGCAAAAGGCAAGCCTTTCGAGCCGGGCGTATTTTTTGGCGAAGCCTTTTATCGGCAGATCGATGCAGCCGCCGATCCGAAGCAGGCGCCGGTCATCAATTTCATCAAGACCGAAACCGGTATCGCGCTGATCGCGTCGCAGGCAATCCAGCCTTTCACGATAGAAGGCGAGCTGCCGAAGCTCAGCGTGCTGAGCCTCTACAAGGAATTCACGTCGGAAGTTCTCGACACGCTTTCGAACGAACACGAACTTGAGGGGTTGCGCCTTGCAGCCACCGCCGAGCCAGGTCTGCTCGACACGCCGATCACGGATATGAAGGGTGGCGTCATCGGCCATCTCGTCTGGCCGAGCAAAGCACCGGGCAGCGCCGTGTTTCATCAGGTCTATCCTTATGTTGCAGCCGCAAGCATCATTCTTGTGCTGTTTCTTGTCGGCGTTCTGCTGGTGGGCGCATCCGAAGCGCGGCGCCTGCGCCAATTGGCGCAAACGGCGCTTTTCGAGGCAAACCACGATAGCCTGAGCGGACTGTTGAACAGACATGGGCTTCTCAGCCTGCTGGAAGAGCTGGAGGCCTCGGATTCTTCGCCGCCCCGGCTCCATCTGGTCGATCTCGATGGCTTCAAGGCCGTCAACGACGCCTGGGGGCATGCGGTGGGGGACGAGTTGATCCGGATGGTCTCGACCGCGCTGGTGGCCTGCCATCCCGAAGTCGTTGCCGCGGCTCGGCTCGGGGGCGATGAGTTCGCACTGGTGCAGGTCGGGTCCGCCTCGGGCGAGGAGATGGAAAGGACCATCCTGGCGCTGTTTGCCGAACCCTTCAAAATCGAAGGTCGGACGATCGAGATTGGAGCAAGCATAGGCGCGGCTGCCTGCACCACAGGCGTATCGCCGCTGGAACTTCTCCGCAGAGCGGACATGGCTCTCTATCGCGCCAAGGCAAATGGCCGAGGCCAGGCAGTCGAGTACGACTTCGAGCTGGACCGGGAGCGGCAACGGGTCGCCGAACTGGAAAGCCTGTTGAAGAGTGCGATCAATGGTGGCGCGATCGAAGCCGTCTTCCAGCCTCTCGTCTCCGCCTCGACGGGCGCCATCACCGGTCTTGAAGCACTGGCGCGTTGGCGCACGGCGACGGGGAACATCAGTCCGGAGATTTTCATCCCTCTTGCCGAGAGATGTGGCCTCATCGATGCGCTCGGCGCTCACATGCTGAAAACATCGATCGAGCATGCCAGGAGCTGGCCCGATCTTGCACTGTCGGTAAACGTCTCGCCGATCCAGCTCTGCAATCCGGAATTTGCCGCCGAAGTGATCTCTCTCCTCCAAGAGCTCGATTTCGATCCGCATCGACTGACCTTGGAAATCACCGAAGGCGTTCTGATCACGAATCCGGATCAGGCCCGGCGCTCGATAGACCATCTCAAGCGCGTCGGCATCAAGTTCGCGCTCGATGACTTCGGCTGCGGCTACGCAAGCATCGGCGCATTGCGGCAGTTCGGCTTTGATCGCATGAAGATCGACCGATCGCTCGTGTCCGCTCTCGACGAGGCCACAAATGGTGCGGACGTTCTCCGGGCAACCATCTCTCTCGCAACCGCTCTGCAGATTCCCGTCACGGCCGAAGGGATCGAGAATAGTCGCCAGGCCGCGATCCTGCGAGATGCTGGTTGCGATCAGCTTCAAGGCTATCTGATGGGCAAGCCTATGTCGGCCAGCGACATATCCAGCAAGCTGCAGGAAGAGACCGCTGCATGATGCCTGTCTGATTTCCTCGCCGTCGCCCGCCTTGCCGGGAGGCCGATGGCCAAAGACAAGATCTCTCTTGAGAACGTCAATTTCTATTACGGCGACGCCCATGCGATCAAAGATGGGAGCCTGAGTTTTCCGGAGCGTCAGGTCTCGGCGCTGATCGGTCCGTCAGGCTGTGGCAAGTCCACGCTGCTGCGTATTCTGAACCGCATCTACATGCTGTATCCGAAGATGCGCGCCACCGGCTCGATCAAGCTCGACGGCAAGAACATCCTCGACCCAAGCTTTTCGATGAACGAACTGCGCGCCCGCGTCGGCATGGTGTTCCAGAAGCCGGTGCCGTTTCCGATGTCGATCTATGACAACATCCCCTATGGCATTCGCCACCACGAGCGCCTCAATAAGGCCGATCTGGATGTGCGCGTCGAGCAGGCGCTGCGTCAGGCGGCTCTTTGGGATGAGGTCAAGGACAAGCTGAAGGGCAGCGGTCTCGGCCTCTCCGGCGGCCAGCAGCAGCGTCTGTGCATCGCCCGCGGCGTGGCGCTGCGCCCGGAAGTCCTGCTTCTCGACGAGCCGACCTCGGCCCTCGACCCGATCTCGACTGCCAAGGTCGAAGAGCTGGTCTCGCAACTGAAGGGCGAGTTCACCATCGTGATCGTGACGCACAACATGCAGCAGGCAAGCCGTATCTCGGACAATACCGCCTTCATGTATCTCGGTGAACTGATCGAATACGGTCCGACGCTGAGATTTTCCAGTCGCCGAAGATCAAGCGCACGGAAGACTACATCACCGGCCGTTACGGCTGATACGGCAGTCCCTTGCAATGAAGAACGGCCGGCGTGCGTGTGCACCCGGCCGTTTTGATGAGAAGATCGACTGCGATGGCCTACCAGGCGAGATCCAGCCGGTCCAGCCCGTGGAAATGGTAGACGTCCTTGACCACCGGCGTCTTGGCCAGTCTTAAGCCGGCAAGCCGTTCGAACAGGATCGGCAGCACGATATTGAGCTCCAGCCGTGCCAGCGGCGCGCCGATGCAGAAGTGGATGCCGGCGCCGAAGGAGAGGTTTGCGGCCTCATTCCGATCGGGACGGAAGGTGAGGGGATCGGTGAACTTTGCCGGATCGAGATTGGCGGCGGCGAGGATGAGGCTGACCTTGTCGCCGCGCTTGAAGGAGACGCCGTCGATTTCGACGGGTTCCAGCGCCCAGCGCTGGAAGATATGGACAGGCGCGCCGATGCGCAGAGACTCCTCGACGGTGCACTCGGTTGCTGTTTCGTCGCGAAAAAGTTCAGCTGGATCGTAGCCGCTATCCAGAATGATGCGCACGGAATTACCGATCTGATGGACTGTCGCTTCATGGCCGGCATTGAGCAGCACGATGGTCGTTGAAACAAGTTCGTCTTCCGTCAGGTACTGGCCCTTGTGCTCTGTATGGATCATATGCGTCAGCAGGTCGTCACGCGGTTCGGCCCGGCGCTCGGCAATGACGGTCTTCACATAATCGGAAAATTCCCGTGCCGCCTGCTCCGCAGCATCTTCGTCTGCGCGGGTGCGCCCGAACATGTACATGCGGACATAAGCATGCGACCACTTGAGGAGCTGCGGTCCCATTTCTTCGGGAATGCCGATCATGCGGGCGATCATCGTCACCGGGATGATGTCGGCAAAGGCCGAGAGCAGCTCGACTTCGCCCTTGTCGGCAAAGCCGTCGATCAGTCTATTTGCGAGCTCCTCCAGCTCCGGCTTCATCTTCTCGACATGGCGGGAGACGAAGGCGCGGTTGACGAGCGTGCGCAGCCGCGTGTGTTCCGGCGGCTCGAGTTCAAGCAGGGAATAGCGTTCCGAAAGATCGAAACTGGCAAGATGCGGCATCGGCTCGGCAAGGCCGAGTTCCTCGCGGCTGGCGATATGCAGGATCTGTCGGCCGAAGCGACGGTCGCGCAGCAGTGCGTTCACGTGGTCGTAACCGGTGAAGAACCACTGCTTCTGCTCGCTCCAATAGAAGGTCGGGCAATGGGCGTGAAGCGCCGCATAGACAGCATTCGGATTGCCGTAAAAGGCCGGGTTGCGGGCGTCCAGCGAGACATGGCGGCTGGTGCGCTCGATCGAGAGGAAGGGCGGTATCGTCATGCTTCGAGGCTTAGCGGATTTGCCGGGCCTCGGAAAGATGGACGTGAGGGGCGGTGATGGAACATTGCGTGTAGGGCGGGCTCCATCACTTTAACATTTGCTTCTAACCCTGAGAATCGATTCCGATTTTCGGGGTCGATGCTAGCCGGCCCTTGAGAGCTGGCCCATGCGCCGGAGCGCCTCGACCTGATCGTCGACCGTCGGCACGAGTTCGCCTGCGGTGCTGTCCGGCGTCGCCGGCGCCGGTGCAGCCGCCTCCGCTTCGCCGAAAGTGACCGTGCAGTTGCGGCCGGCGCCTTTCGCCGCATAGAGCGCCCGGTCGGCAGCGGAGATCAGCTTGTCGATATTGGCTTCGATCGAGGAGGCGAGCGCAATGCCGATGCTGACCGTGACAGGAACGATCGCCTCGCCGGTGCTGACGGGAAGACGGCAGAATTCGGTGCGGATCGCCTCGGCGATCGCTTCGGCTTCCGTCTGGTCGGCGACGTCGGCGAAGGCCGCGAATTCCTCGCCGCCCATGCGGCCGAAGATGTTGTTCGGAATGTACTGGCGGGCCATACGGGCAAACGCGGTCAGCACGGCATCGCCGGACTGGTGGCCGAAGCGATCGTTGACGCGCTTGAAATGATCGAGGTCGAAGAGCATGACCGCGACCTGGCGCTGTTCAATGTGGGCTCTTTCCTGAATGGCGCCGAAATAGCCGAGCAGGCCGCGGCGGTTGAGCACGCCGGTCAGCGCATCGGTCAAGGTCAGCGCGCGCAGGTGGCGTTCGGAACGCTCCATGATCAGCCGGCAAGTGAACGCAAAGGCGATAGTGAGCAGGAAGGCGCTTGCCATGGCGGAGGCGCCGGCGAGATTGGTGGCGTCGATCTCGCTCGGCAGCGTCAGCGCCATCGTCAACGCCGAGCCGAAGCACAGGCAGCCCTGGATGACGAAGACACCCATCAATTTGACGCGGGTGCGCTCGCGACGCATGTCGCCTGCAGCAACTGCCATGGCAAGTGCCGTGGCGCCCGTCGAGGAAGCGAGATTGTAGAGCACGACGCGGTTCGAATAATCATCGTTGACCCAGGGCAGGAAAATCCCGGCCAGCCAGATGACCGGCGGCAGCAGCGCCCACCATTCGATCCTCTTGTGCTCAAGCGCAAGGAAGCCCGCCACCCAGGCGCTTTGGCCGAGCAGTGCGATGGCGTTGCCGGCCTCGATGGAAAGCACGCTCGGGATTTGGCCGCGCAGCGAGATCATCGCAAAGCCGATGCCGGTCAGAAGGAAACCGAAGCCCCAATAGAGATAGGCCTCGTTCCTGACATTGTGACGCCAGGCGACGAAGAGCACCAAAGCGAGCGTCATGGCCTCCGAACACCAGATGGCGAGACCTGTAGCGATATTGAACACGGCGGCAAACCCCTCGTCTGTCGGCCCTTTTCTGTTGGCCTGCATCCTTGCCGAGGAAGTTCGCCACTTTCTTAATGCCGCTGCACTGCGGCATGGATTTGCGCCGATATCTGCCGGTAGGCTTTCCGTTGGGTAAACGTATGTGAGCACTGCCGAATGGAGTAAGCCTTTCTTCATCCTGTCACGGAGAAAAGCCGGGGGAGACGTTGCCGAGGGCTCGCCGTTAACAGGCGTTTTGGCGAAAGAGGCTACCAGGAGCCGGAAACGGAGCCGTCTTGCCCGCCTTCTTAACGTTATCCTCATGCGTGTCTTGAAGAGAAGGGCCGGGACACTCTATGTAGGGGTAAGACATTTTCTTTGATTCCCGGCGCCGGCCGGCGAGACGTTGACAAAGGACGCACATGAGAAACCCAGTCGATACCGCAATGGCCCTCGTGCCGATGGTCGTGGAACAGACCAATCGCGGTGAACGCTCCTATGACATCTATTCCCGCCTGTTGAAGGAGCGCATCATCTTCCTGACGGGTGCCGTCGAGGATCACATGGCGACGCTCGTCTGCGCCCAGCTTCTCTTCCTCGAGGCCGAAAACCCGAAGAAGGAAATCGCGCTCTACATCAATTCGCCCGGTGGTGTCGTTACCGCAGGCATGGCGATCTACGATACGATGCAGTTCATCAAGCCCGCGGTTTCGACTCTCTGCATCGGCCAGGCCGCGTCCATGGGTTCGCTGCTGCTTGCCGCCGGCCACAAGGACATGCGCTTCGCCACCCCGAATTCCCGCATCATGGTGCACCAGCCTTCAGGCGGCTTCCAGGGCCAGGCTTCGGACATCGAGCGCCACGCCCGCGACATCCTCAAGATGAAGCGCCGCCTGAACGAGGTCTATGTCAAGCACACGGGCCGCACCTACGAGGAAGTTGAAAAGACGCTCGATCGTGACCATTTCATGGATGCCGACGAGGCCCAGGGTTGGGGCGTGATCGACAAGGTTCTGACCTCGCGCCTCGAAATGGAAGGTGAACAGGCCTAGTAATTAATTGGGATGGTGTTTTCCTCGCCACAGTTCTATCCCATTTGTGATTGAACAAGGGCTTTCATGCGGCGACGAAGACGCTAATAGTAACTATTAATGCTATGTTGAATTTTTATGACATAGCATTTGGCATTCGAAGGGGAATTCGTTGCCGCCGGAACCCGGACAGGATTGAATGGGCCCGGTTCGTAGCCCCTGAAGCCCTTCTCGGCAAAGGCTCCGGAGACGGAGTGCCGCCAGGAGCTGATTGAGTGGACCGCGATTTCGCGTTGAAATGCGGCGTGCTGGAAGGAAAGTGATATGAGCAAGGTCAGCGGCAGCAACGGCGGCGACAGCAAGAACACCCTCTATTGTTCGTTCTGCGGAAAGAGCCAGCACGAAGTCCGGAAACTGATTGCCGGACCGACCGTGTTCATCTGCGATGAATGCGTCGAATTGTGCATGGACATCATCCGCGAGGAGAACAAGTCCTCGATGGTCAAGTCCCGTGACGGCGTTCCGACGCCCCAGGACATCATCAAGGTCCTCGACGAATACGTCATCGGCCAGCGTCAGGCGAAGAAGATCCTGTCGGTCGCCGTTCACAATCACTATAAGCGCCTGGCGCACGCCTCCAAGAACGGCGAAGTCGAGTTGGCGAAGTCGAACATCATGCTTGTCGGCCCGACTGGCTGTGGCAAGACCTATCTTGCCCAGACGCTCGCCCGCATCATCGACGTTCCCTTCACCATGGCTGACGCGACGACGCTGACCGAAGCCGGCTACGTCGGCGAGGACGTCGAAAACATTATTCTGAAGCTCCTGCAGTCGGCCGACTACAACGTCGAGCGTGCGCAGCGCGGCATCGTCTACATCGACGAAGTCGACAAGATCTCGCGCAAGTCCGACAACCCGTCGATCACCCGTGACGTTTCGGGCGAGGGCGTGCAGCAGGCGCTGCTGAAGATCATGGAAGGCACGGTCGCTTCCGTTCCGCCGCAGGGCGGCCGCAAGCATCCGCAGCAGGAATTCCTGCAGGTCGACACGACGAACATCCTGTTCATCTGCGGCGGCGCATTCGCCGGCCTCGACAAGATTATCTCTGCCCGCGGCGAGAAGACTTCGATCGGTTTCGGCGCGACCGTCAAGTCGCAGGACGACCGCCGTGTCGGCGAGGTCCTGCGCGAGCTGGAGCCGGAAGACCTGGTCAAGTTCGGCCTCATCCCGGAGTTCATCGGCCGTCTGCCGGTTCTGGCGACGCTCGAGGATCTCGACGAGGACGCACTGATCCAGATCCTGTCCGAGCCGAAGAACGCGCTGATCAAGCAGTATCAGCGACTGTTCGAGATGGAGGATGTGGAGCTGAACTTCCACGAGGACGCTCTTCGCGAAATCGCCCGCAAGGCGATCACTCGAAAGACCGGCGCCCGCGGCCTTCGCTCGATCATGGAGAAGATCCTGCTCGACACGATGTTCGAGCTGCCGACGCTGGAAGGCGTACGCGAGGTCGTCATCTCGGAGGAAGTGGTGCGCGGTTCTGCCCGTCCGCTCTACATCTATGCCGATCGTCAGGAAGAAAAGGCCAACGCTTCCGCGTGACCTTGTGACTTTCACACGATTATTTTGAGGGGCTTGCCGTCGGCGAGCCCTTTCTATTTGAAAAACCATGCGAGGCGCTGTTAGTATTTTTCGCATGGGAACCGCGATTGCCTTTGTCGATATTGCGCAAGGGGCGGTGCTTGGCAAAGATGCAGTGAATTCCGTAAGCGTATTGCTGGCGTTTGTATTTTAGCCAGGTCGGAAGTGGTAAGCGCCGGTCCAGCCACGCGCTTCATAGTGTTGGCGTTCCGTTGTAATAAAGCTGTCACATCCGGGGAACGCGGGCGTTAGCGTGGCTTGAAAAGCGTAGTCAGAACCTCCACTTGTAGGCCAAGTGAGAGTGCCGGCCGGTCCCAAGCGGCCGTGCAGAGAGCCCGGCAACGGGACGATGGAAAGGACATAAAAATGACGAAGAAAACGTCTGTAGCGAGCAGCACTGCCTACCCTGTTCTGCCCCTGCGCGACATCGTGGTTTTCCCGCATATGATCGTGCCGCTGTTCGTCGGACGGGAAAAGTCGATCCGTGCGCTCGAAGAGGTCATGGGTTCCGACAAGCAGATCATGCTGGTGACGCAGATCAATGCCAGCGACGACGATCCGGATCCTTCCGCGATCCACAATGTCGGCACCGTCGCAAACGTATTGCAGCTGCTCAAGCTGCCGGACGGCACCGTGAAGGTTCTCGTCGAAGGCCGCGCGCGCGCCGAGATCGACGCCTATACCAGCCGCGAGGATTTCTACGAGGCGCTCGGCCATGTGCTCGAGGAGCCGCATGACGATCCGGTCGAACTGGAAGCGCTGTCGCGCTCGGTCGTTTCCGAATTCGAGAGCTACGTAAAGCTCAACAAGAAGATTTCGCCGGAAGTGGTCGGTGCCGCCAGCCAGATCGACGACTATTCCAAGCTCGCCGATACGGTCGCCTCGCATCTGTCGATCAAGATCACCGAGAAGCAGGAAATGCTGGAGACCACCAGCGTCAAGGCTCGCCTCGAAAAGGCTCTTGGCTTCATGGAAGGCGAGATCTCGGTTCTGCAGGTCGAAAAGCGTATCCGCTCGCGCGTCAAGCGCCAGATGGAGAAGACCCAGCGCGAATACTACCTCAATGAGCAGATGAAGGCGATCCAGAAGGAACTCGGCGACGGCGAGGAAGGCCGCGACGAGATGAGCGAACTGGAAGAGCGCATCTCCAAGACCAAGCTGTCCAAGGAAGCCCGTGAAAAGGCCGATGCGGAGCTGAAGAAGCTGCGCCAGATGAGCCCGATGTCGGCCGAAGCCACCGTCGTGCGCAACTATCTGGACTGGCTGCTCGGTATCCCCTGGGGCAAGAAGTCGAAGATCAAGGCCGATCTCAACAATGCCGAGAAGATCCTCGAAGCCGATCACTTCGGTCTCGACAAGGTCAAGGAGCGCATCGTCGAATATCTCGCCGTGCAGGCCCGCGCCACCAAGATCAAGGGCCCGATCCTGTGCCTCGTCGGCCCTCCGGGCGTCGGCAAGACCTCACTTGCCCAGTCGATCGCCAAGGCGACCGGCCGTGAGTATGTCCGCATGGCGCTCGGCGGCGTTCGCGACGAAGCCGAAATCCGTGGTCACCGCCGCACCTATATCGGCTCGATGCCCGGCAAGGTCATCCAGTCGATGAAGAAGGCGAAGAAGTCCAACCCGCTCTTCCTGCTGGACGAAATCGACAAGCTCGGCCAGGACTATCGCGGCGATCCGTCTTCGGCTCTGCTCGAAGTGCTCGATCCGGCGCAGAACTCGACCTTCATGGACCACTACCTGGAAGTCGAATACGACCTTTCGGACGTGATGTTCATCACGACGGCGAATACGCTGAACATTCCGGCGCCCCTGATGGACCGCATGGAGATCATCCGTATCGCCGGCTACACCGAGGATGAAAAGCGCGAGATCGCCAAGCGGCACCTGCTGCCCAAGGCCATCAAGGAACATGCGTTGCAGCCGGAAGAGTTTTCGGTCAGCGACGACGCCCTGATGGCGATCAGCCAGCAGTACACCCGTGAAGCCGGTGTCCGCAGCTTCGAACGCGAATTGATGAAGCTCGCCCGCAAGGCGGTGACCGAGATCATCAAGGGCAAGACGAAGTCCGTTCATGTGACGGCCGCCAACATTGCCGACTATCTGGGCGTTCCGCGCTTCCGCCATGGCGAAGCCGAGGGCGAGGATCAGATCGGTGTCGTGACCGGTCTTGCCTGGACAGAAGTCGGCGGCGAGTTGCTGACCATCGAAGGCGTGATGATGCCGGGCAAGGGCCGCATGACGGT
Organism: Rhizobium pisi; assembly: GCF_003938655.1. Taxonomy (GTDB): domain Bacteria; phylum Pseudomonadota; class Alphaproteobacteria; order Rhizobiales; family Rhizobiaceae; genus Rhizobium; species Rhizobium pisi. The sequence continues at coordinate 18,302 of NZ_RJJT01000024.1, forward strand.
CACCGGCAATCTGAAGGACGTGATGAAGGAATCGATCTCCGCGGCGGCCTCCTATGTCCGCTCGCGCGCCGTCGATTTCGGCATCGAGCCGCCGCGCTTCGACAAGAGCGACATCCACGTGCACTTGCCGGAAGGCGCGACGCCGAAGGATGGTCCCTCGGCCGGCGTCGCCATGGCGACCGCCATCGTCTCGATCATGACCGGCATCCCGGTGAGCAGGCATGTGGCCATGACCGGTGAAATCACCCTTCGCGGCCGCGTGCTGCCGATCGGCGGTCTCAAGGAAAAGCTGCTTGCAGCGCTTCGCGGCGGCATCAAGAAGGTGCTGATTCCGGAGGAAAACGCCAAGGACCTGGCGGAGATTCCGGACAACGTGAAGAACAACATGGAGATCATCCCGGTATCCCGCATGGGCGAGGTGATCAAGCATGCGCTGATCCGCCGACCGGAGCCGATCGAGTGGGACGGCACGGTGGAAACACCGGTCATTGCATCGGTCGAAGGCCTTGATGATACAGGGGCAACCATAGCGCATTGAGTGGCGCTTGCCACATTTATGCCCAATTGGCCCAAAAGACGCGAAAAGGCTGGCGGAAACGCCAGCCTTTTTTGTGAAAACGTCATGGAGACGCTTGCTTTTCCTTGATTTGCAGGGCTTTTGGGTTCTCGGCGGGCCTGATGAAACCTATTCGGCGCCTAGCTTACATTTGAGTCGTTTCATACCATTTAGAAAGGGGTGGAAACATGAACAAGAATGAACTCGTGTCCGCAGTGGCCGAAAAGGCTGGACTGACGAAGTCTGACGCGGCTTCCGCTGTCGATGCGGTTTTCGACGTTGTACAGGCTGAACTCAAGAACAAGGGCGACATCCGCCTCGCGGGTTTCGGTAGCTTCACTGTTTCTCATCGTGCCGCAACGAAGGGCCGCAACCCGTCGACCGGCGCTGAAGTCGACATTCCCGCACGTAACGTGCCGAAGTTCACGCCCGGCAAGGGCCTGAAGGATGCCGTCAACGGCTGATTAGATAGTCCGCCAGCCGTACACGAGAGCGGTTGCGCAGGATTTTTGAGGGGTTCGGCATCGCCGGACCCCTTTTCGTTTGCTCCCTGCAACGCTTTGTTCTACGAACGAAACCGTTCTCAGGGCGGGGTGAAAGTCCCCACCGGCGGTAAGGGCTGCGGCTCGAGCCCGCGAGCGCCTTCCGGAGCCTCGGCGAGGGAAGGGTCAGCAGATCCGGTGCAATTCCGGAGCCGACGGTATAGTCCGGATGAAAGAGAATGAGCATGGCCGCGTGCAGGCAGGGAACTGTCGGCGTTTGCGTGCCGTTGGCTCATGCGTCCTGATTTGTGTTAGTCCCTGTTCAGGATCGAAGACATGAATCTGGAGGGTTCTGTGAGGTCCGCGCGCTGTGCGTGCGGCATTCACTGATCGGACCTCATTGAAGCCGGATTGAGCGAAGGCGCGGGTTGTTTGGCGCTATGGGGATTTAGCCGAAGCGGTGGATGGCGTTTGGCGGAATCGAGCCTTGCCGGAGCACTTGGACAGGTCTGGAAGGAGATTCTTGCCGGTATGCGGTGTCTTTGACGCTCCTGTCGGCTGGTTTGCATCGGCCGAACCCTTGGTTCTGTTGCGCTTTACGTCGCCCATTACATCGCGCTGGCATGATTGGCCAAAGCACTCGCCTCGCGGCTCCTCGGCATGCCGACGCTGATCGTTGCAATGATGCCGGGCGTGATATGATCATGAACTGTCGTTCCATGCTGGCCGGCGTACCGGCTGGAGCGGGGTCCACGCGCCAATGATCGTCATGGTTCCGCCGCAACAGGAGCAGCGGCGCCGCAAAGGTGGTGGCTTTGCGTCCGGTTCTTCGACCGGCGGCGGCGGGACGTCGAGCAGGCTTCGGCACAGGTCCAGCTTCAGTTGTCGATGGCCATTGGCAAGCAGGCCGTAATGACGAATACGGTGAAAGCCGTCCGGAACGGTGTGAAGCAGGAAACGGCGGACGAACTCGTGGGCATCGAGCGTCATCACCTTTTGCCTGCCGCCCGTTCGATAATCCTTCCATCGGAATGTGACGCGATCGCCATCGATGCTGACGAGGCGGGAATTGGAGATGGCAATGCGATGGGTATAGCGCCCGAGATAGGCCAGCACCTGTTCGGGTCCGGCAAATGGCGGCTTGGCATAGACCACCCAGTCGACACGCCGCGTTTCTTTGACAATGTGATTGAACGCCGCCGGATTGGCCAGGCCGGCGATATCGCCAAAGAACTGAAGCTGGTCCAGGTCGTAGGCCTGCTTCAGCTCTTCGAGAAACAGCCGCCGGAACAGGCGTGACAGAACCCGCACGGGCAGGAAGAAGTTTGTCCGGCAGGCAACCCAGCGGGACTGGTCGGCCGACAATCCGCCGCCCGGCACGATGCAATGGATATGCGGGTGATAATGGAGCGTCTGGCCCCAGGAGTGCAACACCGCGATGAAGCCGATCTCTGCACCCAGATGCTTGGGATCGGCAGCAAGCCTGCGTAGCGTCTCGGCGACGGCGCGAAAGAGGATCGTGTAAACGGCATTTTTGTTCTGGAAGGCGATCGCGGCGATCTGCTGCGGTAGGGTGAAGACCACGTGGAAATAGCCGACCGGCAGAAGGTCGGCCTGCCGGGCAGCAAGCCAGTCACGGCTCGCCTGTCCCTGGCACTTTGGGCAATGCCGGTTGCGACAGGAATTATAGGCGATGCGGAACGCCGCGCAGTCCTGACATTGCTGGACATGCCCGCCCAGGCGAGCGGTCCGGCACATCTCGACCGCACTCATGACCCGGCGTTCGACACGCCCGAGATGGGTGTCGTGGGCTTGACGATATCTTTCCCCGTGGCGGCGAAAAATGTCCGCCACCTCCAGTCCCGCCGCCATGGCGAAGCTTGCTCAGCTTGGCGGCACCACCTCCAGCGTCAGCCGGTCGAGCGGGCTGGTCGTGCTGCGGATCAGGGTATTGGAGACCTTCGTGTAGCGTGCCGTGGTGGACAGATTGTTGTGGCCGAGCAAAACCTGGATGATGCGGATGTCCGTTCCGCTTTCGAGAAGATGGGTGGCAAAGCTGTGGCGCAGCGTATGCACCGTCACCCTTTTGTCGATGCCGGCCGCGGTGCACGCCGAACGGCAGGCAGAATACAGAACCTGGACGTCGATGGGTTTGGTCTCGTCCCGGCCCGGAAACAGCCAGACCTCGGGTCTCGCCAGCCGCCAATAGACCCGCAGGATCGCGAGCAACTGCGCTGACAGCATGACGTTGCGATCCTTTCCGCCCTTGCCATGCTCGACGCGGATGATGCCGCGTTCGCCATCAATGTCGCGGACCTTGAGATGGACAGCTTCCGAGGCGCGCAGCCCCGCCGCATAGGCTGTCGTCAGTGCGGTACGGGTTCTCAGGCTCGGAACTGCTTCCAGAAACCGCACGATCTCGTCGCCGTTCAATATCGTCGGCAGCTTGGAGGGTGTCCGCGCATAGGCAATGCGCTCCGGTATCTCGGCATGACCGAGCGTGACGCCAAAGAAGAACCGCAGCGCGCAGACTGTCTGGTTCAACGCCGGCCACGATAGGCCCGACGACACCAGATGCACCTGAAACGCACGCACGTCTTCCAGTCCGAGATGGTCTGGCGATCGCCCGAAATAGCGCGAGAACTTCGCCACCGCATGCAAATACGATCGTTGCGTCGCAGGCGAAAGGTTGCGGATCGTCATGTCCTCGATCATCCGCCGGCGTAGAGGGCTCATCTCCGTCATCGTCATCTCCTGTTTGAAGGTTGGGCAAAACAACCCATTCCTTCAAATCAGGAGCACTTCATGCAATCAGATCCTCCAAATGCCGCGAAAGCGGCTTCGTTCAATCAGAATTCCCTTGCAGTCTCGCAATCCCGCGCCTTTGCCGGCGCCGCTTTCATGGTGCTTGGAGGCGTGGCCTTCTCGCTCCTCAACGTCGTCACCCAGTGGCTGACCATGGAGCTCGCCTTTCCCTCGGCCTCTACGGCTTTCTGGCAATATGCCTTCGCCTTCCTCTTTTCCTTGCCTTTCCTGCGCAAGGCCGGCCTTTCGGCAATGCGCACCAACTATCCGTGGCGGCATGTCGTGCGCGTTGTCTTTGCCGCGCTCGGTGTCGAGGCCTGGGTTTCGGGCCTCGCCTCGGTGCCGATCTGGCAGGCGATCGCACTCGTCATGACCTCGCCCTTCTTCATCATCCTTGGCGCCCGACTGTTTCTCGGCGAACGTGTCGGTCCGGTCCGTTGGGCGGCAACGGCCGTCGGCTTCGCCGGCGCGATGATCATCCTCCAGCCATGGTCGGACAGCTTCACCTGGGCCGCATTGCTGCCTGTTCTCTCAGCGCTGCTGTGGGGCGCCTCGTCGCTCATCACCAAGAGCCTCACCGGCATCGAGAAGCCGGAGACGATTACCGTCTGGCTGCTGGTGCTGCTGACGCCGATCAACGGCGGCCTGGCGCTTGCCGCGGGCTTTGCGGTGCCGACGGGTGCGGCGCTCGCGCTCTTCCTGCTCGCGGGCCTCCTGACGGTCGTGGCGCAATATCTGCTGACCCTTGCCTATGCCAGCGCCGATGCCGCCTATGTGCAGCCGTTCGACGATCTGAAGCTGCCGCTGAACGTGCTCGCCGGCTGGCTGTTCTTCGGCTATGCGCCGGCCGGCTACTTTTGGCTGGGGGCAGCACTCATCCTTGGCTCATCGCTCTTCATCATGAGGAACGAGATGCGCCGGGAAAGGGAAGTGGCCTGACGCAAGCCCTCTGAAATGTCGCTCCGGATTGTTGTCCGGCGCGAGTGGAACGATGATGAGAATCGATGAAATGAAAATGGCCGGGTGAAAACCCGGCCATCTGCGTTTCGGCTATTTGTTCTCGAGTGTCGACGCCTACCAGCGCTGATGCACATGCGGGGCGATCAGCCGCTCGTAGATCTCGCGCGTTGCCGCCATGACGTCGGCCGAAAGCGGTGCGAGGTCGGCGGCGGTGGCGTTGGCCTTGGCCTGCTCGGCATTGCGGGCGCCGGGAATGACGACGGTGACGGCATCGCTCATCAGGATCCAACGCAGCGCAAAGGCGGCCATGGTCGCCCCTGCCGGAACGAGCTTGCGCACTTCCTCCACCGCCTGAAGGCCGACGTCGAAGGGAACGCCCGCGAAGGTCTCGCCAACATCAAAGGCTTCGCCGTGGCGGTTGAAGTTGCGATGGTCATCATTGGCGAATTGGGTGTCGCGGGTGATCTTGCCGGAGAGCAGGCCGCTTGCGAGCGGCACGCGGGCGATGATCGCCACGTTCCTGCGGCGCGCCTCCTGGAAGAACAGGTGATCCGGGCGCTGGCGGAAGATGTTGTAGATGATCTGGATGCTGACAACGCCGGGATATTCGATCGCCTTCAGCCCGTCCTCGACCTTTTCGACGCTGACGCCGTAACCTTTGATCTTGCCGGCCTTCTGCAGCTCGTTCAGACTCTCGAAGACTTCAGGCTGGTAAAGCACTTCACGCGGCGGGCAGTGCAACTGCACGAGGTCGAGGCTGTCGACGGCGAGATTCTCAAGGCTGCGGTCGATGAAGCCTTCCAGATTGGCCTTGGTGTAGCCTTCGGCGACATGCGGGTTGAGGCGTCGGCCCGCCTTGGTGGCGACCATCGGGCGTTCTCCGCCGCGCGCCTTCAAGACGTCGGCGATGATCTTTTCCGAGCGCCCGTCGCCGTAAACGTCAGCCGTGTCGATGAAGGTCATGCCGGCATCGAGCGCGGAATTCAGCGCCGCGCGTCCGTCCGCCTCGCTGATATCGCCCCAGGAGCCGCCGATCTGCCAGGCGCCGAAGCCGACATTGGTGACGGTGAAAGGCATGCGGCCGAAAGCATGGTGTTTCATGAAAAATCCTCCCTACTGCTTGTCGCCTGGAAGCTTGCAGCGACGACATGCATAAAAACAAAGAGCCGGCACGTCGCATGAATCAGGAACGATGCGGCGCGCTTTAGTGATGAAAGACACCGGACTATCAGGCGGGCGACTGTGCGGCAATTGACGAACCGGCTTTGATCGGTCGCCTTGATGAAATATCGTCGCGTTACAAGGCTTCAACCGCAATGGATGGAAAAGGAAAGATCATGGAGATCACACCCGCCGGCTCTCGCCCCTCGATGAAGGCGCCGGCCGACTATTTCACCGGCGCCGTTCGCCAGGACCCGCTGATGGAAGCGCCGGCGCCGGCTCGGTTGAGGGCAACCTCCGTCACCTTCGAGCCTGGCGCCCGCACGGCCTGGCACACGCATCCGCTCGGCCAGACGCTGATCGTTACATCAGGCAAGGGACTCGCCCAGAGCTGGGGCGGGGAAATCCGCGAGATCAGGATCGGCGACACGATCTGGTTCGCGCCGGGCGAAAAACATTGGCACGGTGCTGCCCCGGACACGGCAATGACGCATATCGCCATCCATGAAGCGCTGGATGGCAGTGTCGCAGACTGGTTGGAGCAGGTGAGCGACGAACAATATTCCGGCAAGGTGTGAAGCGGTTCAGAGCCGTTTCAGGCAATAGGAAAAATGCGCGTGTGATTCGACCGTCAGAAACTCGAATTGCCAGCCATAATCCTTGCAGAACTTGGTAACCGCCTCGACGACGCCGTAGACGATCGGCTTGACCGTGTTGCCGGTGCAGAAATCATGCCCGGCAATACGTCCCGTCCGCTTCACCTTCCTCTCGCAGAGCAGGAGTTCCTGCCAGGTGAGCTCGAAGGAATGGTCGGTATCGATATAGGCCCAGTCGAGAAAGTCGTCCTCGAATTCGGCAAGCTTTTCGAGCGATGTGCCCTGCATCAGATGCAGCCGGCCGGCCTCGATCTCGGCCGCGAACTTCGTATGGATCGAATCGAGGCCGGAGCTGTAGCGATCCATCGACCAGGGATCGATGAGGTAGAGCTGGGCCGGCCGGTTCTTTTCCAGGATCTCCGCCGTATATTCGCCGAAGGCCGCTCCCACCTCGACCCCGATGCCGCCGTTCGGGATGCGGTAGAGCAATTCGCCGCGGTCCGGCAGCAGACGGGCGTTTTCCATATGATGGGCGCTGAGGGGAGTGCGCGGCATGTTCGCCCGGAGCGCCTGCCTTTCTTCACGTGTCTTCATCTCTGATCTCGGGACTGCGGGCGACTGACGGCCCTGATGCGGTTCGAGGGGAACGTAGGAGCAGCCGACGCCGATGACAACCGCATGACAGGAATTTGCTTCTTTCGAGCAAAGCGTTAAGTTTCATCTGCAAACCGGCAAAGAGCCCTGGGAGGAGCGATTCATGAGACGGATGTGGCCTGACGAATTCAATGCCATCATTGACGATGCCGAAGAGGTGGTGCTGGAATCTCCCGCAGAGCCAGGTGAAGCGCCGCTGCGCCGCAAAGCGCTGAAGGCACGCATTGCCATGGAGGATTACGAGCGGATCTGGCCGCTCGCCGAGATGCGCTTCCGGCTTGGCGAAGGAAGTTTCTCGGGCAAGGCGATCACGCTGATCACCACCAATCCCCATTACCACGCCTGGCATCCGAAGGACGGCGGCAGTCTCGAGGCTGTGTCGGACAGCGGCCGCCACTACAAGAAGGATTATATCGTCGTCCACTTCCTGCTGGACGACGTGAGGGAAACATCCCCCGCCTGACAGGCTGCGATGGCGGTGCGGCCACAAGCCGCACCGGCACTATCCAGAAGCCAAGTTGATCCCGACGCTGATGACAATGGCGGCGATATCGCTAAGTTTGGCGAACATGTTCCTATAAAATTGGAGGCTCCCGTGACGGGCAATGTGCTGGATATCCCTGTCAAAACAGTGGACGGTCGCGAAACCACGCTCAACGAATACAAGGGTAGAGTGCTCCTGATCGTCAATGTCGCCTCGAAATGCGGGCTCACGCCGCAATATGACGGGCTCGAAAAGCTTTATGAGGAAAAGCGCGAGCGCGGTTTCGTCATCGCCGCTTTCCCTGCCAACGACTTCAAGGGCCAGGAGCCCGGCACCGACGCCGAGATCCTCGACTTCTGCACCCTGACCTATGACGTCAAATTCCCGATCTTCTCGAAAATTTCGGTCAAAGGCGAGGCCCAGCACCCGCTCTACAGGCAGCTGACCAAATCGGGCGTGAAGACAACAGGCGACGGCCCGATGCGTGAACGCCTGAAATCCCACGGCATATCGGGCGACGAAGACGATATCCTCTGGAACTTCGAAAAATTCCTGATCGGCCGCGACGGCAAAATCGCCGGCCGCTTCGCGCCTGACGTGACGGCGGATGATTCGCGGCTGGTCTCGGCGGTGGATAAAGAACTGGCGAAGGGGTGAATGATGGGGCGAGCACCACCGAATAAGGGATGCTCGTTACCCCGATCACGCTCTCACAGCTGAGTCGGAGAAAATGAGAACGCGCATCCGGCAGTGTTCATGCGCTTCCGGATTGCGATGACTTGTCTGAGCAGGATCTTCAGATTCCAAGCCAGGTCACAAGTGGGGGCGTAAAGTCCTTGAAGCCCACTCTCGGCCAGTCGCACTTTCTGTCAAATCTCGTCTTTGGTTCATGGCGCTGGCATTGCGGATTCGTCTTGAACGCATATCCGGGCAGGGTGACATATCTGGCAGTTGGCGTGCAAAGGGCAATCGCGATGCACAGCGTCAATACGGAGCGCAGGGTCCTCATGGCACACCTCCAGGCGTCGTAGCCTTTGAGCGCGGAGACTTTCCGGGCGGCGAATTCTCCCACTTTTGCCGGCCGCCATCCATTCGCCCAATAGGAGGTAGCGGCATGGCGGACGGAGTAGTCCGTTCTGGTGGAGCGCTAGCTTTCGAGCGGCGCGCATCTGAAGCTGTTTAGGGGAAAAGAAATGGTGGGCGATGAGAGACTCGAACTCCCGACATCCTCGGTGTAAACGAGGCGCTCTACCAACTGAGCTAATCGCCCATCGCAAACGAAGCCGCATCGGCCCGCCGCGTTGGTGGCCGTGATCTATGCGGATCGCGGCAAAACCGCAAGAGTGTTTGTGAAGATTTTTTGATTTTTTTGCCGGTGATCCTGTGTCCGGCGATGCCCAACAGGCTCGCACCGGCTGTGGATAAAGGGGAGGGGGAAGACGCGGGCATATTCGTTTGGACTGCGTCGTCGCCTTCGATCGGGTGCCGGCGCGGCAGCGGGCAAGGGAATTGCAGGCTTTGCCGAAACAATTCAACGACTGTCATGGTTTTGTCTCCAAACCTGCTTGACACTAAAAGGCGAACCCCGTAGTTAGCCGCTCATCGAAACGGGCAGCCGTTTCGGAGAGGGTGCGAAGGCATCCGGATTGCTTGAAATGAAGTGCGGGTGTAGCTCAGTCGGTTAGAGTGCCGGCCTGTCACGCCGGAGGTCGCGGGTTCGAGCCCCGTCACTCGCGCCATTTCAAAGCCGGCGAAATTCGCCGCCGTCCGGCTCTTCCGTCCGTTATGCGCGGGTGTAGCTCAGTCGGTTAGAGTGCCGGCCTGTCACGCCGGAGGTCGCGGGTTCGAGCCCCGTCACTCGCGCCATTTTCTTCTGAAAGCCATGCAGTTTCCAGCGGTCAGCCATGCGGGTTCAGACGGCTTGCGCGGATTTGTCGCGACATCGTTGCATCTGCTTGATAATGTCCGCGCGCACTCGTCGAATTGCCTCTGTATAAAGTCTTGCGCCGGGGCTTCGGCTGCGCTAACCACGGCTTGTTGCAACGCACGTTCGCTTGCCGGGCATTTGCCCATATGCGCCGCCTGGCGCCGCCGGCAAGCAGGGATGAACATGATGACTGAACTGCTCAGTTCCTATATTCCGATCGCCATCTTTATCGGTATCGCGCTTGTCATTGGCCTGGCGCTGCTCATCGCGCCGTTTGCCGTGGCTTTCAAAGCGCCCGATTCGGAAAAGCTCTCGGCTTACGAATGCGGCTTCAACGCTTTCGACGACGCCCGCATGAAGTTCGACATCCGCTTCTACCTCGTGTCGATTCTCTTCATCATCTTCGACCTCGAAGTCGCCTTCCTCTTTCCCTGGGCCGTTTCCTTTGGCGCCATCGGCTGGTTCGGCTTCTGGTCCATGATGGTCTTCCTTCTCGTGTTGACCATCGGTTTTATCTATGAATGGAAGAAGGGAGCCCTGGAATGGGAGTAGCCCCTGTGAGCAATCAACCGCTCGTCGCCCAGCAGCCGAAAGGGATCATCGATCCTTCGACCGGCAAGCCGATCGGCAGCAACGACGCCTTCTTTGGCGAGATCAACAATGAACTCGCCGACAAGGGTTTTCTCGTCACCTCGACCGACGAACTGATCAACTGGGCCCGCACCGGCTCGCTGATGTGGATGACCTTCGGCCTTGCCTGCTGCGCTGTCGAAATGATGCAGTTGTCGATGCCGCGTTATGACGTCGAGCGCTTCGGTTTTGCGCCGCGCGCCTCGCCGCGCCAGTCCGACGTGATGATCGTCGCCGGCACGCTGACCAACAAGATGGCGCCGGCGCTGCGCAAGGTCTACGACCAGATGCCCGAGCCGCGCTACGTCATCTCGATGGGCTCCTGCGCCAATGGTGGCGGCTATTATCACTATTCCTATTCGGTCGTGCGCGGCTGTGACCGCGTCGTGCCGATCGACATTTACGTGCCGGGCTGTCCCCCCACGGCCGAGGCGCTGCTCTACGGCGTGCTTCTGCTGCAGAAGAAGATCCGGCGCACCGGCACGATCGAACGCTAAGGGTTAAGGACAAGGCATATGAGTGAAGCCCTGACAGAGCTTGCGTCCTACCTTGGCGAAGCGCGCGGCAACCTGATCGCCGCTTCGCAGATGAAGTATGGCGAGCTGACGCTGACGGCAACGGGTGAGAACGTGATCGCGCTTCTGACCTTCCTGCGTGACGACACCAAATGTGGTTTCGTCAATCTGATCGATATTTGCGGCGTCGACTGGCCGCAGCGCGAGCTGCGTTTCGATGTCGTCTATCATCTGCTGTCGCCGAAGAAGAACCTGCGCATCCGCGTCAAGGTCGCAACCGATGAGGATACGCCGGTTCCGTCCGCCTGCGCCGTCTATCCCGGCGCCGACTGGTTCGAGCGCGAAACCTGGGACATGTACGGCGTGCTCTTCACCGGCCATCCGGATCTGCGCCGCATCCTGACCGACTACGGTTTCGAAGGCCACCCGCTACGCAAGGACTTCCCGACGACAGGTTTCGTCGAGGTCCGTTACGACGATGCGGCAAAGCGCGTCGTTTACGAGCCGGTCGAGTTGAAGCAGGAATTCCGCAACTTCGACTTCATGTCGCCCTGGGAAGGCACGGATTATGTGCTTCCTGGCGACGAAAAGGCGAAACAATAAAATCCAAGGCGGCTGACAGGCACTGCGCCCGTCATTCACTGGTTATCTGAGAACGCGAGCCATCGCCATGACCGAACATAACGTCCGCAACTTCAACATCAATTTCGGGCCGCAGCATCCGGCGGCGCACGGCGTTCTTCGTCTTGTCCTGGAGCTTGACGGCGAAATTGTGGAACGCGTCGATCCGCATATCGGCCTGCTGCATCGCGGCACCGAGAAGCTGATCGAGACGAAGACCTATCTTCAGGCAGTGCCCTATTTCGATCGCCTCGACTATGTCGCGCCGATGAACCAGGAACATGCCTATGCGCTGGCCGTCGAAAAGCTGCTCGGCATCGAGATCCCGATCCGCGGCCAGTTGATCCGCGTTCTCTATTCGGAAATCGGCCGCATCCTCTCGCATCTGCTGAACGTCACGACTCAGGCCATGGACGTCGGCGCGCTGACGCCGCCGCTCTGGGGCTTCGAAGAGCGTGAAAAGCTGATGGTGTTCTATGAGCGCGCCAGCGGCTCGCGCATGCACGCCGCTTATTTCCGTCCGGGCGGCGTCCACCAGGATCTGCCCGAAAAGCTCGTGCAGGACATCGGCGATTGGTGCGACCCGTTCCTGAAGGCGCTTGACGATATCGACAACCTGTTGACCGGCAACCGCATCTTCAAGCAACGCAACGTCGATATCGGCGTCGTCTCGCTGGAAGATTGCTGGGCCTGGGGCTTCTCCGGCGTCATGGTGCGCGGTTCCGGCGCTGCCTGGGATCTGCGCCGCGCGCAGCCCTACGAATGTTATTCCGATCTCGAATTCGACATCCCGATCGGCAAGAACGGCGACAACTACGACCGTTATCTGATCCGTATGATCGAGATGCGCGAATCGGTCCGCATCATGAAGCAGTGCGTCAACCGCCTGCTCTCGGATGCGAAGACCGGTCCTTTCTCGTCGATCGACGGCAAGGTCGTACCGCCGAAGCGCGGCGAGATGAAGCGCTCGATGGAAGCGCTGATCCACCATTTCAAGCTCTACACCGAAGGCTATCACGTGCCGGCCGGCGAAGTTTATGCAGCCGTCGAGGCGCCGAAGGGCGAGTTCGGCGTCTATCTCGTCTCCGATGGCAGCAACAAGCCCTATCGCTGCAAGATCCGCGCTCCCGGTTATGCGCATCTGCAGGCGATGGACTTCATGTGCCGCGGCCACCAGCTTGCCGACATCGCGGCCGTCCTCGGCTCGCTCGACATCGTCTTCGGCGAGGTGGATCGCTGATGCAGCGTCTGCCGCTCGTCGTCGCAATGCTCCTTTCGGCATCCGGGGTTTCGGCTCAGGAGGCCGACACCCTCGGCACGCCGCTGGGCCATAAGGAAGTGACGCCGCCGGCACAGCAATCGTCCATGGGCGAGCTTTTGTCCAAGGGCTATCAGATCAAGGCTGCCGTCCCGAACGGCAGCAAATTCGTAGTGTTTATGCAGAAAGACCAGTCGGCCTATGCCTGCGAAATGCAGTCTTTGACCGCTTCGCGGTGTGGAACCCTAAACTGACAAGGCGTGAGGAAGAATGTCCGTTCGTCGATTAGCCGAAGATCAATTTCAGCCTGCCGCATTCGCATTCAGCGATGAGAATGCGGTCTGGGCGGACAAGACGATCCAGAAATACCCCGCCGGCCGCCAGCAATCGGCGGTCATTCCGCTGTTGATGCGGGCGCAGGAGCAGGACGGCTGGGTCACGCGCGCGGCGATCGAGAAAATCGCCGACATGCTGGATATGGCCTACATAAGAGTGCTCGAGGTCGCGACCTTCTACACGCAGTTCCAGCTGCATCCTGTAGGAACACGCGCCCACGTCCAGGTCTGCGGCACGACGCCTTGCATGCTACGGGGCTCGGAAGCGCTGATGTCGGTCTGCAAGAGCAAGATCCATGCCCATACCTTCGAGCGCAATGCCGAAGGCACGCTGTCCTGGGAAGAGGTCGAATGTCTCGGGGCCTGCGTCAACGCCCCGATGGTGATGATCGGCAAGGACACCTACGAGGACCTGACGCCCGAGCGTCTCGAAGAGATCATCGACGCCTTTGCCGCCGGGAACGGCGCAAGCGTCAAGCCCGGCACCCAGATCGACCGGATATTCTCGGCACCTGAAGGCGGGCCGACCTCGCTGACGACGGAAGAGCCGAAGGCAAGGACGCGCGCCAAGAAGACGGATGCCGAAGCCATTTCGGCTCCTGTCGACGGCGCTCCGGTTCCGCCCTCCGAGGCTGCCCGCCCGAAGAGCACTGACGCGGAAACCAATGCCGCCCTGAAGACGCCGGCAACGGCGCCGAAGGCTGCGGCGAAGAACGCAAAGGCTGCCCAGGAGCAGCCGATCTCCGGCACCGCGCTTGCGGAACCAGCGCCTGCGGCTGCGGTCAAGGCGGAAGCAGCTCCGGCGGCAAAGCCCAGCCTGACCGACAAGAACCGTCCGTCCGGCATCGAGAAGCCGGCTGCGCCGGATGATCTGAAGATGATTTCAGGCGTCGGTCCGAAGATCGAGGCGACGTTGAACGAAATCGGCATCTTCACCTTCGCACAAGTCGCAGGCTGGAAGAAGGCCGAGCGCGAATGGGTCGATGGCTACCTGAATTTCCGCGGCCGCATCGAGCGAGACGACTGGGTCAAGCAGGCCAAGGCGCTCGCCAAGGGCGGTGAAGCGGAATATATCAAGGTCTTCGGCAAGAAGCCGCGGTAAGAGGTGAAGCATGTTACAAGATAAAGACCGCATCTTTACCAACATCTACGGCCTCAAGGACAAATCCCTGAAGGGCGCGATGAGCCGCGGCCACTGGGACGGCACCAAGCACATCCTCGAAAAAGGCCGCGACTGGATCATCAACGAGATGAAGGCATCCGGCCTTCGCGGTCGCGGTGGCGCCGGCTTCCCCACCGGTCTCAAATGGTCCTTCATGCCGAAGGAAAGCGACGGCCGCCCGCATTATCTCGTCGTCAACGCCGACGAATCCGAGCCCGGTACCTGCAAGGACCGCGACATCATGCGCCACGATCCGCATACGCTGATCGAAGGCTGCGTCATCGCAAGCTTCGCCATGGGCGCCAATGCGGCTTACATCTACGTGCGCGGCGAATATATAAGAGAGCGCGAAGCGCTGCAGGCGGCGATCGACGAGTGCTATGATTACGGTCTGCTCGGCAAGAACAACAAGCTCGGCTGGGACATGGACATCTACGTCCATCACGGCGCCGGCGCCTATATTTGCGGCGAAGAAACCGCGCTGCTCGAAAGCCTCGAAGGCAAGAAGGGCCAGCCGCGCCTGAAGCCGCCATTCCCGGCCAATATGGGTCTCTACGGCTGCCCGACGACGGTCAACAACGTCGAATCGATTGCTGTTGCACCGACGATCCTGCGCCGCGGCGCCGGCTGGTTCTCGGCCATCGGTCGCCCGAACAATGTCGGCACCAAGCTGTTCATGCTCTCCGGCCACGTCAACAAGCCGTGCACGGTCGAAGAGGAAATGGGCATCACCTTCCGCGAGCTGGTCGATCGCCACGCCGGCGGCATCCGCGGCGGCTGGGACAACCTGCTCGCCGTCATTCCGGGCGGCGCATCCTGCCCGATCGTTCCGGCCAAGGACATTATCGACTGCCCGATGGATTTCGACGGCCTGCGCGGCGTCGGCTCCTCCTTCGGCACGGCCGCCGCAATCGTCATGGACAAGTCCACCGACGTTATCAAGGCAATTGCCCGTATCTCGGCCTTCTTCAAGCACGAGAGCTGCGGCCAGTGCACGCCCTGCCGCGAAGGCACGGGCTGGATGTGGCGCGTGATGGAGCGCATGGCCAAGGGCAATGCCCAGAAGCGCGAAATCGACATGCTGTTCCAGGTGACGAAGCAGATCGAAGGCCACACCATCTGTGCGCTCGGCGACGCCGCCGCATGGCCGGTGCAGGGTCTGATCCGTAACTTCCGCCCCGAGATCGAAAAGCGCATCGACCAGTATACGGCAAGCGCGCTCGATCACGGCGCGGTTCTGGAGGCGGCTGAGTAATCATGGTGGACAAGGCATCTGATGGCAGGAAGAAGGAAGAGGCTGCCGATTTCGCGGCCGGCTTCGGCCGGCTTGCCGCCGAGATGCTGGAAAATGCACGGGCGATGCCGGTGCATCCGCTGATGGCGCATCCCGCTGCAGCTTTTGCCGCCGCAACCGCGATTGGTGTTGGTCTCTCGACCCAAATGGCGGGCGCCTTCTTCGGCGCCTTCCAGAGCGCCCTGGAAACCACAGGCAAGCTCGCCGCCGCTCTCGATGATACGCCGCCGGACGAGCCGACGGCCAACGTCGATGTTCGGCCGGAGAATATTCGCCCGGCCGTCAAGGCTGTCGAGAAGCCGGCGCCTGAGAGCAAGCCGGTTGTCGAGAGGAAGGCAAAGCCAAAACTGACGATCGTTGCGCCGGTCAGCGCGCCGATGCCCGCCGCCAAGCCGGTGCCGGCCGCAAAAGCGAAGCCGGTGACGCGGACGGCGAAGGCTGACGATCTGAAGCTGATCGCCGGCATCGGCCCGAAGCTTGAGCAGGTGTTGAACGCCAAGGGCATTCGCAGTTTTGCCGAGATCGCCGGCTGGAGCGACGAGGAAATTGCTCGGCTCGACGCCGAACTCGGTTTCAACGGCCGTATCGGACGTGACGACTGGCCCGGCCAGGCAAAAATTCTCGCGACGCGGGGTCGCAGGAAGAAATGATAAAGTGTCCGGCCGTATCAAGCGGCCGGAAAGATGGGCAGATCGGCGTACGGGCGGGGGCCTCAAGCTGCAGATGCCGAGCGGGTTCCGGGTCTGGAACGCGCGACAGAGAATTTCGGCGACATCAGCTGTCGGCAGGACGAAAGATCCGGCTTGGCAATGATGATGTTGCAAAAATAGGTTTGTTTGCCGTCTTCAGGCAAACGGGAAACAGGACTGAGCGACGATGGCAAAACTGAAGATTGACGGAAACGAGATCGAAGTTCCGGATCATTTCACGCTGTTGCAGGCGTGTGAAGACGCTGGCGCCGAGGTTCCGCGCTTCTGCTTCCACGAGCGCCTGTCCGTTGCCGGTAACTGCCGCATGTGCCTCGTCGAAGTGAAGGGCGGCCCGCCGAAGCCGCAGGCCTCCTGCGCCATGAGCGTTCGCGACATTCGCGGCGGCCCGAACGGCGAACTGCCGGAGGTCTTCACCAATACGCCGATGGTCAAGAAGGCCCGCGAAGGGGTGATGGAATTTCTGCTCATCAACCATCCGCTCGATTGCCCGATCTGCGACCAGGGCGGCGAATGCGACCTGCAGGACCAGGCGATGACCTTCGGCATCGACACCTCGCGCTATCAGGAAGACAAGCGCGCCGTCGAGGACAAGTATATCGGCCCGCTCGTCAAGACAGTGATGAACCGCTGCATCCATTGCACGCGTTGCGTCCGCTTCACCACAGAAGTTGCCGGCATTTCCGAACTCGGCCTGATCGGCCGTGGCGAAGATGCCGAGATCACCACCTATCTCGAGCAGGCGATGACCTCCGAGCTGCAGGGTAACGTTGTCGATCTTTGCCCGGTCGGCGCGCTCACCTCCAAGCCCTTCGCCTTCACCGCGCGTCCCTGGGAATTGAACAAGACCGAATCGATCGACGTCATGGATGCCGTCGGTTCGGCGATCCGCGTCGACACCCGTGGCCGCGAGGTCATGCGCATCCTGCCGCGCGTCAACGAAGCGATCAACGAGGAGTGGATCTCCGACAAGAGCCGTTTCATCTGGGACGGCCTGAAGACCCAGCGCCTCGACCGGCCCTATGTCCGCCGCGACGGTCGCCTGCAGCCCGCCACCTGGGCGGAGGCCTTCGCTGCCATCAAGGCAGCCGTCAGCGCCACCTCCGGCGACAGGATCGGCGCGATATCAGGCGATCTCGCTTCCGTCGAGGAAATGTATGCGCTCTCGGAGCTGGTGAAGTCGCTGGGCTCGGAGAACCTCGACTGTCGCCAGGATGGGACGGCACTCGATCCGTCGCTTGGCCGTGCGAGCTACCTCTTCAACCCGACCATCGCAGGCATCGACCAGGCAGACGCACTGCTGATCATCGGCGCCAATCCGCGCTTCGAAGCGGCGATCCTCAACGCCCGCATCCGCAAGCGCTGGCGCCGCGGCAAGTTCCCGATCGGCGTGATCGGTGAGCCGGGCGAGCTGCGCTACAGCTATGATTACCTCGGCGGCGGTCCCGACACATTGAAGGATCTGGTCGACGGCACCCACGGCTTCGCGGATGTCCTGAAGAATGCGGCAAAGCCTATGATCATCATCGGCCAGGGCGCGCTGTCGCGCACCGACGGCGCCGGCGTTCTCGCAAGCGCTGCCAAGCTTGCCGGTTCGGTCGGCGCGGTCGTTGAAGGCTGGAACGGTTTTGCTGTCCTTCACACCGCTGCCTCGCGCGTCGGCGGCCTCGACCTCGGCTTCGTGCCGGGCGCCAAGGGCGTCAATGCCGCCGAGATGCTGACGGCGATGGACGTGCTCTTCCTGCTCGGCGCCGACGAACTCGATTTTACCGCCAAGAAGGCCAAGCTCACCGTCTATATCGGTTCGCATGGCGACAACGGCGCGCACCACGCCGACGTCATCTTGCCGGCCGCAGCTTACACCGAAAAGTCCGGCACCTGGGTCAACACCGAAGGCCGCGTTCAGATGGGCAACCGCGCAGGCTTTGCGCCGGGCGATGCCCGCGAGGACTGGGCGATCATCCGCGCTCTTTCCGACGTGCTCGGCAAGAAGCTTCCGTTCGATTCGCTGAGCGAATTGCGCGCAAGGCTCTATGCCGCTTTCCCGCATTTCGCCGCCATCGACGAGATCGCCGAAACCGATAGCGCCCAAATTGCCGCAGTCGCGAAAAAAGCCGGCAAGATGAACAAGTCAGGGTTTGCGTCGCCGGTGAAAGACTTCTATTTGACGAACCCGATAGCGCGCGCCTCGGCTGTCATGGCCGAGTGCTCGGCATTGGCCCGCAACAACTTCAAAGTCGCGGCAGAGTAAGGGCAGGGGACTATGGATTCTTTCTTTTCAACCTATGTCTGGCCGGCGATCATCATGATCGGTCAGTCGCTGCTGCTTCTCGTCTGCCTGCTCGTCTTCATCGCCTACGTGCTGCTCGCCGACCGCAAGATCTGGGCGGCAGTGCAGCTGCGCCGCGGCCCGAACGTCGTCGGTCCCTTCGGCCTGTTCCAGTCCTTCGCCGACCTTCTGAAGTTCGTCTTCAAGGAGCCGATCATTCCGGCTGGCGCCAACAAGGCTGTCTTCCTGCTTGCCCCGCTGGTAACAGTGCTTCTGGCGCTCTCCACCTGGGCGGTCGTGCCGCTCGCCGACGGATGGGTGATCGCCAACATCAATGTCGGTATCCTCTATATCTTCGCGATCTCGTCGCTCGAAGTTTACGGCATCATCATGGGCGGCTGGGCTTCGAACTCGAAGTATCCGTTCCTCGGCGCGCTGCGTTCGGCCGCGCAGATGGTGTCCTATGAAGTCTCGATCGGCTTCGTCATCGTCACCGTGCTTCTCTGCGTCGGTTCGCTGAACCTGACCGATATCGTCAATGCGCAGCATACCGGCCTCGGCACCATGCTCGGCCTGCCGGCGTCGTTCCTCGACTGGCATTGGCTGTCGCTCTTCCCGATGTTCATCGTCTTCTTCATTTCGGCGCTCGCCGAGACGAACCGTCCGCCCTTCGACCTTCCGGAAGCCGAATCGGAACTCGTCGCCGGCTTCATGGTCGAATACGGCTCCTCGCCATACATGATGTTCATGCTGGGCGAATATGCGGCCGTCTGCCTGATGTGCGCGCTGACGACGATCCTCTTCCTGGGCGGCTGGCTGCCTCCGGTCGATATCTGGATCCTCAACTGGGTTCCGGGCATCATCTGGTTCACACTGAAGGCCTGCCTGGTGTTCTTCATGTTCGCGATGGTCAAGGCTTTCGTTCCGCGCTACCGCTACGACCAGCTCATGCGCCTCGGCTGGAAGGTTTTCCTGCCGCTGTCGCTCGCCATGGTCGTCATCGTTGCATTCGTGCTGAAACTGATGGGTTGGGCATGATCATGTCCGCTCTCGTTTCCGGCAAAATTGGAGGTTGAAGATGGCAAGCTTGTCCAGCTCCATCAACTCGCTGTTTCTCAAGGAATTCGTCGGCGCCTTCTTCTTGTCGATGCGTTATTTCTTCCGCCAGAAGGCGACGATCAACTATCCCTTCGAAAAGGGGCCGGTTTCTCCGCGTTTCCGCGGCGAGCATGCGTTGCGCCGTTACCCGAACGGCGAGGAACGCTGCATCGCCTGCAAGCTCTGCGAGGCGATCTGTCCTGCCCAGGCGATCACCATCGAGGCCGGTCCGCGCCGCAACGACGGCACGCGCCGCACGGTGCGTTACGACATCGACATGGTGAAGTGCATCTATTGCGGCTTCTGCCAGGAAGCCTGCCCGGTGGACGCGATCGTCGAAGGGCCGAATTTCGAATTTGCGACTGAAACTCGCGAAGAACTCTATTTCGACAAGGCGCGGCTTCTGGATAACGGAGACCGATGGGAGCGCGAAATCGCACGCAACATCGCGATCGACTCGCCGTACCGCTGATTGAGATTTTGAAATGCCGCGAGAGCGCCTAGGCGTCGCGGTCAATATGCACAGGAGCTTTGCCGGTTAGCGCCGTGAAAAGCTCTATCGGGCAGGGAAACTCCCGGCTGCCCGGGGGAAGATGAAAAAGGCACCAACATGGGTCTGCAGGCTCTATTTTTCTATCTTTTCGCCTTTGTCGCGGTGGCGTCGGCGTTCATGGTTATCTGGGCGAAGAACCCGGTTCACTCGGTTCTGTTCCTGATCCTGGTGTTCTTCAATGCCGCCGGCCTCTTCCTGCTGCTCGGCGCCGAATTCCTGGCGATGATCCTGCTCGTCGTCTATGTCGGTGCCGTCGCGGTTCTCTTCCTCTTCGTGGTGATGATGCTCGACATCGACTTCACCGAGCTTCGCGCCGGTGTTCTCGAATATGCGCCCATCGGCGGCCTGATCGGGGTCATCCTCGCAGCCGAGCTGATCGTCGTCATCGGCGGCAGCGTCATCTCGCCTGAGATCGCAAAGACCGTTGCCATGCCGATCCCGGCGCTCAGCGAGCGCACGAATACGGCCGCTCTCGGCGACGTTCTCTACACCAACTACGTCTACTTCTTCCAGATCGCCGGCCTGGTGCTCCTGGTAGCCATGATCGGCGCGATCGTTCTGACGCTGAGGCACCGCACCAACATCAAGCGGCAGAATATTTCCAGACAGGTTGCCCGCACGCCCGCCACCGCCGTCGAGGTGGTTTCGGTCAAGCCCGGGCAGGGCGTCTAAAGGCAGGTCAAGGAACAAAGAACATGGTCATCGGACTTTCCCATTACCTGACGGTCAGCGCCATCCTCTTCACGCTCGGCGTCTTCGGTATCTTCCTGAACCGGAAGAACGTCATCGTCATCCTGATGTCGATCGAACTGATCCTGCTTGCCGTCAACATCAACATGGTCGCCTTCTCCTCCTTCCTGAACGACATCGTCGGCCAGGTCTTCGCGCTGTTCATCCTGACGGTCGCGGCTGCCGAGGCGGCGATCGGTCTTGCAATTCTCGTTGTCTTCTACCGCAACCGCGGCTCGATCGCGGTCGAAGACGTCAATATGATGAAGGGCTGAGTGGCTCATGTTCCTCTATAAGGCTATCGTCTTTCTTCCCTTGATCGGCGCGATCATCGCCGGCCTGTTCGGCCGCGCGATCGGCGCCAAGGCTTCGGAATATGTCACCAGCGGCCTGATGATCATTGCGGCCATCCTGTCCTGGATCGTTTTCTTCAACGTCGGCATGGGCCACCTCGAAGGCGGTCCGATCAAGGTCGAGGTGCTGCGCTGGATCCAGTCCGGCGGCATTGACGTCTCCTGGTCGCTGCGCGTGGATACGCTGACCTCGGTCATGCTGATCGTCGTCAATACGGTCTCGACGCTGGTGCATGTCTATTCGATCGGCTACATGCACACCGATCCGCATCGCCCGCGCTTTTTCGCTTATCTCTCGCTCTTCACCTTCGCCATGCTGATGCTGGTGACCTCGGACAATCTCGGCCAGATGTTCTTCGGCTGGGAAGGCGTCGGTCTCGCCTCCTATCTCTTGATCGGCTTCTGGTACAAGAAGCCGTCCGCGACGGCTGCGGCGATGAAGGCCTTCATCGTCAACCGTGTGGGCGACTTCGGCTTCGTGCTCGGCATTGCCGGCGTCTTCGTGCTGTTCGGCTCGATCAATCTCGACACGATCTTCGCCAATGCTTCGAACTTCGCCCCGCATGAAGGCGGCAGCGAGGCGAGCGAGGTGATCCTCAACCTCTTCGGCATGCAGCTCGACAAGGCGCACGCGCTGACCGGCATCTGCCTGCTGCTCTTCATGGGCGCGATGGGCAAGTCGGCGCAGTTCCTGCTCCACACCTGGCTGCCTGACGCCATGGAAGGCCCGACCCCGGTCTCGGCGCTCATCCATGCCGCCACCATGGTCACCGCCGGCGTCTTCCTCGTCGCCCGTATGTCGCCGCTCTTCGAACTGTCGCCGGACGCCCTCGTCGTCGTCACCGTGATCGGCGCGATCACCGCCTTCTTCGCGGCGACCGTTGGCCTGGTGCAGAACGACATCAAGCGCGTCATCGCCTATTCCACCTGCTCGCAGCTCGGCTACATGTTCGTGGCGCTCGGGGTAGGGGCCTATGGCGCGGCGATCTTCCATCTCTTCACGCATGCCTTTTTCAAGGCGCTGCTCTTCCTCTGCGCCGGCTCGGTCATCCACGCTGTCGATGGCGAGCAGGACATGCGCTATATGGGCGGCCTGCGTCCGCACATTAAGTGGACGTTCCGTATGATGATCATCGGCACGCTTGCGATTACCGGCGTCGGCATTCCCTTTACGCCGATCGGCTTTGCCGGCTTCTTCTCCAAGGACGTGATCATCGAGGCGACCTACGCATCGCATTCGCCGGTTTCGGGCTTCGCCTTCTCGCTGCTGGTCATCGCGGCTCTGTTTACGAGCTTCTATTCCTGGCGCCTGATCTTCATGACCTTCTTCGGCAAGCCGCGCGCCTCGCATGAGGTCATGCACCACGTCCACGAGTCGCCGCAGGTCATGCTGGTGCCGCTCTATCTCCTTGCGATCGGTGCAGTGCTTGCGGGCTATTTCTTCGAAGGACGCTTCTACGGCGAGGAATATGCCGAGTTCTGGAAGGGCGCGCTCTTCACCGGCGCCGAGAACGAGCTCGTCGAGCAGTTCCACCATGTTCCGGCGCTCGTGGGCCTGAGCCCCTTCATCGCCATGGTGCTCGGCTTCGTCACCGCCTGGTATATGTATATCCGCTCGCCGCAGACGCCGCGCATCCTCGCGCAGCAGCACCGCGTGCTCTACCAGTTCCTGCTGAACAAGTGGTACTTCGACGAGCTTTACGACTTCCTCTTCGTCCGCACTGCAAGGGCTCTCGGTCGCTTCCTGTGGAAGAAGGGTGACGTCGGCGTCATCGATACCTACGGCCCGAACGGCGTCGCCGCCCGCGTCGTCGCCGTCACCGATCGCGTGGTCCGCCTGCAGACCGGTTACCTCTATCACTATGCCTTCGCCATGCTGATCGGCATTGCGGCGCTTGTTACCTGGATGATGCTCGGGAGTTCCTTCTGATGACCGATTGGCCCATTCTTTCAACGGTCACCTTCCTGCCGCTCGTCGGCGTCGTGCTCCTGTTGCTGATGAACGGCGAGAGCGAAGCCGGCCGGAAGAACGTGCTGTGGATCTCGCTGATCACCACCGTCTTTACCTTCGTCGTTTCGCTCTTCATCTGGACCGGCTTCGACAATGCGAACCCGGGCTTCCAGATGCTCGAGAAGCGTGACTGGCTCGGCACCGGCATCGGCTACCATGTCGGCGTCGATGGCATCTCGATGCTGTTCGTCATCCTCTCGACCTTCCTCATGCCCTTCTGCGTGCTGGCGAGCTGGCTCTCGATCGAGAAGCGCCTGAAGGAATATATGATCGCCTTCCTCATCTTGGAAACGATGATGATCGGCGTCTTCGTCTCGCTCGATATCGTGCTCTTCTACGTCTTCTTCGAAGCGGGCCTCATTCCGATGTTCCTGATCATCGGCGTCTGGGGCGGCAAGGACCGCGTCTATGCAAGCTACAAGTTCTTTCTCTACACGCTGCTCGGCTCGGTTCTGATGCTGCTCGCCATTATGGCGATGTACTGGCAGGCCGGCACGACCGACATTACCGCGCTGCTCGCTTACAAGTTCCCGCCGGCGCTGCAGACCTGGTTATGGCTTGCCTTCTTCGCCTCCTTCGCTGTGAAGATGCCGATGTGGCCGGTCCATACCTGGCTTCCGGACGCCCACGTTCAGGCGCCGACGGCAGGTTCGGTGATCCTGGCCGGCGTGCTCCTGAAGCTCGGCGGCTATGGCCTCATCCGCTTCTCGCTCGGCATGTTCCCGGTCGCGTCCGATTATTTCGCGCCGCTCGTCTTCGCCATGTCCGTCATCGCCATCATCTACACCTCCCTGGTGGCGATGATGCAGGACGACATCAAGAAGCTGATCGCCTATTCCTCCGTAGCGCACATGGGCTACGTGACCATGGGCATCTTTGCCGCCAACATGCAGGGCGTTCAGGGTTCGATCTTCCAGATGCTGTCGCACGGCATCGTCTCCGGCGCGCTCTTCCTCTGCGTCGGCGTCGTCTACGACCGCACCCACACTCGCGAGATCAACGCCTATGGCGGCCTCGTCAACAACATGCCGAAATATGCCGTCGCGATGATGGTCTTCACCATGGCCAATGTCGGGCTTCCCGGCACGTCGGGCTTCATCGGCGAATTCCTGACGCTGATCGGCGTCTTCCGGGTCAATACCTGGGTCGCGCTCTTTGCCGCCACCGGCGTCATCCTCTCGGCCGCCTACGCGCTCTGGCTTTACCGCCGGGTGATCTTCGGCGCGCTGGAGAAGGAAAAGCTGAAGGCGTTGCTCGATCTTTCGCCACGCGAGCAACTGATCCTCTATCCGCTGGTCGCGCTCACCATCTTCTTCGGCGTTTACCCCGCTCCGGTCTTCGATGCGACGGCCGCCTCGGTGGATCTGCTGGTCAACAACTACACGGCCGCCGTGCACGCAGCGCAAAATATTGCGCTGTCTATGAATTGATGACGGGACTTATCGGACATGACCGCTGAAACAATTCTCCTCAGTCTGCATCTTTCCGCGCCGGAGCTTATCCTCGCGGTCGGCGCCCTTGTCCTGTTGATGGTCGGCGTCTTCTCGGGCGAGCGGTCAGGCCCCGTCGTTACCGGTCTCGCCATCGTCCTGCTCCTGGCCTCGGGTCTGTGGCTGCTCTTCGTGCCTGCGGAAGGCCTTGCCTATGGCGGCGTCTACATGGCCGACGGCTTCTCGCGCTTCATGAAGCTGGTCGCGCTCACCGGTTCGCTGGTCGCCCTGTTCATGACGATGGGTCACGCTAGGGAAAACCAACTCGACAAGTTCGAATTCCCGGTTCTCCTGGTGCTTGCGACCCTCGGCATCCTGCTGATGATCTCGGCCAACGACCTGATCTCGCTCTATCTCGCGCTGGAACTGCAGTCGCTGGCACTCTACGTCGTCGCCGCGATCAATCGCGACAGCCTGAAGTCGACCGAAGCCGGTCTGAAATATTTCGTTCTCGGCGCACTCTCTTCCGGCATGCTGCTCTATGGCATGTCGCTGGTCTACGGCTTTACCGGCCACACCCACTTCTCCGAGATCGCCCAGGCGCTGACCGTAGAAGGCACGCGTTCGCTCGGCCTCGTCTTCGGTCTGGTCTTTATCCTCGCAGGCATCGCCTTCAAGATCTCGGCCGTTCCCTTCCACATGTGGACGCCGGATGTTTACGAAGGCGCACCGACGCCGGTCACCGCTTTCCTTGCTGCTGCGCCCAAGGTTGCCGCAATGGCGATGATGACCCGCATCGTCATCACCGCCTTCCACCCGGTTCTGGCGGACTGGCAGCAGGTCGTCGTCTTCATCTCGATCGCCTCGATGCTGCTCGGCTCGTTTGCCGCGATCGGACAGAAGAACATCAAGCGACTGATGGCCTATTCCTCGATCGGCCATATGGGCTACGCGCTGGTCGGCCTTGCAGCCGGCAACCAGACCGGCGTTACCGGTGTCATGCTTTACATGGTCATCTATATGGTCATGACGCTAGGCACCTTTGCGATCATCATGTCGATGCGCCGCAAGGACGGCACCGTCGTCGAGGAGGTCAACGATCTCGCTGGTCTTTTCACAACGAACCCGTTCATGGCCGTGGTACTGACGGCGCTGATGTTCTCGCTCGCCGGCATCCCGCCGCTTGCCGGCTTCTTCGCGAAGTACTTCGTCTTCGTCGCCGCCATCGAAGCCAAGCTCTATGCGCTCGCCATCATCGGCGTTCTCGCCTCGGTCGTCGGCGCTTACTACTATCTGCGTGTCATCAAGCTGATGTGGTTCGATGAAGCGACCGGCGAATTCGCCCGTGTCTCTGGCGCGTTGCGTCTGGTCTTCGGCCTCTCCGGTCTCTTCGTCACCGCCTATGTCCTCATCGGCGGCCCGATCGGCGGCGCGGCCGAGCTTGCCGCAGCGACGCTCTTTTGATGGCTTCCGACGGACGGCGCCGGATATCGCTCGGCGATTTCAGGCACGATGCTCTGTCGGAAACATCGTCCACCAACAGCGAATGCCTCGCCCGGGCTCGGGCGGGGGATGGCGGCAACCTCTGGGTGACCGCTGAAAGACAGACCGGCGGTCGCGGTCGCCGCGGCAGGCTCTGGGTTTCCGAGCGCGGCAATCTCTACGCCTCTCTTCTCCTGATTGACCCGGCGCCGATGGAGCGCCTTGGCTCGCTGCCGCTGGCGGTTGCCGTGGCCGTGCACCAGGCGATCCGCAGGGTGCTGCCGCCGGGCGCCGAGCCACTCGAGGTCAAATGGCCGAACGATATTCTGATCGGCAGAAAGAAGACCTGCGGCATTCTCGTCGAAGGCGAGGGGTTGCCGGACGGGCGCTATGCGTTGATCGTCGGCATCGGCATCAATATCTCGGAGATGCCTGACAATCCGCTCTATCCCGTCACCTGCCTGCGTCAGCAGGGGGCGGCGGCATCGCCGGAGGAGCTCTTCGCCCACCTCTTCGCCGCGATGGCGGATGTGCTTGATATATGGGATCAGGGCCGCGGTGTCGGCGAGATCACAGCGCGCTGGCGCGAGATCGCTTGCGGCGTCGGCGAAAAGATCACGGTCAATTTACCGGACCGGTCGATTTCCGGACAATTCGCCGGAATTGATGATAATGGCTTGTTGATGCTCGATACCGGCGCTGGCAGGATAATGTCCATTGCTGCCGGCGATGTGTTTTTTGGATAGCGGAAAAAACGAAAATTATGGCGAAACAGGACGAATTGGTTTTCCTGCCTCTGGGCGGCGTTGGCGAGATTGGCATGAATCTCGCTCTTTATGGCTACGGCCCGCCCGAGCATCGCCAGTGGATCATGGTCGATTGCGGCGTTACGTTTCCAGGACCCGACCTGCCGGGCGTCGATCTCGTGCTGCCCGATATCCGTTTCCTCGCCAGCGAACGCAAGAACCTCAAGGCGATCATCATCACCCATGCGCATGAAGATCATTACGGGGCGCTCGCCGATCTCTGGCCCGGGCTCAACGTGCCGGTTTATGCCTCCGGCTTTACATCAGGTCTGCTCGAAGCCAAGCGCAATTTCGAGAAGGCTACAACAGCCGAAGTGCCGGTGACGCCGTTCAAAGCGGGCGATAGGATTAATGTGGGCCCCTTCAGCATCGAAGGTGTGGCCGTCAACCATTCGATCCCTGAGCCGATGTCCCTGATGATCCGCACACCGGTCGGCAATGTCATCCATACCGGCGACTGGAAGATCGACCATGAGCCTTCGCTCGGTCCCCTGACCGACGAAACACGTTTCCGCCAGCTCGGCGATGAGGGCGTGCTGGCGCTGATGTGCGATTCCACCAATGCGCTGCGCGACGGTGTTTCGCCCTCCGAGAAGGATGTGTCGGAAAGTCTGCGCAAGATTATCGAGGATGCCGAGGGCAGGGTGGCGATCACCACCTTCTCGTCGAATGTCGGGCGTATCCGGACCGTGGCCGAGGCGGCCGAGGCAGCCGGCCGCGAAGTGCTGCTGCTCGGCAGCTCGCTGAAGCGCGTCGTCGACGTCGCCCAGGATATCGGCCTGATGGAAGGGGTGAAGCCCTTCATCTCCGAGGAGGAATACGGCTATATCCCGCGCGACAAGGTCGTCGTCATCCTGACGGGCAGCCAGGGCGAGCCGCGGGCAGCCCTTGCCAAGCTCTCCCGCGACGAGATGCGCAACGTGGCCTTTGCCGCGGGCGATATCGTGGTGTTTTCCTCGCGCGCTATTCCCGGCAACGAGAAGGCGATCCAGGACATCAAGAACGGTCTCGTCGAGCAGGGTGTACATATCATCACGGATACCGAGGCGCTGGTCCACGTTTCCGGCCATCCGCGCCGCAACGAGTTGCAGCGAATGTACGAGTGGACACGGCCGAAGGTCGTGGTTCCCGTGCACGGCGAGGCGACGCATCTGACGGCCCATAAGGAACTTGCCGAACAATCCGGCATCGCGATCGTGCCGCGCGTGCGCAACGGCGACATCCTGCGGCTGGCTCCCGGGCCGGTCGAGGTGATCGGCGAGGCGCCGCATGGCCGCATCTACAAGGACGGCACGCTGATCGGCGATTTTGACGAGATGGGTATCGGCGAGCGCAAGAAGCTCTCCTATGTCGGCCATGTCGCGGTGAGCGTCGTGCTCGACGCCCGCTACGACATCATCGGCGATCCCGATCTCGTTTCGATCGGCCTGCCGGTCTATGACGACGAGGGCGACGAGATGGAGGATACGCTTTACGATGCGGCCATCGGTGCCATCGAAAGCATTCCGCGCGCCCGCCGCAAGGATCTCGACATGCTGCAGGAGGCCGTGCGCCGCGCCGTTCGTGCGGCCGCGAACCAGGCTTGGGGCAAGAAGCCTGTAGTCACCGCGTTTGTCACCAAGGTCTGACCATGCTCGGCCGGGTGAACCATATCGCCATCGCGGTTCCCGACCTTGCCGCGGCGACGGCGGCCTATCGCGATACGCTGGGAGCTGCGGTGTCGCAGCCACAGGCTTTGCCGGAGCACGGCGTTACCGTCGTTTTCGTCGAATTGCCGAACACCAAGGTCGAATTGCTGCAGCCACTGGGTGACACCTCCCCGATCGCGGCCTTCCTCGAAAAGAACCCGTCGGGGGGCATGCACCATATCTGCTACGAGGTGGACGACATCCTTCTCGCCCGCGACCGGCTGGTCGAGGCGGGCGCAAGGGTGCTCGGTGACGGCCAGCCGAAGACCGGTGCGCATGGCAAGCCGGTGCTGTTTCTTCATCCGAAGGATTTCTTCGGCACGCTGATCGAGCTCGAACAGGCCTGAACCGGGCTGCGGCAGAGTGACCCAAAAGGGGCTAAACCTCCCGCCGGCTTTGAGTTGTCCGCCGTTCCGCCGTATAAGGACGCGGAAGTGCCGATGTGGCATTAACGGAAAACATGATGCTTCAGATTTTTCTCCAGGGATTTGCCGTCTATTTCATTATCTGGTGGCTCACGCTTTTTGCGGTCCTGCCGATCGGGCTGCGCACCCAGGCCGAGGATAATGACATCGTGCTTGGCACCGTTCCGAGCGCGCCCACCCGGTTTCGCGCGGCTTTCGTCTTTTCGCTGACGACGCTGATTTCGGCTGCAATCTACGGCCTCTGGTATGTTTCCGACACCTATTTCGGCTGGGGCTTCGATGCCCTTCCACAACTCGGGCCGAGCTTCTACTAAGAGGTAGCTTTTGCTCAAACTTTGGGCAGATGTAAATTCGCTACGCCGAATTCTGTCATACTGGCGTCACGCTTTTGCGGCAAAGAGCTTGCCTAACGGAACAAGGCCCATCCCCTTACGGAAGGCAGCTTGTTTTTCGAATGAGATGGAAGCCAAAAAACCAAAAAAAAACAAGGCTAAAAGCCTTGTTTTAAGTATCGCGTGATCTGTAACCGTTGCCGGGGCTGCGACGAGCGCGCCTAAGATCTGATCCTCCCAAGACTTGACCGCGAATTTGGCAAGAATTAACTTCCCTGCCTGTTTTGTAAGCTAAAGCTAGCTCAAACATTGGGCTTTGTCATTACCTTTTTTTGCATTTTTGCTACACCCTAGCAAAATTTTTCTGTTGACAAGATTTTCGTTCAAGTCCTTATAAACACGCGCTTTTTCACGCCCTTTCATATTGCGGGTGCGAACATGCGCTTCGGGGAGGTTGCCAACGTTCGTTGCGGGTTTCCTTCCTGCCGCGAAGCGGCTATGAACGCTCCCGACATTAACAATTGTCTTCGATTCCGCTCGCCGGCGGGATCTCAACTGCTCGGAATCCGCCATGCGTCTGTCCCGCTTTTTCATGCCCATCCTCAAGGAAAACCCCAAGGAGGCGGAAATCGTCTCCCATCGGCTGATGCTGCGCGCCGGCATGATCCGACAGCAGTCGCAGGGCATCTATTCCTGGCTACCGTTGGGCAAGAAGGTGCTGGACAAGGTCAACAACATTATCCGCCAGGAGCAGAACCGCGCCGGCGCCATCGAGCTTTCCATGCCGACCCTGCAGTCGGCCGAGCTCTGGCAGGAAAGCGGCCGCTACGACGCCTATGGCAAGGAAATGCTGCGCATCAAGGACCGTCAGGACCGGCCGATGCTCTACGGCCCGACGAACGAGGAGATGGTGACGGATATTTTCCGCTCTTCCGTCAAATCCTATAAGGACCTGCCGCTCAATCTCTATCACATCCAGCTGAAGTTCCGTGACGAAATCCGTCCGCGCTTCGGCACCATGCGCTCGCGCGAGTTCATGATGAAGGACGCCTATTCCTTCGATCTGACGCGCGAAGGGGCGGAGCATTCCTACAACAAGATGTTCGCCGCCTACCTCAGAACATTCGACCGGCTCGGCCTGCGCGCTATCCCGATGCGCGCCGATACCGGTCCGATCGGCGGCAACCTCAGCCATGAATTCATCATCCTCGCCGATACCGGCGAGTCCGAGGTTTTCTGCCACAAGGACTTCGTCGATTTCGACATTCCCGGTGAGAACACGGATTTCGACAGCGTCGAGGGCCTGAAGTCGATCTTCGACAAGTGGACCTCGCTCTATGCCGCGACCTCGGAAATGCATGACGAGGCGGCTTTCAACGCCGTTCCCGAAGGCGATCGCCTTTCGGCGCGCGGAATCGAAGTCGGCCACATCTTCTATTTCGGCACGAAATATTCCGAGCCGATGGGCGCGAAAGTGCAGGGGCCTGACGGCAAGGAACACTTCGTTCACATGGGTTCCTACGGTATCGGCCCGACACGCCTTGTTCCCGCCATCATCGAAGCATCGCATGACGACAACGGAATCATCTGGCCGGCTTCGGTCGCGCCCTTCGATATCGTGGTGATCAACATGAAGGCGGGCGATCAGGCCTGCGACGATACATGCGAACTGATCTATGCCGCGCTGACCAAGGCCGGCAAGGATGTGCTCTATGACGATACCGACGATCGGGCCGGCACGAAATTCGCGACCGCCGACCTGATCGGCGTGCCCGTCCAGATCATCGCCGGCCCGCGCGCGGTCGCGAACGGCGAAGTTGAAGTGAAGGACCGCAAGACTGGCGCCCGCGAAACGATGACCATCGAAGCGGCGATCAACAGGTTCGTGGCTTAAGGAAACGGAGGCGAAATGGCAGAGGCAGCAGTGGACCGGAGTTCAAAATCCGGCTTGGGTCCGGCTGGCAGGCCATTTTCCACCTTCGAACGCCTGGTGGCGTGGCGCTATCTGCGCGCCCGCCGAAAGGAGGCCTTCATATCGGTGATCGCCGGCTTCTCCTTCGTCGGCATCATGCTCGGCGTTGCGACGCTGATCATCGTCATGGCCGTCATGAACGGCTTCCGCACCGAACTCGTCTCGCGCATTCTCGGCATTAACGGCCATATGATCGTCCAGCCGGTCGACGGCCCCTTCACCGATTATCCCGACCTCGCCAGCAGGCTCGCCGGTGTGCCCGGCGTCAAGATGGCGCTGCCTTTGGTCGAAGGCCAGGTGCTCGCTTCCGCCCAAGCTGGCGGCAGCACCGGTGCGCTGGTACGCGGCGCCCGCGCCGAAGACCTGACCAAGCTCAAAACGATCTCTGACAACATCAAGTCGGGCGACATGGTTGCCTTTGCCTCCGGTCAGGGCGTGCTGATCGGCACCCGCATGGCAGACCAGCTTGGTCTCCGCGTCGGCGATCTCATCACGCTGACGTCGCCGGAAGGCGACATCACGCCGATGGGCGTCAATCCGCGCATCAAGTCCTACAAAATCTCCGGCCTCTTCGAGATCGGTATGTCGGAATATGACTCCTCGATCATCTTCATGCCGCTCGAGGAAGCGCAGCTCTATTTCAATGCCGAGGGATTGGTTCAGTCGATCGAACTCTTCGTCGACAAGCCCGACGATGTCGACAATCTGAGGCCCAAGGTGGAGGCGGCGGCCGGCCGTCAGATCGCCATCACCGATTGGCGCCAGCGCAACCAGACCTTTTTCTCGGCGCTACAGGTCGAGCGTAACGTCATGTTCATGATCCTGACGCTGATCGTGCTCGTGGCCGCGCTGAACATCATCTCCGGCCTCATCATGCTGGTGAAGGACAAGGGCAGCGATATCGCCATTCTGCGCACCATGGGCGCCAGCGCCGGCGCGATCATGCGCATCTTCTTCATGACAGGGGCGGCGATCGGCATTGTCGGTACCATTGGCGGTGTGTTGCTCGGCGTTCTCGTCTGCGTCAACATCGAATCCGTCCGCCAATTCTTCTCCTGGGTATCAGGCACCGTTCTCTTCAATCCGCAGGTCTATTTCCTCAGCCAGCTGCCGGCCGAAATGGATTTCAGCGAAACGATGTCGATCGTCGTCATGGCGCTGACACTCTCCTTCATTGCGACCATTTTCCCGGCCTGGCGCGCCTCCAGGCTCGATCCGGTGCAGGCTCTGCGCTACGAATAAGGAATGCCGCCTTCATGAAACGCAACGTCGTTCTCAAGCTTACCGGCGTCGAGCGCCATTACGGGCAGGGCAATACGCTGCTCTCGATCCTGAAGGGCGCGGATTTTTCGATGTCGAAGGGCGAGATCGTCGCTCTCGTCGCTCCCTCCGGCACCGGCAAGTCGACACTGCTGCACGTTGCCGGCCTGCTGGAGCATCCAGACGGCGGTGAAGTCAACATCAACGGGCATGCCTGTGACGGCCTTAGCGACGAGAAACGCACCGCGATCCGCCGCAACGAGATCGGCTTCGTCTACCAGTTCCACCATCTGCTGCCGGAATTCTCGGCGCTCGAAAACATCATGATGCCGCAGCTGATCGCCGGGCTTTCCTGGAAGGAAGCCGGCGAACGGGCCGGCCAGCTTCTCGATTACATGCGCATCGGCCATCGCGGCTCGCATCGCCCGGGCGAGCTATCCGGCGGCGAGCAGCAACGCGTTGCAATCGCCCGCGCCGTCGCCAATGCGCCGACCTTGCTGCTTGCCGACGAGCCCACAGGCAATCTCGACCCGGAAACGGCAAGCTACGTCTTCGACGCGCTGGAGGCGCTGGTGCGCCAATCCGGCCTTGCCGCCCTTATCGCCACCCATAATCACGAGCTCGCCCGCCGCATGGATCGGCGCGTAACGATCTCCGACGGCAAGATCGTCGATTTCTGAGCGGCGGTCACGGGATGATCAGGCCGCCGCGATAATCGAGCTCATAGGCCTTTCTGCCGTCGACCATGATGCATTCGCTGCCGCTGAACCGCTCGCAGCCGCCTTCACTACGATCGATATAGCGGCCGAACGCATGCTCGAATTCCATTCCGCCGAGAAACCGGCCTTCGCGATACATTGTTGAAAGCGCCGCCTTGATCACAGCCCCGGCCGCGCCGCCCTCGATGAGGTCAGGCGCGACGACACAGCCGAAATAATTCATCGCCCAGACGGGTTCGTCGGCAAACCAAACCACCTCTTGTCCGGCAAAATCGGTGCCGCCGAAATAGCTGTCGAGATAGCGCCAGTCGCCGCGATCGTACCCGATATCGTGAGCACCCGGCCTGCAGGGCAGGCGCGGCACACCACCGCCGACATAGGTCGCGGCCTTGGCCTCTACGATGAATTCGTTCAGCATCCTGGCGTCGAGCATTGCCGTCTCCTCATGACTCATCCGGTAGCGATATAGCAAGGAAATCGGAACATAAGAAGAACAAATCAGCGGGAATCGCTCAGCCGCCTGTGGGAGTTGTCTTGGCTTTCGGATGATCTGCGACGGTGCTTTTCTGGTCTGAATGCAGAGCCGGTCGCGCGGGCATGCGCAACGCCGGCGTCGAAGCAAAACCGATTCGGCGCACCGCGAACCGAGATTTTTAAACGCAAGCCATGAGGAAAAGATTCCTGTTGACATGCGAACATAAATGGAACAAAGTAAAAACATAACGAGTAAGGAGAGCCAAATGACTGACATGATCCGTGATATCGCAGCATTCACCTCCATCGCAATGTTCGTTGCCAGCTTCTCGCTCATCGTCATGGCGATCTAAAGTTTTCAGGGGATCGCATGGCAGTCATGCGGTTCGGACGCGGGACTTCTTCTGGACATCATCTCCCTCTATGCCGACAATGCGTCCGATTCATTCGGTCGATTGGGAAGGCATGTCATGGCGGATACGGTAAAGGATTCAACGGGTGAGGCGATCGGCGGCACGCCGGGCTTCGTCCACCTGAGGGTCCATTCCGCCTATTCGCTTCTCGAGGGCGCCCTGCCGCTGAAGAAGATCCTCTACAAAGCGACCGGCGACAGCCAGCCGGCGATCGCGATCACCGACACCAACAATCTGTTTGTCGCGCTGGAATTTTCCCAGAAGGCGATGGACGAAGGCCTGCAGCCGATCATCGGCTGCCAGCTTTCGATTGATATGGAAGACGGGCTGGAAACGGAAAAGCGCGGTGGCCAGCAGGCGCTGATCAAACTGCCGTCGATCGTTCTTCTCGCTGCGACGGATGCCGGCTACGAACGGCTCGTCGATCTCGTCAGCCGCGCCTATCTCGGTGGCGAAAGCAACCAGGCCGTCCATATCAGCGCCTCATGGCTTGAAGAGGCCGGCACGGAAGGGCTGATCGCGTTGACCGGCGCCCTGACCGGGCCGGTCGATGTGGCAATCAAGGAAGGCCATTCCGCCCAGGCGGAAGCTCGGCTGCTCACACTGAAGCGTCTCTTTGGCGACAGGCTCTATGTCGAGTTGCAGCGGCATGGCACCTACGACAAACGGCACGAGCAGAAGATCGTCGGGCTCGCCTATGCCCACGACCTGCCGCTGGTTGCAACCAACGAAGCCTTCTTCCCAACGCGGGACGATTACGACGCCCATGATGCGCTGATGGCGGTGGCCCACAATGCTATCGTCTCGGACGATAGCCGCTTTCGCCTGACCCCGGATCATTACCTGAAAAGCCGGGCCGAGATGGCCAAGCTCTTCGCCGATCTGCCGGAAGCCTTGGAAAACACGATCGAGATCGCCAGGCGTTGCTCCTTCGTGCTGAAGACGCGAAAGCCGATCCTGCCACGCTTCACAGGCGCCACCGATGATGCCGAGGAGGCCGAACGTGCCGAGGCGAGCGAATTGCGCCGCCAGGCGGTCGAAGGGCTTGATATGCGGCTTTCTTCACTCGGCATGTCGCCGGGCTACGAGGAGAAGGATTATCGCGAGCGGCTGGATTTCGAGCTCAGCGTCATCGAGCGCATGCGCTTTCCGGGTTACTTCCTGATCGTTGCCGACTTCATCAAATGGGCCAAGCAACATGATATTCCCGTCGGCCCGGGCCGTGGTTCGGGCGCGGGTTCGCTGGTCGCCTATGCACTGACGATCACCGACGTCGATCCGCTGCGCTTCTCGCTGCTCTTCGAACGCTTCCTCAATCCGGAACGCGTCTCGATGCCGGACTTCGACATCGATTTTTGCCAGGATCGCCGCGAAGAGGTGATCCGCTACGTCCAGGCCAAATATGGCCGCGAGCAGGTGGCGCAGATCATTACCTTCGGTTCGCTGCAGGCGCGCGCCGCGCTGCGCGACGTCGGTCGCGTGCTGGAAATGCCCTACGGCCAGGTCGACAAGATCTGCAAACTCGTACCGAACAATCCGGCCAATCCGACCCCGCTCTCCAAGGCGATCGAGGAAGAACCGAAGCTGCAGGAAGAGGCGGCCAAGGAACCGGTCGTTGCCCGCCTTCTGGATATCGCCCAGAAGATCGAAGGCCTCTATCGCCACGCCTCGACCCATGCCGCCGGCATCGTGATCGGCGACCGCCCGCTGTCGAAGCTGGTGCCGATGTATCGCGACCCGCGCTCCGACATGCCGGTCACCCAGTTCAATATGAAGTGGGTGGAGCAGGCCGGCCTCGTCAAATTCGACTTTCTTGGCCTGAAAACGCTGACCGTGCTCAAGGTCGCCGTTGACTTCTGCAAGAAGCGCGGCATCGAGGTCGACCTTGCCAAGATCCCGCTCGACGATAAGAAGACCTATGAGATGCTCTCGCGCGGCGAAACGGTCGGCGTGTTCCAGGTTGAAAGTGCCGGCATGCGCAAGGCACTGATCGGCATGAAGCCGGACTGCATCGAGGACATCATCGCGCTGGTCGCCCTCTATCGTCCGGGTCCGATGGAAAACATCCCGACCTACAATGCCCGCAAGCACGGCGACGAAGAGCTGGAATCGATCCATCCGATGATCGATCATCTCCTTAAGGAAACCCAGGGCGTCATCGTATACCAGGAGCAGGTGATGCAGATCGCCCAGGTCCTGTCGGGCTATTCGCTCGGTGAGGCCGATCTTCTGCGCCGCGCCATGGGTAAGAAGATCAAGGCCGAAATGGACCAGCAGCGTGAACGTTTCGTTGTTGGCGCAGTCAAGAACGGCGTGTCCAAGCCGCAGGCCGACAACATCTTCGAACTGCTCGCGAAGTTCGCAAATTACGGCTTCAACAAATCGCACGCGGCCGCCTACGCCATCGTCTCCTACCAGACGGCCTATATGAAGGCGCATTATCCGGTCGAGTTCCTCGCGGCCTCGATGACGCTCGATATGTCGAACACCGAAAAGGTCAACGACTTCCGCCAGGATGCCAAGCGCCTGGGTATCGAAGTCATCGCGCCCTCCGTCCAGACCTCCTTCCGCCAGTTCGAGACCGGCGACAACCGGATCTACTACGCGCTTGCAGCCCTCAAGGGCGTCGGCGAATCCGCCGTCGACCACATCGTCGAGGTGCGCGGCGACAAGCCCTTTGCCAGTATCGAGGATTTCTGCTTGCGGATCGATCCGCGCCAGGTGAACCGCCGTGTGCTGGAAAGCCTGATCTATGCCGGCGCTTTCGACTGTTTTGCGCTGGACCGCGCCCAGCTTGCAGCCGGCCTCGACCGCATTCTCGGCTATGCCCAGCGCGCCCAGGAGAACAAGCTCAGCGGCCAATCGGACATTTTCGGCAGTACACTGAACTCAGGCCCGGAGAAGATCTCCTTGCCGCCCTATTCACCCTGGCTCGCTTCCGAGCGGCTGCTGAAGGAATTCCAGGTGCTGGGCTTCTATCTCACAGCCCACCCGCTCGATTCCTACAACAACATCCTCCAGAAGATGCGCGTGCAGACCTTTGCCGAGTTTTCCCAAGCCATCAAGCAGGGTGCTGCCAATGCGCGTCTTGCGGGCACCGTCATTTCTAAACAGGAGCGCAAGACCCGCACCGGCAACAAGATGGGCATCATCGTCTTCTCGGATTCGTCGGGCCAGTTCGAGGCGGTGCTATTTTCCGAGATGCTGAACCAGTATCGCGACGTGCTCGAGTCGGGAAAATCATTCCTGCTGACCGCGACGGGCGAGGAGCGGCCGGAAGGCATCGGCCTGCGCATCCAGACGATCCAGTCGCTAGAGGAAAAGTCGCTGCAGATGCAGAAGGCACTGCGGGTCTATGTCCGCGATTCCGGGCCGCTGCGGATGGTTGCCGGCCATCTGAATGCCAAGGGCGACGGCCTGGTATCCTTCATCGTCATCAAGGAGGAGGGCAAACGCGAGGTGGAAGTGGCGCTGGCGGAGAAATACCGCATCACGCCGGAGATCGCCGCGGCCCTTCGCGCCGCCCCCGGCGTCGTGGATGTCGAACTCGTGTGATCAACTCAGGTGATCGCAATTACACTCGGCTGATCGAGATCACCCTCG
This sequence comes from Rhizobium pisi, assembly GCF_003938655.1. Taxonomy (GTDB): domain Bacteria; phylum Pseudomonadota; class Alphaproteobacteria; order Rhizobiales; family Rhizobiaceae; genus Rhizobium; species Rhizobium pisi. The sequence goes on from NZ_RJJT01000024.1 coordinate 56,066, forward strand.
GGTAATTGTGATGAAATCCGTGCCTTCGCCGGTCTCCGAGCCGAGGCCTGTATCGGAGATCGTCAGCGTTGAGCCGGGCGCAATCAGCGCGTCGATCCTGCGGCGGGTCTCCTCTGGGATCACGATGCGGCTGAGTGAGCGGGCAATCGGTTTGCCCATGACGATCGAGCTTTCCTGATTGGTGATCCCGAGCCGCTTCATCGTCTCGCGGGAGAGATTATTCGCCAGCGTCACGCCGAGCCAGTCCGCCGTGCCGGCCCTTTCATCGACTGCATGCAGGGTCAGAAAATGCGTGCCGAGCGCCAGGCCCGGATCGGCGATCGTCACCGGCGCTTCGAAGATCGGCTGGAAGGCTTGCCGCACCATGATGACGCCGTTCGGCGGCTCGCCCTTGCCAGCGGCCGCATAGACGGACTTGAGAAGCGTGTCGGAGACCAGGCTTCTGTCTCCGGCAAAATCCGCCGGCCGCAGCGTCTTGAAGGTCTTGATCGCCTGCACGGTCGACGGGCCGAGCAACCCGTCCGGATCGCCGGCGGCAAAGCCGAGCTGATTGAGAAGCATCTGGATGTCGATCACCGTCTCGCGCAGCGTGCGCCGCGTGACGAGCATGCTGATCGGCTCGGACGGCTCGGCCTCGGACACTGCCGCCGGCGCCGCCGGCATCGGTATCGCAGCCGTGTCGTTCATCGCCACTTGCACCGGTTTTTGCGGGCTGTCGGGCATGGATGGCCGCAACTCGACATCCGAAAGCAGCGGCATTGCCGCCGGCGTGTCCGGATGGAAAAGGGTGGGGTGGTCGATCGGCTGCGGCACAAGTTCGCCGTCGCTAATGATGACGGGGACGCCAGTTTCCGTCATTCCGTAGAGCATTTTTGCGAAGGCGCCCGGCATGCGCACGCAGCCGTGCGAGGCGGGATAACGCGGCACGGAATTCGACTCGTGCAACGCGATGCCGGACCAGGTCAGCCTTTGCATGAAAGGCATCGGGGCGGCCGAATAGAGATTGGATTCGTGGTATTTCTGCTTTTCCAGCACGGAGAAAATGCCGCTCGGCGTCGTGTGGCCGTCTTTGCCAGTCGAGACCTTCGAGGTCGCGACGACCTCGGCGCCGTCATAGACCGCAAGCGACTGCTTGTCCTTCGAGACGAAGATCTGCAGCGTGCGCACATCCGCGGCAAAGGCGGGGTGCACGAGTGCGGTGGCCGACAGCAAGCCGAGGCCGAAGACGAGACGCGAGAACATGATACCCAACCATACGCAATACTGGTCCGGCACATTATGGGACGAAGTTTAAGGAAGATTTTATCGGCCGGATCGCGCACCCGCCTCACGGTTTAGTGATCGCGCTTGCTGCTGCCGAAGGTATAGCCGGTCTCGACCGTCTTGTTGCCGAACTTGTCGCGCAGCTTGTCCATCGCCGCTTCCGCCGCCGCGCGCCGGCCTGATTGCCGATCGATGAGATCGGGCGGGTCGGCGCGGGCGGCATCGCCGAGATCGGTGACGCCGATGCCGAGCAGGCGGAATTTCGTGCCGTCCGTTTCCTTTTCGAGAAGCTCGAGGCCTGTGCGAAAAATCCTGTCGGCAAGCTGTGTCGGGTCTTCGAGTTTGCGGTTGCGGGTGCGCGATTTGAAGTCGGCGGTCTTCATCTTCAGGACCACGGTTTGGCCGGCAATATCGCTCTTCTTCAGCCGCCAGGAGACCTTCTCGGAAAGGCTGCGCAGGATCGGCACCAGTTCGTCGTAGCGCGATATGTCGTCGACGAAGGTCGTCTCGGACGAAACGCTCTTGGCCGCGTCGTTGAGATGAACCTCGCGGTCGTCGATGCCGCGCGATAGCCGGGCAAGCCGCTGGCCGATGCTGCCATAGCGGCGCATCAGGTCGTTCTCCTCCATCTGCTGCAACTGCCCGATGGTGCGGATGCCGTCCGCCTCCAGCGTTGCCGCAAAGGCCTTGCCGACGCCCCAGATGGTGGTGACGGGACGCGGCGCCAGGAACTCGACCGCTTCCTCACGACCGATGACGGAAAAGCCGCGCGGCTTCTGCAGGTCGGAAGCAACCTTGGCGAGGAACTTGCAATAGGAAAGCCCGACCGAAACGGTGATACCGATCTCCTTTTCGACGCGTCGGGCGAATTTGGCGAGCGTGCGCGCCGGCGGATCGTGATGCAGCCTCTCGGTGCCGCCCAGCTCCAGGAAGGCCTCGTCGATCGAAAGCGGCTGTACCAGCGGCGTCAGATCCTGCATCATTGCCCGCACTTGGCGCCCGACCCGGACATATTTTTCCATGTCGGGGCGGATGACGATCGCCTGGGGACATGCCTCCAGTGCCTTGAACATCGGCATGGCCGAACGCACGCCGTGGATGCGCGCGATATAGCATGCGGTGGAGACCACGCCCCGTTTTCCGCCGCCGATGATGACGGGCTTATCGGCAAGCTCCGGATTGTCACGTTTTTCGACGGCAGCGTAAAAAGCGTCGCAATCGATGTGCGCAAGCGTCAATGCGTAGAGTTCGCGATGGCGCACGAGGCGAGGGCTGCCACACGAAATGCAACGGCGTGCCTCACCCTTCTGCTCGGCAAGGCAGTCGCGACAGAAGCCGGGTGTCTTGTCAGGCGTGGGCGTCATCATTGGAACAAAGGTTGAACATGCTGACGTTACGCCTTAAGCTCCCGAGTCACAAGAGAGGGTGGAAGCTTTGCCTTTGGATAACGACCTTCGTTTCGAGCCGGTGACGCCGGAACGCTGGAGCGACTTCGAAGCCCTGTTCGGTCCGCAGGGGGCTTTCTACAATTGCTGGTGCGTCGCGCTGCGCTTGCCGCATGCGGTGAGGACGAAGATGGCGGCTGAGGAGCGCAAGGCGCATATGCGGGAGCGCATCGAAACGGGGCCGCCGCCGGGCATTCTCTGTTATGCCGGGGGCGGGCCGGTCGCCTGGGTGCAGGTCGGGCCGCGCCTCGACGTGCCGCAGTTCAATTCGCCGCGCACCGTCTCGCGGCCGTTGGAGGAGGGCGATGCGCATAATCCATCGATCTGGGCTGTCAGCTGCTTTTTTCTGCTGCCTGCACTGCGCGGCAAGGGGATGAGCCATCGCCTGCTCGCCGGCGCCATCGAGCATGCGCGGCGAGGGGGAGCACGGTTCCTCGAAGCCTGTCCGATCGATCACGTCAAGCAGTCGAAATCTGTCACACTCTGCATCGGCTCGACGGCGATCTTCGATGCGGCCGGTTTCGAGATGGTGGCAAGGCGCAAGGATGGCCGTCCGCTCATGCGGCTGGAGCTGCGCGACTGACCGTGTTGGAAAGGAAATGCGTTTCGATGAGTTCGGCCGCATGCGCCCAGTCGGCGGCGCGGGTGATGTCGTCGGCCGCCGCCGGAGCAAAACGATGGACCGGCGAGTTCGGCATCAGGTGAATGAGCAGGCAATCGGCGACGTGATCCCTTACGGAATGCAGATTGCGCGCCATATCATCGATGAAGACGACGGGAAGGGAGCGGCTCGCATGCAGCGCGTGAACGATCGGTCCCTTGGGCTGTTCGGTGGCAAGCAGAGGAAAGAGCAGGCCCATCCTGTCGAGCAGGCGACGGCGCTGTTCCTGGAACCGTGGCTGCATGGCTGTCAGGAAAAGGACGTCAGCCTCTTCCGAAAGCCGGCCAAGCGTCTCGACGACGCGGTCGAGCGGCGTCTGCCACAGCTCCTGCGCTTCGAAGAACTCTTCGATCAGCCGGCTGACCTGCTGGTCCTCGATCGCAACCCCGTCCGCCTTCGAGACGATGTTGCCGTGAAGCCGGAACGAGCGCGGCAAGAACTCATGGCCTTGGCTTTGAAGAAAAAGCTGGAAGGGGCCGATGAACTGCAGCACGACGTCGTCGACGTCGCAGACAATCAGCGGCCGCTCGCCGAGGCGAATATGCGAGATATCGAGTTCTATCACGCTCAGTATTCTCCGGAATCGAGGCCCGGAGAAGAGAAATGCCGCCAGGCGGCGGTCACCGTCTCCGGGCTGAGCCCGCTCGCCGCGCAGAAAGCCATCGCCGTCGGTTCGTGGTTCATCAGGAAATCCATCATGCCGGCAAGAAATCCCGGATCGTTGACGGCACTGCGCACCTGGCTGGGCGCCACGCCGGTGAGCGCGAGGAAGCGCCCGAACATGTCGGGATCGTCGGCAAGCCAGCCGAGCACGGCAACCGCCGTCTCATGCGGGTCGGCGGCTGGTTGTTTCGAAGTCTTGAAGTTGCTTTGCATTTCGAGGGGTAAGTTACCTTTTCTTCAACCAAATACCGCTAGCGTGCAGCTATCGGTTTCACGGAGCAATTTGTCCATATGTGCATTTCCCATGGGATGAATGACTGCGCGAACGGACGTAGGGATAGCTTGTCATGCCCAAACAGGTGATGATTGTAGAAGATAACGAGCTCAACATGAAGCTCTTTCGAGACCTGATCGAGGCGTCCGGCTATACCACGATTCAGACAAGGAACGGTATGGAGGCGCTCGATCTGGCGCGCAAACATCGCCCCGACCTCATCCTCATGGATATCCAGCTTCCCGAGGTCTCCGGCCTCGAAGTCACCAAATGGCTGAAGGAAGACGACGAACTGCACGTCATTCCCGTCATCGCCGTCACGGCCTTTGCGATGAAGGGTGACGAGGAGCGGATTCGCCAGGGCGGCTGCGAGGCCTACGTTTCCAAGCCGATCTCGGTTCCAAAATTCATCGAGACGATCAAGACCTATCTGGGCGATGCCTGACGCATCGGAAAGACGCTTATGACTGCGCGAATACTGGTGGTTGACGATATTCCGGCCAACGTGAAGCTGCTCGAAGCGCGGCTGCTTGCGGAGTATTTCGACGTGATGACCGCGGCCGACGGCTACGAGGCTCTGGCAATCTGCGAGCGTCACCAGGTCGATCTCATCCTGCTCGACATCATGATGCCCGGGATAGACGGTTTCGAGGTCTGCGAGCGGCTGAAGGCCAGCCAGAAGACCGCCCATATTCCCGTCGTCATGGTGACTGCGCTCGACCAGCCGGCCGATCGCGTGCGCGGGCTGAAGGCTGGCGCCGACGATTTCCTGACGAAGCCCGTCAATGACCTGCAACTGATCTCGCGGGTCAAGAGCCTGCTGCGGCTGAAGACATTGAGCGACGAGCTGCGCATCCGCGCCGACACCGCCCATACGATGGGCATCGACAACCTCACGCGGGCAGGCGAGGGCCGCGCCGACGAGAACGCTCAGGTCCTGCTCGTCGACGGTCGCGCTAATTCGCAGGAGCGCATCATCAAGGCGCTGAAGCCCGTCGCCGACGTGCTTGCCCTTTCCGATCCGCAGGCCGCCCTCTTCGAGGCCGCCGAAAGCGCGTTCGACCTTGTCATCGTCAACGCCAATTTCGACGATTACGATCCGCTTCGCCTCTGCTCACAACTGCGCTCGCTGGAGCGGACGCGGTTCCTGCCGATCCTGATCATCACCGAGCAGGGCTCCGACGAGATGGTCGTTCGCGCGCTCGATCTCGGTGTCAATGACTACATCGTCCGTCCGGTCGATCCCAACGAACTGGTTGCCCGCAGCCTGACGCAAATCCGCCGTAAGCGCTACAACGACCGCCTGCGCAACAGCGTCAAGCAGACGATTGAGCTTGCCGTGACCGATCCGCTGACCGGTCTTTACAACAGGCGCTATCTCGACAATCACCTGAATGTGCTTTTCAACCGTTCGATGGCCCGTGGCCGGCCGCTTTCGGTGCTGATCACCGACATCGACCGCTTCAAGCAGGTGAACGACACCTACGGCCATGACGGCGGCGACGAGGTGCTGCGGGAATTCGCAAACCGCGTCCGTTCGACCATCCGCGGTGCCGATCTCGCCTGCCGCTACGGCGGAGAGGAATTCGTCGTCGTAATGCCCGACACATCGCCGGAAGTTGCCGCCACCGTCGCCGAACGCCTGCGCGCAGCGGTCGAAAGCACGTCTTTTGCGCTGAAACATTCAGGTCAGGCGCTGAGCGTCACCGCTTCCTTCGGCATCGCCTCGCGTATCGCCTCGGTTCTGACCCCTGATCAGTTGATGAAGCAGGCGGATCTGGCTCTCTATGAAGCCAAGAATACGGGCCGTAACCGTGTGGTCGCCGCGGCCGCCTGACGAATCATTTGCCGCCATAGACGCCATATTGGAGTTTTCCACTGCGGTAAGTGAATTATTACGGATTTTTAATGCTGGCCTGCGCGATGCGCAGTGAAAATTTTGCAACTTAATAGCCCAAAAATGGACTTCCCGCATTCCTGCGAATGTGCTGACATTCGCTAGTCTCGAAGACGTTAGGCCATCACTGGAAACGAAACAGAGACTATAAAAAACCTGCGGCCAACAGGGTGCAAATAGATTGCGCCGACGTCACCTGACTTAAGGGGAGGGGAGGCGTAAGTTATTAGGCTATATTGTCGAATTTCTTCGGCGGTTCATGCGGCGCGCTTCGAACCCAAGCAAAGCCCCTAAATCTTTGTATGTACCAAAATTGGGCTTTTAACCATAGAATCAAGCTTAGAAAAATAACCATTAAGAATTTGTTGATTTTCTTTCATTTTTGCGCAAATTATCGGCTCATAAGAGAAGCGCTCCCGTAGAGGAGTTGTCGATACCCCATGATGCTCAGGTCCGCCGCATCTCCTGGGTCGTGGGGTCGGTCGGCTAGTAGGCAAGCTATAACGGTTCCTCGTGCCGTTTTGCATGCTGGCCGACCCCCTTTCAAGAAAACGCCGCCACTTCCCGAAGATGGAAGGGCGGCGTTTGTCTGTTTGCGCTATCATCTTCAACGGCAGCCCGATCGGGGGCAATCCGATCCGCGGCGATCTAATCCAGACAATAAAAAACGCGCAACCCGAGGGCGCGCGCTTTTTCGAATTCCCGAGACCAAGTGATTACTTGATCTTGGTTTCCTTGAACTCGACGTGCTTCTTTGCAATCGGGTCGTACTTCGTCTTCGTCATCTTGTCCGTCATCGTACGGCTGTTCTTCGTCGTGACGTAGAAGAAACCGGTGTCGGCTGTCGACAGCAGCTTGATCTTGATTGTTGTAGCCTTGGCCATGGTCGTCCTGCCTTTAAGAAAATGAAAGCCGTGGAAGGCGGATGAGGCTCCACGGCAAATTCTGGCGCGAAACTACGAATCCAGCCCGAAAAGTCAAGCCCGTTTTCGAATGAACATCAGCCTGATGCCGGAAAGTAGGGCATAGAGGCCGAAGAAAGCGGCGATCGCCCAGGCAAAACCGTTATTGCCGGCGACGTCGATCGCTGCGCCGATCACCTGTGGCCCCGCGACCGTTCCCATCGCATAACAGAAGACGAAGGCGGCATTGGCCGCCGCAAGGTCCGAGCCCGTCAGCCGCGAGCCGAGATGGCTGAGGCCGACCGTATAGAGGCCAGAAACGCAGCCGCCCCAGAAAAGCAGGATCCCGGCCATCAGCAGCCAGTTGTTGACCAGCACGGGCAGCATCATCGATCCGACGAAGCCCATCAGCGCCATGCAGGCCAGAAGTGGCCGCTTGTCGGCAATGCGGTCGGAAAGCAGGCCCAGGGGGATCTGGAAGATGACGTTGCCGACACCCATCATGGTCAGCAGCAGTGCGGCCTGCGATTCGGTGAAATGGGCGCGCACGGCAAAGATCGGAAAAAGCGAGAGCCCGCCCGCTTCGACCGCGCCGAAGATGAAGACGGCGGCCGTCGCTGTCGGCACCAGGAAGACGTAGCGCATAAAATGCAGCTCCGGCTTTTCCTCGAGTATCGGGCTTTCGTCTCGGGCGATGAAGATCGGGATGGCGGCAAGCAGGATGGCGGCGGCGCCGATCAGGAAGGGAAAGATGCCATCGCTGCCAAGCAGCGAAAAGAGCAGCGGTCCTGCAGCGAACCCGAGGGAAAGCACCGTCGCATAGATGCCGAGCACGAAACCGCGCTTGGAGGGCGGTGAGGCGGCGTTGATCCAGAACTCCGAGAGGATGAACAGCGTTGTCGTCGCACCATGGAAGGCGAAACGCAACGGAAACCACATCCAGAATTCCTGGGCATAATAGAAACCGAGCGCGCTCAACGCTGAAATCAGCACGGCCCAGAGCATTGTCGGCGCAACACCGTACTTATGGGCGAGCTTGGTGGTGACGGGTGCCGCGGCCATCGCCGCGATCCCGGCCATCGCCGTGTTGAGCCCGATCAGGGTGGATGAGATGCCGCGTTTTTCCAGGATGATGCTGAGAAGCGGGAGCCCGAGACCGATTGCTATGCCGACGGCCGAAATGGACGAGATGGCTGCCACCAGAGAAGGCCAATGGATTTCTTCGACATCGCCTGGTGTGCCGTTTCTCGGCTGAGACATTTATCCATCCTTAGATAGCTGCGCGAGCGAATCGGCCGATTGCGTCACATAGATAGACACAAGCGTGCCAAATCCAGGTGACGGGCGGCGTTTCGCAATATTTCCGATGTGAGTGGCCATCTGCGGAATGTAAAGCCTGTTCGGACAAGAAATGCTTACCATGTCAGGTCGTTGAGGATCGTCGGCTCCCGCGTTTGGGTGTGGTCGGTGGAGGGCTGGCACTACACGTTAAATATGTCTGGAAGGTGAAGGTGCTAATCCGGCCGTCCGGGGATGTCATAATCGTCCGGGCTGTCGCTCTCCCCACCGAAGCCGTGCATGCGCAGTGCCCATTGCAGGCCGATCACGCCACCCTTGATCGGCTGGATGCAGGCGAGGGCGGTAATAACCGTGACCGGCGCCCAGATGGCCATGTGAACCCAGACCGGCAGCACGAAGGTCATGTCGGTCAGCATGTAGCCGCCGACCACGACGTGGCCGAGGACGAGGATGACGATATAGGGCGGCAGGTCGTCCGAGCGGTGGTGATACATTGCCTCGCCGCAGGCCGCGCAATGATCGACCGGCTTCAGGAAAGCGCGAAAAAGCTTGCCATTGCCGCAAGCCGGGCAGCGGTTCAGCAGTCCGCGCATGATGGAGCGCCCAAGCGGACGCTCGACGTCAGGCGAATCCCCGTAGCGGGCGACCGGATCGGTCGGTGTGCTCATCGCATCTTCCTCTTTCGGACCGGGAGTATTGGATTCGTTCCCTGAATCGGGTCCGATGCCCTAGCGGCGCCCGCGCGGGGGCCGCGTTCCCGGTTTCTTGCGAACCTGGCCCCTGTCCCGGCGGCCTGCCTTGTGGAAGGAGCGCACCGCCGTCGGCATTTCGCGCCCTTCGCTCAGCATTTCGAAACGCAACGCGCCGGCAAGTGGGATCGCTTCGGCAAGCTTCACGGTGACGCTGTCGCCCAGGCGATAGCCGAGCCCCGTCTTTTCACCTGAGAGTGCCTGATGCGCCTCGTCATAGATGAAATAGTCGGTGCCGAGCGTAGATATAGGGACGAAACCGTCGGCGCCATAGTCCGGCAAGGCGATAAAAAGCCCCGATTTCGTAACGCCCGAAACACGGCCGGCAAATTCCTCACCGATGCGGGTGCTCAGGTGATGGGCGATCAGCCGGTCGATGGTCTCGCGTTCGGCGGCCATGGCCCGCCGCTCAAAAGTCGAGATTTCGGCGGCGATATCGTCGAGAGCCGCTTCTTCGTCGGTCGTGATGCCGCCTTCGCCGAAGCCGAGGGAGCCGACCAGGGCGCGATGCAAGATAAGATCGGCGTAGCGGCGGATCGGCGAGGTGAAGTGGGCGTATTTCATCAGGTTGAGGCCGAAGTGGCCAATGTTCTCGGGGCTGTAGATCGCCTGGCTCTGCGAACGCAGCACCATCTCGTTGACCATGGTCTGGTGCGCCGTACCTTCCGCCTTGGCCAGGATGCCGTTGAAGCTGTTGGCGCGCATGTTGCCGCCCTTGGCGAGCGAGATGCCGAGCGTGGCCAGGAATTCACGCAGGATTTCCTGCTTGGCGAGCGTCGGGCCGTCATGGATGCGGTAGATCAGCGACTGGCGCTTCTTCTCCAGCGTCTCGGCGGCGCAGACGTTGGCCTGGATCATCATCTCCTCGATCAGCTTGTGCGCATCGAGCCGCGGCGGCACGAAAACCCGGTCGACCGTGCCGTCGGGCTTCAGCAGGATCTTGCGCTCCGGCATGTCGAGTTCAAGCGGCTGGCGCCGGTCGCGTCCGCGCTTCATCACCTCATAAGCGTGCCAGAGCGGTTTCAGGATCGGCTCGAGCATAGGCCCGGTCTTATCGTCCGGATTTCCGTCGATTGCTGCCTGCGCCTGCTGGTAGGAGAGCTTTGCCGCGCTTTTCATCATGATGCGATGGAAGGTGTGGCCGATCTTGCGGCCTTCCCCGGAGAAGCTCATGCGCACGGCGAGCGCCGGACGGCCGACGCCTTCCTTCAGCGAGCAGAGATCGTTGGAGATGCGCTCCGGCAGCATCGGCACGACGCGGTCGGGGAAGTAGACCGAGTTGCCGCGCTTCAGCGCCTCGCGGTCGAGCGGCGAATTCGGGCGGACATACCAGGAGACGTCGGCAATAGCGACAGTGACGATGACGCCGCCGGGATTGTCGGGCGAGGGATCGAGCTCGGCATAAACGGCGTCGTCATGGTCCTTGGCGTCAGCCGGATCGATGGTGATCAGCGGCACGTCGCGCCAGTCTTCCCGATGCGACATCGTGGCGGGCTTTGCTTCTTCGGCTTCCGCGATGACCGCCGGCGGGAAGACATGCGGAATGCCGTGAGCATGGATCGCGATCATCGAGATCGCCTTTTCCGAGCCAACCGAGCCGACCACGGAAAGAACCTTGGCACGCTGCAGGCCGAAGCGGCCGAGGCGGGCGATTTCGACCTCCACCAGGTCGCCGTCCACAGCACCGCCGGTAAACTCGGGATCGATCACCATCTCTTCGCCGCGCCGTTCGATCGGCAGGAGCCGACCGGCGCCGCCAGGTGCTGCGCGGAAGACGCCCATCGATGCGCCGCGGCGTCTGTCGATCACCTTGATGATGCGCGCCGTATAGGCCGGTCCGCCACGATCGACGGCTGGGAAGATTTTTGCCAGGATACGGTCGCCGAGACCGGCGACGGGTGCCTTGCCCTTGCCCTGGCGGCCTGCCGGCGATTGCTGGCGGATCGCGACTGCGGGCGCAACGCCCTGATCCTCCGGCCATTCCGCCGGCCGGCCGATCAGGTCGCCATCCTTGTCGCGCGTGGTGATGTCAAGCACGGTGACGGGTGGCAGCGCGCCGGGGCGGATCAGCGACTTGCGGCTCTTCTGCAGCATGCCTTCCTGCTCGAGCTCCTGCAGCATGTGCTTGAGCTCGACGCGGCTGTCTCCCTTCAGGCCGAAGGCCTTGGCGAGTTCACGCTTGGAAGCCTTCTGCGGGTGATCGGCGATGAAACGCAGGATCACCTCGCGCGAGGGCAGGGCTCCGTGGACGATGTTCAGCGGCTCGACGGCGGGAGCATCCTTGCCTGGGCGGCCGATCTTGCCCGGGCGTTTGCCCGCGGGATTTGTTCTTTCGCGCGGTATCCTGCTCACGTCAGCTCTTTTTCGATTTCGCGGGCGCCTTCGCCTTCGTTGTCTTCGGCTTGGCAGCCGTCTTCGTGGCCTTGGCCTCGGCAGCTGCTGCCTTCGGCTTGGCTTTCGCCTTGACCGTCTTGCCGGCAGGAGCCTTGCCTGCCTTCTCGGCGATCAGCGCAAGCGCCTCTTCGACGGTGATCGCCTGCGGATCCTTGCCCTTCGGCAGTGTCGCATTGACCTTGCCCCAGTTGACATAGGGACCGTATTTGCCGTCGCGAACGGTGATAGCGCCGCCGTCGGGATGATCGCCGAGCGTCTTCAGCGCCGCCGGCGTGCCACGCGCACCCCGGCCCGGCGCCTTGTTCGCCTTTTCGGCGATGACAGTCACGGCGCGGTTGAGACCGACCGAGAACACGTCCTCGACGGTCTCCAGATTGGCGTAGGAGCCGTCATGCAGAAGGAACGGCCCGTAGCGGCCGATGCCTGAAGAGATCATCTTGCCGGTTTCGGGATGTTTGCCGATATCGCGCGGCAGCGAGATCAGCGCCATCGCCTTTTCGTAGTCGATATCCTCGGGCTTCCAGCCTTTCGGCAGCGAAGCGCGCTTGGCTTCCTTGCCGTCGCCGCGCTGGATATAGGGGCCGAAGCGCCCCGAGCGCAGCGTCAGATCCTCGCCCGTCGTCGGATCGGTGCCGAGGTTCTTCGGCTCGTTGAGTGCGACACCTTCCGCTTCCCCACCGTTTTCGGAGGAGAGCTGACGGGTGTAATTACACTCGGGATAATTCGAGCAGCCGACGAAGGCGCCGTATTTTCCGAGCTTCAGCGACAAGTTGCCGGTGCCGCAGACCTGACAGATTCTGGGATCGCTGCCATCCTCCCGCTTGGGGAAGACGAGCGGCGCCAGCGCCTCGTTCAGCGAATCGAGCACATTGGTGACGCGCAGTTCCTTGGTGTCTTCGATCTGGGCGAAGAAATCCTTCCAGAAATCGCGCAGCACCTGCTTCCAGTTCAGCTCGCCGGCGGAAATCCGGTCGAGCTTTTCCTCGAGATCGGCGGTGAAATCGTATTCGACATATTTGGTGAAGAAGCTTTCGAGGAAAGCGGTCACCAGCCGGCCCTTGGCCTGCGGGATCAGCTTGCGCTTGTCGATCGTCACATAGTCGCGGTCGCGAAGCGTCGCCAGCGTCGCGGCATAGGTGGAAGGACGGCCGATGCCGAGCTCTTCCATCTTTTTGATCAGCGAGGCTTCCGAATAGCGCGGCGGCGGTTCGGTGAAATGTTGCGTCGAATTGATCTTCTGCTTGGCGAGGTTCTCGCGCGCATTGATCTCCGGCAAGCGGCCATCCTCGTCGTCGCCGTCGCTCTGTTCGCCGTCCTCTTTCTGGTCGGTATAGGCGGCGATGAAGCCGTCGAAGCGGATGACCGAGCCGACGGCGCGAAGGCCGGCCTTCTCGCCCTTGTTGTCGGCAGTGATCTCGGCTGTCGTGCGCTCAATTTCGGCCGATGCCATCTGGCTGGCGATGCCGCGTTTCCAGATCAGGTCATAGAGGCGGATCTGGTCGGCATCGAGGAACTTGCGCACACGGTCGGGCGAGCGGTCGAAATCGGTCGGACGGATCGCCTCGTGTGCCTCCTGGGCGTTCTTGGCCTTGGTGGAATAGAAACGCGGCTTCTCCGGCATGTAGCGCTCGCCGAACTGGTCGACGATGGCGCGCCGCGCCGCGTCGATCGCTTCGGGCGCCATCTGCACGCCATCAGTTCGCATATAGGTGATCAAACCGACTGTCTCGCCGCCGATATCGACGCCTTCATAAAGCTTCTGGGCGATCTGCATGGTGCGAGAGGCGGAGAAGCCGAGATTGGAGGAGGCAGCCTGCTGCAGCGTCGAGGTCGTAAAGGGCGGTCCGGGGTTACGCTTGACCGGTTTTGCTTCGACCGAGTCGACGATGAAGCTTGCGCCTTCGAGCAAGGCCTTCAGGCGGCCGGCTTCCTCGCCGTTGCCGATCGCGCGCGGCGGCAGCCGCTTTCCGTGCGCTGAAACCAGTTTCGCCTCGAACTCGTCGCCGCGCGGCGTCTTCAGAAGCGCCGAGAGGTTCCAGTATTCTTCCGAAATGAAGCGCTCGATTTCGGATTCTCGGTCGCAGACCAGGCGAAGCGCCACCGATTGGACGCGGCCGGCCGAACGCGCGCCGGGCAGCTTGCGCCACAGGACCGGGGAAAGATTGAAGCCGACGAGATAGTCGAGCGCGCGGCGGGCGAGATAGGCGTCGACCAGCGGCACGTCGATGTCGCGCGGATCGGCCATCGCATCGAGCACGGCCTTCTTGGTGATCGCATTGAAGACGACGCGCTTGACGGGCTTGCCGTTGAGCACGCGCTTCTTGTTCAGCATGTCGAGGACGTGCCAGGAAATTGCCTCCCCTTCGCGATCCGGGTCGGTCGCGAGGAAAAGGCCGTCGGAGGATTTCACTGCGTCGGCAATGTCCTTCATCCGCTTGGCGGAGGCGCTATCGACCTCCCAAAGCATTTCGAAATCCTGATCGGGGAGGACTGAGCCATCCTTGGCAGGCAGATCGCGCACATGGCCGAAGGAGGCGAGCACTTTGTATCCTGAACCCAGATACTTGTTGATCGTCTTGGCCTTTGCAGGCGATTCCACCACTACAACATTCATGATGATTCTCTAAATAAGAAGCCACGCCAGCGTGGAAGCCGGCGCAAGACGCACCGCAACATGGATACCAGCCCCCCGACATGGACAGGGAAATCGCTGCGGTCAAGGGGTTTGCTACAATTTTACCTCTTGCGGACGGTGCAATCGAGGGAGGATTGCGCATAAAATGCAGCTTTTGATTGCCTTCCTGCTGGTTCGGCACGCGGTTCCGGCAGTTTGCAAAGCCGCTCTTTGATATCGCAAGCCTCAGCTGGAAAGCGAAACGAGGCCGCCCAGATGCCGATGCAGCCTGCCCGATATATCGAGTTCCAGAAGAACGAGATAGACCGCCGATGCCGAAACGCCGGTGTGGCGGATGACGTCGTCGACCTCGACCGGCGTCGGCCCGAGCGCCTCGATGATGCGGTTTCGATCGGAATCGCCGGGCGGCACGATCATCGCCTTGCCGCCACGCGCGGGTTCCTCCGCCATTGATGACGGGAACAGATCGAATTGCGCAAGCGGCGTCAAAGCCTCGACGACATCGGCAGGTGCGGTGACGATCGAAGCGCCATCCTTCAGCAGCCCGTTGGTGCCGTGGCAGCGCGGATCGAGCGGTGAGCCTGGCACGGCAAACACAAGGCGGCCGAACTCGCCTGCAAGCCGCGCGGTGATCAGCGATCCCGAACGCTCCGCTGCTTCGACGACCACGAGGCCGAGTGCAATGCCGGCGATCAGCCGGTTGCGGCGCGGAAAGTCGCGGGCGCGGGGCTCCCAACCGAAGGGCATCTCGCTCACTGCCAGGCCGTTGCCGCCGGTAATCTCTTCGAGCAGGCCGATATTCTCGGGTGGATAAGGCTGGTCGAGCCCGCCGGCAAGCGCGGCGATCGTGCCCGTGTCGAGGCTTGCCCGGTGGGCCGCGGTGTCGATCCCGCGAGCCAGGCCGGAGACGACGGTGTAACCCGCCCGGCCGCTGTCGCGCGCCACCATCGCTGCGAATTTGGCGCCTGCGATCGAGGCATTGCGCGAGCCGACGATGCCGACGGCCGGTGGTTTGGCAGCGGCAAGTGCGCCCTTGACTGCCAGTAGCGGCGGCGCGCCGTCGATCTGCTTCAGCGCTTGGGGATAATCCGGCTCGCCGATGCCGACGAAGCGGGCGCCGAAACGATGCGCTGCTTCCAGTTCCCGATGCGCTTCGGCCTCGCTGGCGATACGGATAGCCCGCGTCGCGCCGCCGCGCGCCGAAAGCTCCGGCAGCGCTGCGAGTGCGGCTTCAGCCGAACCGAAATGATTGATGAGGTCGCGAAAGGTCGCGGGGCCGACATTGTCGGAACGGATCAGGCGCAACCAGGCAATTCTCTGCCGTTCGGTCAGCACAACGCCTTTTGGTGCCGCGCTCAGCCCATCCATTATCCCTTTGCCCCGATCTTGCTTTCCGTCCCGCTCATCAGGCGCGATATATTCGCCTTGTGCTTCCAGTAGGAAATCAGGGTCATGATCGCCATAATGGCTGCAACTTTTTCGTTGCCCAGGATCCACAGGGCAACCGGGATAACGAGCATGGCAACCAGCGCCGAAAGCGAGGAGTAGCGGGTGGTGAAGGCGACCGCCAGCCAGACGGCGGCGAAGAGCACGACCATGATCGGCGCGACGCCGAGCAGGGTGCCGATATAGGTGGCGACGCCCTTGCCGCCCTTGAAGCCGATCCAGACCGGGAAGAGGTGGCCAATGAAAGCGAAGAAACCGGCGATGATCGCCGCCTCGTCACCAAGGAAATAGCCGACGATCCAGGCCGCGGCCGATGCCTTCAGCGCATCGAGCAGCAGGGTCGCTGCGGCAAGCTTCCGATTTCCTGTTCTCAACACGTTGGTCGCGCCGATATTGCCGGAACCGATGCTGCGCACGTCGCCAAGACCGGCGGCGCGCGTGAGGATCAGGCCGAAAGGAATGGAGCCGAAGAGATAGCCGATGACGGCGGCGACAAGCGCGATCGGCAGCGTGATCTGCCATGACATGAGATTGGATAGCATATGCCCCACAGCCCTCCGTGGCTTATCAGTCCAGCCTTTTCCTAGAGTGCGTGGAAAAGCTTTCCCGAGACGTACGTCGCGACTGCTCGCCCGCTGAAGCGCGCATCTTCGAACGGCGTGTTCTTCGAGCGGGAGAGAAGCATGTCTTTGGCGACAAGCCAAGGCTCATCGAGATCGATCAGTGCGATATCGGCAGCAGCGCCCGGCTTCAGCGTGCCGGCATCAAGCCCGAAGATCTGAGCCGGGCGGGTCGACATCGCGTCGATCAGGCGCATCAGGCTCACCTGGCCGCCATGGTGAAGCCGGAGGGCCGCCGCCAGCATGGTTTCAAGGCCGACCGCGCCGTCCGCCGCCTCGGCGAAGGGCAGGCGCTTCGTATCGACGTCCTGTGGGTCGTGCGAGGAGACGATGATATCGATCGCGCCGCGGGCGAGCGCCTCGACCATCGCCACCCGGTCGTCTTCCGGACGCAGCGGCGGATAGAGCTTGAAGAAGGTGCGGTACTCGCCGATGTCGTTTTCATTGAGCGCCAGATTGTTGATCGAAACGCCGCAGGTCACCTTGGCGCCGCGGCTGCGGGCACGCTCGATCGCTTCCACTGATTCCGGTACGGAGATCATCGCGGCGTGATAGCGACCGCGCGTCAGCTCTGCGATCCTGAGATCGCGTTCGAGCGGAATGAGCTCGGCTTCCCTGGGGATGCCGGAAAGCCCAAGCCAGCTGGCGAAAAGCCCTTCATGCATGACGCCGTTGGCGCCGAGATATTTGTCGCGCGTTTCGCAGGAGATGACGGCGCCGAATTCGCGCGCATAGGTCATGATTCGGCGGAGCACCTGCGTATTGTGGACGCTGGAATGGGCGTCGGTGAAGGCGACGGCGCCCGCCTGCATCAGGAGGCCGATTTCCGTCATCTCCTCGCCGGCAAGGCCTTTGGTGATGGCGGCTGCCGGATAGACGTTGACGGCCGCCGTATCCCGCGCCGTTTTCTTGACGAATTCGACGAGCGCGATGTCGTCGATGACGGGATCGGTGTCCGGCATCATGATAATCGAGGTGACGCCGCCGGCTGCTGCCGCCCGGCTTGCCGATGCGATTGTCTCGCGGTGTTCGCCGCCGGGTTCGCCGACATGGACGCGGGCATCGACGAGGCCGGGCGCCGCGACAAGGCCCGTGCAGTCGCGGATATCAGCGCCTTGCGGCGCGCCCTGGTTCTGCGCATCACGGCCGGCGGCTAGGATCACGCCGTTTTCGGCGATGATCGTCCCGATCTCGTCGAGATTGCGCGAGGGGTCGATGATGCGGACGTTCTTGAGGACGATCGGGTTGCTCATGCCGTTATTCCATCGGTTCGGGGACCCTGGTTCTGGGAAACGAGCAGCGTCTCCATCACAGCCATGCGCACCGCGACTCCCATTTCCACTTGCTCGGCAATCACGCTTTGCGGCCCGTCCGCCACTTCCGAAGCGATCTCGACGCCGCGGTTCATCGGGCCCGGATGCATGACCAGCGCATCTTCCTTCGCCGCCTTCAGCGTTTCGGAGTCGAGCCCGTAGAAGTGATAATATTCGCGCACCGAAGGCACGAAGGCGCCCGACATGCGCTCGCGCTGCAGCCGCAGCATCATCACCACGTCGGCGTCCTTCAGGCCTTCCTTCATCGAATGGAAGACCTCGACACCCATCTCGGCAATGCCGGCGGGCAGAAGGGTCGCGGGCGCGACGACGCGCACGCGGGCGCCCATCGCATTGAGCAGCAGAATATTGGAGCGCGCCACGCGCGAATGCAGCACGTCGCCGCAGATCGCCACGATGATGCGTGACAGCTTGCCCTTGGCGCGGCGGATCGTCAGCGCGTCGAGCAGGGCCTGGGTCGGATGTTCGTGCTGCCCGTCACCGGCATTGACGACCGAGCAGGAGACTTTTTGAGCGAGCAGGGCAGCCGCACCCGCGCTCGAATGTCGGATGACCAGCACGTCAGGTCGCATCGCATTCAGCGTCATCGCCGTGTCGATCAGCGTTTCGCCTTTCTTGACCGAGGAGTTGCCGACCGACATGTTCATGACGTCGGCGCCGAGCCGCTTGCCGGCAAGCTCGAAGGAGGCCTGTGTGCGGGTCGATGCCTCGAAGAAAAGGTTGATCTGCGTCAGTCCGCGCAGCGTCGACGTCTTCTTTTCTCTCTGGCGGCTGATCTTGACGGCCTCGTCGGCCTTGTCGAGAAGATAGGTGATATCCTGCTCGGTGAGGCCCTTGATGCCGATGAGGTGGCGGTGGGGGAAAAAGACCATGACCCTGCCTCTTGCTGTCTCTGGCGGGTCTATAAAGAGTGCGGCCCGCCTGGGCAAGCATGCGCTGTGGGCAAAGGCTTATGTCCCCATGCATTTTCGCCCGAATTCCGATAGAGCAGAATGAGCGAATCATAACTTCCGGTTTCCTTTTGCCGGGTTCTTGCACTAGAAGCGAACAATGACCTCCGCCAACCGGACTGACGACAAACTCGCAGAACTCAACCAGCCGAGCCTGTGGTCCGGCATCAATGCCTATCGATCCGATCCGCTGATCGTCGATCTGACGGCGGCGCTGCCGCGCGGCATCCGCGAGGATCTGGAAAACATGGGCCGCTACGTCACCTCGCCGGAGGCGCAGGAACTGGCGCGCATGGCAAACCAGGGCACGCCGCAGCTGCGCACCCACGGCCCGCGCGGCGAACGCCTCGACGTTGTCGAATTCCATCCCGCCTGGCACGCGCTGATGCGCCGCTCCATGTCGGTCGGCCTGCATTCCTCCGTTTGGGATCCGCAGGCCGATACCGAGGCCAAAGATAAGGCTCACAAGGTTCGCGCCGCGCGCTTCTATCTGATGGCGCAGCTGGAATCAGGCCATCTCTGCCCGCTGACGATGACGAGCGCATCGGTTGCCGCACTGTCGGCTTCGCCCGCGGTACAGAAGGACTGGGCCCCGAAGATCCTCTCGCGCAAATATGATTCGTCGAACAAGCCCGCCATGCAGAAGTCCGCCGTGACCATCGGCATGGGCATGACGGAAAAGCAAGGCGGCACGGACGTGCGCGCCAACCGGAGCGCGGCTGAGAGGGTCAGCGAAGGCATATACCGGCTGTCCGGCCACAAATGGTTCATGTCTGCTCCGATGAGCGACGCCTTCATCATGTTGGCGCAGACGAAGGAGGGCATGGGCTGCTTCCTGGTGCCCCGCCTGCTGGAGGATGGTTCCGCAAACGGGCTGCAGTTCCAGCGGCTGAAGGATAAGGTCGGCAACCGCTCCAACGCCTCTTCCGAGGTGGAATTCACCGACACGTTCGGCTTCCTGCTCGGCGGCCCGGATGCCGGTATCCGCACCATCCTCGACATGGTGACGCTGACACGGCTCGATTGCGCGCTGGCCTCGTCCGGCATCATGCGCGCTTCGCTGGCTGAGGCAGTACACCATACCCGCGGCCGCAGCGTCTTCGGCAAGATGCTCGTCAACCAGCCGATCATGACGCGCGTGCTCGCCGACATGGCGCTCGATGTCGCCGCCGCGACAGCGTTCTCCTTCCGTCTCGCCGACGCTTTCGACAAGGCGCGTGGCAATGCCGAGGAGGCAGCCTATGCCCGCGTCATGACGCCGGTCGCCAAATACTGGTGCTGCAAGATCGCGCCCGCGCTGATCTACGAGGCGATGGAATGCATCGGCGGCAACGGTTACATCGAAGAGCGCCCGATCGCCCGCCATTACCGCGAGGCGCCTGTTAACGCGATCTGGGAAGGTTCCGGCAACGTCATGGCGCTGGATGTGCTGCGCGTGCTCAACCGCGGCAAGGATCTGTTCGAGACGGTCTTTGCAGGCCTTGCCCGCGATCTCGGCCCCGCCGGCAAGAAGACGATCGACGTGCTGCGCGCCGCAATCGCGCTCTGCGAACAGGACGAGGGCGCCGCACGCCTGCTCGTCGAGCAGTTGGCGCTTGCCGCCGGTGCCGCCGAACTCTATCGGCTGGGCGCTGGGCGCATCGCCGATGCCTTCATCGAGACGCGCCTTGCCGGCGGCTGGCGCTCCACCTACGGCATGCTCGATTCCCGCTTCGACGCCAGCTACATCGTCGATCTGCTTTACCCGCCGGCAGCCTGATCGGAAGCGGCACTGGGCGGGCTGTGCTTCCGGGAGGCACGGGGGCGTTCGTGTGGAGCTGCTGTTCATCCCCGGTCCAAAACGACCGATCGGTTCGGCCACGCGCCCTGAGATCAGGCAATCCGCAGGCCAAGATGCTCGGCCATCGGATTGAAATCCCGATCGTCATGCAGGAGTGCATGGCCTTCCCGGATGCAGAAGGTGCCGATGATCACATCGATGGTCTTGCGCACCGTAACTCCACGCTCTCGCAGCAGGCGGTAGTTGCGAGCCGCCCGGACCGCGAGGTCATCGTCAAGCATCGGGCGGATGGTGAACTCGCGCAGGCTCTGTTCGATGATGGCTGCATGGCGTTCGCTGCGCGCACCTTGGAGCACTTCCAGAAGGATCAGGTCACCGACGATAATATCTGACGGATCCTCAATGTCCTGCAGACGCCGCATGGCGGCGCTCTCTATCCCACGCATATGCGCTATCCAGACCGAACTATCGACAACGATCACCGTTTGTCGTCCGGCCGGTCGTTACGCATCTCGTCGATGTCACCTTCCCAGCCTATTCCTGCAAGATTTGCGATCGCATTGCGGCGGCTATGTTTTTCGACGAGGCTTCGCAAGGCCTCCTCGACAGTGGCCTTTTTCGTCGCCAATCCTGTGGCGGTCATTGCCGCGTTGAGCAAGGCATCATCGATATCGATATTAGTCCGCATTTTTACTCCATGTGTATAATTTTCGTAAAAGATACACATCAACGCGACGGAGTTCAAGGCCACTGACGATATCGTCGCCACAAACAAAAATCCGGCCGCGTGACCGCGGCCGGATTTCAGTGTTTACGTCCGAAAATTAGCGTTCAGAAGAAGCCACGGCGCTGCCACCAGCCGGCTTTCTTCGGCTTGCCGTCGTCGCTTTCGGCATTCTCGGCGCGGGTGGATTTCACCGTCGGCTCGGAGGACGAGATATTCGATTCGCGGTTGGCGCGAACCGGCTTTGCCTCTTCCTGGACGGGCGTTTCGAGATCGGCAGAAGCTTCGACCACTTCCGGCTCGGCTTCTACGACGGGCGCCGTTTCCGCTACCGGTTCTTCGACCGGCGATGCCGCAGGTTTGCGGCGGCCGCGGCCACGGGCTGGCTTCACATCCTCGGTGATGACGGCAGCACCTTCGACAGCGGCCGCTGCGGCCTGGCCTTCGCCCGCCTGTTCGGCGATCGTCTCGACGATTTCGGCTTCGGCGGGAGCGACCTCATCCGAAGTATTGTCGCCTTCGTCCTCGTCGCTGCCGTTGCTTTCGCCGGCTTCACCGGCCGTCAGTTCGGAGCCGTCCTCGGCGCGATTGCGGCGACCGCCGCGCTTGCCGCGACGGCGGCGCTTGCGGCGCTGCGATTCCTCGCTTTCGGCACGGGCTTCAGGCGTGACGGCAGCGTTTTCATCGCCTTCGCTGCCTTCGTCCTCGCCGTCCTCTTCTTCGTCGCCGGCTTCGCCTGCAGCGGATGCCTGCTGCTCGGCATTGCCGTTGCGGCCGCGACGGCGCCTGCGGCGCTTGCGCTTGCGGTTGCCGTCAGCTTCGCTTTCCGAGCGCACTGTTACGGCGCGTTCGGCAGCGGCGGGCTTTTCCTCGAGTTCCTCGTCTTCGTCCTCATCCGCCTCGATGACGATATCGTCGTCATCATCCTCGGGAATGGCTGCGAAGTTGAAGAGGCTTTCGATCTTGACCGGATTTTCGACCGCCTCGCCACGATCGATCGCGAAATGCTGCGCGCCGACCGAGCCGTCCGCATCGATGATGATCGCAACACCGAAGCGGGCTTCGTAATCGACGATCGTCTGGCGCTTGTGGTTCAACAGGTAGAGCGCGATATCAGGCGTCGTGCGCACGGTGATGTTGTGCGTCGTGTTCTTGAGCAGATATTCCTCGATGCCGCGCAGTACATGCAAGGCGACGGAGGACTGCGAACGGACGTGGCCGGTGCCGCCGCAATGCGAGCAGACCTGAGTCGTCGATTCCAGGACGGAAGCGCGAATGCGCTGGCGCGACATTTCGAGCAGGCCGAAATGCGAGATCCGGCCGACCTGGATGCGGGCGCGGTCGTTCTTCAGGCATTCCTTCAGCTTCTTCTCGACGGCGCGGTTGTTGCGCTTCTCTTCCATGTCGATGAAGTCGATGACGATCAGGCCGGCGAGGTCGCGCAGGCGAAGCTGGCGGGCGATTTCTTCCGCGGCTTCGAGGTTCGTCTGGAGGGCAGTGTCCTCGATCGAGTGTTCTCGCGTCGAGCGACCGGAGTTGACGTCGATCGAAACCAACGCTTCCGTCTGGTTCATGATCAGGTAGCCGCCGGAACGCAGCGTCACCTGCGGCTGCAGCATCCGGTCGAGCTGGGCTTCGATGCCGGAGCGCGAGAAGATCGGGTGGATGTCGCGATAGGGCTGAACCACCTTGGCATGGCTCGGCATCAGCATCTTCATGAAGTCTTTCGCTTCACGATAGCCTTCCTCGCCGGCAACGATGATCTCGCCGATATCCTTGTTATAGAGATCGCGGATCGAGCGCTTGATCAGCGAGCCTTCCTCATAAACGAGGCAGGGAGCGGTGGAGGCGAGCGTCAGCGTGCGCACGTTCTCCCACAGACGCATCAGATATTCGAAGTCGCGCTTTACCTCGACCTTGGTACGGTTGGCACCGGCCGTGCGCAGGATGACGCCCATGCCCTGCGGCACTTCGAGCATGCGGGCGATTTCCTTCAGCCGCTTGCGGTCCTGCGGATTGGTGATCTTGCGGGAAATGCCGCCGCCACGCGCCGTATTCGGCATCAGAACCGAGTAGCGGCCTGCGAGCGAGAGATAGGTGGTGAGCGCCGCACCCTTGTTGCCACGTTCTTCCTTGGCGACCTGCACGAGCAGGATCTGGCGACGCTTGATGACTTCCTGGATGCGGTACTGCTTGCGCGGTTTGCGCTGCACGCGGTCCGGCACTTCTTCCATCGCGTCTTCGGCGCCGACGGATTCGATGACTTCCTCTTCACCGTGATCGTCATCATCGTCGTCATCGTCATGGCGACGCTTGTTGGTGTCGATATCCTCAGAGATCGTGTCGGTTTCAACCATCGCAGCCATCGTGCCGCCGGTCGAACCGTCATCCTCGTTGTCTACGTTTGAAGCGCCTTCGGCTTCGACATCCGTCGGAACGGCGTCCTCGGTCGGAGTCGTTTCGGCGACCTTCTTGCGGCTGCGGCGCGGCCTTGCCTTCTTGGCCGGCGCTTCCTCGGCAGATGCCGGGGCCTCGGTCGTTCCCGCAACTTCTTCAGTCGCCGCCGCGTCTGCTACGGCAACCGGTTCGGGCGCTTCGGCCGGAACGATGCCGACATCCGGCTGATCCTGGGTCGAAAGATCGACCATCGGCGCGGTTTCGACGTGTTCGACGTCCTCGTCGCGGCGATGCTCCTCGGCCTCGGCCCTAAGCAGCGCCTGACGGTCGGCGAGCGGTATCTGGTAATAGTCGGGATGGATTTCGGCAAAGGCCAGGAAGCCGTGCCGGTTGCCGCCGTAATCGACGAAAGCGGCCTGCAGCGAGGGCTCGACCCTCGTTACTTTTGCAAGATAGATGTTGCCGCGGATCTGCTTCTTGTGCTGCGACTCGAAGTCAAATTCTTCTATGCGGTTCCCGCGAACGACAACGACGCGCGTCTCTTCCTCGTGAGACGCATCGATAAGCATTTTGTCTGCCATGTAAGCTGAGCTCCTCGGCGAGGCCGCGAGAGCGCATTCCCGACTGCTGTTGAAACAGAAAGAATGCGGTCCACCGTGGCCGCGCCGGATAATGAAAGTCGCGCCTGGCGCGAAGAGGAGAGCAGCAGCCAGACCGCAGCCGGAACCGTTTCGGTCCGGGGCCTGTACACTTCAGATAAAACCTGCTGCGAAACCATCAACAACCAAGCGTGATCGACAAATACGAAGACCCGTTTCGGGTCCGATGAGTTTGCTCCCTGAGAGCGCGGTGGCTGATCCACCAATGAAGTTCCGACAAAAGCCGGAAAATCAGGATCCAGTACTCGGGTTGAAGCGCATGAGACGGCGGACGATGACCGATGTGGCGCCAGGTCCTGATCTGGCTGGCAGCCTTGCGGCGACTCTATCCCGTCAGCACTTCTACCCTAAAATTCGTTGTATGTTTTCTCTGTCACAATAGCAAGGGAAAAGCCAAATGTGCCATAATATTGATGGATTTCGAAACGCATAGAAGCTGGGGATCAAGCGACTGCGATTCGGAAGGCGGCAAAGGTGTTTCGCTCCAGGGCGTCCGCTTCTGCCATGGTGGGTCCATCGCGATATACATAGGATGTGGCGGTTTATTGTTTAAGAGGGCTCGGATCGCGGCGAAATCCGCAACGCGGCGATCGACATTCGCAAGGCGAGTTGTGACAGCGGCTCTCGTCGCCGTTTGTCTCCTGCCTGTGGTTGCAGGTTCCGCCGAGACCAGGGATCCGCTGCTTGCCTATGGCGCGCGCATTATCGGCGATGACGCCAGAACGCGCATCGTCATCGATTTCGACCGGGAGCCGCGTTTCTCCGTCCATTACATCGCCAATCCGGAACGCATCGTTGTCGATCTGCCGGCGACTGCCTTTGGGTTCCCGGCGAAGGATCTGGCTGCCCGCGGCCTCTTCAAGGACATCCGCTACGGCAAGATGGACGAGGAGAGCGCCCGCATCGTGCTGACGACGGCAAGGCCGGTGAAGCTGGCGCTTGCCAAGGTACAGCCCGATGAGGCGGGCAAAGGCCATCGCCTCGTGCTCGAGGCCGAGATGATCGACAAGCAGGCCTTTGCCGAATTGGTCAAGACGCAATCCTGGAAGGATCAGGCCGAGGCGGCTCAGACGACGAGCGCCATTCCGGCGCCGGAAAAGACCGCTCCCGGCGATTTTGTCATCGCCGTCGACGCCGGTCACGGCGGCATCGATACCGGCGCGGTCGGCGTCGACACCAAGACTGAGGAAAAGCAGGTGACGCTCGCCTTCGCCAAGGCTTTGACCGACCGGCTGAACAAGGAGCCGGGTATCAAGGCTTTCCTGACGCGCGAGGATGACGAGTTCCTGTCGCTGTCGCAGCGCGTACTGATTGCCCGCCAGAACCATGCCGGCCTGTTTATTTCATTGCACGCCGATACGCTGAAGCAGAAGGATATCCGCGGCTCGACCGTCTATACGATCTCTGACAAGGCCTCCGACAAACTGGCCGCCGACCTTGCCGAACGTGAAAACCTCTCCGACCAGATCGCCGGCAAGGAGACGGTCACCGAGCCGCCCGAGGTCGCCGATATCCTGCTCGACCTGACGCGGCGTGAGACGCAGGCCTTTTCAATTTCGCTCGCCGAGAGCGTGCTGAATTCCTTCAGGGATCAGGTCGGCACGATCAACAATCCGCACCGCCATGCCGGCTTCCGCGTGCTGCAGGCCCCTGATGTGCCGTCGATTCTTCTCGAACTCGGCTTCCTCTCGAATGCCGATGATGAGAAACTGCTGCTGGACGAGACCTGGCGCGGCAAGATCGCCGATCTCCTGACCGACGCCGTGAAGCGATACCGTTCCGGCGTCATGGCGAATGGCGGCTGATGCCTGCCGCCCGGAATTCCGAGCGGCTTTGGGACGGCGGTTACCTGAAAAACAAACACTTAGGCGCGTCGCATGAATCAAGTCCTGAGCAAGGTGCTTCAGTTTGGCGGCGTCAAGGGGCGTTGCTTGTATGTGACACTGCTGATGAAACGCTGATATAGCGGTGAATGCGGCGGGGAGGGCCCTATTTTCCTCACATTCGCGCCGTTACTCCGGCTTATGTTTCATAGCCTGAGGCGCGGAAACGGCTTGTGGCGGTAGCGCTCATGGAGTAAGCCGCGCGCAACGTGCAAATTGCCTTGATCTATGCAATCGTTGCGTCCGCGCCGATTGAAGATCGAAGAGACCGGTAGCTGAAAATATGGTTAGACTTCTTGGATATTTCTTCGGAATGGCCTGCGTCCTGTTTCTGGTCGCGGCGGCGGGTATTGCCATCTATCTCGCCAATGTTGCGAAGGATCTTCCTGACTATGCCGTTCTGAATAGCTACGCGCCGCCGGTGACGACCCGCGTCCACGCTGGCAACGGTGCGCTGATGGCCGAATATGCCAAGGAAAAGCGCCTCTTCCTGCCGATCCAGGCCATTCCCGACCGCGTGAAGGCTGCTTTCCTTTCGGCCGAAGACAAGAATTTCTACAATCATCCGGGCGTCGATCTCACAGGTCTGGGCCGCGCCATCCTCGTCAACCTGCAGAATTTCGGCTCCGGCCGCCGCCCGGTCGGCGCCTCCACCATCACCCAGCAGGTAGCCAAGAACTTCCTTCTGAGCTCGGACCAGACGATCGACCGTAAGATCAAGGAAGCGATCCTCTCCTTCCGTATCGAGCAGGCCTACAGCAAGGACAAGATCCTCGAACTCTACCTGAACGAGATTTTCTTCGGCCTGAATTCCTACGGCATCGCCGGCGCGGCACTCACCTATTTCAACAAATCGGTTACCGAGCTGACCGTCGCCGAGGCTGCCTATCTCGCATCGCTGCCGAAAGGCCCGGCCAATTATCATCCTTTCCGCCATCCCGAGGCCGCGCTCGAGCGCCGCAACTGGGTGATCGACCGTATGGTCGAGAACGGCTATGTCAGCCAGAGCGATGGGGACGAAGCCAAGAAGCAGCCGCTCGGCGTCACCGCCCGCACCACCGGTCCCTCGCTCTTCGCCTCGGATTATTTCGCCGAAGCCGTGCGCCGCCAGCTGATCGACCAATATGGCGAGAAGGTCCTCTACGAGGGCGGCCTTTCGGTGCGCACCTCGCTCGATCCGCAGCTGCAGCTCGCCGCCCGCAAGGCGCTGCAGGATGGTCTCGTGACCTATGACGAGCGCCGCGGTTTCCACGGCCCGGTCAAGCAGATCGATGCAAGCGGCGATTGGGGCAAGGCGCTTGCCGATATTCCCGCTCTGTCCGACGTGCCGGAATGGCGGCTCGCCGTCGTGCTCGCCGTCTCAGACAGCAACGTCGACATCGGCCTGCAGCCGGCCAAGGATGGCAGCGGCAAGGTCGCGGCCGATCGCCAGAGCGGCACGATCGATGCCAAGAACATGCAGTGGGCCTTCCGTTCGGCCGACGGCGCCCGCAAGACCGCGAAATCGCCGGTCGGCGTCGTGGCCCCTGGCGACGTCATCTATGTCGCAAAGCTCGGCGACGACGCGTCGACCTCCTACCGCCTGCAGCAGCCGCCGAAGGTGCAGGGTGGCCTGGTCGCCATGGACCCGAAGACCGGCCGTGTGCTCGCCATGGTCGGCGGCTTTTCCTATTCCCAGTCGGAGTTCAACCGCGCCACCCAGGCGATGCGCCAGCCGGGCTCCTCGTTCAAGCCCTTCGTCTACGCGGCGGCGATGGACAATGGTTATACGCCGGCCTCCGTCATCATGGATGCGCCGATCGAGATCGTCTCGGGCGGCCAGGTCTGGAAGCCGGAAAACTACGGCGGCGAAGTCGGCGGGCCCTCGACGCTGCGCTCGGGCATCGAGCATTCGCGCAACCTGATGACGGTGCGCCTCGCCAACGATCTCGGCATGAACATCGTCGCCGAATATGCCGAGCGCTTCGGCATCTATGATCACATGCTGCCGGTTCTCTCCATGTCGCTCGGCGCCGGTGATACGACGGTGCTGCGCATGGTTTCGGCCTATTCGGTCATCGCCAACGGCGGCAAGCAGATCAAGCCGACACTGATCGACCGCATCCAGGACCGCTACGGCAAGACGATCTTCAAGCATGAGGAGCGTCTCTGCGAGGGCTGCAATGCTGGTGACTGGCAGAATCAGGAAGAGCCGAACGTCGTCGACAATCGCGAAACCGTTCTCGATCCGATGACCGCCTATCAGATCACCTCGATGATGCAGGGCGTCATCCAGCGCGGCACCGCCGCCGGCAAGGTCGATCTCGGCGGCCGTGACGTCGCCGGCAAGACCGGCACCACCAATGACGAGAAGGATGCCTGGTTCGTCGGCTTCACGCCGGATCTGGTCGCGGGCCTCTATATGGGCTTCGATACGCCGGCCCCGCTCGGCCGCGGCGGCACCGGCGGTGTTCTCTCCGCTCCGATCTTCAACGAATTCATGCAGGCCGCCGTCAAGGATATGCCGGAATCGAAATTCGTCATCCCGCCCGGCATGAACCTGATCCCGATCGACCGCAAGACTGGCATGGCCGCCGCGGACGGCGATCCGAACACCATTGTCGAGGCTTTCAAGCCCGGCACGGGCCCGGCCGACAGCTTCTCCGTCATCGGCATGGACAGCACCATGGCGCCGGAGGAGATCCTGAAGACCTCGCCGCAGGCCAACCAGGCCGTCCAGACCGGCACCCCGGGCCTCTTCTGAGCATTGCCCTAATTTTCGGACGCGCGCCGCGGCTCTTTACTTCAGCGGCGGGCGTCTCTATGTCACCAGCACTTGAAGAAGACCGTTACAGAGAAGCGGGAAAATGCGAGCGGAAATCGAAAACGTGGTCGATGAAACCAAGCAGGCTATCACCCTGCTGAGGAGGCATCTTTGACTGGGACCAGGCGATAAGACGACTGGACTGGTTGAACAATAAGGCAGAGGATCCGAACCTCTGGAACGACGCCGCCGAGGCGCAGAAGCTGATGCGCGAGCGCCAGCAGCTCGATGACGGCATCAGCGGCGTCAAGCAGCTCGAACAGCAGCTGAACGACAATATAGAGCTGATCGAGCTCGGCGAGGAAGAGGGCGACGATGGCGTCGTCAAGGAAGCCGAGGATACGCTGAAGGCCCTGAAGGCCGAGGCCGCGCGCCGCCAGGTGGAGGCGATGCTCTCCGGCGAGGCCGACGGCAACGACACCTATCTCGAAGTCCATTCCGGCGCCGGCGGCACCGAAAGCCAGGATTGGGCGAACATGCTTCTGCGCATGTACACCCGCTGGGCCGAGCGTCAGCGTTTCAAGGTCGAGCTTCTCGAAGTCCACGACGGCGAAGAAGCGGGCATCAAATCCGCGACCCTGCTCGTCAAGGGCCACAACGCCTATGGCTGGCTGAAGACGGAATCGGGCGTGCACCGGCTGGTGCGAATCTCGCCCTACGACAGCAATGCGCGTCGCCACACCTCCTTCTCGTCGATCTGGGTCTATCCGGTCGTCGACGACTCGATCCAGATCGAGATCAATGAGAGTGACTGCCGCATCGATACCTACCGCTCGTCGGGCGCCGGTGGCCAGCACGTCAACACGACAGACTCGGCCGTGCGCATCACGCATATCCCGACCGGCATCGTCGTGCAGTGCCAGCAGGAGCGTTCCCAGCACAAGAACCGCGCCAAGGCCTGGGACATGCTGCGCGCCCGGATGTACGAAGCGGAGCTGAAGAAGCGTGAGGACGCCGCCAATGCCGAAGCCGCGTCGAAGACGGATATCGGCTGGGGCCACCAGATCCGTTCCTACGTGCTGCAGCCCTACCAGCTGGTCAAGGACTTGCGCACCGGGGTTGCCAGCACCGCGCCGGACGATGTGCTCGATGGCGAGCTGAACGAGTTCATGGAAGCCGCGCTTGCCCACCGAATCAGCGGCGCCGCCGATGCGGTCGTCGATGATGTCGACTGACGGGTAAAAGCAGGATCGAGACAAAAAGGCCCCGGCGACGGGGCTTTTCATTTGCTCAGGCCATCGCGCCGATGCCGATGGCTTGAAACAGCGCTGCCGACAGGTCGGCAATTTCTGCGTGAATGGCAGCGCGCTCGATGCCGGCGGGATCGGTAAACAGCTCCGCCGCAAAGGCTAGGCCGAGCCCGGTGCCCTCCGGCAGAAAGACATAGTGGCCGAGGCCGCCGCCGAAGATTTTAAGAGTGCTGTGTTTCAGCCGCGCATGCAGCCATGACGAACATTGTTCGGCCGGAGCTGCCCTGTCGGCGTCGCCGACCAGGATCAGGGTGGGCGAATCGACCGCTTTCAGGCTCTCTTCGCTGAAACCGAGAACGGACCGACCCGGCGCGCAGACGAGCGCAGCCTTGACCCTCTCGTCGCGATAGGATCTCGACATGCGGGACCATGAATCGCAAAACACGGCACTGGTGCGAAGCAGTGTCGGAATGTGATCGGCAAGATCGGGAAATTCCCGCGGTCCGCGCGGGCCATCCGGCTTCAGCCTTGACGGCTCGAACTGCGAGAACTGGGCGATGGCGCCGAGTAGCAGCATCACGCTATAGGCGCCGGCCGAAAATCCTGCGGCGAACACACGTGATAGATCGATATGGCCTGAAAGATCGCCCAGCCAGTCGCGGGAGTGATCGAGCATGTGGCTGAGGTCGGGTGCTCGCTCCCAAAGGCAGGCGAAGCCTTCGGGGCGATAGGGCTCGCTGCCGGTATTGCCGTGATGGTTAACGCCGAGTGCCGCAAATCCGCGATAGACCAGGCGTCGCGCCAGCCACTCTAGCCCGGCGGCAGATCCGCCGGTTCCATGCGAGAGAAGAACGAGGGGGTAGGGGGTGGCTCCAGGCCTGATGGGCGCATTCCGGGCGACGGCCGCCTTCTGGAACCAGCTTCTTTCCGGCGTGTCGCTTTCCCGGGCCTCTTCGACGGCGGGATACCATAGGGACCAGCTGATCGGTCTCGGGCCGTCGGCGTCCCAGTTCGGCCTTTTATCGTCGTAGAGGATGCCGTCGCGAAAGCCGAGTTTCATCTCCCGGATGCCTCTCCGAACGGTTCCTCGTCTTTCAATTGGTCGCCTTCTCGACGGTAATATCGCCGAATTCGTCGATCAGCACGGTCCAGCCGTCCGGCTCAGCCGCGGGATCGGTCTTGAGATAGACGGTGGCGAAGAGCCCCGGTTCCTTGATGATGCCGTTCGAATTCTCGGGGCGTATATCGGTGACGTAAGGCTTCAGGTCGCTGAATTCCTGCAGCTCGATGGTCGAGACGATCGCTGGATCGATCGCGGTCTGGGCAATCTGCTGCAGATAGATCTTGGAGGTCCTGTCCTCCTGCCGGACGGCGAAGAGCTTGTAGTAGCCGTGGCGCTGCGCGGCTTTTCTCTCTGGATTGGCAACGGCCTCGGCGCCTGTGGGCGCTCGCTCGACCGCTGGCGAGTTGCCGTCGTCTTCCCAATAGCCGGTGCTGGTCGCAAAAATCACCGATGCCGGCAGGATGGCATCCTGCGCTGGGGCAGCCACGGCAGACCATCCCAGAAGGAAAACCGTTGTCACCAATAGCTGTCGCATTGCCATCGTCTCAATCCTTGAACTGCTCGGCGAGAATACGGTCGGACCACGAGCGGTCGGGATCGGAAAGGATACGCGCCGTCATATGCTCGGACTGGGCGATGCGGACGTGCAGTACCGATTTGACCTCTGTATTGTCGGCCACCGCATTCACAGGGCGCTTTATCGGCTCGAGAACATCGATATCGACGGTCACCTTGTTCGGAAGCAGCGCTCCCCTCCAGCGCCGCGGCCTGAAAGCGCTGACCGGTGTCATGGCGAGCAACGGCGCCTCGAGCGGCAGGATCGGTCCATGGGCGGAGAGATTATAGGCCGTCGACCCGGCAGGGGTCGCCACCATCAGTCCATCGCAGATCAGTTCTTCTAGGCGCACACGACCGTCCACCAGGACCCTCAGATTGGCGGCCTGGTAAGACTGACGGAACAGATAGACCTCGTTGATGGCGAGTGCGGTGGTGTTGGTGCCGTCGGCATTGGCTGTCGTCATCTTCAACGGCCGGAAGGCGTTTTCGACGGCGGAGCAGATGCGCTCCTGGAGCCGGTCGGTGCGATAATCATTCATCAGGAACCCGACGGAACCGCGGTTCATGCCGTAGACCAGCTTGCCCGAGTTCATGGTGCTGTGCAGCGTCTGCAGCATGAAGCCGTCGCCGCCGAGCGCGACGATGACATCGGCTTTCTCCGCCGGCACGTCGCCATAGAGACGAATCAACTCTTCGCGCGCTGCGAGCGCCTCCATCGTCGGTGAGGCGAGAAAGGAAAGCGTCTGAAATGAACGGCCCATGCAATGCCCTTTGTGAAGCTGCTCTAGCTAAAGGATAAATGGCTGGTGCGACAAGGACTTTCGCATTGGGAGGCTTTGGGTCGATGCCGATCGTCAACCACAACAGGTCAAGCGGGCGACCGATAGCTGCCGCTTAGCGCAGGCTCTAGTCCCCAGGGATGGATTTTTTCTTTACAGAATCACAGAATCTGGTAGTTGGGCAGCTGTTGCCCTTGTAGCTCAGTTGGTAGAGCACCTGATTTGTAATCAGGGGGTCGCGGGTTCGAACCCTGCCGGGGGCACCATCCTCATTGCGCGATTCACTCGTTCTCTTGATGAACATTGCCTGAAGCACTGCTTCAGCAACAATTCAGCCGCGGCCTTGCATCTTATCCTCATCATCAATGAGGAAACTGCCATGAAGATCGCGCATATTATTCTTACCGCTGCCATTTCCGCGGGCGCGGCTTTCGCGTCCATTCCGTCCGCTAGTGCCATGCCAGCCAACCGGCCGGCAGTGTCCGCGCAGGGCGATGTCGTCCAAATTCATGACAGCTGGCGGCGTGATCGCTGGGATGATGATCGCGACTGGCGGGGCGACCGGAATTGGCGCGACGATCGCGATTGGCGCCCATCCGATTGGCGCCCATCCGAGTGGCGCTATGAGCGTCGTCACTGGCGGCCGTGGCGTGCCGAAGGTTGGCGGGAGCGCCGTGAATGGCGTTATGACGATCGAGACATGCCCCGGTTCTACCACGGCTGAGGATAGATAGTCCGGAACGCCGGCCGCCGTTGCCGGCTCAATGCGTGACAGGTTCGTTGATGCTCGCTTCGATCCTGTCGCCATTGCCGGTCTGGCCGGCGCCGGAAGGCGACATCATCGCTATGCTGAGCACGGAGGCGACCATGAAGGCGACGACGGCAATCATAGTGCGCATGAGCGTTCGATCCTCGTTCGGTTACGGGATTAACGCATGATCGCGGTCCGCGTTCCTGCCTGATCTATTGCACCGTTCCCGGCGTTGCCGGGCCGGGCGCCATCGGCGACAGGGGATCGGGCTGGTGGACAGGGTGTGATGTGTCCACCCATATGATGCTGAGGATGATCCCGACGAAGACCGCGATGAAGAGGACACCGAAAATCAGTGGTCGAATGGCCATGGGGCGGATGTTCCTCCTTGCCTCTGATCGATTGCTGCAATCGGTCGTCGTCCGATCATAGTACGCAGGAGCATCTTTCCAAGGTAAAAATGGATTTATCGCGACATCGACCAGACATTGCACGATCGCTGCTGCCGCCGTTTTCCATCTATCACACCGGTTCAAACCGTGTCAGAAATACCGGAAACATCGGGGAGGCGGGGAATATGATGAAGCGGGCGGTCACGACATCGGTCATCGTCGCTGCATTAATTTCCTTTGCCGGCGCATCGGAAAACGCGGCCGCATTCGACAGGCCGGTGAAAGTCGACGTCGTGGCGCTTCACAGGGATGAACTCAATCCCGATGCGAAGCCGAAAATCACCTGCAGCCGTTATCCCACCTTCGCCGTCAAAGAGATCGACCTCGGCGAGGTCGGCGCCGAAAAGCTGGCGCTGCTTGCGGCTGATGCGCCTTGTGAGCGCGCCGACGAGCGCGAGCGGGCAATCGAGGATGACACCGCCGGATATGTCATGGGCGTCAGTGGCGGTTTCGTCTTCTTCCGCGCGGCGGATGGATGGAACGGCGGATTGCCGTTCGTCGTCTATGACGCTGCGACAGGCGAGCGGCTGCTCAATGATTCCCTTGAGGGTGACGGCTTTGCCGCAATCACGAGCGGGAAGGGGGAATTGACCCTCGATTTCCGCCGTGTCTACGCAGCTTCCTGCTCGCTCTATCTGGAGGGTGCTGCCTGCGCGAAGACGATTGCCGCCGACACTGGTCTGTCGCCGAAGCAATTGCCGGATTGTGCTGCCGCCTACAAGGCGGAGATGAAGCGCAGCCCTGAAAACGCCAGGGAAATCGAAAAGCTACCGAGCGTGATCGTCTATCCGGTCGAGCTGGCTTATGTGGCGGGCGATACGGCGCGCAGGCCGATGGACGGAGCTGCAGCCTGCCGGACGCCGAGCTGATCGAGATTTACTGGCGCACCAGCGAAAGCGGTTTGCCGCCTTCCTCCTTCGACTTGTCGAAATTGCCGTCGGCACGCATGTCGAAGGCAAGTGACGAACCATCATGGCCCATCAGCGTGAGGCCGAATCCCTCGATATGCCAGACCGCGAGCTTGAGCCTGGCAACATTGGCAGCGCAGTCACCGGAAAGTGACAATGGCGCATTGCCGTTCGCCTCGGCATTGCCCTTGAGGGTCACGCCGCAGAGCCTTTCGCCGTCCGGCCTCTGCATCGTCCATGTTCCGGCAAGGCCGCGGAAGGTCGGCAGGTGGTCGATGCCGTCGGGCGCTGCGACCAGCAGCAGCGGCACGCTGTCTTTTGTCTTCATCGGCGAGCCCTCGTTCTCGACGAAGCGCGCGAGCACCTTGCGCGTCGGATCGATCAGGATGACGCCGCCATTGCCATCGAAATTCCAGGCGGCTGCTTCGGCGAGTGCCGGCAGCGGCTTGGCGCAGGAATCCTGACCGGAAAGCGAATAGCCGCCGATCGCCATGTCGGTTTCGAGTGTCATCCGGCATCCGGTTCTACCGTCATCGGGCGCAATGAGATAGGTTCCGGCCTGCGCTTTGAGAATATCGGGATCGATTTCCTGCCCATGCGCCAGACCACAGACAAGGAGCGTCGCGGCCGCCGAAGCCGCGAGCCTGAGAACGAAACGGATCATGACACTTCCCCCTTTGTCGCGGCCCGCCTGCGGGCCGGCCTATGCCTTCAGATAGAGCCGCGCCGCATAAAGCGCGATCGCCGCTGCATTCGAGACGTTGAGCGATTTGATCGCGCCTGGCATGTCGAGGCGGGCGAGCGCATTGACGGTCTCGCGGGTCTTCTGCCGCAGCCCTTTGCCCTCGGAACCGAGCACCAGCGCCACCTTCTCACCGGAGAAGGTGCCTTCAAGCGGCGCGGGCCCTTCCGAATCGAGGCCGATGGTGGAGAAGCCGAGCTTGTGCAATTCACCGAGCGCATCGGCGAGATTGGTGATCTGTATATAAGGTATCAGTTCCAGCGCGCCGGAGGCCGATTTGGCAAGCACGCCTGACTCGGTCGGGCTATGTCTCTGGGTGGTGATGACTGCGCCGGCATTGAAGGCGACAGCCGAGCGCATGATCGCACCGACATTATGAGGATCGGTGACCTGGTCGAGGACGAGCAGGAGAGGGCTGTCCTTCAGCGCTTCGAGCCGGCGCATCGGCAGCGGCCGTGTTTCCAGCATCACGCCTTGATGGATCGCCTCAGGGCCGAGCGCCTTGTCGATCTCCTGCGGCGAGACGGTCTCGACGGGAATGCCGAGCGTCTCGACATCGATTTCGAGACGAGCGAGCGCGTTCTGCGTCACGAACAGCTTGATCTTCTTGCGCTCGGGATTGTCGAGAGCGGCGCGCACCGTATGCAGGCCATAGAGATGCACCTGGTCGGGGGCAGGCGCCGGCGGCTTCCAGTCCTCGCCGCCGCGCCTGCGCTTTTGCGGCTGGGGCGTCGGGATATCGCCGCGCTCGCGCTTGGCGTCACGGTGGGCCCGTCGCAGATTGGCGTAGTGGGTATCCTTCGCGGATGGGTCGGTCGCGGTCTTGCCGCCGGATTTCTTGTCTTTGCTCATGCGGCTTTATAGCCAGGGCGCTCGTCGTCGCATAGGCCCTCTTTCATGTACCGGCTTTCGGCGACGAATGAAATTTTTCGTGTTTTTTCCGTTGTCATCGTGTTGACAGACTGAAATGCTCCGGTCATATACGCGGCGCAGACGACGGGCGGCAACGCTTCGAAGTCTGCCAAACTTGGTCTTCAAGATCCGGACGAAAACTGGAGAGATGCCCGAGTGGTTAAAGGGGACGGACTGTAAATCCGTTGGCTCAGCCTACGTTGGTTCAAATCCAACTCTCTCCACCATTCGTCATCGGATCTGACCATCCCGCGGGTATAGCTCAATGGTAGAGCAGCAGCCTTCCAAGCTGAATACGCGGGTTCGATTCCCGCTACCCGCTCCAGTTTCCTGCATCAAATAGTCCATGTGATCGCTGCGGCGATGATCCGCAGGTATCTCCGTTTTCTCCAGGATTTCAGGGATTTTTGAGGAGGCTTCGGCGAATCGCCTTGCAGCCGGCGAATTGTCTCCCATATGCGCTGTCACACCAAGAATGGCGTCTGCAATTAAGTCTTGCGCAATTTCGCCGAAAGCCTTAAACGGCGGCACTAAACCGGTTCGCCGGGGCCACCATTTCGTTCACAGGAAGCATTCAAATGGCAAAGAGTAAGTTTGAGCGCAACAAGCCGCACGTCAACATTGGCACGATCGGCCACGTTGACCACGGCAAGACGTCTCTGACGGCAGCGATCACGAAGTACTTCGGTGAGTTCAAGGCGTA
>NZ_RJJT01000025.1 GCF_003938655.1 Rhizobium pisi
CGCGCTGGCCCCTGACTTGCCTGCGCGCAGGCAAGTCAGGGGCCAGCCAATCCCATCCAACGTCTACTGCGAAGTCACTCCCGCCGGCTCGGCACCGAATACCCGCACTTCTCGACGACCGTTCACAGTTTGTCGAGGCGGCCAGCTCTACGGATCGCTGGATCAATATCCGACGGATTGTTCGTCGCGCCGATGACGACCACCCCTTCCCGCCCCCCTGCTCCATCCAAGCACTCGAGGAATGCGTTCACCACCTGCGTAGAGTAGGACTTGTTATCATGGTCGAAGCTTTCGCGATCGCCGAAGCTGTCGAGTTCGTCCACGAACATGATGCTCGGCGCGTCTGCTTTCGCCCGGGCGAAATCCGACCTCCTCAACTTGAGAAGATCGCCGAGATGTCCCTTGGCTTGCCACTGCCCTAGTGAGGACGCGACAAACGTGACGCCACAGGTTTTCGCCAGGGCTTGGGCGAAGATGGTTTTGCCAACACCTGGAGGCCCACTGAGCAGCAGCCCACGGTCGACATCGTCCCACGACAAGATCCCTGCCCGCCAGTCAGCCAGATCCTTAGCGAGTTGGAGACCCCACTCCTTAGCTGGACCGTAGCCATGCATGTCCTCCAGCCGAGGCGTTGCACGGAGTTCTGCCCGTTTGACCGGCTCGGGGTCGGCAATGGCCTCGGCGCGTGCCTCTCGCCGTAATCGACGTAAGGTCTCATCCACTGGACGCCACGGTCTCAGGGCGATGACAAGATCCTTGATAGGATATTTTAGCAATCGTTTGGCTTGCCCATAGCTGACCTTCATATCTAGGATCTCGCCACATGCGGCCTTCAGGTCGCCGGGTCGCACGGGTTCGATATCCACAATCCAGTCGAGTGCAAGTCGTAGATTTCTAGGGATATCTTCTCTGTTTGGGCAGATCACGAGAGCCTTTGGTCGGCCTTCGCATTCATTCTTAAATTTTCTCTCATTGTCCAACAAAGTGTCTCCCTGGCTGAACCAGCACGAGGCAACCGGGCCAAAATTCGTCTCGTCCTCCTCACCGAATAAAACCAGCCGAGCTGCATTGATGTGCTCATGGGGATCTGAGTTGTCCGGACTGATGAGCACCAGGACACCGACGTCAGCCGTCACGAAGCTCGGGATTTTCTTCAACGCGCGTTGCGTTGTCAGGTGAAGGGCGAAGTCTTTTACGGTCGCACGGACGCGTTCATTTCGCGTTGGGCTTTTCTGAGACATAGTTACACCACGGATTGGACAGCAGGGATTGACGCAGAGGAATCAGAGTCCTGTGTGGCCTGCTATCCGTCCCGCTGTAACTGCCTGGGTTTCGTCCGTGTTGACGAGCCAACTCCCCCCAATCCGCGATAGTCCACCAACCACATCGGAAATGATGGCCTGATCAGAGATTGGGCTACGGTATGGATAAGGGAAAGCCTGGATAGCTGTGACCGCAAAACCGCGATCAGAAACAGAGATGCTCATCATGAACCCTCAACGAAAAACAGCGATGAAACCCACAGGCGGGAGTTCAGCGATCTATTCGTATCAAGGTTCGAGCGAGAATATCCATACGAGAACGAATAGAGAACTGATCCAGGCGCGTCAAGCTCAAACTCGTACTTTCTGGGGCGTTATTCGCGCCACCTGCTTGGACGGTAAATTTCGCTCAGCAGAACAGCAGCCCCGACTTTTGCCGTTAAAGGCCAAGATCCTTGTGGAGCTCTTCTCCGTCGTCATTGGATGGACGCAGCCCTGCCTGTTCGCTCGAAACCCATGTCCAGCTCATAACGAATGCACCGTCGTCGCCGCCGCGAGATATGATCGTGTCCAAATCGACCTCGAGATCGTCGCTGATTTGCACCGCTGCGGCGAATGCCGCAGTGTCTGGATCCACTGGCTTTCGCAGTTTTTCTGCCAGTGGCCCTTCCGGAATAGATTTCAGAATCTGATCGAGTTCATCTTTTTCGAGGCGTATCCACATCGGTCTAGCTCAATTGCACTGCTGCCAGTGTGCTTCTCACTTCTGTGGGCCGCAACGGTGGATGTAAGGCACCAAGTGCTCTCGCATACCGAGTCTCTACCGGCACCCTTGATGTGAGACCGACAACGCGCAATGCGGCGGACAGAGCATAGCTGGGATGCAAAAAGTGGGATTGCTAGACTCAGGCTTGATAGGTAATCAACCGCCTCACGCGGACGGCCTGCCGATCACTCGGTTTTTGCCGTCGGTAGCAACATACGGGCGCTCCCCAAATCGGGTCGAGCGCCCGTTGTGTTTGATCGCATGGGAGCGAATAATTCTGCAGCCCAGCAGATTCCGCAATCTAATGCCCTTCAAAACTAAGTAGGCACGGGCCAACGGGGCTATTTTTGTGCCGCAAATCAACTCCAGGACTTGTAGTGCCAACAGGCACAGTAAAGTGGTT
This sequence comes from Rhizobium pisi, assembly GCF_003938655.1. Lineage (GTDB taxonomy): Bacteria > Pseudomonadota > Alphaproteobacteria > Rhizobiales > Rhizobiaceae > Rhizobium > Rhizobium pisi. Next base: position 2,432 of record NZ_RJJT01000025.1, read on the forward strand.
CAACTCCGAAAAAGGGTATAAATGCACTGATTCAACGGAAAATCAGTTCGATGTTACAAAGAGATTGGCGCGGAGCACGTTCCGTCTGTATTGAACCGGGCGTCACGATGCGCTTGTGCCCAGACACGACGGTAGGCCAAGCACATCGACTTCGACGCTCGGGTAAATTTTCTCTTTCACCAATTGAAGGGCGTTCACGTTGCCTTCGATGGGCAACAACCCAGCATCGCCGGGGAGCGCTGGCAACTGTTCCTCGGCCGAGAACCTGAACAATGTGATGTGAGCTACAGGAAGTCTGACCTCGGTTCTGTCCCCACAACCAAACTAACACAAAACCCAGTTGACGGTTGGGCTCACTTGGCCGGAGGCGCGGTGCTGTTCTGCCAAAGACATACCTGGTAATGGGAACTTCAACGTTATTGCCGAGCATCTGCAGTGCGACGTCGGCCTGGAAAACCGCGTCATCTCAGTTGGCCCGCGAGCCATCGGCGGCTGCCGTTGGTTCGGCAATGCTTCCTATTCGGAGTGGAGACGGAGTGGATCGAGACTACCGCAAGCCGATCATTTTCATCGATTTCGATGGCACCATCTGCCACGATCGGTACTGGCGCAGCCTTCCCCCCGTCAAGCAGAACAAGTTGCAAACCTACTTGTTTCAGAAGAACCGCCATATTGTCTTCGAGTGGATGCGAGGACTTCACACCGCGGAAGAGGTCAACGGTATGGTCGCCGCCGCACTCGACATGCCCTTCGACAAAGTATGGGAGATTTTCGTGGCAGATTGCCAGTCGATGCAGGTTTCGCTGGTCACTCTTGCCCGCCTCTCGCGCCTTAGACTGGTCGCCAATGTTATCCTTGTGACCGGAAACATGGACAGTTTTTCCCGCTTTACGGTGCCAGCCCTTCGGCTCGACCAACACTTCGATGCGATCAGCAATTCCTATAACGAAGGCAGGCTGAAGACGGATGATGGTGGCGCCTTGTTCATGCAGTATGCCGACCAGTTCAGCGCCTCGATTCTGGATTGCGTTGTCATCGATGATTCCGAGGAAGTCTGCTCGACTTTCGCCCAGCTCGGTGGAACGCCGCTGCGCGTGACTGCGGAGCGCACGACGGACGCCATCCTAGACGATTTGCTGCTGTCCTGAATACGAACGCACTACAATGGCCCGCATTCGCCCGGAATGTGCCAGGTTTGGGTCTCTCCCTGCGACCCACCGGGCGCCTTCGCCTCGTTCACGCCGGGAGCAATGGATCGCTGAATGGCAGCTATCAGATTCACTTGGTTTAAGTGCGGGCAGCCGTAACGAGGTCGAGAGTCGAGAAAGTGACGCCAGTCCGGTCCGGGCGAATCCTTCTTCACCTGTCCGGTCGGCAGGCTGACACAAGATCTCGGCAACAGATCCACGTGCTGTCGAGACTACCTTTCGGTATGGCATTAACAATATCGGTTCACTGTGAACGCCGGAATTCGTATGTTTTAGTGTGCGAAAACTCGTTGAGTTATTCTATTCGCGCTCAACCTGTGATCTAAGTTTCCGCAATTGTTATTCCAGCATACGATCGAATTGACCTGATGAATAAAACTACCTGGCTTCGCGACCTCGTACGCTTTCTTCCGCTAAAGAGCCAGTTCGTACTGTCTGGCAATGTACGTGACCTTCAGGCCTATGAGATCGCGCAGGACACCGTAGCGGCATTGCCTCTGGGCCTCTGCCTGCAGCGAGAGCTACAATCGTGTGGCTATCGCGACGTCATCTCGTTTTCGCCAACGGTGGGTTTTGGACTGCCGGGTGTGACAAATGAAGCAGAACTTGCCCAAGTTATGATGCGGAACGGCTTAGGAAGTGAAAATCCCAAGACAATGGGATTGGAGATGCTTGGACAGCTCCTTGGCTCATTCACTGCGGCAACCGGTGAACCTGCCGCACTTATCGTCGATTTCGCGTCACGGCTGGTGAACCGGTCCGATGCATTGACGATCGCCGAGCACACTCTATTCACCCAGGCGCAGATTCTTTGTCATGCGGCAAAATCCCGACCAGCAGGTCCAGATCGGAAGCCATTTTACAATTCGATTATCTGGATAGTCGAACGCGATTCCGATCTCCCCGATTGGCTAACTGTCGATAATCCCAAGCTCCGGACTATCCCCGTAGCAGTCCCCGATAGTCTCACTCGAAAATCCTTATCGCAAACCCTGCTCAAATCCTTACCTGCCGCTCAGCAGGCTTCAGAAGGGCAATTAGCTCAGTGGGCCGAGACATTTGTCAACCTGACTGAAGGGCTGTTGCTCTCAGATATGAATTCCATTGCCCAACTTGGTCGGAACGAAGGATTGAAAGCCAGCGAGATCGCTGATGCCGTTCGCCGGTATAAAGTCGGCGTCACGGACGACCCTTGGCGCAAGATCGATAGGACTAAGATCGCAGGGGCCGAAGAGTTCATTCGCTCTCGCGTAAAAGGCCAAGATCATGCGGCAATGCATATGCTCGATATTGTCAAACGGGCTGTGACAGGGGTCGGGCGCTCTTCCACCAACGGGCGTCCGCGTGGCGTTGCCTTCCTCGCTGGGCCGACCGGCGTCGGGAAGACTGAGCTGGCAAAGACGATTACCAGCCTCCTCTTCGGCGACGAGTCCGCATACATTCGTTTCGACATGTCGGAATTCAGCGCGGAGCATGCGGATCAACGGTTGATTGGCGCCCCACCAGGCTACGTGGGCTATGACGCCGGTGGCGAGCTAACGAATGCAATTCGCGAAAAGCCATTCAGCGTGGTGCTGTTTGACGAGATCGAGAAAGCGCATCCCCGCATTCTCGACAAGTTTTTGCAGGTTTTGGACGACGGTGTGCTGACGTCAGGCCGCGGCGACAGAGTTTACTTCTCCGAAGCGATTATCTTGTTCACGTCCAATCTCGGCATCTATCGGACCGATGCAAGCGGCGCTCGTATCCAGAACGTTTCGTCCGATGAGACACATGAAGTAGTGACCGCGAAGGTCAGGGAAGAGATCGATCGCCATTTCAAGCTCACCCTCAACCGACCAGAGATACTGAACCGCATCGGCGAGAACGTCATTGTCTTTGATTTCATCCGTCCGCAGATCGCTGATGCCATCTTTGACGGCATGGTTGCGAACTTGCTCGAAAGCACACGCTCGATTGGTTTCGATATTTCCATCACCGATAAAGCGAAGACCGTGCTGAAAGAGATGTGTCTGCGTGATCTGTCTAACGGCGGTCGTGGTGTTCGCAACATGGTGGAAGCACATCTAGCTAATCCATTGTCGCGAGCGCTGTTTGACACCGGAGAGGTTGGCGGCACCTTCCGTATCGAAGAACTCTCAACCGGAGCTGTAACGTCGATCACGCTCGAGCGGGAACAGCGACCATCATGACGGCTATCGCCATCTCTCGAATTCATTTTCCGGTCACGACGCTGGGACCGGGCAATCGCATCGGGATATGGCTACAAGGATGTTCAATTCGGTGCCCCGGATGTATCTCGGCAGACACTTGGGCAACAGGCAGCGGAAAGACGACTGTCGAGGACGTCCTATTCGTGATCGCTCAGTGGCTGCCCGAAATCGATGGCGTGACGGTCTCTGGCGGCGAACCATTTGATCAGCCGGAAGCTCTCCGAGACCTACTTAGGCAGATCCGCCTCCGGACCAATGCTGATGTGCTCGTCTTCTCAGGCTATCCAATTGAGAAAATTGCGGACCAACTCGACGATATGGCCGGGCTGATTGATGCGTTGATCTCCGATCCCTACTCAATCGAAGCTCCGCAGACGCTAGCCCTCCGGGGAAGCGACAATCAGCGTTTGAACATCTTAACTCCGCTCGGAAATGCCAAGTTCTCGTCGTATCAGCGGGAAGCTGCGTCCTCCGACCGGAAGTTCGACCTGATGATGGATGATGCAGGTCAGGTCTGGATGGCCGGGATCCCGGGACGCGATGACTTCAAACGGCTCACTGAAATTCTGTCCGCCCAAGATCACAAGATTTTCACAACACAAGACCGCTCCGCGGGAGCACCGAGACGCAAAGCCAATGATTAGATTTTGTCCGAACTGCAAGACAGAACGTCCACTCAGCGAGTTCTACTGCCAAACCGTCCTTGAAGATGGCGCGACTTGCAATTGGGATCTAACCGCGGTCTCCGTCAGAGAACCAGGCAAAGGTGAGGCCACCAGTACGGAATCCTCTTCTCCTGTTCACACGCAGGTACCTGCCCTACGGACGTGCCCAAATGGACACGCCGTCGACGAGGGCGATCTAATCTGTATGGCTTGCGGAGCGGAGATCTCAGACGAGGTTCCACCCATCGAACCTGTCACGTTAGAAACTCCTCCTGAAGACGCACCAACCGCGGAGGTAATCGCGACGGAGATTGCCGGTTGGACAATAGAGAGCCGCTTGCCATCGATCAGTACAGTCCGAGAGCGTTTCCTGGCAATCGAACCGGAAACAGGAAAACGAGGCATACTGACGCTTTACGCGGACGGATCTGAGCCGGATCCGTCGGTCTATGACGCCATTCGAAACATGCCCGACGACCACCTCCCCCAAGTTTATGAGGTCGGCCGTTGGCACGACCGAGCGTTTGAGATTTCCGAGGAAATCACCGGCGGGAGCCTCGAAGAGGCGCAACTCGATGGCGCCAATCTTGGCGTGGTCAACTCGGTCGTGTTTGAGATTGGTAAAGCCTTGGGGTCGTTCTCACAGGCGGGCTTGCGCCATCGCGACATCACCCCTGCGAACATCCTAATTCGGACCAGAGATCCTCTCGATCTCGTCGTCGCCGGTTTCGGATCGGCGAGATTATCTGACTACGACTTGGATATAGTCGCGCCTCTGGAAACGACCCGCTATATGGCACCTGAAGCTATCGCAGGTGGGGTGGCGGCGGCTTCCGACTGGTGGAGCCTTGGTATGATCACGCTCGAGATCGTAACCGCGGGCGCGTGCTTCGAAGGAGTGAACCCTCAGGCATTTCTAATTCACGTCCTGACCAAGGGTGTCACCGTTCCCGAAGGTTTGGACCCATCGATCGAGCGCCTTCTGAAAGGTCTCCTCGCGCGGGATCATCGCGAACGTTGGCAATGGAATGAATTGCGGGCTTGGTACGCGGGCGAGTTTGTCGAACTGCCTGCAGAAGTCGTTGACGAGACTGATACCGTTGGCAAGGCAGCCATCGCCCTGGCAGGAAAATCGTATTCAAAGGCTACAAGTTACGCCTTGGCAGCCGCAGAGCCAGGAAATTGGGACGAGGCTCGGACCCATGCCGCACGCGGCGTCATCGCCGCTTGGGCGGAAGACGCAGGATTTGATGATGCGGTTCAATCAGCGTTGAGGCGCCTCGCGCATACGGACGGACTGTCGGACGACCTACGCCTTTCGATGGCGCTGAAGACACTCTATCCGGCAATGCCTCTCATCGTGAAGGGCAATATCGTCACCCCCGGTTGGCTGCTTGACCATCCTGCCGAGGGTACAGACCTTATATTCGGGCCATCAGCTGAAATCCTGGCACGCCTCGGCGTCGAGGAATGGCTGCAGCGCTTGAAGCAGCGAGGCATTTCAGTTCGAGAGAAGGCTCGTCAGTTTTCGATCACGCTGAATGAAGAGGATTTGCAGGTCCACCTTCTGTCGAGCTCAAAGGCTCGCCTCGCGGCGCTTTGGACTGAGAAACGACGGATTCTGCCTGATACCGATCATCCTGGCCTCAACTCCCTCATTGAAAGACGCCAGACGACGGACGAGGACTTCATTCTCTTGTTGGCTGCAGACGTCGGCCAGTTCCGATCTGTCGACGAAATTCTGGATGAAGCGCAGGCAACGGCTGAACGCGCTGGAGTTCCGTCGTTCGAAAGGGAGCAAGCCCGTGACCTCCTGAGCCGGTCTCGAAGAGATTTGCACGCGCTTGTTGATCGGCGGCTCGCAGGTTTCGCACGCTCAGGCATCGAACGGGTTGACGAATGGGCGGATCAGTTCCGGCTGGACAGACGCATCAGCCTCGACCGCACCCTAGTTCTCCTTTCTGTTCCCGAGGAACATTGGCTAGAGCCGCCAAAACAGCACTATGTGTCGACTCTCCTCGAATACTTCTCGAAGAAGATTTCGGGAAGCATCCTGCGTGGACCGCTGACGAGAATGGTCATTGGCAAGACGACGCCCCGCGTTGATCTTACCGAGCTCGGGACCGAGCGTAAGCCTGCAGCGGCCATGCTAGATCTCATGCTCTCCCGAACAGATCGTTCTGAGGACCTCGATCCTGCGGCATTCGGCCAATCGGAAACGCTGGAGCGGCGGTTGCGATCACTGCACTCGCACTCGACACTCTACAAACGCGATACGGGCATCGACGGACTTTACCTTGGCTTTCCGTTCCTTATCCATCGTGACGATCGCAAAAAGCCAAAGATCGCTCCCATCCTGCTTTGGCCCGTCAAGGTCACCCCAGAGGTTGGCAATCGCGGTCACGCGACCATCGCCTTCGACCGTGACCGCGACGAAGTACGTCTCAACCCAGCGTTTGAAGGCATGATTGGCATCGACGCGTCGCGACGCTGGCAAGAGGCCGCGAACGATCTCCTTGGACGGGCAACATTAACCGCGGCGGATGTGGTCGATGGTTTTGGTGGGCTTTCCAAAATCGAGGGCCGATCACTATCGAAACTTCCGAGCAAAGACACGGATGCGGATTTCGGACATGACGTTATCTCTTGTTCGGCCGTTCTGTTCCATCTGGCATATATGGGCCAGGCGATCGTGGAAGATTTGCGCCAGTTGAAAAGCAAGCAGCTGGGTGGCAGTGCGTTGGAAACCGCGCTCAAAGTTACGGATGAACCACCGCAATCCGCGCCCCGTGAAAAGCCGTCAGAAATGGATCGTTTCTTCACAGTTGCGAGCGATCCGTCCCAAGAAGCGGCCGTCATTGAAGCGCGATATGCCCCAGGGCTTCTAATTGAAGGCCCGCCTGGCACCGGCAAAAGCCAGACTATCGTGAACATGGTGGCTGACGCGATTGGCCGGAAGAAGAGTCTCCTTGTAATCTGCCAGAAGCAAGCCGCGCTCGAAGTTGTAAAAAAGCGCTTGGAAGCTGAAGGACTCGAAGATCGCATCTTCATGGTCACAGATATCAACCGAGATCGCGAACCTATCATCCAGGCAATTCGAGATCAGTTGGAGGCCCATCACAACAACCAGTCCAACCAGGGATGGAAGCGTGATCGCCAGAATTTGGCGACGAGAATTCAAGCCGTCGAGAATGATCTGAACGGCCATCACGCTGCGCTTCATACAATCGACGACCATTCCGGGCTATCGTATCGGGCTCTACTTGGCGACCTTATAGAGATTGAGACCCCAAAGGTCCCGATGGATGTCCCGGCGCTCCGGCGACTGCTTGGCCCATTTAGCCCGACCGAGATTGCAGAGTTCGCAGAGGCGTGTGGCCCGCAGGCACGCTACTGGTTGCCAGCGAACTATGAAGGCAATTCCCTCGTCGTTCTGAAGACATTCAATCCAGATCCGGCCAACACCGCTTCCTTTGACGAAGACCTCCAAGCGTTTATCCGCAGTGAGAGCGATCGTTTGGATGTTTTCACGCGTACGGCCCAGGCGCTGTCTATGAAAGACCCCGCACCGTATCGAAGCTGGCTTGACGAAAACGATCGCGAGTTCACGGAGCTCGACCAGATTGAACGCAACGAGCTCGCTCGCTGGTACCGGCTGTGTACATTCGAAAACGGAACTAGCAAAGCTTCTATTGCCGAGGCCCGGCTGCGGCATATTCACGACGCCATTGGCGACTTAAGAGGCTCAGTTCCTCTAGAACCGTTCCGCAAGCAAACCTTGGCGCTGTCAGACGCCGACCTTAAGGCTTGGGCGGCTGACGCCCAGGTCCTGACCACTCCCCCGTCCTTCTTCGGAAAAATAAATCCATTCCGCTGGCTACGTCTACGCAAGACGAAGTCGTTCCTCCAGTCGGCCGGATTACCTCCGGAGATCGCAGCGTTCGATGCGGCCTTGCGGTGGGAGCAGCAACTCCGCCCCCTACGGCAGGACCTCGCACAGACCTTGCGTCCATTTGGTGAAGCGAATGTCGTCTCTGATGACCTTGTCGCAAACGATCTAGCAGCCGTAGCAGTCCACAGAGCTGACGCGATCGCGAGTGCTCAAGCCCTGGCAAACAAGGTTTTCCAGTACCCTGTTCCCTCACAGTTAGAGGCCGTCGTCGCGAAGGCGTCACTTGCCGAGTATCAAAGCCTGAGGGATAGCGCACATCAGGCATTCGAGCGATACGAGGCCAAGCAGTTCAGCCGTGCGTCGCTGGAAAACGCGGCGCAATGGTTCGACCCGAAGTGGGTATCCGAGCGGCTGAAAACCATTGAAGATGATGGGCAGAATGGCGGAGTGATCGCTTCAATTTTGGAAGCTCGCCCAACTCTCGAAGCCTACCAGAGATTTCGGATCAGAGCGAATGGCCTGCCGCAGGCGGCACTTGATATTTTCAAGCTTTTGCGCCCCAAAAGCGCCGAACTCGAACGCCTGCCCGGTTCGGCCCTGGACGACGAAGTTCGAAAGATCGTCAAACGCGAGGCGATGCTCGCTTGGAAAACCAAGCTCGAAAACGACGATCCCCGCCTGCTCTACGAGGCCGCTGAGCTGCAGGCCAAGATCAGATCGGTTGGCGAAGCGGAGAAGGCCATGCGGCGGGCAAACCGCCAGATGCTGACGCAGGGTATTGACCCTGCCCGGGTCGCGTCGCCACGAGATTGGGAGCCAATCACTCGGCTTCGCGGACAGCGAGCACAGCGACTGCGCGAATTCCTTGAGAAGGGACCAGACCTTGGCCTCATGGAGTTGCGCCCCGTTTGGCTGATGAACCCGGATGTGGCGAGCCGAGTGCTCCCACTACGAAAGAACATGTTCGACACGGTCATCTATGACGAGGCATCGCAGATGCCTGTCGAGTATGCCCTTCCCACCCTTTTCCGCGGTGAAGTCGTGGTCATCAGTGGTGACGAGAAACAGATGCCGCCAACCGCATTCTTCGCCAGCCGAGTTGAGAATGACGAAGCAGACGTTTTCGATGGAGAGGAGCTTGATGAAGATGCGACAGAGGTCGAGCGCGAGACGTACAACGAAACGTGGAACCGTCGCGAAATCAAGGATTGCCCCGATCTCCTGCAGCTCGGAAAATCTGTTCTTCCGACTACGACCCTTCAGATTCACTACCGCTCAGCGTATCGCGAGCTGATTGGGTTCTCCAATAGCTCCTTCTATGGCAACAGATTGAGCGTACCCGTGCGGCATCCAGATGAGGAAATCTTAAGGGCAAAGCCGATCGAGGTCATACGCGCCGACGGGATTTACAGCGATCAGACCAACGAAATCGAAGCGCGTCGCATAGTTCAGGTCCTGGCAGATATCTGGCGCAGGCCGGGGAACACGCCGACCGTCGGCGTTGTGACCTTCAACCGCAAACAGGCTGACCTGATCGAGGAGATCCTTGAGAAGCAAGCTGAGAGGGACGATTGGTTCCGAAACATGGTTGCGCGAGAGCGAGATCGTGTTGAGCGTGGTGAAGACGTAGGCTTCTTCGTTAAGAACGTCGAAAACGTCCAAGGCGACGAACGCGATTACATCATTTTCTCGTCGACCTTTGGAAAGAACGCGTAGGGAAGCTTCCGAAGGAACTTTGGTGTCTTGGGGCAGAAGGGTGGCGAGCGTCGTCTGAACGTTGCGGTAACCCGCGCACGGATCAAGGTGATCATGGTGACATCGATGCCCATCGGTGATGTTTCCGATATGTTGAGCAGTCGCCGGAAGCCAACGATCCCGCGTGATTATCTCCAAGGCTATCTCGAGTACGCTCGGTCAATGTCAGATGGCGACTTCAAGAATGGTCGTAGCTTACTGGATCGAATGCTGACTGAGCGGAGCGGGTCGCAAAATCGAGATGGATCAGATCTCGACGGATTTGCTGCATCGGTGGCGGCATACCTTGCTGAACTGGGCGTAACTACCGACCAAGTAAATGATGGAAGCGCGTTTAGCCTGGATTTTGCTGTGGAAGACCCGAAGACCGGTCTCTATGGCCTTGGCATCGAGTGCGATGCACCGCGCCACAGAATTCTAGATAGCGCTAGAGCGCGGGAAATTTGGCGGCCGTCCGTTCTCGGTCGCTCTATCCCCGTCATCCATCGCATTTCATCACATGGCTGGTACCACGCTCGCGAAGAAGAAAAGCAGCGTCTGCGCGATGCTGTCCAATCGGCGATCTTCAGGGAGGCGGCCGAATGAGCGGTCCCAAAGTCGTTCGGGTTATCACCCGAGAAGAGATAATCGCGATCTGCCAAGGTCATATCGCTGCGCTGGTAGCTGCGTTCGAGCAATGGCAGCGGGTCGGCAAGCGGAATGAAATCGTGGATGCGGAAGACATACGGCTGGCCCAAAGTAGGATCTCTGCGATGGGCGACCTTCTCGCAATGGATAAGTTCGCTGAGCTTCAAAAGCAGGCGCCTCTCGAAATCGCATTCCTAAAAGCTGACATGGAAACACGAATCGAACGGGCTGCCGAAAAGACTGCGCGGGACCGCAACGAGGGCAAGCGAAGGCTTCGCGCGGCGAATTCGTTGGCGATGGCCCTGTCAGAAAAAGGGTTTGCAGTTCCCCCTGCTCTGTCCAATCCAGGATCTTGCTCTCAAGACGAACTTCAGGCCGCTGTCACCCAGGGATTTGCACTCTTGGCGCCATCGAGCTTGCCCAGCGAGATCACGGATCGACAGCGCGAACTGGCAGCCAAGTTGGGCGAAGGAGAAGCGCATCCGACACTTGCAGATTGGCTGGCAACCCAACATCCCTCCGCGGTCGAGGATCCGCGATTGGCCGACCTCGAGCGTCGATATGAAGAATTGCGAGCACTTGATCCGGAACGCGCAAGCAAACTGAGCGATCGGGTGGAAAAAGTATCAAGCGACAGATCGTCCAGACGCTCGCTGTTAATCGACAGCTTGGCATTGGACATTGCCGCCGAACGGCGGACCGCGACTGACGAAGCGGATGCACTTGTAAAGCTGCGTGCAATGGAAGCTCAGCTTAAAAACATCCAGACACCGGCTTCAGCCTCACAGCTCGCGAAAATAAACAACCTGCTGAACGGGTCTTCGACGGTCGCCGAGCTCTCGAACATGATCGCTACCGCAACCGCAACCCTTCAAACGATAATTCAGGAGCGAGCGGAACAGGATCGGCGCAGCGCGATCCTCGCTGGTCTCAGTGAACTCGGATACGAAGTCATAGAGGGGATGCAGACAGCCTGGGTTGAGAACGGCCGGGTCGTTCTGAAGAGCAATAAAAGACCTGGGTACGGAGTGGAGATCGGTGGAAACCCCAATAGTGGCATTCAGCTACGCACGGTTGGCTTCGCCGCCTCAGCCGATCCCCGCGATGCAATCGCCGACATATCCGCTGAGACTGAGTTTTGCGGAGATTTTTCGGTACTGCAGGCCAAGCTAGCCGCGAGTGGGGGAGAATTGGTGGTGGTGAAGGCACTGGGTGTCGGAACAACGGCCGTCAAAAGAATATCTGCGGTCCCAGAAAACGAAATATCGGACACGAACGCGCGGGGCACCGCTCCCACTGTTCGACGATCATAAGTAACTTGCAGCCACTAGACTGCCCTTACTAAATCCACATGGACCGGCCTGTCGCGAAACATCATATTATCCTTTCGGTCGTTCTTGATACAGCGTGTTCGTCGCGACCACGAGAGTATGGCACTCATGGAGGAAGTCAAGATCGCGTGAAAGCTGCACAGGCCTATCTGAGCGACCGCATCGGAGGCTAAGCCTGCATTTGCTACAGCGAGGCTGGCCTTAGCTTGGCTCAAAGCAGTCACAAAGGGACGTTGGTCGACTTTGAACAGTTCATCACCGTCCTTGACCAACTGGCCGTCTTTGAAAGCAATGCTCTGCAGATAGCCACCGACGCGCGAACGGATATCGACCTGTTCGGCGGCTCGAAACCGGCCAATAAATTCATCCCTATCTGTCACGTCGCGAACCAGAGGCTTCGCTACAACCACCTGCGGAGCTGCCTCTTGGGCATTGACGAAGTCCCTCAGAGCTACCGTCCATCCGGCCATACAAAGCGATAATACAAGAATTCGGGCTTTCATTTTCCACCTCACAAGTTGCAGCGTAACAAGGGCTGACGCCGACCTCACATGAATGCGGGTCGGGCATTGTGAAAGCAGACTGACAGCACCGCAGTGCCAGTTATTGTACAATCAACGACTAATGTCCGGTCTTAGAACTGCGCTCTTGACCAAGACAGGTCCACGTCTCAAATATGGTGTATGCGGCACTTTAAGACGGAGCGATTAATGCGATCTGTGGGCTTTATTCTTGAAGACGGTTTTCAGGTCATGGGGCTTGCCGCCCTTTCGGCGTTTGAGTTCGCCAATCAGGATCAGGGTACGGAGGCCTATAAGCTGGCGGTAATGTCTGAGAAGGGAGGCACCGTTCGATCGTCGCTGAAGATTGGCGTGGAGACCGAACCCCTTGGTGATTTTCCCGACACGCTGATGGTTGTTGGCGAGCTGACCCCAAGCCCCTCTTCCCCAGTGTTGCGAGATTACATCTTCAAGGCGGGCACAGAATCGCGGCGAGTTGCCGGGCTTTGCACCGGAGCTTTTCTGCTGGCCGAAGCGGGACTGCTGGATGGGAAGGTGGCGACTACGCATTGGGCACACGCTCGCGACCTCCAGAGACGGTTTCCCTTGGCGCATGTCGATGAGGATCGAATTTTCACGCACGATGGAAATATCTGGACATCCGCGGGCATGAGCTCGGCGATCGATCTCACGCTGGCTCTGATCGAGGACGACTTTGACGCGGCCGTTTCACGGTCGATTGCGAGGAAGCTCGTCGTCTATCACAGGCGGCCTGGAGGCCAGTCGCAGTTCTCGGCGCTCTTGGAGCTTGAGCCAAGGTCCGACCGAATTCGTCGCGCCTTGATTTATGCGAAGGAACATCTCCGCAATCCATTGACGGTTGAGGAGCTGGCGGAGGCCGTCAGTTTGAGCCCAAGACAGTTCAGTCGCCTTTTTAGGGAGGAGACTGGCCAATCGCCAGCGAAAGCGGTCGAGATGTTACGTCTCGAGGCCGCGAAAGCCATGTTGGAAGACGGTCGCCACCCAATGGAGATTGTAGCTCGCGACACGGGATTTTCCGATCGAGACCGGATGCGCCGCGCGTTTCTTCGCACACTGGGACAACCACCACAAAGCTTGAAGCGGGCATTAAAGCTCATGGATGGCGAAGATGTCGAGTTAGCGGACGCATGAGTCAAAGTCCTAAAACGACGGATACCTGTCATATGAGACAAGCTGAACTTTGGCTACAATGGGTCCAGCAAGAGGTACGTCGGGAGCCAATAAATGCCTTCAGGGCCAGAGATCCACTCAGTCCAAACCAAGCATGGTGAAATTGCTATCCGGACCAATGGCCCAGAAAGGGGCACGCCGCTTGTCCTCCTTCCTCGTTTCAGAGCCACAATGGACGATTGGGATCCGGCGTTCATCAAATCGCTTTCCCGCGACCACCAAGTCGTGCGGTTTGACAATCCGGGCGTCGGTTTGTCTCAGGGCAGTTCGCTCAACAGCATAAAATCCATGGCCAGCGTTGCCGCCGAGGTAATTCTCCAAGTCGCACCGCGTCATGCTGATGTTTTGGGTTGGTCTCTCGGGGGCGCGGTCGCCCAGCAGCTTGCCTTGGATTATCCCCACCTATTGCGTCGGATGATCCTTGTCGGAGCGACGCCAGGCGCAATCGCCGAAGGACCGCGCCAACAACCCCGTGTTGCTACCGTTTTGGCGAAGCAGGAAAACGACGAACAAGACTTTCTCTACCTCTTTTATCCCGAGACGGAAGCTGCGGTGTCATGCGGTCGAACCTCGATCCGCCGGATCGCAAACCAGCCCTACAGATCTCCAGGAGTAAGCGCCCTCGCCTTTATGGAGCAAGTTCAAGCCTTCACGCGCTGGCCAGGGATACTACATCGAGCAAGAGAACTTAAATTGCCAATACTCGTCGTGGCAGGCGCACACGATATTGTGGCCCCCGCCTATTGTTCGTTTGTCCTGTCTCAGCAGGTCCCTGACGCGAAATTCATCGTTTACCCAGACTCGGGTCACGCGTCGCTCTTTCAACATGCCGAAGAATTCGTTGAGGACGCAACGCGCTTCCTCGAAGCGTAAACGAAATATCGAATGTCCGAAATCGCCGTTTCAATGACATTTGAGCCAGCGCGATTTTCCGCCATCATCCTCCCATCGAAACCCGGTTGCCCAGCCAGAAAGTTGGCACCGAAAATAGATGGAGCGATTTATGAAAATGACTGGCAACACAATCTTCATCACGGGCGGCACTTCGGGGATTGGACGCGCCCTTGCTGAAGCGTTTCACAAGCTTGGCAACAAGGTGATCATCGCCGGGCGCCGCAAGGCCCTGCTTGATGAAGTCTCGGCCGCCAATCCAGGGATCGACGGGATCGAGCTGAATATTGCCGACGCTGCGGATATCGAGAGGGTGGCTACAAAGCTGATCTCGGAATATCCGAAACTCAACGTGCTCATCAACAATGCGGGTATCATGCCGTTCGACGATCCGGCAGGCAAAATCGACGATTCCGTTTTGCAGAAGATCATCGAGACAAATCTTCTTGGCCCAATTCGCCTGACTTCGGCGCTTGTCGACCACCTTAAGGCTCAACCGGACGCGACGATCATTCACAACACGTCAGTTCTTGCCTTCGTTCCGCTCGCTGGCAACGCCGTGTACTCCTCGACCAAGGCTGCGCTGCATTCCTATTCGCTGTCCCAGCGTTTTGCGTTGCGTGACACGAACGTGAAGGTTCAAGAGATCGCTCCGCCGTGGGTCGACACAGATCTTGTTAAGAAGAGCGGCGATCCACGGGCAATGCCGCTGGACGTGTTTATCGAAAAAACCATGGCGGGGCTCGCCACCGAGGCTCCAGAGGTCTTCGTCGAAGAAATCACGGCTCTCCGCGACAACCCTGGCCTGAAAGAACATCAACTCGTTCACGACTTCAACGCGGCCCTCGTGGCAGATCCAATCCCTGTTTGAGCATCGGACCGTAACGATCGGCCTTCCCGCGGTTAGACGGGAAGGCCGAGAAGAATGCAGTTAAGGGTACCTCACCATGTCTGACCGACTGAATCTGACACCCAAGATTCCCACTGAGACACTTTCCCGGACGCTGGAAACCCCTGAGCCAACGCCGTCCTTGATGCCTGCCTATTTTCTAGCTCTTGGAACCTTCGCGATAGGCACAGAGGGTTTCATGATCGCACCTTTGTTGCCGACGATTGCCTCTGATCTCGGCATGAGCCTGTCAGCGACCGCGATGCTCGTGGTTGTCTTCACGATCACTTTGGCCATAAGTTCCCCGATCACCACAGTGATTACTGGACGTCTAAATCGCCGTGACACATTGTTAGTTGCCATGACCATTTTCGCCGTGGGCAACTTCGTGGCAGCATTCTCGGCAACGTTCTCCACCCTTCTAGTTGCTCGCTTACTTATGGCCGTGGCAGCAGGACTATACGTTCCGAGCGCGAACGCTCTGGCTGGTACAATCGCCGGGCCTGCTCGAAGAGGAAGAGCGCTTGCTATCGTCAGTGGTGGCATGACCATCGCGATCGCTTTGGGGTTACCGCTTGGAGCCCTGGTCGGTCACGCCTTTGGATGGAGGACGACGTTTCTCGCTGTCGCTGTTATGGGCCTTGTGGCGATCGTCGGTATTATCGTGGGGATCGTCCGCACGGCAGGTGAAGGCATGTCCGTCGCAAGTTTGTCGGAGCGCGTGGGCGTCATTCGGCAAGCCCCAATTCTCAAATTGCTTGCCGTCACTCTGTTCTGGTCAATTGGCGCCTATACCGCCTACCCTTACATCGCACCATACCTCACCACGGTCTTGGGTTTCGGTACCTCAGGAATTGGCGCCACGGTCTCAATGTGGGGATTTGCGGCAGCGGTAGGTGTCACGACTGGTGGCGGCCTGAATGACCGGTTCGGATCAGGAAGAGTCGTGACGGCGTCACTCATTCTGCTCGGCTGTTCCTTCACTGTTTTGGCAACGGTGACCGTCCTTGGTCCAGCAGCGGCTTTAGTACCTGCCTTAGTGGCTATCGGCGTCTGGGGTTTCAGCGTCTGGTCCTTCTTCCCCGCTCAGATGGCCAGATTGATTGCGGCATCGTCCCCTTCTCAGGCTTCGGTATCCCTATCCCTGAATACTTCGACAATGTATCTAGGCTTCTCGATCGGAAGTGCGCTCGGTGCGGGGATTATTGGCCTCGACGCTGTGTGGGCCATTGGTGTTGCTGCTGCTGTCGCAGAAGCAATCTCGCTAGCGCTAAACTACCTTTTCGCGAGGAAATAGCACTGGCATTGAGGGCATAATTTCCCTGATACCCAAACATCAGCCTTTTGCCTGTCGGCCCGACAAACTCAGTTGTCGGGCCGATTGCTGTGTCACTGGCGACCAGCTGCATCGAGGGATGCGAACTCATCGTCACTAAGTTTGATGCCTGCCGCAGCGACATTTTCTTCTAGGTGGCTTACCTTCGACGTGCCCGGAATCGGGATAATTACGGGGCTTCGTTTCAGCACCCACGCCAATGCGATCTGGCTTGGGGTCGCTTCGTGGTTCTCAGCAATAATGTCAAGCACGGAGCCACGCTTGGTGAGTTGGCCAGCTGCCAGCGGGAACCACGGGATAAAGCCGATCCCATTCTGCTCGCAGTAATCAAGAACGTCCTCGCTGGACCGATCGACCAGATTGTATCGGTTTTGAACCGTTGAAACTTTGAAATATTTAGAAGCCGCCTCGATCTCCTCGACTGAGACCTCGCTCAGGCCTGCATTCAAAATCACGCCAGTGTCGAGCAGGCTTCGGATGGCGACAAACTGTTCATTGCGTGGGACACGCGGGTCGATCCGATGCAGCTGCCACAGCCCAATCTTCTCGACGCCAAGTCGCTCGCGACTTTCGTGAGCACGTGCAACTAGCTTTTCGGGGCGGCCATCCGGCGCCCACTGATCGGGGCCGGGACGGGTCAACCCGGCTTTCGTGGCAATCAACAGCCCATTGTAAGGGTGGAGAGCTTTTCGGATGAGCTCTTCTGAAACGCCAGGCCCATAGGAATCGGCCGTGTCAATGAAGTTGACGCCCAACTCTGGTAATTTCTTGAGTGTCCGTTCGACTTCATCTGGGTCTTGTGGCTGACCCCAAACTCCTCGACCGGTGATCCGCATTCCGCCGAAACCCAACCGATTGACCACCGTCGAGCCTATAGCAAAAGTTCCGGCTGCGGCTGCATTTGATTTCTTATCTGACATTGCTGAGATCTCTCAATTGCGAAGATTTTTGACGGCCCGACAGGCACTTCCCCCCCTCGTACAGGCGCTGGCCCGGGCTTTATTGTAAGATTGGAGCGTTTTGGGTTGGGTATGAACTGCCAACCAGTCGTTGGGGTGCCGGATATTACAATCGATCCAAACAGCACTGCATCAAGGTCCGCTTACAATCAGAATACATCCTCGTGTGTCGAGCGGAGAAGACAATGCGATTTGAAGCGACAACCTCTTTGGCGGTTCAGGCGACCGGGCCAGCCGAAATTGAATTGACGCGCAGGGAACTACGGAACCCTCCCGCAGAAAGCGTGCGGATCTTCGAATGAGCGACAACGTAACGACCTTGTCGCCGACGTCAGCCAAGGCGCCACCATCACCTGTCTCGAACCTTCCTCCAAGCCAGCCCAGCCTGTTAGCGAGGCTTTTCATACCGGCCACGGCAGTAATACTGGCTGTGGCTGGTGTTGCGTACGCAAACGCGAACTGGAATAGCTGGACTGCCTCCGCGGCAACGCAGGCGACGGATGACGCTGCCGTTGGAGCAGATTTCAGCACCATGAGCGCACGGGTCTCCGGAAATATTCGGTCGATCGCCGTTGATGACTATCAGCCGGTCAAAAAAGGGGACCTGATAGTAGAGATCGATCCCAGCGAATACGACGCGGCACTCGCCCTTGCGACAGCAAATTTAGAGGCGGCAAAAGCGTCACGCGTCAACCTTGGCAACCAGGAAAACCTGCAACGCGCCGTGATCAAGGCCGCTGAGGCGCAAAACGCATCCGCACTTGCGGTGGAGGAACAGACACGTCTCGAATTTGAACGACAGAAGAACCTTGGCCAAGCAAGCACGGAGCAGCGCCTCCAACAGGCTCAGGCATCGTTTCTCCAGGCGCAAGCCTCTGTCGCGTCAACTGCCGCCGCGATCGAACAGCAATGGGCTCAACTCCAAGTCCTGCAAGGTCAAGAGCCATTGTTGGATGCGCAGATAGATGCGCAGGAAGCCAACGTCACTACCGCCCAGCTCCACCAAAGGTACTCGCGCATCTACGCGCCTTTCGACGGCGTGGTTGGCAAAAAGTCGGTCCACCTTGGCGACTTCGTGGGCATCGGCGGCAGTATCGTTGCGGTCGTTCCAATCCCTAATGTGTACGTAACCGCAAACTTTAAAGAAACACAGCTTAGCAGGATGAGCACGGGGCAACTCGTTGATGTCCGCATTGACACTTTTCCCGGCAAAATCCTGCAGGGTAGAGTCGGAAAGCTTTCACCCGCGAGCGGCTCAACGTTCGCGCTGCTGCCGCCAGACAATGCGACTGGCAATTATACGAAAGTCGTCCAACGGGTTCCCGTTCGGATCGAATTTATAAGCGGCCAACCACTCGTTCGATCCCTACGCCCAGGGATGTCTGCTGTCGTGACGGTTTCCACTCCGGACACCAACCCATGAATGGCGCCGCCTCGACCGTGCTGGGGCCCTTATCACAAGACACGACGACGAAACGGCCGATACTCATCGTTGCGGCTCTTCTGTTGGCCGCATTTGTGGTGGGTTTCGATACCCGCGTCTTCACGGTCGGCCTTCCCGACTTACGAGGAGCGTACGGTTTTGGCACCGACGAAGGTGCTTGGTTAGCGACCGCAGCCAACGCGCCCCAGATATTTATCGCATCGGCCGTCGCTTGGTTGATGACGGTCTATGGCGTTCGCAGGGTGATGATACCTTCAAGCCTCGTTTACGCGGCGCTCTCTTGTGCAATTCCATCGATCCATAACCACGACCTTTTGTTCGCCGCACACATTGGTCGAGCGTTGCTTCTTGGCGTCTTCGTACCCGCCACGCTGATGATCATCTTCCGCAACCTTGCTCCTAAATACTGGATCATCGGCCTTGGGATCTACACACTTCGTATTCCGCTGTCCCAGAGCTTGGGATTCGCACTGGTCGGATACTACGGGGACGTCCTGGGATGGCAGTGGCTCTACTGGCAGGATGTGCTTGTCGCTCCGTTGATCGCTTTGCTTTTGGTGTTGGGCGCTCCAAGGGAGCCGATCGACAAGTCACTTTTGGCAAACGCAGATTGGGGCGGAATGCTCCTACTCGGCGCGTCGATGACATTCATCTATATCGCGCTGGACCAAGGAAACCGGTTGGACTGGCTTGAATCGGGGCTGATCGAGGCATTGTTTCTTGCTGGAGGGCTTCTATTTCTCGTCTTCCTCATAAACGAAAGCGTCGTGTCGAGGCCATGGGCGCATGCCAGCGTTCTCGGTTCCCGCAATGTTATTCTTGGTCTGGCCGTTGTCACTGTCTTTACGTTCGCGAGCAGTGCTGGAAGCACCCTCATCCCGGGAATAATGCAGACGGTGGGGGGACTGCGCCCGTTCCAGATAAGCGGCGTTTTCATTCTTTATGCAGTAATGCCGGTGGCAATAATCGTCATGCTCTCTGGATTCGCTCTGACGTACTTTGATGCGCGAGTGGTCTTGATCGTGGGGTTGTCTGCAAGCGGCGTCGCTGCTCTTATCGGATCACAGGTCACCTCGGATTGGTACCCCGACAGTTTCGGGCTGATCGTGCTGTTGCACACTACTGGCCAGGTTCTGACGTTCTACGCATCGTTTGTTTTCCTGGTTGGAAATTCAGATCCAAAACGCTCGACCGCGATGTCGGCATACATTCAGGTCGCTCGCCTTGGAAGCGCTGAGCTTGCGGCTGGCCTGATGGGGACGTGGATTCGCCGAAGGGAGCAGTTCCATTCAAATATTCTCGGAGCCCACCTGGCAAATGACAATCCGCTGTATGGTCGAAGCCTAGCCGCTTTGAGCAACGCGCTGGGTCACAACGGCGGTGGAACCGCGAAAGCTGTCGGCACACTATCCGCGGCCGTCCGATCGCAATCCTACGTTTTGGCCTACAGCGACTGCTTCATCATTGCATTCTGGTTTTCCGTCGCTGGGCTGGTCCTGGTAGCGCTTATGAATGCTTCACCGCCCAGCCCACTGAGCCCGCGTCCGATCCTGAAGCCCACACATCAATGAGCGACGTGGCTAGCGAACTCCAGTTAAGGGCCTGCAATTTCCGTAAGGTATCGAATGATCGCTAAGAGCGACCGCTCGTTGGTGTGTGATTTGCTACGCCACACCAGATAGTTCGACTGCAGCAGTTCGTGATCGTAAGCGCCATCCCGTTCGCACCTTTCCCCGAACCGTATTGTAGATCGCTACTTAGCAATCTAACTCAGTATAGATCGGAATCAGTTGACACAGCAACTTTCAGATTCTGCCTTTTAAATATGCACGACCCGCTTTTCCCAATGTTGGTCTCAATTTCGGTCCAGCCCAAGCCGCTCTAAAACGGACGGAGTTCAGGCGCACAGCAGAGATACAAAACATCGCGGCCATTCGAGATTGCAAGTCGCTCCGCTGCCTTAACGAGCGCCGACCCAACCCGGTGTTTTCTGAAGTCGTTTTCTACCCAGACCGCAGCGATCCACGGCGTCAGGTTTGGTCTCTCGACCAAGTCGGATTTGATTAAGGAGATTGTACCGACAAACATATCGCCAGTGTGCGCGATCAACGTGAATTCGTCATCTGAAGCCTTAATCCTTTGAAGTTTTTGAACCACTTGTTTTAACGTCAACCCTCTGTGCTTGGACCAGGCATGCCATATTCTGTTTGCCGCCGTTTCCAGCATGTCGGCTCTGTTTCGCAGGTTGGCAATAGCAATCTCGGCCGACATTCTTTCTCCCTGATCCGTTTAATAAATATTGCAAGAAATCAGGGATAATGGCTCTAAAAAAAGTTGAAATTCAATGAGTTTTACGACCTAGCTCGGCATACAAAGACATCCCGAACTGGGGAGGCTCCGGTTGCGTCACGGGTGGTTTGGGTCGTCCCGGTGAATAATGAACGCCAGACGGAAACGGCGACGAGAGCAAGGAACGCAACGAGCAAACCCGCGTCTTAAAGGCAGCTTTGAATCCCGCTTCCGCTCATCTGGGAATCCACTGTGGCAACATGACCTAGTAGTTTACTCCCGTGCTTTCGCAACATCATCTGCTGTAACGGCGCCCTTCTTCCCACCAAGTTCGCCGATGACGAAGTTCGCCAACGCTGCGATCTCCGCGTCATTGTAGATCGCCCCAAACGCGGGCATCGTCCGACCCGGCGCTACCATACTGTCTGAAGATCCTTGAAGGACAACCCGGATAAAATTGCTGCCGTCGACATCAGCCAACGCATGGGCGCCAATTATATTGGCCCGGCTGTTCACCAGTCCGTCACCGCCGAGCCCGTGACAGCTCACGCACGCGCCAGCAAAGATCCGCGAGCCAAGGGTCTCGTCCGAATTTTTGGACGAACTGTCCTGGATCGAGCTCTTACGCTTCACACGAACCTTCTCGTCGCTTTCGATTGGGGGAACCGTCCGAAGATATGCGACTATAGCCTCGATGTCCGACGTTGGGAGCTTGCTCAAGCTGAGGCCGACCGCTTCACGCATCGGACCGCCCGCGGGCCCGTGCCCGTTGGCATGCCCCTTGGATAAGAAGGATGCAATCTCACCGTCTGTCCAGAGTCCGATGCCGCTATCCGGATCGGACGTGATGTTCCAGGCTTTCCAGCCATCCACTTCGCTGCCCGATAACGCTTCGCTCTGTTTGCGCTGGAACATCAGTCCTCTCGGCGTATGGCACTCGCCGCAGTGCTCGAGCGCCTCCACGAGATATGCTCCCCTATTCCATTGCTCATCCTTTGATGGATTACTCTCGAAAGGACGAGACGGGAGAAAGAGGAGGTTCCAACCGCGCATAAGCCAACGTTGATTAAAGGGAAACGCAAGCGAGTTTGATGGCGCGTCCTCGCTCACAGGTGCCAGTGTGCGCAGATACGCCCGGACCGCCAAGATGTCGTCAGTCGTCATCAGGGCGTAGGACGCATACGGAAACGCGGGATATAAGTTTTCGCCGTGAGCCCCTACCCCGGACCGCACCGCACGGACGAACTCGGCGTCACTCCAGGCACCGATCCCATGCTCTGGATCTGTCGTTATATTCGATGAGTAGATAGTCCCGAACGGCAGTTTGAAGGGCAAGCCTCCGGCAAACGGTTTCCCGCCTTTCGTAGTGTGACAGGCAGCACAATCCGCCGCGATCGTCAGATGTTCGCCTCGTGCAATCAGGGCTGCGCCGGTGGGCTGCAGTGCACTCGCCGAAACATCTGGCAGGGAATGTGGCCAGAAGAAAAAGAAACCGGCGCCCGCCCCACCCACGCATACCACAGCCGCAGCGGCAATTATCAGCTTCTGAAAACGCTTCATTCCAACCGCTCCCGTGGCAATTTACTGCCGCGATTGCTCAGCTTTCAGGGCGTGACTATCGTCGAGTACGGGTGGAGTCCAACCCCGTCGAACCAAGTCGTTGTACGCCGTGCGGTTGCCGAGCATCGCATTTTCGATGACTTTCCCGATGTCATTAAACCCGGCGATGAAGTCAGGATTGTCAGATACGGGCGTGACGCCATCAAAAAGGGGCGCCATCCGCTTCAATCCAGCGAGGTCTTGTTCGATAAACACGTTTCTTCTCTTTTCGACCTCGTAGGGGTGCATTCCCAACGACCTCAATGTCAGGACCGCGGCCTCTAAAGAACTACCGAAAAGCTCTCGAACGATGTGATCCGCGCCAGCATCGGAAAGGCGATAGTAGTGCAGCCGATCGTAAGCCCTGGCGACAATCTTGATATTGGGGTTGGTTCGTCGAGCGTAGGTCACGATCTCAACCGCGCGATCTGGATCGTCAATTGCAACAACGATGACGTCCGCTTTCGCGAGGCCCGCCGAGTCAAGGAGGTCTGGCCGCCCCGCGTCTCCAAAAAATGACCGGATTCCGAACTTTCGCAGATCATCAACCACTTCTGCGCGGAAATCGAGCACGACCGGCTTGTGTCCGTTCGCCAACAGCATCCGATTTACAATTTGGCCGAAGCGTCCAAGTCCAGCGACGATGACGGTGCCCTCTTCGGGCTCGTCGTCGGCCCGGGCCGCACCTCGACTGTCGAGCAAGGTCACGATGCGGTCAAACAGGATGAACAGACCGGGCGTCAGGACCATCCCCAACGTGATAACAAGTATCAAAATCGAGACTATCTCTTCCGAAAAGATACTTCGTTCTCGTCCCAATGAAAGCAACACAAAGCCAAATTCACCCGCTTGGGCGAGGCCGAGAGCAAATAGCCAGGCTGCCGACGCCCGAAGTCGGAATAGCCGTGCCAATGGCAGGAGAACGCCAACCTTGATCAACATCATCGCCAACGTCGCAACGAGGACGATCGCCCAATGCTGCAACAGTATCGAAAGGTCGATCTTTGCACCGATCGTCATAAAGAAAAGGCCGAGCAGAAGCCCTTTGAAGGGCTCGATATCGTTCTGAAGTTCGTGCTTAAACTCGCTGTTGGCCAACACGACGCCTGCGAGGAAGGCGCCTAAAGCCGGGGAAAGGCCCACGGCGGACATCAGGGCCGCTATGGCAACGACTACTAACAGGGCGGCAGCTGTGAAAACTTCCCGAAGGCCTAGTTGTGCTATCGCGCGAAAGACGGGCCGCGAGAGGTAGTGTCCGGCGGCCACAACGAAGACAACTGCTCCCAGAGTCAGAAGTGCAGATGCCCACCCCGGTAGCGTCGCAAAGAATGTTTCTCCATGAGCACTGTTGGCGACAGTGGTGACAGAAGAAAGCATAGGAATGCAAGCCAGCATAGGAATGACCGCCAAATCCTGGAAAAGCAGGACTGCAAAGCTCGCCCTTCCACCGTCGGACTCCAGGAGCCCTTTTTCTTCAAGGGTTTGCAGAACGATTGCCGTAGACGATAATGAGACGACACAGCCGAACAATGCGCTTTGCTGCCAAGAGAAACCTAACGACGTTCCGACGAAGCAGACCGCCAAGAGCGTCATAACGACTTGCAGGCCGCCCAAGCCGACGAGCTTGCCTCTCAGCCGCCAGACCATCTGCGGATCGATTTCCAGCCCAATCAGAAAAAGCATCATCACGATGCCGAATTCCGAGAATTGTTCGAGGTAATCAGATCCTGCCCCAGAGACGTGAAGGATAGGACCGACAATCACTCCCGCGGCGATGTAGCCCACAACTGAACCGAGCCCAAGCCTCCGCGAGATGATGACGGCGGAGACGGCTGCGGCGAGATATGCCAGGGCATAGAACGTTAAACCCTCCATAGCCTAATGCTCCGCCATGATCGGCAAATCAGCCGGGAATATCGTGTCGCGGGTCATCGCCTCATCCAGATCAAGCTGGTTGGTTGTTATCAAGCTTAAGAGGGCGCCGTATGATGCCACATGTCGCTGCGCCTCCGGCGTGCCGATGTGATTGGCGGCGTGAAGGACAAATGGAGGCAGGAACTTCATTCCGCAGAGCGTCGCGGTTTGCTGCAAAGGCAGCAGGAACTGGCGCAGTGGGTAATTATTGCCTCCAGTTGCCGAGTAGTCGGTCTCACGACCGCCTGTGGTGACGCTTATGAGCGCGAATTTGTCAGCCAGTAGCTTCCCCTGTGGACCATAGGCGAACCCGTATTCCAACACGAGATCCTGCCACTCTTTCAGAAGCGAGGGCGTCGAATACCAGTAGATCGGGAATTGGAAGACAATGACATCGTGGTCCAGCAAGCGTTTCTGCTCGCGATCAATATTAATCTGAAAACGAGGATATTCCTCATAGAGATCAACGAACGTCAAATCGTCGACTCTACGGGCCACATCGGCCATTGCGAGATTAATACTCGATTTCCGTTGTGCGGGATGCGCAAACAGAACTAGGACACGCATGCTGGTACCTTCTCTTGTCACACAATTGCGCGAGCCGATCCGCCACCACCTCGAAAGGTGGTGTTTCATCGTCCTAAAGGGTTGGTCTCTCCAATTATTGGACGATCCGGCAGGAGCGAGCGAAGACATGCGCCGCACTCGATTTTGACAAGAATTCTCCACCCACTTGGTTAGCCTCCAACGCGTCAAAGAAAGGAGGCTACGATGCCCGAAACACTTACAATTACTGAGATGAGGTCAGATCCATTAATAGCGCTGCTGAACAGAGCCGATGGTATCGACCCCGGCAGTTTCGTGAAGCTGCTCGATGAGGCCGCGCAGAAATTGAATAAATACGGGGGTTCCGGCCGGGTTGGGCCTGCATTATGGCATCGCAAGTAGGTGGTCGAGGATTGAGCATTTCTACCACATATCCCGGCCGAGAGGCTTCGCGTTCGTCACCCGCGGTCCGTTATCTGATGGCTTTCTAACGCGCCACACGTCCTGCGAAAGAACGTGATCTCGAACGGTGCTTCGGAAACCCTACCCCACGGGCCCGTCGGTTTTGTCATCCGTTTCGCATGCGTACCCCGTTATTGCTCGTGGCATGGCTCCAAGTCGATTTCAGGCATCGATTTGTTGGCGCATATTTATAGCGGGGCCGGTTTATGATTCCACCACATCGACCTCTGGTGACCTGGCGAGAAATGAGTCAGTATTCTACCAGGCTGAAGAGGGAAAACTCGCTTCAAACCTGTGAATTAGAACTTCTTGAAAGACCGGCCCAAGACCTGTAAGGGCAGACGCGGCGGTGCAGAACCTGAAACTGAAAAAAGCCAAGCTGAATCTTGGGGGCGGCATGTCAGTCTTATATTTCGATAGCTTCGAGCTAGATATCGAAAATCGGAGGCTGTCTGCGGATGGGAAAGCACTCCGCCTTGGGAGTCGAGCCTTCGATATTCTCGCCGCACTTGCCACGCGGGCCGGACAGGTCGTCAGTAAAGAAGAGCTTATTCGGACGGTTTGGCCAACCACAATCGTGGAAGAAGGAGCGCTGAGAGTCCATCTCGTCTCGCTTCGGAAGTCACTCGGGGATGAAGCTCGGAAATTTATCGAAAATGTGCCTAGCCGAGGATACCAGTTTCTACCGGCTGTCAGAGTAAGTCCTTCCGCGACGACAAACCGTCCAGCGAATCCGATCGATAAGTCGACATTGCCGAGAACGGCTACCAAGCTCCTTGGTAGGGAAGATTTTATACGAACGACCGCTGAGTTTTTTAAGACAACGAGGCTCCTTACGATTGCTGGTGCAGGCGGCATAGGCAAAACATCGGTCGCGATAGCGGTAGCCAGAGTGCTAAGCGAGCAGTATCGTGTGCTGTTCTTGGATCTCGCCGCCCATTCCACTGGCGAGACATTGCTGCCATCGCTGGCGAGCCAGTTGGGACTAAGTGTCTACGGATCGAATGTTCTCCCAGCGATTATCGGCGAGTTGCAAAAGAGCGCCACCCTCTTGGTTTTTGATAACTGCGAGCATGTTGTTGACGAAGCCGCTCGCGCCGCCGAGGAAATTTTAAAGGCTTCGCCATTGACCACTATTTTGGCGACAAGCCGGGAGCCATTGCGGGCGTCTCTTGAGCGCGTGCGGCAACTTCCACCTTTGGAGGTTCCCCCTGAGGGTTCATCGGCCGTAAACCCATCAGAATATGCTGGATTAGAACTTTTCATTTCTCTCGCAGGCCTCGTGGCCGATGAAAGTGACTTTGCACGCCCCGAAGCAATGACTTTGGCGGCCGATATCGTCCGCAGGCTCGATGGAATACCCTTGGCTATCGAACTCGCAGCTGCGCGAGCGTTCGATATGGATCTCGAAAGTCTTCATCGCTCGGTCGCGGACCCGCTGGCTCTGTTACGGCGAGGTCGTCGTACCGCACCGCCCCGTCAACAAACGCTAAGAGCCGCTTTGGACTGGAGCTACAACACGCTGGAGCCCACCCAAAAGGACCTGTTAGATCGGCTTTCTGTTTTTGCTGGTCCATTCACTGCGGACCACGCAAGGTGGGTTGCTGCGGAGGATGTCTCCGACGAAGAATTCTACGATGCCTTTGACGGGTTGTTTCTAAAGTCTTTGCTCAACGTCTCCGCCGCAGGCGGCAACTATCGGCTCTTGGTCACCACAAGGGAATATGCGGCGACCAAACTCGCCAACTCCGGTTTTGATCAATTCTGCAAATTGGCTCACGCCAAGCTTTGCCGCGCTCGGCTTGCTGAAGCTGAGCGCGATTGGACCGTTCTCGATACGGGTAGTTGGCTCAACGAACACGGAGGCTTGGTTCACGAGCTCCGAAGCGCACTAGAGTGGGCATTTTCCGAAGGCGGCGAGACGCGAGCCGGAATTGATCTTGTGGCCAGTTCCAACATCATTTGGACCCAGCTCGGCCTGATGGCTGAGCAGCTCACGCACCTTGAACGCGCCCTCGCCTACTTCGATCAGCTAGACGGGGTCGACGCACTTACCGAGATGAACCTACGGGTCTCTCATGGCGGCACCTTATACCACATCAAGAGCTCAGAACGTGACCAGGAAGCAATCGAAGAGTTTTCGAAAGCCAAATCCATTGCCGAGAATTTGCGTGACCACATGAACACACTCCGCGCGGTCGGAGGAATGACGGCAATCCACACTATGAATGGTGACTACGTCGAGGCGATATCACTGGCACACCGTTTCAACGACCTCTTTGGGAACGTACTGCCGAATGCAGCGAGCCGCCTCCTTGCTCACAACTTCCATTACATCGGAAACTTTGACGCCGGGTTGAAACACGCGCAAACTGCACTCGAACTCGCAAGGGGAGGTGTCCGCGGGACTCTCAACAACGGAGCGAGTTATGATCAGCGCATCAGTGCTTTATCGACGGTCGTCAAGACTCTGTGGGTTCAGGGAAAGCTTTCAGAGGCGAGGACCTTGCTTGCCTCGACATTTGACGAAGCTAGCGCATTAGATCACGCCATCTCGTACTGCCTCTTCCTTTCAGTTTCCGCATGTCCAACTGCGTTTGGCATGGGAGACCATGATCTTGGAGTTCGGCTTCTCAGCCATCTAGCCGAAAAAGCAACGAAGAACTCCCTCCTTCGGTGGCAAGAATGGGCCACGACGTTCCATCATGTCGCTAAAGCCGTCCAGTTGGGCAACTCGGACGAGTTCAATCAAAGCCTTAGGAATGCGAAGGGTGCTCGGTTCGAAAATTGCCTTATGGCAGGCGGTCACCTCGCCGATGACGACACGTTGGATCGTGCGCTTTCAAAGAATGCAGGGTGGTGCCGTGCGGAATTGTACCGATTGAAGGGAGAGCGACTTCTTCGTGAAAATGCTCAAGATGGCCGGGACCTAATACGTCGTGGATACGATCTTGCAACGGAACAAGGCGCAAAGTTTTGGGCACTTAGATCTGCGACCAGTCTCGCAAAACACGCGGCGGAACCTCATGGTCAGGCAGAGCGCGAGAGGCTAGCGGAGATACTTTCCTTTTTCGAGGGTGAAGCTTTGTCCTTGGACGTCTCCGAAGCACGTAAATTCGCATAGTCTCCAGCCATCTGTCACAGCCGAAACTTACAAGATCGTATAAGCATCCGCGGCGCATTATCGGATCACACTCGATCAGGATTAGCATATGCGACACGATCAACAGCATAGCTATTCGACAGGGTTGCCACTGCTGGTCATCAAATCAGCAGTGTTCTCAATCGCGCTCTATGCAATCCTCGGAAAGGCAGGTTGCGCACCACACCCAGGTTCCCGCCCGCTACCGGAACCTTCTTAATTAATCGGCGATGAATTCCAGCGACTTAGAGAGAATTTCGAATGCATATCACCTATCACATTGGCCCCCATGACGGTGGTTTTGCGTACCGTCTTGATGACGTTTGGTCAGAGCCCTTCAATACACATGACGATGCCTTGACGGCTGCAAGGATTGCCGCGCGGCGACAGCAGATAGCAGGCCGCGACACCGAAATCGCTTTTGAGACGACCGACGGCAAATGGCATCGCGAATATTCCCTTGGCACCGACAGACCTGAGACTGAGGTCGTCGACGGCTAGCCAGATGCCTGCTCGTTCGGAACAAAGTAAGACCAAGAACTCTGATCCAGCTCGCATCGTCAGCGAGATTGCCCGGGTTAACTCCTTGCAATCGCGTTTCCGCTCGATGTTGAAGGGCTATAACTTTCGTTACTTTCTGTTCGGGACTTTCCCGGCGCCAGGGCGCCCACTGTTTGCCGACAACGTTCTGGCGACCAACTGGCCCACCGATCTGCTGGACGCCTACAAATTTCGAAACCTATTGACTGAAAGTCCGCTTATCAGGAGGCTTGAGCGGACCGTCCTTCCAGTGCCGACGATGCCACTACTTCTGGCCCGAGCCCCTCACCCGGGTCACAGACCTCCAGACGGGATTTTCATCAACGAGGGATTCTCGTTCACGTTTGCGGTTGCACTCTCAGATTCAGAACAGCGACGTTACGTTTGTCTAATGTCTGGTCGGCGAAAGGTCGAACGCCACGAAGAGGTGGCGATGCTTATGATGGCACTTTTGGGAGCGGTAGACTCATATAGTTCGCGTCCGCGGGCAACTGAAGTTTTGACACCTCGCGAGAAAGAATGCCTCCGATGGGCCAGCGCGGGTAAAACGAGCCGCGAAATCGGGCAAATACTTGCGCTGTCCAATCACACAATCGATGGCTATCTCAGAGCCGCCATGGAAAAGCTCGATGCAGTAACGCGCACACAAGCTGTGGCAATGGCGTCTAGGCTTGGGTTGATCTGAAAGCGGATTGATTACGAGGTGCTTGGCACCCCTGCAAACGGCATATGCGATTGGCGCTTGCCAAGCCACATCGCGAGCGGACCACGCTTGCAGATTATCTAAAGGATGGGCGCGATGAGATGGCTCGTACTAGGTTTATGAAAACCCGGGGGTAGGCACGACGGCGCGTGACAGCACTTGCGTCCGCTAGAACGAGGCGGCTATCGATTATCTGCATTGGTGATTTGCGCGGGGCGGAAGAGCCACGATCACCGGCCGGGACCATGCGCCTCAGCAGTAGCAATCCTCCCGACGATATCAGCATAGCTCTCACTGACGTATATACCGTAGGGGCCGCGGTCTCCGATAGGAACCGACGTTTGGATAACCGTGCTGCCGCCGCTTACCACAACAGCCACGATATGGTTCACGTTGATGGTTACTTGACCGCCGATATTGGTGGACGTCGCATTGATGAAGGCCAATTGATTCTGCGATGGTTGGTTTTTCTGCCCCTGCACTGCTATCGTTGATTTACGGGAGTCAGTCCGCTTTTCCACCAATCAACGCTGTCCCTGGTCATAAGTACGACCGACTGGCCGGTCTTTTGAACCAGCGTAGAAGCCAATCTCTCCGCAGCCTCAAGGTCATCCATCTCCTCGACCCACGGATCTTGCCCGTCGATTGGCGGGCAGTAAACCAGTACGTCATCTGAATCGCCTGGCGCGATGATGATTACTCGGCGCATCACGCTTGAGGCGTCATAGGTGAAATAATATCTCATTTTTTCTCCGCCAGGATTCACGGCCCACGCCGGGTTCACATCCGAGACCAGTGAAAGCTGATGGTAACAGTCGATCGCCGTTCGGTAGTTGCTACTCCGCCTTCTTCAACGAAGTCAGCGGGAATTTCCCGTTGCTTCCACGGAGACTTGTCGGCCACGAACCTGTCGCGGTTTGCGCTAGGGTGTTCTTCGTAGCCGTAACGATCGACATTGGCTACCGTCATCTTTGATCCTCAAGACTTCAAGACCACGACATCGCCATTGCTCCGGCCTCGCGGGCCGCAGGGGTGTCGCCGAACGATACTGCCATCGTCAATCCGCGCCCGCTCTATGTCGGCACGGCGGCTGAGCGAGCAGCAGATCCGTACAGGCCAGGAACTTCCTAGCAATGGCAAAGCCAGGGTGAGCTAAACGGATAGCTCGGAACGGCATTTTAAGCCTCCATGGGTGGTTAGAAGGGGTGATAAGAACAGAAAGCGTCGATTACCGGATTCGCTGGACGAAGGACGCGATCACTTCTGCAGCGTATTCAGGCACCTGATGTTGGGGTGCATGACCGGCCTGCGGTACCGTTACGATGTGAAGCGACTGCCAAAAGGTCGATACCTCGAACCAATTGTCTACCGGACAAGCGATGTCGTGGTCGCCACTGACGACGATGATCGGATGGCGTCCAGCGGCCATATCCTCCATCTGCTGCCCGTTCGGGTCCGGGAAAATGGTGGTACGGTCCTTTGCTTCACTCAGAAGCTTCATGAACGTTGCCTCCTGAATTATGGGCGAGCGGTCATTTTTTCGAGCAGCTATTCGTTCGTGAGACAGTCGCGCAGCCTCTTTGCTCCGAGGAGATTCAGGCTCGAAAAACAAAATTGCTTCGTCGGCAAGGTCGTTTACAGGCTTCATGGCGGTCTTCATGAAGAGTGGGTCTCCGCTGATCTTGGAATGGCCTGGAGGGGCAGTTCCAATCAAAACCAGATGGGAGACCAGTTCCGGATACGTCAGGCTGAAGACTTGAGCTACGACACCTCCGAGCGACCAGCCGCCCATCACAACCTTCTTGTATCCAAGGAAATCGATCAGGTCCTTGGCGTCCTTCGCCAGGGAGGCTCGGTCGTAGGTTGGTTCTCCAGTGGATGCACCCAAGCCGGTATAGTCGAAGGTGATAACAGTGAAGTCCTTGGCCAACTCGTCGAGAAACAGGGGGTCCCAGGCATCAAGTGTACCCCTGAAACGGACCGCAAGAACGAGTGGCGTTCCCTGCCCGATCAAACGGTAGGCAATGCGTCGCCCGTCCAAGTCCGCGTACTTCGTCTCGGTGTTTGTAGCGTTTTCCAAAGTCATTGATCTCGGTCCTATTAATCGATGTCACGCGGCTTTGCGAACAACAGCTGATGCCGGTACATTCGCAAACAGCATATTCAGCCCCTCGGTGATGGTTGGATGGGCGAATATCCCGTCGCGAAGCGTTGTGAAGGGCAGACCACCAAGCATCGCCATTTGAACGACGCTCATTACTTCGCCTGCGTTCACGCCGAGCATGCTGAAACCAAGGATCTTGTCGGAATCGACCGCAACGAGCGCTTTCATGAACCCCTTGCGTTGTGAGAGGGTCCTTGCTCGCGGCACGACATCCATCGGAAGCCTCGCGACGCGGTACTCAATGCCTTCCTTGAGCGCTTCCGCTTCGTTCATCCCGATCCGAGCAAATTCCGGATCGATAAAGACGCAGTACGGGATCATTCGACCCTTTGTGGTTCGGTTGCCACCCGTCATCGTGCTCTTGACCACGCGGTAGTCATCGAGGGACGCATGGGTGAACATAGGAGTTCCGGCAACCTCACCCATCGCCCAGACGCCATCGGCGGTCGTCCGAAGATGGTCGTCAACCTTGATGAAACCTCGGTCGTCGACTTCGATACCCGCCAGTTCGAGCCCGATGCCCGCTGTTCGGGGACGTCGGCCCGAGGCGACGAGGATGTGCGATCCCGCGAATACTCGACCATCCGCGCTACGGACAGTGACACTCTCGCCTGAGCGCCCGCTAACGGAGAGGTCGTAGGCGCTGAGCGCCACCTCTATCCCCTCGCCATTGAGGATCTTCAGAATGCCTTCGCTGACGTCTGTGTCTTCCCGCGGAGCAAGCCGAGGTCCCCGCTCAAGTATCGTGACTTCTGAACCCAG
This sequence comes from Rhizobium pisi, assembly GCF_003938655.1. Lineage (GTDB taxonomy): Bacteria > Pseudomonadota > Alphaproteobacteria > Rhizobiales > Rhizobiaceae > Rhizobium > Rhizobium pisi. The sequence continues at coordinate 35,475 of NZ_RJJT01000025.1, forward strand.
GCGACGGAAGGCCTGGCCCAGCTCCATTCCAATGTAGCCACCGCCGATTACGATCAACTTCGTTGGAAGGTCGCCAAGCTGCAGAGCTTCAACGTGGGTGATCGGAGATGCGTCCGCGAGACCCGGAAGGTCTGGTACGTCTGCTGTCGTTCCCAAATTGATGAAAACTTGCTCGCCCGAAACAGTTCTCGTTCCAGACGCGGTCTTAACCTGAATGGTTTTCGGGGCGATGAACTTACCCCAGCCCAATACGAGGTCGAACCCACTTGCGTCGAAACCGGCTTGGTTAGTGGCAACCATCTCTGCCACGACACGCGCGGTGCGATCGCGAACAAGATCGAGACTGCTGCGGACGTTGTCGGCGGTGATCCCGAACTCGGAAATCCCCTTCATGGAATGCGCGACTTCGGCGCTACGGATAAGTGTCTTGCTTGGAATGCAAGCAATGTTGATGCACGAGCCTCCAATGAGACCCACCTCAACGACCGCTACCTTCTTGCCCGCCTTTGCTTGGTCCATGGCCAGCGTCTTGCCAGCTTTGCCACCGCCAAAGATCAAAATGTCGAATCTGTCGACCGAATTCATGGTGCACCTCGTTTCTTCGATGACCCCATGAAGCGGAAAAATCTCAACGCGGTCTTGTAAAATTCGGCCTCTAGCCGCCTCACAGCGTTCATAGCCATCAGCGCCGAGACAAGCATCCGTCGTCCACACAAAAGCCGGATCGTCAAAGACCGGAGCGGGCTCATTTGCGAGTTTTGGGCGAATTCAATCGCGGCCAAGGTGCCGAAAATGAGGAGTATTCACATGGCTGACGGCATCTTTATCAAAGAGAAGATCGACCACCTGTCCGTCGATGGCGTGTCGGTACGATACGTGAAGGCGGGAAAGGAAAACGGCGTCCCGTTGCTTCTGACGGCTCCATGGCCGGAGAGCATCTTTGCTTTCAATCTCGTTTGGTCGGACCTCTGCAAACTCGGACCCGTCGTCGCGGTAGATCTCCCAGGATTCGGTCAATCTAACGCCCGAGAAGATTTGATGTCGCCGGAGGCGATGGGTAACTTCGTGATAAACCTCATGGCTGCTTTCGGAATCGAGCGGGCGCACGTTATCGCACCCGACGTGGGTACCTTGGCCACGCTGTTCGCCGCATCCAAGCGGCCAGACCTTTTCGAGAGCATCGTTGCAGGCAGCGGAGGCGCCAGCATGCCCCTGCTGGGCGAGTCGTTGGCACAGGTGGTGGCATCGAAAAAAGCCGCTTATGTCGGCTCCGACGGCGGCGAACAGGTCGTGAAATTCGTTTCAGGCTCAGCGAGAGTTACAATCCCAACGGAAATCCTCGCGGACTACCGACGGTCTTCTGAGGGCCAACGCTGGAACGAAGCTGCAGAGTTCGTTCGGGCCTATTCCACCGACTTGCCCCGGCTCGAAAAGCTCCTTCCCGACATTCAGACGCCAGTTTTGGTTATTTCCGGCAAAGACGACCCGCTTGTTCCCCCGTCAAATGGGGACTTCCTGGCAGAACTTCTTCCCCACAGCCGGGCCGAGATCGTCGAGGCAGGTCATTTCGTTTGGGAAGATGCCTCGGCGGACTATGCACGACTGGTCTCAAGCTGGATTATGGACGGTTACAGGTCGGTATAAATGGAGCGTGCAAGTTTGAGTTGCCGACGTTCTTCACCCACTTTGTGATCCGAATTCCGCGGCGACAGCATCTTACAAGAATGTGGCTCGCGCTCAGTCATTTTAAGCCAATTGCTCTCAAGGAGAATCCTTATGCAGACTGCTGCAACGCATATCGGCGGAGTTGTGCCAGCGCTAGGCGAGGTACCCGCTTTCGCGCCAGGCGATCGCGTAACGATCGCTACCCGCTCGCCTGTTGGGCACTACCGCATGCCAACTTACCTGCGCGGGAAACTCGGAAACGTAGAGGCAGTCATCCCTACGATGGCCGTCGATAACGAAGAAGAGGCCTATGGACGCAACGCCGGTTCCAAAGGGCACTACTACCGCATCGCCATCCCGATGACGGAGATTTGGTCCGACTACGTGGGCTCGCCCAACGACGGCTTGAGAATTGAGATTTTCGAAAATTGGCTGGAAAGGATTTGAGATGACCGACCACGGCCACGATCATGATCATGATCATGATCACCCTCACGAGGCTATCACGGCCGACGAGCATCCTGGATACTACGAGATAATGGAAACCGCAGTCAGAGAACTGCTGGTTGAACGCAAGCTTTTCGGTGCCGACGAGATCAGAAGGCAGATCGAAGTCCTCGACTCTCGAACTCCCGCACTCGGCGCCAAGGTCGTCGCCAGGGCTTGGCTGGATCCCGCTTACAAGGAACGGCTCCTGGAAAACGGACGCACCGCCTGCGAAGAACTGGGCATCACATTCTATGACGATACCCAACTGATCGTGCTTGAGAACACGGCGGACGTCCACAATCTGATCGTCTGCACCTTGTGCTCCTGCTATCCCCGGCCCGTCCTTGGTCTGCCACCAGACTGGTACAAACTGAAGCCGTACCGAGCTCGCGCCGTCCATGAACCGAGAGCGGTGCTGGAGGAGTTCGGCACTCACATCCCGGACGACGTTGAGATCCGCGTCAGCGACTCGACGGCTGTCATCCGCTACCTGGTCCTGCCCTTGCGCCCAGCAGGGACAGAAGCTCTGACCGAGGAAGAACTTGCCGACCTCGTCACACGCGACGCTATGATTGGCGTGATCCCTGTAAGCTACGAAAAGGAGGCCGCGTGATGGGCTCAGAGCTACTTGTCAAAAAACTACCGAACGATATCGGCGGCGAGGCGGCCGGAAAAATCGAGCGAATTGAGCACGAGCTTCTTCCCTGGGAGAAGCGTTGCCACGCCCTGGCTGACGTCCTCGACTTTCACAAGATAGTCAATACCGAGGAAAAGCGCCGCGGTGTTGAGGCACTCGGCTCCGAAATGGTCGGCAAGCTCTCCTACTATGAACGATGGATCGCGGCATTTGCCAACATCCTCTTCCAGAAGGGCATTCTGACGCCCGGGGAACTCGCAGTCAAAATGGAAGAGGTCGAAGGGCGTTGGCTCTCAAGTCAGCAATCGGCATCCTGAAATGGCCGAGACCGCTCCCTCCACAGACATCCGGTGCTTTTTCGAGCGCGACCCCGCCCTGTCTCTTTTTAGACGGGCCTTTGTGGAGAGCGTGGGAACCGGGCTTCTTGCGATTGCCATGGTCGGGTCTGGCCTCGCGGTCTCGACGTTCGCGAAAGCTCAGCCGTTGGCAGCATCGCTCACAATTGCGATTGCGATCGCTGGATCCCTGGTTGGCTTGATCGTTGCCCTGGGGAAGGTATCGGGCGGCCATTACAATCCCCTGATATCATTCGCTCAGTGGCTTGGCGGTGAGCGCAAGGGCGACTGCACCATAGGCTACGTCATCGCTCAAATTATTGGCGGCTTTGTCGGGGCATTGGTAGCTGGACAGATGTTTGGAAGCCCGTTTCGGACGGTCTCTCCTGAATTTCCCTCCTTCGGGATGCTCCTCAGCGAGTTAGTAGCCTCTGCTGGACTGATGACAATCGTCTTGGGATGCGCTCGCAGCAGCAGATGGGACACCGGCCCCTTCGCCGTCGGCTCTTGGTTGGTCGCCGCGATACTCGCCACTCCATCCACCTCTTATGCCAACCCAGCGGTGACGCTAGCCGCCGCCTTCGCTTCAGGGCCTGTTGCCTTGGCACCCATTACTGCCATCGCTTTCGTCGCAGCCCAGGTGATGGGGATGGCCGTGGCGATCGGCATCAATAGGATGGCCTTCGGCTCCACCTCTGAGCCTGCAGGAAACGCCGCACTCGCTGGCTCTTCCCAGGAGAAGCTCACATGACGCCCGGGTTAACTGTTCTGAAGGCCCATACTCGCCCAGCCGATACGATGGCGGCATTCGAGCGGGCGATTGTCGCACGAGGGATGAAGGTTTTTGCTCGAATAGACTTCGCTGCCGACGCGGAAGCCGCGGGATTGCAGTTGGGCCCGACTTTGCTGACGATATTTGGCAATCCGAAAATCGGTACCGAATTGCTCCAGCTCAACCAGCTGGCGGGCATCGATCTGCCATTGAAGGCATTGGCTTGGAGCACCCCCGACGGCCATTGGCTTTCGTACAACGAGCCGTCTTTCGTCGCCGAGCGGCACGAATTGCATGCAAAAGCCGTCATCCTCAAAATGAGCGAGGCGCTTGCTGGCGCCGCTGATGAAGCCGTCAACACCGTCCCGCCCTCGCTGGACGAAAGCACCATGGGAGTAAGAAAATGACCGCTATTACCATTAATGCAGGTGCCAAGGCGCCTGCAACCACTTCTTGCTCCGCGCCGTCATAGCGCCCCCTAATCAAGACGGGCTAAATATGGTTCTAGTTTCCCGGCGATACATTGGGATCATTTGGATACCGACCCTCCGAATTTTGGTTGCGGGGGAACGGCACCATCTGGTTCAATGACGAAATGAACGGCAATGAATTTCATGAAAGTGTTCGATCTTCTCGACGACAAAACACGGCCAAAGGCCCCACCAGTTCCCGGCGCGACGCTCGCACATCGAATCACAGGCCGGAAGCTGGCGATGATTCACGAAATGCACATTGTTGCTCTCGATGAGACCAGGGCGATGATGGACATGGTCGGAGCCGGTGAAATCGCTGCTGGAGAATTGGCCGAGCACATCGATTCACTCGAGCTTTTGAAGAACTACAGAGCTTTCGGCAATCTGTGCGGCCGCGAATGCCAGTTCCTGGATTTTCACCACCGAGCAGAGGACGAAGAATTCTTTCCGGTTCTCCATGCGAATGGAGACGAGGGAATGAAGCGAGTTGTCGAACGCCTTGGGGACGAGCATCGGATAATTGGCCAGATCCTGGACGAGCTCTCGGCCAATGTTGCGCTGATTTTGGCGCAACCCGGCCCCGACACCTTCTCCGTGACCAAAACGACGTTTGACGTCCTCTACAAGGTAATTCGCTCGCATTTCAGCTACGAACAGGCGGAGCTGGAAGAAGCCCTTGGTTTCTACAGGATTCCTCTTTAGCGAGACCACTCTTCAGAAGATCCGAACCGGACCCTTAAGGTCCCTTGACGCCAGAAAGGTAGCCAGATGGCACTTAAGTTGAACGTTATAATCGGCAGCACTCGCCCGGGCCGCAACGGTCCGACGGTGGCAAAATGGGTCGAACAATTCGCCAAGGAACACGGCCAGTTCGACGTCGAGCTGGTGGATCTTGCAGATTTCGCCCTGCCGCTTCTGGATGAACCAGCCCATCCGGCAATGCGCAAGTATGAGCACGAACATACTAAGCGGTGGAGCGAAAGCGTAGCCTCAGCTGACGCGTTTTTGTTTGTTGCGCCGGAGTATGACTACTTCGTTTCGGCAGCCCTCGTGAATGCAATCCAGTACCTCTTCCACGAGTGGACCTACAAGCCAGCAGCAATCGTCAGCTATGGCGGCGTTTCCGGCGGCCTACGCGGCTCCCAGGAACTTCGTCAGTTGCTAGGAAACGTGAACGTGGTGGCAATCAACCAGCCGGTTCCGGTCCCTTTCTACACCCAGTTCATCAACGACGAAGGCATTTTCACCCCTAACGAAGCAGTCATCTCTGGAACGACCACGCTCTTGGGAGAACTGCACAAGTGGGCGGTGGCCCTGAAGCCAATGCGTCAGCCCGCCCAGTAATTTATCGGTCGAGGAAAAAGCGTACCATCAGGGAGCGCTTCTTCACTACATCATCAAAACTGGCGTTGCACTGCGCGGGACGTTCGGATCTCGCGCGAAGTTCGCCGAGTAATGCTGAACCTCAAAGCCCGCCCGTTGATAATTCCTGAAGCTCGTGCCCAACGGACTGTCGACGGTCGCAGGTCGGCCAGTCTCGGCCATTGCGATGACGGCTCCCTTGTCCCCGACATCGCGTAACCGCCGCACTATCACTGCCGACTGGAGGCCTTTGCCTCTCGCGGTGACAAGAGTTGCATCAATGCCAAACCATGCTCCAGCAGATCCGACGAAAGCCGCTCCTGCTGCGCAAGGCTCTTCATCAACGTATGCGACATAGCAGGTCCACCTGTCCCGGTTAGCAAGCGCCTTGAACCACTCGAAGGTCGCCGTTGGAAAGCCATACCCCGCGTTGATCACGTTTGCGAAGTCGGTCGCCTTGCGGCCGCCGTCGGCTATTTCGATCCTGGGTTCGTTCGGCACAATGTGAGGGACCGTTTTGGAGAAGAATTTTATCCAACCACTGTCCTTCTGTATGATCCCCATTCGGGACAGAGCGGCACTGGAAGCGTTGAAGCCATCCTCGTCAACTTGGATTACCCACGTTTTCGATGCGTTGCGATCCAGCCATCGCAACCCTTCTGCCATCTCCCTTTCGTTAGCCGACCACTGCGGACCAATGGCAAATCCGCGATTGAAGGGGACGGCAGGAAGCTCACGGCAGGCTAGAAAGCACGCATTGTCGCTCCGGAAAGTCTCGATCCCCAACTGCTTCCGAACCGACGGCGGTGCGGCATTCAGCATGTCCATCCATGCTTCGGCCTCGATCGCCCGGATTATCCTCGAGGTGTTTGCCTGAATTTTCCTTGGCTGGATGTTCATACGGTTCTCTCGTGTTCTCCTCTCAGCGAGAAAGAACTATTTCTCAACGAGTTCAAGGCGAAAGCCGAGGCTTCCCGTAAACATGCTGTTTAGGAAAGCGTCCTTATCGACGTCGTGCCGACCTCTTATGGTCCGCAAAAATCATGGAGCAATCGATGTCTGAAAAAAGCGCCGCTATCTTTTCAAATCCGCTCGATGGAGTGCGGGTCGAAGCTTTTGGCACCAACATTATAAGGATGTTAGGCGAAGCTAGCGGAGCCGCGATGTCGATCATGGAAGTCATACTCCATCCCGGCGACGGTACGCCTCTCCACCTTCATGAACGGGAAGACGAGACCTTTCGTGTTTTGAGCGGCACCGTGGGCTTCTGGTGCGGTGACAAACATCAGAGGCTTGTATCGGATGGGATCGCATTTCTGCCCCGCGGAATTCCCCATCGGATAGAGAATGTCGGCGACGACGAGGCTAGGCTTATGGTCATATTGACACCTGGAGGGTTTGAGCAATTCTTCGTCGAAATCGCTTCAGACTCCGGTGAAGCGCCCGAAACAATTGCAGAGCGGTTTGGCCTGCGTTTTCTGTAATCGAACTTGCGTCTCTAAAGGACCGAAATGTCGCTTCCACTCATAGCATTCATCGTTGTCGCCTTCTGCTGGAGGATCGCGACAGTATTCATCTCCGCCCGTCACGAACGAGCCTTAAAAGCTCACGGAGCAATTGAATACGGCGCGTTGAACAGCATCATGCTGGCTGTCTTCCATGTGCTGTATTACCTCTCTGCGATCTTCGAGGCATCATTGCGCTCGGGCAACCAAAACTCAACATTGTCGATTGTTGGGGTGGCCATCTACATCGCAGCCGCGTTGGTGTTGGTGTCTGTCATACGGTCACTCGGCGATCTTTGGACGATCAAGATCATCCTCAGCGGTACACATCGTTTGGTGAAGAGCGGCCTGTTTTCATTCGTTCGGCATCCGAACTACTTCTTGAACATCCTCCCAGAGCTAATCGGGTTCGGGCTTGCGCTCAACGCCTTCTGGACGCCCGTTATCGGTCTTCCACTTTATCTGATACCACTTACGATCCGCATCCGGCAGGAAGAGGCCGTAATGACGCAGCGATTCTCGTCCTACTGTTAGGGCCGTCGCTACAAGCAAACAGGGCACGATGACAGAGAGTGGAGACCCGACAAGGGGTAATACAAGTAACGCGGGCGGCAGCGAAGATCTGCCACCTTTGACGGCCGAGAGTACGGCGAAGCTGGCGCAGCTGATGACGGACGTTATACAGGCGGCCTGTGAGGGAGCCTCAGCTTCTGGGCTCATGCCGTCCGACGAGACAAAGAAACTCCTGCTAAAGCGGGTCTCGCCCAAAAACGCTCTCAACTTTGATAGCCTCGAGAGATACTGGGTCGTCCTTCTTGATGAACTCTCCCAGATTCTCGACCGAATTCTGGCGTATCCGTACGTTGTTCAATATCGGAAAGTCCTTAAATCCGCTCCGAGGGAGCTTTTAATGGCCTGGCAGATCCACAGCCAGAGCCTTCGGTCGGGTGAGCTTTACATTGTCCAAGATCGGACTTGCGAGTTCCTAAAATTTCTAAGCCATGTCGGGAGAGACTGCGGCATCACAATTTCGGATCAGACAAAGACGTTTGAAAAGGCCTTCAAAAAGACCTTTGAGCGGAGGCTTCGTGAGCGCCATCGCGTCGTTCACGCTCACGAACGCCCCTCGTGGGAATCGCGCATCATTTCCCTCAGCGGCCAGACATCCCCCTTGCCTGAAGACGCCATCAAAGCGCTCTTAATGGAAACATTTGAAAAAACCATGCCTACTTTGCAGCGCGTTTCTTCTCAGCTAGGCAAGGAGCCGCCCATGTCTGTGGCGGCGGTAGAAAAAATACACGAAGAGGGGGCCGTTAAGGAAGCTCGCCTGATGCTGGACTTGGTGGCCAAGGCACTTTTATCGACTATCGGCCTGATGAAATAGCCATTGATGGTCGTCACGAAGGCTCCAACGCGTGCCGAAGAGCCTTTGAAAGGTGCGCAACAAGTGCCTTTACTTTTGCATTGATATGCCGATTGGCAGGAAAAACAGCGTTGATCTCTAGTTTGGCGGTCACCCAATCGTCCAATATCTGGACCAGTTGACCGTCACGAAGCTCGTCAGCTACCAAATAACGAGGCAGTAGGGTTATACCTGCGCCCCGTATCGCTGCTTCTTTCAGTCCAATGCTATCGTTCGCTTCGATCCGAGGCGGGATCGAAACTTTCTCGTGCTGTTCAGATTTTTGAAAGTGCCATTCCCTGCCCCAACGCAAAGGGGAAAAATGGAGAAGGCGATGATCTAGAAGATCGGTCGGCACGACAATGTCAGGTCGATCTTTGAGATAGCCGGGAGAAGCGCAGACCACCAAGCTCGTCGACGCGAGCCGACGTACGATTAAGCTCTGCTCATTGGCGATTGTACTCCGAACGGCCAAATCCATCCCGCGTTCAACCAGATCGACAGGCTCGAGCGAGAAGTCCATAAAAATGTCGATGTCAGGATAAAGCTGAGAAAATTCGGCAACGGCGCCCGATAGATACCTTTGCCCGAGATCAGGTGAGACAGAGAGCCGGATTTGCCCTGACGTCCCGTCGTGCAGAGCCTTTGCATTGATTTCAGCCTTATTTACCTGTCCAAGCAGGTCACCAAGGGACTGCCGATAGGTGTCACCCGCTTCAGTGAGAGCCACGCTCCTGGTGTTCCTCTGGAAGAGGCGTACACCCAATCGCTTCTCCAGCTCCTGCAGCTGCACACTGACCGTCGCCTTTGACATGCCAAGCTGCTCGGCGGCCCGCGAGAAATTGAGTGTTTCGGCAACCTTCAGAAATACGGAAACACCGGCGAGAGGATCGAGTGACTTCATAACGGACGAGTTTGATAGAAAGCCATTCGGTCTGGTACTCTCCTGGCCCGCGAGCGAATTGGCGAATCCCGTCGTGTCGCGCAATTTAAGCGCTTACCGCCTCTTCATCCAGAAAATGAGCGCCCCGAGCTGGCTCTTCACGTAGTTGCGGGCGTGCCGAAATTTCCTTAAGCAAACCTCCTACCCCCAGTCGACTGATATCCAAGCCATCGAGGTGATCGCCCGCGATCAACCTGTCCAGGACCCAATCCAGTCCGTTTTCCGACGAGCTGCGAGCGCAACCAGGCGCACCGATCACAGGAATATCGCCGACTCTGCCGAGAACCAGGAGATTGCCTGGGTCCACAGGCATGCCAACGCGTTCGACCACACCACCTGCCAAACGTATGGCTTCTGGAATTACGTCGTTTTTGTCGACAACGGCGGAAGCCCCAAAGACGACAATCATGTGGTCACTGGGCGGGCGCGTCTCGATCTCTACTCTCAACGCAGCGGCAACTGCCTCCGCGGAATGAGCCACCCGTGTTTCGGACAGAAGGAGGCTGTTCCTCTCCATGAGTCGACCACCAAGGATGCGAGCTGTCTTGCTCATCGTTTTTTCGGATAGGCTGGGCAACTGGGTGGCGACCAAGCTGGCCGTGTGGCGACGGAACGGCATGACCTTGATCATGCATCCTGTCTTGGCGACCGCTGCCGCAGCTTCGACAGCTAACCGTGGAACTGCGAGCGGGATGATCTTCACGGTGGCGATCATTTCTCCGGCCGTTACGGAGATGCGATCTGCCAAGGAAGCCAACGTGATGGCGTGGTCAATGCTGTTAAAGATGTCGACCAACTTTTTGTCGGCGACGAAAAGTCCATTTTCCTGGCTATAGAAGTTCATCCGACCACCCACGGCCGGGGCAATGCTCATGTATTCTGCACCAATCGCCCTACTAACAAGATCTGCCGCACTCTCCTCGTCAACCTCATCGGGTTCGATACGGTGTGCCGTGACCAGTGAGATTCCCGAAGAGACCAGGAAACTTAGATTTTCCCGGGTAAGCTTGTGTCCCTTTTTAAAAGTTCTGCCTTCCGCACTGACCTTGTGTGCCAGGATAGCTCCGAGAGCTGTTTTGGTTTCGATCATGCCGAACATCAAATCAGCTCCCTACCTACCCTGCCCGCCTGAAAAGCGATGACTTCGGCGAGGATCGAGACAGCGATCTCCGCTGGCGAGCGAGCACCGATGTCCAAGCCAATGGGCGCTCGGATAGACAGCAGTTGCTCACGCGAGAATCCATAACTTTGGAATCGATCAAGACGAGCAGCGTGTGTCTTTCTGCTTCCGAGAGCACCGACATAAAAGCAGCCGTGCGAGAGCGCAGCAACAATCGCCGGGTCATCGATTTTCGGATCGTGGGTGACCGCAATGACTGCAGTCGATCTATCGAGTTGAATGGCAGCGAACGCCTCCTCCGGCCAAAGCGAGTATATCGTCGCACCGGGAAATCTTGCGGCGGAAGCAAACGCTTCACGAGGGTCGATGACTAGAACTTCCGAGCCTGTTGCAGATGCCATTGGGGCGAGGTGCTGGGTTATGTGGACGGCCCCGACGACTACGATGCGCCTTTTGGGCGCGTGAACTCTGAGAAAGTAGTTTTCCGTTCCCACCGAGACCCGGCGAGAGACCCCGTCATTCAAGGCGATCTCGATCTCAAAGCGCAGGGGATCGTTCTCTGGAATTCGATCCAGATGAAGAGTTTGGTTGCCCGATCTTAGGTCGACAATCTCGACAATCGGCGTTCGACTGGCCCTGAGCTTGTTTGTCTTTGCAAGTTCGGAGAATTGCATCAGTCGACCCTCTCCACGTAGACTTCGATTCTGCCCCCGCATGAAAGGCCGACCCGCCACGCAGTTTCGTCTGCCACGCCGAAATCAAGAAGAGTGGGACGGCCGGTCTCAATCACCGACATCGCTTGAGTGATGACCTCGCCCTCAACACAGCCGCCCGAGACTGACCCCTCAAAGTTGCCGTCCTGATCGATAACCAAACAGCTGCCGACTGGTCTCGGTGCAGATCCCCATGTCTTCAAGACTGTCGCGACAGCAACCTGTCGGCCAGAAAGAAACCACTCCTCCGCCAATCGCAACGGATCCATTTCCAATCTCCAGAAATTTCGTCGAGGGGTGTAGCAGGCCGCGCTTGAATGCGCGGCCTGCAGTCTTGCCGCACTAGGCTAGTGCCTCGGCAAGCGGCAAGGAGCGAATCCGCTTTCCTGTTGCCGCAAAGATCGCGTTGCCAAGTGCACCAGCTGCGGCGGCCGTTCCAGCCTCGCCGACACCTCCTGGCGCTTCGCCACTTTTGATCTGATAGACCTCGATCTTGGGTGCCTCGTTGATACGGAGTACCCGATAGGTGTCGAAGTTCGTCTGATCGACAGCACCGTCGGTGAAGGTGACCTGATTGAACATCGCGCTGCTCAGGCCAAAGATCACTCCGCCCTCCATCTGGGCGACAACGGTGTCTGGGTTGATCACAACGCCGCAATCAACCGCGATGACCGAGCGAACGAGGCGAACCTCCTTTTCGTCGGTGATCTCGATTTCCAGGATGTGCGCGAGATAGCTTCCAAAAGCCACTTGAAGGCTGATGCCCTTGCCCCTTCCCGGCGGCAATGCTTGACCCCAGCCTGCTTTCTCGGCAGCAAGGTTCAGTACCGCAAGTGCTCGCGGATTCTTCGTGAGCATCTTCCGGCGAAACTCAAGCGGGTCCTGCTTTGTCGCGGTCGCCATCTCATCCACAAAGCTCTCGACTACAAAGAGATTGTGCGTTGCCCCGACACCTCTCCACCAGCTGGTGTTAACACCCGCTGGCTCGTCGCGAACATAATCCGCAAAAACGGCCTCTTCATCGTAGGGGGTCTCCGACGCGCAATCGACGGCATCGGGATCGATGCCATTCTTGAACGCTGCTGGCGCCCACCGTGCGAAGATGGAGGACCCCGTCACCCGATGCGTGCGGCCAATCATGCGGCCGTCCTTGTCGAGGCCTGCGGCCACCCGATCGTAGTAATATGGCCGGTAATAGTCGTGCGTCATGTCCTGTTCGCGCGTCCAGACCAGTTTGACCGGGTAGCGGGTGTCCTTCAGGAGTTTGGCCGCCAGCTCTATCGTGTCGACGTCCAAGCGGCGTCCAAACGCTCCACCCATCAGCTGATTGTTCACGGTGACTTTTTCGGGCGGTAGCCCTGTGATGTCCGCGACTGCCTTTTGTGTGCGGACAGGCACCTGTGTGCCTACCCAGACCTCCGCCCGGTCGTCCTGAATATGCAGGGTGCAATTCAGGGGTTCCATCGGTGAATGCGATAGGAACGGCGAACGGTAAATCGCCGAAAGCTTTGTTGGGGCGTTTGCGATTACGTCAACCGCTTTATTTTCGTCACGGATGACGACCCCCGGCTGTTGCGATACCTGGTCCATCTTGGCGACAATAGTGTCCACCGTGACGGCGCCGTTTTCACCCGCGTCCCATTCGATATTGAGGGCATCCAGGCCTTGCTTCGCCGCCCACATGTGTTCGCCGATCACCGCAACAGCGGCATTATCGGCGGTCACGATGTCGAGGACACCTTTCACGGCGCGAGCCGCAGCTTCATTCATTTTTGTGAAACGGCCACCGGTCACCGGAGATATCGCCAGCGTCGCATATTTCATGCCGGGGACCCTGATATCCATACCGTAGACGACCGAACCGTTGACTTTGCCGGGAGTGTCGAGCCTCTTTGCTCGCGTTCCGATGACTTTGAACTGAGACGGGTCCTTCAATGGAACGTCGGCTGGAACGGGCAGCTTTGCCGCCTCGGCCGCAATGTCATAGTAGGTCGACGATTGATTTGAAGCGTCGTGGTAGATCGTCCCCTCATGGACCCGACATTGCGCTGGATCGACCCGCCACTTGGCGGCCGCCGCTCCAACAAGCATGATACGCGCCGTAGCGGCTGCCTGCCGTAGCCGCATCCAGTCGGAACGAGTTGATGTCGATCCACCCGTCGCCTGGTCGTACAGGATGGGATCCATATATTTCGAAAGGTCCGGCGGAGCGGCTTCCACTTTCAACTGGTCAAGCCGAAGCTCTAGCTCCTCTGCCATCAACATCGCGCTGGATGTATAAATACCCTGCCCTACCTCCGTGTGTGGCATGATCAGGGTGATCCCGTTTTCATCAATTTTCACGAAGGCATTGGGCGTGAAGGCGGCCTCTTCAGAGGAACTCGCTGGGCCGGTTGCTCGCCCCATCCGTGGCAGTTGAACCGCCAGCACAAGACCTCCGGTCGCCAGGACGGTACCTTTGAGGAAGCCGCGACGGGAATGAAGATTGTTGATCATGTCAGTCCCCTCTATGCCGCTGCAGTGTGGATCGCGTCGCGGATCCGGACATAAGTGCCACAACGGCAAATATTGCCTGCCATTGCCTCATCGATGTCCGAGTCTGTCGGCTTCGCATTGCTATTAAGAAGCGCCGTTGCCGACATGATCTGGCCGGACTGACAGTACCCGCACTGGACAACCTCCTTTTCGAGCCACGCTGTCTGGATTTTGCGCCCGTTTTCGGTCTCACCGACGCCCTCGATCGTGGTGATCTGTTGAGCATCGATCATATCCATGGTTGTCTGACAGGATCGAACTGCCATGTTGTCTATCAGGACGGTACAGGCTCCGCATTGGGCGATGCCGCAGCCGTATTTGGTTCCGGTCATGCCGAGCACGTCTCTCAAAACCCAGAGCAGTGGCATGTCGTCCGGGACATCGACTTCATGTGTTTTGCCGTTGATGGTGATCGTCTTCATTGGTCTAACCTTCCTGGGTCTCTATTGCGCTGTCAGTGTTTTCAGGTAGCTGATGACATCTGCTCGATCCTGGTCTTTCGGGATTGATGCGCTCATGCGGGTCCCCTTGACCACGGCGGCTGGCGCTTTAAGGAAGGCGTCGAGAGTAGGCTCATCCCAAGTGAGACCAGACCCCTTCAAAGCAGCGGAATAGTTGTACCCAGCGATGCTTCCAGCAGGGCGACCGACAACATTCAGAAGGCCCGGACCCACCTTGTTTTGCTCGGTCGTCGCGTGACAGGCACTACAGCGGGCAAAGACCTTTTTGCCCTTGTCTGGATCTCCATCGGCTTGGACCGACGAGGCCCCAAGCACTGTCATTCCCACGGCAATCATGACGGCCTGCAACTTTTCCATGGTTCCTCCTTTGGAAAATCGGAATGCGAAAGGGGCAGCAATCTTGCCACCCTTGGTGAATTCGACTGTTAAGTGGCACTTCTAGGCTGCCTAATCCTCGCACTTGCGTAGGTAGCAATGAGAAGAGCGATACCTTCCCCAATCACGCCTGTGATGCCCAGGTCACCGACACCGCCCCGCGAAAGCACGACGGATCCGATGGCGCTGCCAACGGCAAAGCCCAGGTACATGAATGACGTGCTGAGTGAGACTGCGATTGGGACTGCAGGCTGACCGACCTGAATCAAAGTGGCAATCTGTGCCGGATAGAACGCCCAGATCGCGATACCCCAAAAAGCAACCGCAATGACCGTCGGAACAATGGCCTGATCGGGCGTCAGAACTCTTGCAAAGAAAATAAGCGAGACGAAAACTAACACCGCAAGGATCAGGCTTGCGGCGACGACCGGTCTTGCTCCCATCAGATCATTCAGGGTGCCACCAAGTACGATGCCGATTGCAGCGCCGATCCCCCATACCGAGACAACGGCGCTAATTCCATTTGGGCCAAGGCCATCGACCTGGTTCAGATACGGAGCGATGTAGGTCCAGACCGAATAGGTCCCGAGCGCCCAGAAGAAGATCACAGCCAGTTCCCGGAAGACCTGGGGTCGTTTAACGATCGCGAGGCGCTCGGCGACCGACGCAATGCGCATTTCGGTGCCATCGGTACGAGGCAGCTTTGCAACCAGCGCGACCACTGCGATGATCGACAGGGCCGCGACGCCGAGGAAAGTAACCCGCCACCCAAGGGCGTTTCCTACGAGTGAGCCAATAGGCAGCCCGATTGCGATTGCTATAGTCAAACCACCGTTCAAGATGGCAAGGGCCCGTCCCCGTTTTTCTGGCACAACTAAGGCGCCCATCAACGCGTTGGCGTTCGGGGTGTAGAGTCCCGCCGCCATGGCCAATAGGACACGAGCAGAAAAAATTCCCCAGTATCCTTGGGATGCCCAGGCCACCAAATTAGCCAGCGCGAAAGCCGCCATTGTCAGGACGAGCAGTCGTTTGCGGTCGACCCGTCCAAACAGGATGGTTAGGAGCGGCGATGTGATCGCCAAGGTAAGGGTGAAGACGGTAACGAGGCTACCCAGTTCCGAAACCGGGAGTGAAAGATCCTCTCCCATTTCCGGCAGAAGGGGAACAATCATGAACCCCTCCGTGCCAATGGCAAAGGTGCCTAATGCCATAATGTAGGCTGGCGCGAGCGACTGACCTGCCGCGCGTTCGCTTGAAATAGAAGTCATTTGGATCGCCTCTGCGCCAGCCAGCGGTTACGATGCTGCCTTGATGAAAGTCATCACGTCAGCATTGAACTTTTCAGCCTGCGTCTGAGCCAGACCGTGAGGCGCACCCGGATAGACCTTGAGTGTCGCATTCTTGACGATCTTTGCGCTCTTGAGGCCAGCTGCGGCGATCGGCACGATCTGATCGTCGTCCCCATGAATGATGAGGGTCGGCTTGTCGATTTTCCTGAGATCGTCCGTGTAGTCGACCTCCGAAAATTCGCGAATGCAATCGTATTCGCCCTTGATTCCGCCTTCCATTCCCATCAGCCAGAAGGTTTCACGGAGGCCTTCGTTGACCTTGGCGCCCTCGCGATTGAAGCCATAGAAAGGGATCGTCAGATCCTTGTAGAACTGCGAGCGATCGGTCGCAGTGCCCTTTCGGATGCCGTCGAAGGCTTCAATGGGAGTGCCTTCGGGATTGGCATCGGTTTTGAGCATGAGGGGCGGGACTGCGCCGACCAGCACCACTTTTGAAACTCGCTTCGTGCCGTGGCGGCCAATGTAATGTGCGACTTCGCCGCCACCGGTGGAGTGGCCGATCATGACCAAATCCTTCAGATCGAGATGCTCGATGACCTCAGCGAGGTCGTCGGCATACTGATCCATATTGTTACCGGTCCAGGGCTGATCAGATTTTCCATGGCCACGACGGTCGTGAGCAATGACTCGGAAGCCATTCATGCCGAAATACAGCATCTGTGCGTCCCAGGCGTCACTCGAAAGTGGCCAGCCGTGCGAGAAAAGAATCGGCTGCCCCTTGCCCCAATCCTTGTAAGCGATTTTGGTACCGTCTTTCGTCGTGACAAAGTTCATGTACTGGTTTCCTTGTTTTGTTTTGACTGCAGCTTGAGTCTCGTGCGGCATGCCGACTGCAAATGAAGCGGTTACGGCGGCACCGGCCAGCAGCGTATGGCGGCGGCTGATGAGAAATTCATTGGACATTTTCGTTCCTCTCGTCAGGAGATAAGCGCCTCTAATCAGGCGTTTGCGGATGCGTGTACGTCTGCCGAGCCAAGGCGACGCCACGAAGCCGGAGTGTGTTGAGTGGTGCACTTGCCAGCGCTCAGGCGCCGCCATTTGAGCGGGGTGACACCAACCAGACGCTTGAACACCTTCGAGAGATGCGCTTGGTCACTCAGACCACACGCCTGGGCGATTTGGCTCAGCGGCTCATCGGTCGAAGAAATGAGATATTTCGCGGCATCAACGCGGCGGCTCAAAACGTAGTCGTAGGGCGAGCGGCCGAAGGAGACCTTGAAACCCTTCGAGAACCGGCTCGCGCTCAAGCGGACTTGGTCGCCCAGCTCCTGGACACGGATGCAGCCATCGATGTTCTCATCGATATAGCGGACTACCTTGTTCTTCTGCCAATCGGAAAGGCCCGCAACGGTCTTGTGGGAATTCCGGCGGGGGCCGTGCGCCATGTCAGCGAGCCGAACACGACTTTCTGGACGGAGATCGATTGCGGTGTCCTGAGGTCCGAGACCCCAGACGCGTTCACCGCCCGGGCCTACGAGGAATGGTATGAATGAAACCGTTCGTGTCATGGCAGTGTCCTTTCTGCTTCGATGGCTGAAAGGTAGCTGCAGGCTGCCCCGTAACACGAGCTAAGCGATGTTAAGAGATGTTAGGGCGTTAACGACCCGGAGCGCGTTCCGTTAACAAGTCCGATTCGTGATCGCGGTAGCCCGCTACTTGAAGGTCCGCGTGGGCGCCCGATGGTACAATAATCAGTTCCAGGGCGAGCCTATATGTGAAGCTAGGCGGATAGGGAGCTTCAAGCACCAAATGCAACAGGATGACGTCACTTTGGATGGACGGACTGATAGTCTTCGGCCCCTGGCTGGACAAGTAGCGCTTTTAACCCGAGCGGATGAAGGGGTCGGCATGGCCACTGCTGCCGCGCTAGCTCAGTGCGGCGCCAATCTGGCATTGACGCTTATTGACACGGAGGTTGAGTCTGCTTCGCTGGACGAACTCCGCCGCATTGGCTGTAAAGTCGTGGTGTTTAGAGCACCCACGGATTGTAGTTCGACACAGCATACCCAGCTGGTTCGACAGGTTATCGCGGAATTTGGCAAGATTGACGTCTTGGTCGCTAACTCTGAGTATCGTGTTCAATGGCAAGTTGACGACGATGACCTCGATGAGGACCAGGTTGAGCTGCAATATTCTATGAACGTCAAATCTAACATCGCGCTGATTCGAGCAGTGATACGGGTCATGACCAGTGGTGGGCGCGTTATTGCCCTTGGTTCTAGCCTCGCGGATCGTGTCGGAACCCCGGGCCTTGCCGATTTTGCGGCAACTCGTGCCGCGTTGGCCGCCTTCTGCAAGGGCGCGGCGCATGATCTGGGACCACGCGGAATCTCGATTAACGTCGTCCAGATGGGCGCCATCGCTTTCGACGCCGTTGCAGTTTCACCGGACATCATCGAATCCGAACGTGCTTCAACTGCCCTCAAGAGGCTTGGAACGCCATCGGAAGTGGCAAGTGCAATCACATTTCTTGCTGGGCCGAGCGCCTCTTTCATCACAGGCAGCGTGTTGAACGTCGACGGTGGGTATAACGCATAGCCCGCTTGTTCACGCAGAGGTTCGTTGAACCCATGAACCAGTTGGTTTATAGGCCATTCTAATATCAAGAATGGGCTGAGCATGAGAGTGGCATCCTTACAAGCGTTGGACCTTTCAGCTTCAGCAGCGGGTGAAAACGACCGCGTTTTGTTAGTTTCTTGGCCGACCAGGTCCAGCGACTCATGACTGTACTAAGATTTGGTCGTTTCGAACTCGATATTGCTCATCGTAGCCTCTCCGAGTCGGGAAAAATCCTTCACCTTGGCGGGCGTGCTTTCGACATTTTGGCCGTTTTAGTTGCACGAGCTGGGCAGATCATCAGTAAAGATGAACTGATTAGAGCCGTTTGGACGTCCACGACCGTCGACGAAGGCGCTCTGCGCGTCCATATGGTGACGCTCCGAAAGTTGTTGGGGGATAGAGAGGCCGGGCGGTATATCGAAAATATCCCTGGACGTGGCTACGCCTTTGTCATGCCGGTCCAATCTGTTGAAGACGGCGAGAGCAGCAGCAATGTGCAGCCGGTTGCGATCCCAAAAGCAAACATCTCAAGCAATCTACCTCGTCTCGCTGGACGATTGATCGGCCGGGAGACTTTCGTTGAGGAGACCGCACGACTTCTGGCCTCTAGCCGCCTGGTCACGATCGCTGGTGCTGGAGGAATTGGAAAAACATCCGTGGCTCTCGCTATTGGCGAGATCCTGAGCGAGTCGCGGCCGGTGCTGTTTGTAGATCTTGCTGCGCTCACCGACGGGCGGCTCATCATGCCGACACTTGCTTCGCTGCTTGGAGTCACAGTGTTTTCGGACGACGCCGAGCCCGCCGTGTTGCGGGCATTGGAAGATAGCAATGTTCTGCTTGTTTTCGACAACTGCGAGCACCTTATTCTCGAGGCCGCGTCTTCGACCGAAGACATTCTGACTGCCACGCCTAACGTATCGATCCTGGCTACCAGCCGTGAACCCCTGCGCGTTTCAGGCGAGAGGATCCGGCAACTGCCTTCGCTGGTCATTCCGCCGGAGGACGCCACCAACGCTGATTGGTCCTCGTTTTCAGCGATGGAACTCTTTATCGACAGGATGATGCTTTCATCTGACGTTGAAAGTTTTGATCGGCCTGAGGATTTTGAAACCGCTGCGTCAATCGTCAGGCGGCTTGATGGAATTCCGCTGGCGATCGAATTTGCAGCCTCTCGCGTCGCTCACCTGGGGCTTGCCAATCTTGCCAACTCCCTGGATGACCCGCTGACCGTGTTGCGACGGGGGCGCCGTACCGCCCCACCCCGCCAACAGACCCTGCGAGCCACGTTGGACTGGAGCTTCGATAGCCTGACGCCCACCGAGAAATCGCTTTTCGAATACGTTGCCGTGTTTGCTGGTTCATTCTCGTCGGATGCGGCTCTCTCTGTTAGCGGCGGCCGTCTCTCCGAGGACGACTTCTACGAGGCTTTCGACGGTCTGTTCCTGAAGTCATTCCTATCCGTGAGCGCCGGAGACGGAAGCTATCGACTTCTCGAAACGACCAGGCGTTATGGTCTTGAGAAGCTGGAGAAGAGTGGTCAGTCCGATGCGATCAGAGCCGCACACGCTGTCTATTGTGAAAAGGAGCTGCAAAGCGCGGAAGCCGATTGGAAGGTTCTGGCCACTCCGCAGTGGATGCGACGCTACTCATCTCTGATCAATGACGTCCGAGCTGCGATACAGTGGAGCGTCGACCATGAACGCGACGCGGATTTCGCGATACGTCTCTCGGCGAGGTCAACGGTTCTGTGGGCGCAACTCGGCCTCATGAACGAACAAACGAAGGTAGTCGAGCAAGCCTTGGCCAGACTTCCAGGTTCGAAGCACGTAGGGACACGCATCGAACTGGAGCTTCGGATATCGAGGGGTGGAGCGTTATTCCACGTTCGGGGCTTCCCTGCCGACCCTGAAGCCTTGGCGGAATTCGATCGCAGTGCCGAGATCGCGGAAGCGCTGGGCGACACGTCCACGTTCATCAGAGCTACGGCTGGCCGAGCCTCCATATGGGTTTCAAACGCGCGATACGCTGAAGCTATCGATATGGCGCTCAAACTTGGAATTCGGTTTCCCGAGATGTCACTCGGATCTTTCAGCCGGATGCTTGAGCACGGATACTTCTTCCATGGCAACCTCAAGTTAGCCTCTGATCATGTAGAAGGATCTCTTCGGGATGCTGAAGGGTCTCTGCGACGGACCCTAAACGATGGTGTCGGTTTCGATCAGCGCATCATTTCCCGAGCAGTGCTGATTTTCGTGAAATTCTTGCAGGGTGACACCTCTGAAGCATTCAGAGAACTCGACTCCGCCATGGAAGAGGCCCGTGCTCTCGATTATTCGATATCAACGTGTTTGCTCTTGTTTTTGACGGCATCGCCGATCGCTTTCTTGTCTGGCGATCACAAGCGAGCGGGTGAGTATCTAGATATCGCGGAGACACTCACCAAAAAGCATGCCCTCCACAGATGGTCGCTGTGGGTGGCCGCCTATCGTTCCCTTATCTCTGATGGCATTCAACGACCAGAAACCGAAGAAATTTTCCATTCGGCAGTCGGAATGAGGTTAGAATACCTGCTCGTCCTGGCAGGCGTTCGTGCGCCGTTAGAGGCCCTGGATCGCGGCATAAAAGGAGAAGGCGGCTGGTGCCGTCCCGAACTACTGCGGATAAAAGCCAAGGTATTAAACGAGTCCGACCCACTTCAAGCCCAGTCGCTGATCAAAGCTGCCCTGGATGAAGCGCGGCGGATGGAAGCCCCCTTCTGGGAATTGAGGGCGGCCAACACAGCCTATGAACTGGCGGGACCTGATCAGGAGATCACGGCGCGTGCAAAGATCAAGAGCACTCTCGATAGAGTCGATGGAGCCTATTTGACCGCAGATATTGCAAAGGCACGGGAGATTCTCGACGTGGGTGATCTCTGACGGACGGGACGACCGCCCGCCAGAAAAAGACGATCAACTTAGCGAGGAATCGGATTGTCGATCAGGCTTTGGTTGAACTGCGTGAAGAAAACGTGTTCGCCGGAACCGGGGTTGTCGCGCAGCGGTTTGACGATGTCGACCACAATTTCAGGCGAGTCGCTCGCAAGCTTTGTCATGGTCTCCTTGACGAAAGCTTCCAGCGGCATCGCCCGAGGATCGCCACTCTTCTTGATCAGATCGGTATCAACCCAGGGCGGAGCGATCTCCTGCACCGAAACAGACGTCTCGCGAAGGGCGAAGCGCAGCGACAGCGAATACGAGTGCAATGCTGCTTTCGTGGAAGAGTAAACGGCATTGTAGGCGATCGGCACGTAGGCGAGCACCGACGTGTTGTTGATGATCACGGCGTCTGCCTTGGTCTTGAGATGCTCGATTAGTGCAGACGTCATCCGGATCGGACCGAGAAGGTTGGTGTTTACGATGCTTTGGAGACCTGTCTCATCGATCGGACGCGCGGCGTCATCAAACGGCATGATGCCAGCATTGTTGACCAGGACGTTGAGGCCTGGGTAGTCCGCAATAATGCGCTTTGTCACCGAGTTGATGCTTTCGACATCGGTTATGTCCAGCTCGTAAGCCGCCATCCCAGGATTGGCGTTGATGACGTCATCGAGATATGACTTTCGGCGCCCTGAAATGATCACTTGGTTCCCGAGCTTGTGGAAGGCTTCAGCGAGCCCGCGACCGATGCCGGAACCGCCGCCAGTGATCAAAATGGTGTTTCCCTTAAGGTTCATTGCTATTCTCCCTGGAATAATTGAGCGATGCCGCCCGGCCCTATTCAGGACCGGCGCAGCGTTGGATCGACCAGTCTGGCGGAGAAAAGGCGCTTGGGTCTGCTGGCCCGTGCGCCGTCGCTGCAATCCGTGTTGGCTCGACAACATCAAGATCGAGCAACGGGGGAGAAATTGCGAGTTAAGGCTTGCTAAGAGTTATTAGGGTCCTTAACGCCTATTGAGCGGGAATATGCACAATTTCGGAAACCGCTGCAGGGTCGCCTGAAGGCGCGATTGGAAGGACGATTTCGAATATCGCGCCGCCTTCGCCGTGGTTCCTAGCAGACAACGACCCACCATGGGCTTCAACGATCGTCTTGCAGATTGCGAGGCCCATCCCCATTCCATCACCCTTCGTTGTGAAGAATGGAGTGAACACCTTCGCAATATTAGCTTCATCTATGCCTGTGCCGTGATCCCTTACCGATAGCTTTAAAAACTCTGAGCCATCGCAATGAATTTGCAGCGTGATCTCGCGCGAGGCGTCAGGCACATCCTTCATTGCATGAAGGCCGTTCGTGATCAGATTTGCGATGACCTGCTGCAGCTCAACCTTATCGGCGACCACGGCGCCGCTCCTCGCGAAATCAATCCGAACCGTCGTCGCGCTGCTGGTCGTCTCCCTCTCCAGTAAGCTCACGACATCCACGACGAGTTCGCCCAGATCCAGGGTCTCAGGCCGCTTGCCACCACCCTTCAGCCTCTCGCGGGTTCTCTGGATAATCTGGCTAGCCCTGACGCTGTGTTCGACAGCTCTTTCCGCGGCCTTGGTCGCGGCCGCCAGATCGGGCGGGTTCGTTTGAAGCCACCGAACGCACGCTTGGGCAAACATGACAACCGCACCGATCGGCTGATTGACCTCATGAGCAATCGATGCCGAAATTGCGCCGACAGTTGCAACACGGCTCGCGCGTGCGAGTTCGGCTTGAGCAACCAGCAATGCTTCCCTCGCCTGTTCGCGTTGGGTCACGTCGATCATGGCGCAGGCGACACGGTCATAGGCCGCGGCATCATCTGGGAAAGCGATATAGAAAACCACGATCACTTCACGCCCGTCGAGGCGCAAAAGCTTGGTTTCGATCTCCAGATTATGAACCTGGTTCGACATCGCCGTAACGATTGAAACAGCGAGATCATTGCGAGGCGGTAGGAAACGGTCAATTGATCCCAGAACGTCGCCACGGGACGCGCAGCCCAGTAGCGGGACCGTTGCTTCATTGACGTCAGCAAAGCGTATCAGCTGTGCGCATTCATTGCCAAAGCCAGGATCCGACGCAAGAAGTGCAGAGATATCGAGCCTATCGTTGCGCATTTTTTCGATGCGTTGATATAGTTCGGCGAGATCAACCTCACATAGTGAGACGTGCGACTGTTCAAAGATCGAACGGTAGCGCTTTTCACTCTGCGCTAGCGCACCGAGCGTACGGCGCCTTGCGCTGGCATCGAACGCGACCCAACTCATTCCGCCGGTGATGGCGAGATAGAACCCAACGGCCACGAGACCGCTGTAATCCGCGAGCGCCTGGGCCGCCACCGGCGAGAAAGCACCGCCGATAATACCCCCAATGTTAAAGGCGATGGACGTTCCAGTGTACCGAACCCGGGCAGGAAAGAGCCCCGGAAGCCAAGCTCCCAACGGTCCGTTTACGAAGCCCATCGAGAACAGCGAAAACGCAAGGAACAGGAAAATGACGAAAAGCGATCCGCTGCCCAGCATTGGAGCCAAGGCAATACCCGAAACAATAGTTCCGAAGCAGCCGTAGATAAGAACACGCTCAGGCTCCATGCGATCTGAAAGCCAACAAGCAAGGACGATGGCGGCGGCCATGAAACCGATCGCGCCTAGCTCGACCATCAGGAAGGTTGGTCGAGAGTAGCCGAGCGTCGATGTTCCGTAGCCAAGCGCGAATGCTGTTACGGTGTAATATAGCGAAAAGCATGCGACCACGCCGAAAACGCCAGCAACGACGGCGCCCATGTGGTCGCGAAGGACCTCGAACAATGGCACGTTTGCTGGCTGCGCCTCAGCCATTGCCTCCTGGAATTCCGGCGTCTCTACTAGATTGAACCGGACCCAAAGCCCCATTCCGACCAGAGGAGCACTTGCAAGGAAGGGTACTCGCCACCCCCAGTCGACAAACTGCTCCGGTGATAGAGCGAGCGTTAGGCACAGAAACAAACCATTGGCGAGAACGAAGCCGATCGGCGCACCGAGCGGCGCAAACATGGCGAAACGAGCTTTCCAACCAGGCGGCGCGTTCTCCAGCGCGAGCAAAACAGCGCCAGTCCACTCGCCGCCGAGTGCCAAGCCCTGTCCGAATCGAAGCATGCACAAAAGAAGAGGAGCCAGCCAGCCAACCACAGCGTAAGTCGGCAGCAGGCCGATTGCCGCTGTGGAGATCCCCATCATGAGTAGCGATGCCATCAAGGTAGTCTTGCGGCCAACCCGATCGCCGAAATGTCCGAAAACAGCTCCACCGACCGGGCGGGCAATAAAGGCGATGCCGAAGCTCGCATAAGCGCCTATTAGCTCCAAAGAGCTGACCGAAGCTGGAAAAAACAGCGGACCGAAAATCAAGCTGGCAGCCGTGGCGTATATGTAGAAGTCGTAAAATTCGACAGAAGTCCCGATGAGGCTGGATAACAGGACCCGAACCGTCATTGGCCGGTCAATGCTCGGACGAAAACTCCTTGCGGGCGTCAAAATCGCGCTATCGATCATAAAACTGTAAGCCGTCCCTGGAGTTGTCGCCAAAATGCGTCACTCGCTCCCGTAGGCTTACGATTTTTCGTAGTCAATGTTGGACCCTCAAAACCGACACCAATGGATAGGGTTGGCTCGCTACGGTCAGCGACGCATTCATATTGACGGGTTCGATCCGCAAAAGCTATGTGTCGAGTTGGACACGAAATGCTTCTAAAGGGTTTAACCAATGACGACGCGCCCATTCAAATCCGCGGCGGTTAGCCCACCCGATAGTTCGGCCGCGTTGGTTATTGTCGTCGATGATGACGATGGTATGCGAGAAGGTCTTCGAGAGATCCTGCAATCGGTGGGGATTGAGACCCTTGGCTTTGGATCAACTGCGGAACTATTGGGTGAAGCACTTCCTGATCGTCCCGGCTGCCTCGTCCTCGATGTCAGGTTGCCGGGCCTAAGTGGGCTCGATCTGCAAACCAAGCTCAATGCATTGGGCAATCAGCTGCCGATCATATTCATGACAGGGTATGGGGACGTCCCAATGAGCGTCAGGGCGATGAAAGCTGGTGCAGTGGACTTCCTGACCAAGCCCTTTCGCGACCAAGAAATGCTGGACGCTGTGGCGATTGCCATTGAGAAGGACCGGGCCCGACGCTTAGAGGTTTCGGCGAACTCTGAAGTTACCGCCTTGGCCGCAACGCTCACCCCTCGCGAAAAGCAGGTGATGGCGGCCGTTGCCACGGGCCTTCTAAACAAGCAGATCGCTCACGAGCTGGGACTTAGTGAGATCACGGTCAAGATTCACCGCGGAAACGTCATGCGGAAGATGAAAGCCACATCAATCGCCGATCTGATCCGTAAGGTAGACAGCCTGCAACCTGCCAGCGTCGGTTAGCGAGATCTATCGAGTAAGTTTTCCGCCTGCTATGATAAGATCTTCTACGGTGTCCACGTCGAGGCTGGCCGCGGCGCCGATCTCAACTTCGATGATCGAGACGCCAGAGTTCTGAATGATCTGACGAGCGCCGATATCGCCTTTCAACTCCATCACAGAGACACGCAGCGACTGCGGGAGAATAGTTGGATTTCCGCGTTTGCCATGAAAAGTGGCGCGGACAATAGCCTTGCCGCCAGAATTCTCAAAAGCCTGGATCAGCATCGCAAGGTGGTCGGCTGTAAGGCCCGGCATGTCCGCTAACATGATGAGAACCCCATCAGCCGACATAACCTTGGAGGCCGAAAATCCGGCGATCAATGAGGTCGCCATACCATTACGGTAATGTGGATTGTAGATAGTCTCAACTGGGATACCTGATAAGGCGGCAGAGATTTCATCGTGCCGATGACCCACCACCACAGCAACCGAGCTGGCGCCGCTCCCCAGCGCCACAATGGCTGAGCGGCGAACGAGGGGAACATTGTCAAACTCTGCCAAGAGCTTGTGCTTTCCGCCCTCGCCCATTCTGCTGGCCGTTCCGGCGGCGAGCAGGACAACCGCGACCGAAAATCGCTTCGCAGAAGTCGGCGCAACCCTCACACCTTCAGCCTTCGATACACTTCACGAGGTCATCTGCAAGGATGGGCTTTTGCAGCAGAGCTTGCGCTCCACCGGCAAGAGCCTTCCGGATGATGCTTTCGTCCTTCAGGGCCGTCATCATCACTATTCGCATGTCGGGGTGTTTTTTTCGAACAATGTCCAAAAGTTCGAAACCGCTCATGCCGGGCATATTGATGTCTGACAAGAGCAAGGTGAGACCCTCCTTTTGATCGAAGGTCAGGAATGACTCACCTGACGGGAATGGCAACGGCTCGTAACCCATCGCCTCCAGGAAGCCGCTTGTTGCCTCAAGGAGCACTTCGTCGTCATCGACGATCGCTACGGATTTCTTAACGGCAGACACTGGGCTTTTCCTTTCACGGCTGCCGATGCAGCCTCGCGGCGACAGTAGGACTTTTCCGAGCCCTCCGAAATCATACGATGGTTTGTAGTTTATGTACTGCTAATGAAGCGTATTCCCGCCAACGGATACGACCCACTCGCGCCGACGCTGATTTCTGACAGGTGTACCAATCACTTCGCAGCCGACATTGTTCCGAGAGCGGCTTCCGGCCCGCATGATCTTGCTTCTCTGGAACGGAGATAGAATGCCCTGATAGACGATCTCGTCGGTGAGGTCTGGAAAATGGATCGGGCTGCGCTCGTATGCAGTCTCCGAGGGCGTATCAAAGACCAAGCCGCTTCCGTATGCTGCAGCTTTCATGATGCCAGAAGAGCGTGTGATGGTGCCGAGATAGACATTCATAATTAAATTCCTTGGGCTGATTTGTGGATGAGCAAGAGATGCCCTGTTCCCGTCCAGGTTTCGATTGAACGGTGGTTTCGGCGCCCCAAACCATTGTATGGGGTAACGAAAGCTGATCCCGAGATCTGCGCCATCATGTCCCCGCCCTTGTTCAGAACAACGCTTTGTAATCGCTGCAGAAAGATCCTGTTGCGCGGCTCCAAAGCGACGCCGATACCTATACCGGCGTATAGGGTGACTGCACCTTGGTTGTGATTGAAGCATCCCTTTCATCAGGTAGCCTCTCACGTCATCACCGGTACCGTGATCGCCATTTGAAACGGTCGCATATCGACAATGACCTGGGAGAACACAATGAACAGCTCGTCTTTCGGCGAATTCGCATTCGACCTCCAAGCTCGACAGGTCACCCACCTGGGAGAGCGCGTGCACCTGGGGTCACGAGCGTTCGATATCTTCGCTTCGCTTGCGAGCCGCCCGGGCGAGATCGTAACGAAAGACGAGATCATCAAGTCGGTATGGGGCAGCACGCATGTCGACGAGGGAGCGCTGCGCGTTCACCTGGTCGCCCTTAGAAAAGCATTCGACGACAAGGGCGCCACCGGCATTATCCGAAACGTCGCGGGGAAGGGTTACGTTTTTGCCGCCTCTGTGACGCGCAAGCCTCCCTTGGACACACCGGTGCAACAGGCTCAGGAGGGCAATCTGCCCTGGCCACGCCGACCATTGGTCGGTCGCGATGCAGTTTTGGCCCGGTGGGCACATGAGCGTCACCGTTTGGCGACCATCGTCGGCCCCGGAGGTTCTGGAAAGACTGCACTTGCCATCGCGATTGGGAACCTCCTGCGACTGGAAAAGAAGGTGTTCTATGTCGACCTAACTGAGGCTCGCGACGAAGGAGACTTACTCTCGGCTGTAGGAAAGGCGCTACTACAGCACTCGCGCACTACATTGACGGTCGCGAGAATCGCTGATGCGGTAGGCGATGACGACATCATGCTTATTCTGGATGGCTGCGAACACATCGTGGACGACGTCGCAACGTTCGCCGAAACATTTGTCGCCAGCACGGGCTCTGCCATGGTTCTCGCGACCAGTCGCGAACCACTACGCAGCCTTGGCGAACGCGTCAGGCACCTAACTGGACTCGACCTCCCAGGAAATGACGATGCGGAATGCTTGGAAGCCTCCCCCGCCCTCTCTTACTTTCTAGAAGAAGCCTTGGCTGCGGGCGCTGAGATCAATACTGCTGACCCACTGACACTCAGACTTGCTGCCAATATTGCCCGTCGATTGGATGGCCTGCCGCTCGCGCTCGAACTCGCAGCGCACCGGGTAAGGGACCTTGGCATTTCTGGTCTCGACGCAGCACTACATGAGCCTCTGGCAGTTCTTCGCTTTGGCCGCCGGACTGCGCCCGAGAGACACAAGTCCCTACGTGCGAATTTGGATTGGAGCTACAGGTCTTTGACTTCAGAAGAACGGGACGCGTTTTGCACGCTTGCGAGCACTGAGACGACCGGGTCGCGCCATCGCCGCATCGATGACGAGGCGATGGAAGGGTTGATTTCGAAGTCCCTGCTGAAATCTTCCTCTGGGACCCATGCCTGGTTCCTATCTGAGGCATCGGCACAATTCGCCGCCGAATTAGTCGCGAAGCAAGGTCGTGACAACTTCGGAATGCCGGGAATTCCTGGCCGTAACCCGCATCCAACTCCTGAAATGGGTTCGGGACCAAGGCCAAGCTGATTCAATCGGCTCAGATTCATGAACCTGCACCCCTCAATTTTCAGCTACTATTAGCTCGCGGGGCTTGAAGGCTGACGGCTGCGTTCGTATCCCCTCTTGAAAAGGGAGACGACAATGGCACCGTCTGTGAGGGAACGGATCTTGGCGGCTGGTCTGGAGCGCTTTCACGCGCTTGGATATGATGGTTGTGGCGTCCAGGAAATTTCTGACACCGCAGGAGTTCCAAAGGGGAGCTTCTATAACCATTTCAAATCGAAGGAGGAGTTGGCGGTCGCGGTGTTGGAACAATACGCGGCTTCCTCTCAAAGGGAAATTCTCCTCGACGCCAACCTCGCACCCATAGATCGGATACGACGCCACTTCGAATTTTGCCTGGCGCGTCATCAGCAAAACGGTTTTGACCGCGGTTGCCTGATTGCCAATCTAACCGCGGAGAGCTCGACGGCGGTTCCTGATTTACAAGCAGCTCTGCGGTCGGATCTCGACAGATGGACAGAGAGCTTGGCAGCAGCCGTGAAAGCAGCACAAGAAATCGGACAAGTTCGTGCCGATATCGAGGCGAGTGATCTCGCTCGATTTTTGGTGAGCAGCTGGGAAGGTTGTGAACTCCGCACGAAGCTAACCGGCGACCGTGGTCCGCTGGATGACTTCTTCAAAATGGCCTTTGCATTGCTCAGCAATGTAGGTCCGCATCAACTGTAGAAAGGCCCCCAAAATGTTAAACGGTAGCTTGCTCATCGGTGGAACCGCCCGGATGGGCAAAGGAAAGTCGTTCTTTGCAGTCGAGGCTGCGACCGGCAACAGCTTGCCCGTCGAATTCGCAGGTGCCACGCTCGATGAGGTGAACGAAGCTTCGGCCCTGGCATGGGAAGCATTTCCAAGCTTCAGCGAAACTGGCCTCGAAACGCGAGCCGCTTTCCTTGACCGTGTTGCTTTAGAAATTGAGGCAATCGGTGACGACTTGATCGTGCGGGCCATGGCTGAGACCGGCCTCCCAAGGGGTCGTCTCGAAGGCGAGCGGGCCAGGACCGTCGGTCAACTTCGACTGTTCGCCAAGGAAGTAAGGGCTGGCCGCTTCCAAGAGCTACGATTTGATGCTGGCGATCCGACCCGGAAGCCCGTTCCCAAGCCTGAACTGAGACTTCGAAACGTCGCCTTGGGTCCAGTCGCTGTTTTCGGTGCGTCAAATTTTCCATTGGCGTTCTCTGTTGCAGGCGGCGACACGGCATCCGCGCTGGCGGCTGGCTGCCCGGTTATTGTCAAAGCCCACTCTGCGCACCCCGGAACCTCCGAGCTGGTTGGGCATGCCGTACAAAAGGCTGTATCCGACAGTGGTCTGCATCCGGGGACCTTCGCGATGCTGTTCGATACCGGCTTTGAAGTCGGACAGGCACTTGTCGCCGATCATCGGATCAAGGCGGTCGGCTTCACGGGGTCCAGACGCGGTGGTATGGCACTGGTGAAGATCGCATCAGAGCGCAAGCAGCCGATTCCGGTCTACGCCGAAATGAGCAGCATCAACCCAGTCATCCTATTTCCCAATGCGTTGCAGCAAAGGGGAGCGGACATTGGGAAGGCGTTCGCAGGATCGCTCGTCTTGGGTGCTGGTCAGTTTTGCACGAACCCCGGTTTGTTGATCGCGATTGACGGTCCCGGCCTTGACGCCTTCAAAGATGCGGCGCGGGCGGCACTTGCGGAGACACCGGCGCAAACAATGCTGACCGGCGGGATCTTCAAAGCTTACTGTGAAGCGGTACAGCGACTGGCGTCTCACTCTTCGGTGGCGGAGCTTGCTCGCGGACAGGATGGCAAGGAATTTCAGGCCGCTACGGTACTTTTTGAGACCGACGCTTCATCGTTCCTCGCTCACCCCGAACTGCAGGAAGAGGTCTTCGGTGCGGCAGGCTTGATCGTCAAATGCTCGGATGAACGCCAGGTCTTGGAGGTCCTCGATAATCTGGAGGGTCAGCTGACGATTGCGCTGCAAGTTGACGAGGCCGACCACCCCGCAGCCCAAGTGATCGTCCCGCGCCTCCAACAGCTGGCAGGGAGATTGCTGATCAATGGCTTTGGCACCGGCGTCGAAGTCTCGCCTGCAATGGTCCACGGAGGTCCCTTCCCGGCAACATCCGATGGACGCTCCACGTCGGTCGGAACACTGGCGATATATCGTTTCCTGCGCCCGGTCTCCTATCAGGACTTCCCGGACGTCTTGCTGCCGTCGGCTCTCCAGAACTCAGGCACAGGAAAGTAACATCCTCGCCTCGAAGGATGCCCATGACGAGCTTGACCGTAGCTTGATGGGCATCCCTACACATCAGGCGACTGCTTCATGCTCCTTCCGTGCGGCGGACCACACTTCCTTCGCCGCATCGAGGTTCATCCATGCGATGCCAAGGCCCACGATCAGGTCCGGCCATGGCGAGCGCCACAGGTAGAGCGTGACGGCTCCTGCGGCGATAATAGCGACGTTGGCAATGGCGTCATTGCGGGCGGAGAGGAAAGCCGCCTTGGTAAGTGAACCACTTGCATCACGGTAAGCCGCCAGCAGGTAGGCGCACGAGAGGTTGACCACGAGTGCGCCGAGGCCAGTCAGGCTGAGCGCAAGTGGTTCCGGTGGGACGGGGATTTCGAACTTCTGCCATGCGATCCACAGAAAAGCGACGGCCGGAGCGAGGAGTATGACCGACATGGCCATTCCGGCATGTGCGCGGTTCCTCGCCGACCATGCCATTGCCACGAAGATCAGCAGATTGACGGATGCATCCTCGAAGAAGTCGGCGCTGTCCGCCAGAAGTGATGCCGATCCAATCCTCAGTGCGACGACGAACTCGACTCCAAAATACGCCAGGTTCGCGAGCGCGACGATCAGAACAATCCGCCGAATTGCGTTATCCATGAACCATTGCTCCTATTGTGGGGTCGATCAGTGGCTTCCTCCGCGGAATTGTCAACTTCCGCCGCACAGCGGGTCGCGACAGGCTCGCCGAGAAAATTCGGCACCTCTTTCGAATAGATTCGAATGCGCAAGCCGGGTGCCAACGCCTTCTCTTTGTTCAGCAATATAGTGGCTGCTCCCGGGTATCTCGACCTTAACATCACTTAATATGCCTTAACTCGCGTGATTGGCACCCGGCAGGCAGTATCTCCTCGGAAACACACACGGCTCGAGCCGCATCACCGAGGAAGGAATACAGCATGTCCGCCACATTGGAGACAGCACCTACCGAATACGTCGAGGCTGGGGGCATACGGTTCGCCTATCGCCGTCTTGGGTCGAAGACCGGCGTGCCGCTCGTCTTTATGCAGCACTTCACCGGAACAATGGACGCTTGGGATCCCATCGTTGCCAATTCACTTGCAGCGGATCGCCCGGTGGTGATCTTCAACAATGCTGGCGTCGGGACATCTGGCGGCAAGACGCCCGACAACGTCGATCAGATGGCGACCGACGCTGAGAACTTCATCAACGCACTTGGCCTTGGTGAAGTAGATCTCCTTGGCTTCTCGCTCGGCGGTTTCTTGGCGCAGGTCATGGCCGCCCGTTCCGCCGTCAAGGTCCGCAAAATCATCTTGGCTGGCACCGCACCAAAGGGAGGAGAAGAGCACCTCATGGAGGTCGTCCAGGACGCGTTTTCCAAAAATGCTCCTGATGTGCGCCTCCCCCTCTTCTTCCCGCCGTCAGACGCAAGCCAGGCAGCTGCGAGAGCCTTCGTTGCCCGTGCTACCGTCCGCAAGAACGATCGTGACCCCGAGAGCGGCGAAGACGTCAGCAATCCTCAGGCCGCTTCAATTATCGGCTGGTGCGCTGAGCAAGACCCGGATCACGCCTCCCTGAAGGCAATCAAACAGCCTGCTCTGATCGTCCACGGAAGCGACGACACCATGTTCCCGTCGATCAACGCGTACGAGATGTTCAAGAACATGAGCACGGCCACCCTGATCATCTATCCGGACTCTGGCCACGGTGCGCTATTCCAGTACCCAGAGACCTTCGTCGCCCACGTCAAAACATTCCTGGACGCCTGATCGCGCCACACACAAGGAGAAATACTATGAACGCACTCGCACAGAAGATTATCGACGCCCACGGTGGTCTCGATCAGTGGAAAAAGTTCTCTCAGCTGTCCGCTCACCTCGTCCAAGGCGGCGCCCTTTGGACACTGAAGGGCCAGGCTGGAAAGCTTGATGAAACGAACGTCACCGTCGGTCTCGGCGATGAATGGGCATCGCACTCCCCTCTGGGTCCCGAGGCGAAAGTCACACGCTTCGAACCAGGCAAGGTCACCATCAAGGACAACGGCGGGAATATCGTCGGCGAACTCGAAAGCCCTCGCGCGTCGTTCGCTGGCCACACCTTGGAAACACCCTGGTCTGAGGAGCAGCTTGCCTACTTCGCCGGGATCGCCATGTGGACCTATCTCAATATGCCGTTCCTGCTCGCGGCGCCGGGGGTCGAAACCGAAGAACTCGGTGACTGGACGGAGAAAGGCGAGACCTGGAAGCGCCTGAAGGTGACGTTCCCGAAAGAAATCGCGACCCACAGCACCGTCCAGACGCTCTACATCGATGAATCCGGTCTGCTGAAACGTCACGACTACGACGTCGAGATCGCTGGCAACACACCTGGTGCACATTACATCAGCGACTATACCGAAGTTCAGGGGATCAAGTTCCCGACCGTGCGCCGTATCTTTCCACGCCAGCCCGATGGACAATCCATGGCCGAGCCTTTGGTCGTTTCCATCGATCTCTCTGACATCAAACTAAGTTGATCGCCCGGCGGGCGAGGCACCGCCCTCGCCCGCCCTCAACGGTCGCACGCGGTGTTCGACCTGCAATCGGCCGCTCGTCACAAGCCGCACGAGTCATCACCGTACCCGATCTCACAATCGCACTAACTGCACCCAGCCGCTGCTGGGTGCGGTGTCGCCCCGATCCCTCAGCGCACTGGATAACAGCATGAGTGTCCTCGACCTCTCCCTCGCCAGAGCCATGATCGAAAAAGCCGAACATGCGGCCAACCAGATCGGCGTTAAGTCCACAATCGTCATTCTCGATGGTGGTGGAGACCTGGTCGCCATGGCGCGGATGGACATGGCGTGGCCAGGAGCATTCGACCTGGCGATCGGCAAAGCCCGGACTGCCAGGGCGTTTCACGCCCCGTCCGCTGCCTTCGTTCCAATGATCCAGCCAGGACAATCGCTATTCGCTGTCAGCTCGGTCAATGGCGGGGCTTTCGTCATCCTTGGTGGGGGCATTCCGATCCTTCTCGATGGCAACGTGGCCGGAGCCGTTGGCGTCAGCGGTGGCTCCATCGAACAGGACATTGCCGTTGCTGAAGCT
This sequence comes from Rhizobium pisi, assembly GCF_003938655.1. Classification (GTDB taxonomy): domain Bacteria; phylum Pseudomonadota; class Alphaproteobacteria; order Rhizobiales; family Rhizobiaceae; genus Rhizobium; species Rhizobium pisi. The sequence goes on from NZ_RJJT01000025.1 coordinate 70,023, forward strand.
GCGCTTCAAGCTCTTCCAAACCCAAACTAGCAGAAGAAATCCAATGACTAGCCTCGTAGACATTGCCGTCGAAGCACACGGTGGAATGGACCGGTTTCCTTGCCGCCAAGCTTCACCAAGGTGGCGTCTTGTGGGGTCTTAAAGGCAAAGCCGACGTCCTCGTTAGAAGGAACGCGTCTCGCACGCGGCTTTTTACTGCCCAGAATCCGAAGGTTTTGCGGCCCCTCGTTTTGGTTGGGGGATCCAAAACGAGGGGCCGCGACGCGAATGCGGCTTGGAGAGCATTCGCAGCAAGGGGCTTGCCCTCACGACCAGCGGCTAGCGGGAGGGCGGTCCCGGGCGGCTGATGAGACGAATGTACCCAATTGCGCGACCAATTCTTTGACAATCCGATCCTGTCACTACGCTTCCTACCCACTCCCACTCCCACTCAAGCGCTACGCGAGCTGAAGCATCAACGACGCGGCGGCGAAATCATCCAAGATTTGACCCCGTCCGGCGCTTAGAGAAAGAACCTATGAAAAACTTTAGCGAAGCAGTTCTCCCACACCTTCCGTCGTTGAGGCGTTTTGCGCGAGGCCACTGTCCGGACGTGGATGCAGCGGATGTCCTCGTGCTCACCACTCTTAAGAAATTGCGAGCTCGGTGGCTGTGGATGGGACACTCAAATGTACGCCTCAATGCTCTTAGGTTGATGTGTGGCCTGGTGGACGGGAAAGCGTCGGCAACGCCGTCCGCTGACTATCCTGAAAACTATGGGCAAAAGGTCATCGGACCAGCGATCGCTTTGTCAAAACTCGCGCCGGTCCAACGAAGCTCGATCCTTTTGACTTCGGTAGAGCGGCTCTCTCATCGCGAGGCTGCGCAGGTCCTGGATATTTCGGAGGGCGAGCTTCTACGTTTGCTGCCGCAAGCGCGGGAGCAGCTCAGGCTCATCGTTGAAGCCCCAATCCGGCAAACGCTCATCAAAAGGCCTTACCTGCGGAGGGTGAAGTGACAATTCGGGTAATCACAGAAGCAGACCTTCAATGCTTCATCGACCACAGTCTTGCTCCAGAGAAAAAGATTGAAGTCGAGACCTATCTCCATGGCGATCTGAGCGCCGCCCAGCGTGTGGGCGCCTATGAACGTCAGGCCGAGGCTCTTCGTCGAACGCTTGACCCCGTCGGGGCTGAAGACGTACCCGCAAGCTTAAACAATGCACTCCATAACGCGGGATATCAGCTACCGCGTCAGACGGCGCTCGTCCTTGGGACGGTGGCAGGAATTTTTATCGGGGCCTTAGCCGGGTGGATCTCCCGCCCGTTGCTAGAAGCAGGCACTTCGATACAATCTCCCGGTCAATTACAACAACCAATCGGATGGGGGTCCCCATGAGTACGTGCAACCATGGATCTAGCGTACACAGAGTGAAACCTCGCACATTGGGCTGCGAGGAATGCCTGGAGATTGGTCAAGGCTGGGTACACCTCAGGCTCTGCCGGGAATGCGGCCATGTCGGATGTTGCGATGATTCCATCGGTCATCATGCCACCAAGCATTTTCAGGAGACCGGCCACCCGATAATCGAAGGCTACGACCCTCCCGAAGGTTGGGGCTGGTGCTTTGTCGACGAGACCATCGTCGAACTTCCCGATCGGACACCACATCCGGGGCCTATTCCCAAATTCTATTGAAGCCGGAGCGGCGGAGCATTCTCATGGCAAATTCGAATAATCGCGCGGAACAGATGTTTCCAGTCTTGAGCCCGACGCAGATGATATCGGCCCGGAGGTTCGCCAGCGGGGAACCTCACCACTTTTCTGCAGGCGAGATAGTGGTGCATTTCGGCGAAAAAGACGCGCCAGTCTGGCTGGTGCTTGAAGGAAGCTTGGACGTATTTCGACACGACGGCCTTTCGCATGAATTGAATGTGGTGACCCATTCGCCCGGCCAGTTCACAGGCGAGGTCAGTCAACTGGCAGGTCGACCTTCATTGGTGAGAGGCGTCGCCGGTGCGGAGGGGTGCGTTGCGCTACCCTACGACGGATCACACCTCCGGGCGTTGGTTATTGGTTCAGCCGACATTGGCGAATTGGTGATGCGAGCCTTTATCCTTCGTCGAGTTGCTTTGATCGACACCGGAGGTGCTGGTTCGATCCTAATTGGCACCCCTGGAAGCGCCGCAATCACTCGTCTGCAGGGATTTCTCACGCGCAGCGGCTATCCTCACTTGGTTCTCGACGCCTCAGCGGACGAGAGTGGCCGTGAGCTAGTCAAAAAGCTTGGCGTCTCGGCCGACGCCTTGCCTGTCATGGTTTGCCCTAGCGGCAGTGTGCTCAACAATCCAAGCAATCAGGAAGCCGCTCTTTGTCTTGGGATCACACCGGACATCAACACGGACGTCCTGTACGACGTTGCAGTCGTCGGGGCAGGCCCCGCTGGATTGGCTACATCGGTCTACGCCGCATCCGAAGGCTTGAAAGTGATAGTGCTGGATGAACGAGCTGTTGGCGGCCAAGCCGGGGCGTCGGCTCGGATCGAGAACTACCTTGGCTTTCCAACGGGAATATCGGGACAAGCTCTCGCTGGCAGAGCGTTCAACCAAGCCCTCAAGTTTGGTGCAGAGATCGCGCTGCCAATCGAAGTTCGAAAATTCGTGCCCGCATCAGATGGTTATCACTCCTTGGAACTGGATGACGGTCGGTCCGTTCGGGCCAAAACTGTCGTAATCGCGTCAGGTGCTCGGTACCGCCGACCAGCCGTCGCGGACATTGATAAATTCGAGGGATCGGGGATTTCCTACTGGGCCACATCTGTTGAAGCCCGCCTCTGCCAAGGTGAAGAGATCGCGCTTGTTGGCGGCGGCAATTCCGCGGGACAGGCGGTCGCCTACCTGGCGCCGCAGGTAAAGAAGCTGCATCTCGTTGCCCGCCGCCCCCTGGAAGAAACCATGTCTCAGTATTTGGTGGACCGCATCGGGCAGCTACCAAATGTCGAAATACATATGGGCTGCGAGATCGACGCTGTATCCGGCGACACCCGCTCTGAGCTTTCTGGAGCCGTCGTCAGGAACAACGCGACGGGTGAAAAGCGAGATCTCGAGCTGCGCCATATGTTCCTCTTCATCGGCGCGGATCCCAACGCCGGGTGGCTGGTCGAGCATGTGAAGCGCGATCGCTCTGGCTTTATTCTCACAGGCCCCGAGACTACCGGCGCCAACGACGGTCAACGCACATCTCTTGAAACTAGCCTTCGAAATCTTTTCGCGATTGGCGACGTCAGGTCCGGTTCAACGAAGCGCGTCGCTGCCGCTGTCGGTGAAGGCGCAGCCGTCGTATCCCAAATCCATGCTGCATTGAAGGCATTCGCCTAACACACAGGTGGCTCGACGACCATTTTATCTCAGGAGGCCGCTCCGATCGCGGCTGAGAAAAGGCTGGAGCCGTCGACATGAACCGGCGCCATACCCCGTCGATCCGGATGCAGGACCTGGGGTCTTCTTGACTGCATGAAGAGTCGACGCACTTTGTCCTTTGTCTGCTGACGTTCATTGCCGGAGAGGTTCCCGATGCCGAAAAGCACAAAAAAGGAGCTGCCGAAATTTCCTTGGCCGGAGGTCGAAGTGGGAGATTGGGCTGGAGAATTCGCCCAACGCCCATCCGGCTCCATCGGCCAGCACATCCAACCTGGACCTCCGGAGATGTCAGTCGAATTTACATACCTCATAGTGGGCGCGGTCGTGATCTCGCCTCGCACAAAAATGCGGTGGCCTGCGGTCGTTTCGTTCTGGGTACGCACTCCGCTAACGCCGCAGCGCGTCGAAGCTGGGTTTATGTTCAAGTCAGAAAACATGCCGTCCTTCAACCTTGGGCTTGAGGTTACAAGGCAGCAATTTACCGAAATGGTGTGGCTCTTTAGCCAGAAACTCCTGAACAACTTCTATTTCAACGTCGGGCACGGAGCCGAAAACCATTGGCCAGTCAAAAGCTGGGGTGCCAGCTTTCAGCTGTAGCCCTGTAAACACAAGCCCGGAGATAGACCCACACCCGTTGTTGGCGGGTAGTTTTTCCGCTCGTCGCATGGAATACGATCCGACTTCCGAATTCGGGTCCTCTGAAGACTTCGGAAAACACCACATCGGGATTGATGACTGCCGGATCGTACAATACTTCGAGAGACGGCCCGTTACGGATCCATCGATCCCGACAATCGTAGAAACGTTACCTTAGACCACAGTACAGGTGACATCGCCGTTGAGAGTGGTACGATTCTTGCGGATTGGGGGCTTTGCGATCGGGATGACATCAACACACTTTTTCAATGGTCGAACGGACAACGGGTACGGCACCGTCCTTGCTGCTGTGGCGCTGGTTCTTGCTGGGACCATCTTTTACATCGACACATTCACCAAGATTGAAGGCGCAATCGCGGTCCTCTATGTAATCGCTCTCCTTCTACTTGGGGATATCCTAACTGCCCGTGGCCATGTGACCGGGTGCGTGGTGGCGGTCGTGCTTGCTGCCGCGTCCTACGTCTACGCTCACAGCGACGCGCTTATCGACCTGCAATCGTTGCTTCGGCTCAGCGTCGCTCTGGCCGCACTAGTCATCACGACGTCTCTGCTGATGCGAAATGAAGCGTCACGGTCCGAGCTAATCGCCACTAACGCCGCACTTCGCGAGAGCGAGAGTAGATATCGAGCTATCTTTGACCGCACGAAAGTTGCACTCTGGGAACGCGACTACTCCTCTGTTCGAGAGATTTTGCTCTCGCTGAAGGCGCAGGGGGTCGACGACATTCGAGAATATGCGCGACAACAGCCAGAAATCGTCGATAGATGCGTCGCCGCGGTTCGTACCGTGGCGGCGAACGAGGCGGCGGTCGAACTATTGGGTCGAAATGCAATTGATCAAACGCCGGGATCGCTGCGACGGATCCTGCCGCCCGGCGATGAAACCTTTCTTGACCTGATGGAAGCAATGTTCCAGGGGCGCCGCTCATTTTCCGACAGCGTGACTGTGGTCGGTGACGATGGCGAAAAGAAGCTTGTTCTTCTAACGGTCAGCTTTCCGGAGGATGCCACCGCGTTCAACCGCGTGGTCACGGGCATGGTAGACATCACACAGCGTGAGCTTGCTCAAAAGGCGTTGCAGGATGCGCGAGCAGAACTTGCGGCATCGTCGAGAACAGCCGCGATCGGCGCTCTCTCGACGTCGTTGGCCCATGAGCTTAACCAGCCGCTTGGCGCGATAATTGTGAGTGCACAAACGCTGGTCAGATGGCTGGACCGCGATCCACCCGATCTTGCCGCCGCAAAGCGGGCAACGGACCGGATTGTTCGAGATGGCGAGCGAGCAAGCGAGATCATAAAGCAAACACGGAGCAGGATCGAACAGACACAGAGCGAACCAACGAGCGTGGACCTCGTGCATCTAGTCGAGGAGACATGCGCGATTATGGACGCGGAGTTTGACGGGCATCGGGTGAAGCACAAGATCATCGCTTCCAAGTCCGTTCCGCAGGTCATCGCCATGCGGATCGAGCTCCAGCAGGTTCTGATAAACCTCGTAACGAATGCAATCCAGGCTCTTGCCAACTCCCGGCAGGCAAATCCGCAGGTGAATATCGAGGTCCGCCCCGGGGATGGCGATCAGGTCGTGATCTCGGTTGCCGACAATGGTCCCGGCATCGCGGAAGACGCCGTTGATAAGCTCTTCGCGCCCTTCTTCACCACCAAAGAGACAGGGATGGGAATTGGCTTGTCTGTCTGCAAGACCTTCGTAGAGGCGATAGGCGGAAGATTGACCGCTCGAAACAACGCTTCGGGCGGCGCGGTGTTCGAACTTTCTCTTCCACTGGTCGGAGCTAAAAAGCATGAAACGCAATACGCATGAACAGGTCGCACCGACGGTCTATTTGTTGGATGACGACCACTCGATACGTGAATCTTTGAGCGACCTGTTTCTATCCGTAGGCATCCCTGCCCGAAGTTTTGGATCTTCTAAGGAATTCCTTGAGGGGGCAGACGTCGCAGCGCCTGGCTGCATCCTGCTTGATGTCCGACTTCCTGGGGTCAGCGGTCTGGATTTTTATCGCGAACTCAATCGCATTGGTAGCAAGCTACCCGTGATTTTCCTCACCGGGTACGGCGATATTCCGATGGGCATCCAGGCAATGAAGGACGGAGCAGTAGACTTTCTCACCAAGCCATTCCGCGACCAGGACGTCCTTGACGCGGTGACCGTCGCATTGGCGAGGGATGCGGCGGCTCGAGAAGCCGTCGCCGCCACCCAGGATGTCCGGCGGCTGTTGGAAAGTCTGACACCGCGAGAACGCGAGGTTTTAACAGCAGTGAACAAGGGATTGATGAACAAACAAATCGCATACCAGCTGGGCATCAGTGAGGTGACGGTGAAACTGCATCGCGGTAGCGTTATGAGGAAGATGCAGGTCCGAACGCTCGCAGATCTCCTCAAAAAGATGCACCAAATCACCGGAACCTAGACCCAGGTGTGGTATCGAAGCGCTCGGCGAGAGCGCATAACTCAATCCGTGTCCAACTTTCACATTCAGGCTTCCGAAATTGCCCATTTCCAAGACCATCGCGGTCGTTGACGACGATCTTGCCATCCGCGAGGCACTCGACGACCTCATGGTGTCCTGTGGATACGAGAGCCGTTTATTTTCGTCAGCCGAAGACTATCTTGCGGCGCCCGATCGCGAGAATGTTGATTGTATGCTCCTAGATGTCGACATGCCCGGCGGCTTGAGCGGCCTGGATTTGCAAAAGATCCTGAGCACGGATCAAAAGCGGCCGCCGATCATTTTCGTCACATCGTATCTTGACGGACGTACTAAAGCCCAGGCGATGGACGGCGGAGCATTTGCATTCCTCGGCAAGCCCGTCGACGTGAAGGCTCTCCTAGCCCATGTGGAATCCGCGCTGCAGTTATAAGAATGCTGGTCTGGAAACCTGTTTTCAGGCCTGACAGTGAGGTTCGAGCGGGGGCAGCTTTTGCTGCTCAAGCCGGTAACGCTCACCCCAGTCCCGCAGGCTCAACATTACGGGCGCTAGAGTTCGCGCCAAATCGGTCACCTCGTACTCTACGCGCGGGGGAACAACCGGGAAAACGTGGCGTGTCACCAATCCATCCTCTTCAAGCTCACGCAGTTGAAGTGTGAGCATGCGTTGAGTCGCGCTCGGGATCAGCCTCGTGAGTTCCATAAACCGCTTCTTTCCCATCAGAAGATTGAAGAGGATTAGAGGCTTCCATACACCGCCGATGACAGACAGCGTCAGTTCGACCGCACAGTCGCTCTTCGGATTTAGGCGTTTAGGTCTCACAAGATCCTCCGTGGGCGATACTTACAAAAATGGTAGTATGAGCTATAATTGTGGGTTCTTTCAATGATCGCCGCAAGCCCCTAAAAGTCATGGCAATTATCAATCGAAAGGAACGTACCATGACATTTCGGGCTATCCTTGCTAATCGTGCGACCGACGGCGCCGTCACGACCTCGGTCGAAGTCTTGGATGATCGGATACTTAACGATGGGGACGTCAAGGTTGCGGTTGAGTGGTCGAATGTGAACTACAAGGACGCGGTCGCTATCCTGACCCCTCGGATCATCAAGTCCTTTCCACTAGTCCCGGGCATCGATTTTGCTGGCACTGTCGCAAGCTCGCGCGACGGCCGTTTCAAAGTTGGGGACAAGGTTGTCGCGACTGGATGGGGGCTCAGCCAAGATCATCACGGAGGCTATGCGCAGCAAGCAAGCGTCAAGGGCGATTGGCTGGTAAAACTGCCAGGGTCGATCAGCACGCGCGATGCCATGGCAATCGGAACCGCAGGCTTTACGGCGATGTTGAGCGTACTTGCGCTCGAACATAGCGGGATCAATCCCGAGCGTGGAGACATCCTTGTGACCGGCGCGTCCGGTGGCGTCGGTTCTGTTTCGATCGCCATCCTGGCCGAGTTGGGCTATCGGGTGACTGCTTCGAGTGGCAAGTCCGTTGAGGCTGACTACCTGAAGTCGCTCGGTGCTTCCGAAGTTATGGATCGAGCCCTGCTCTCGGAGGACGGTCCGCCACTGGGGGCCGATCGTTGGGCGGGCGCTGTCGATGCGGTCGGTGGCAAGACCCTTGTAAATATCTTGAGCCAGACCAAGTACCGCGGTGCCGTGACAACCTGCGGCTTTGTAGGCGGAATGGAGCTTCCAGCTTCGATATTGCCCTTTATTTTGCGGGGTATCACTCTTTGTGGGATCGATTCCGTCAATGCGCCACAGTCTCTACGTGAGGTAGCGTGGAAACGCTTGGCGACCGATCTGGATCTTAGGAAACTCGGCTCCATGGTGAGCGAGGTCGGGCTTAATGAAGTCAGGGGCGTTGCCGAAAACATGCTTCAAGGCAAGGTTCGCGGCCGTACGCTAGTCGACGTGAACCGCTGAGAGACTCGACAGGTGCACCAGGTTGTGACCATACTCGCCCTCGGGTTGAAATTCACTGAACTTCGTCGGGGGACGTTTTCATGGACCTTCTCATCAACCGCAGGGGGTTGCTGTTAGCGGTGCCCGCCGGATTGTTGTCGAGCTGCGGGCTAGGTGCAAACACCGCAGATGTAAGCCGGACTGTCGCATTCGAGATTCGAGAGCCTTGTGCGGCAGATAAAACATGACATTGGGACCTATATATACCGACACCAAAATGACAAGTCAGCAGTGGGAAGCGGGAAAGTTTGCGCTGGCGCGGTGGATTTCATCGTATCGAAAGTAGCGATAACGGTCACTGCTAAAGTCGATCAAACAACGTCCGGAAGTGGTGGACTGCAGGTCCCAGTAAACCTTGCAACATTGGACGGCAGTGTCGGCGTATCTAGGGTGTTAAACGATACGATCACCACGAAGCTTTCAATTTTCCCGTTAACAGCGGCAGCCGATGCCGAGATCGAAGACGAAAGCTCGAAGAAACAGCGCATCATTAACCCACCACCGGCGCCCCCGGAGTTTCGCGGAACGCCAATCGCGGACGCGCTCGACAAGCTTCGGCAGGATCTTATCGCAACTTCTGACACCGCACCGTGCTTCAATTTCGGCCAGGGTGAACAGAACGACAATACGGTTCAGTGGGCCTTCAGCGTTTCCGACAAAATTGAAGGAAGCGGCAAGTTTACCCTCGTCCTATTTTCAGTAGGCGCGGATGGCTCGCGTACAAAGACTTTCGCAAACACGATTGATGTTACCTTTGTCGGAACAGGCGAAGGCTTCGGCTGAGAGGCACCGCAATGTTAGGATGTAGATAGGTTATCGCGAGCCAGAAGAGACTCGAACGAGAAGCTTCCCAAAGTTTTTGCCCGAAAGCATCCCGATGAATGCATCGGGCGCGTTCTCCAAGCCGTCAACGATATCTTCGCGGTACTTGATCTTCCCTGACGCAACAAGCGGTCCGATTTCCTGCCGGAAGGCGGTGTAGTGTTCCTTGACGAACTCGGTGTTGATGAAGCCTCGCATCAGCAGGCTTCGTCTCAGCACGGCGGACATCGTGGCAGGCAGCTTGTCATGGTCTGATGAGCTCGCACCGTTGTAGTTAGCGATCAACCCGCAAACGGGGACACGTCCATAAAGGTTCATCAGCGGCAGAACGGCGTCCCACACCGGACCTCCAACGTTTTCGAAATAGACGTCAATACCGTCTGGGCATGCGTTTGCGAGATCGGACGCAAAACCCTTAGATCGATGATCGACAACTGCATCGAAGCCGAGCTCGTCTCTCACATAGGCACACTTCTCCTGGCCGCCCGCGATGCCGACGGCCCTTGCACCTGCTAACTTCGCGATTTGCCCCACCAAGGATCCTACCGGCCCTGAGGCCGCGGCGACAACAACCGTCTCGCCCTTTTTGGGCTGCCCAATCACTTTCATGCCGCTATAAGCCGTGAACCCCGGCATTCCGAGCACACCGATGGCCGTGGTCACTGGTGCTCCGTGGGTATCGACATGCTGTATGGACTCCCCGTTTAGAACGGCGTCCGTGCACCATCCAGTCCGAGCACGGACGATTTCACCAGGTTTGAAGTCCTGGTGTCTGGAGCGAGTCACTTCGCACACCGTCTCCCCCTCCATGACGCCGTCGATCGCCACTGGCGCGGCATACGATTTCGCGTCGCTCATGCGGCCGCGCATGTAAGGATCTAAAGAGAGGTAGAGCACGCGAAGTGCCACTTCGCCTTCCTGCACTTCGGGCAACTCGCGGTCTTCAAGCCGGAAGTTCTTCGAGGTTGGGGACCCTGAAGGTCGGCTGGCGAGGACGATCTGTCGTGCAGTGGTCATGGGCATTTCCCTCGTGAACTCGATTACCGACCGATAGATTGCATCATGTCGCCAGAAGGCAAGACCTCAGAATTGAGTTACAGGCCCGCCAGATTTTGCGCTGGCGCTGCGGTGCTGAAACCTTACTTAGGTCAAAGATCAGCGACAAATTCATTAGCGTCAGAAAACACCACTGCAGCAATACCTGGCGGAGAGGTCGACTTCCAACCAGCACGCGACTCTCGCTTTATGGTGATGAAAACGGCACTTATTCGGCCACGGCATATGTAGCCACAATCGTTCCACCCGTGACGAATGCGGACTTATTGTCAGCGGAGAATGACAGGCCTATCGGCCCCCAACCCGGCTGCCGCACTTTCTGAATCACTTTACCAGATGTCATCGAAATCAATGCAAGTGCGGCTCCTTGCTCGTCCGGGAGCGATATCAAACCCCAGCGGCCATCTGGGCTGACGGCCGGATGCAGACTCCGGGAAAAATACGAAGCAGTGCCAGAAATCGTCCATTTCACGAGACCGGTTGGGAGGTCCCGGAATTCAGCGATCATTCCCGATTGTGGTATGGGCTGGGGGCAACGGTCTGATAGTTCACACACCCAACCCGTCGCGCTCAAATTGCCCATCATCAGGACGCTCGAGGCATCGCTCGAAAGAACGAACGGCGACCACTGAGCAGTCTGCGGCAAAGGAACGATTTTCGGTGATTGGCCTTGAACCCAGAGCAACCATTTGCTGGGTCCCCATTTCACGAGGACGTGTGCCCTCCCGGATGGGTCGATCTTGGATTTAACAGCTTCCAGGCTTCTTTGATCGGCTAGCCCTGGCACGTTTGCCTTTTCCACGGCTTGTAAAATCGCTCCCGTATTAGCGTCAACGAAGGCAAGCGTTTGCTTATGCTCGTCTTCCTTTTCGTCGTCACGCTCGTACATCCCAAAGCCCGCGAGTGCTAACCCCGAACCATCGATCCAGTAAAGCTCATCGAGTGCGCCACCTGGATGAGTGAGTTCGGGCAGCTTCGCCTGTGAGCCATCCACGCGAAAGAGATATGGCCGCAGAGAACTATACGAGACGCTGCCTGCCACGGTCGTCTCACGCTTCACGCCGATAACTGACGAGGAGTCATCCAGCCAAGTAAAGGGAGCCGTCAGTGTGAAGAGGTCTCCAGGAAGTTTTTCATTCACCGTATGAGCGCGACCACCACGCGTCACATCACCGAGCCACAAACCTTTCCAGGAACCGAACGCGTAAACAAGCTCGCCGTTTGGCGACAGCGCAGGCGGGACCATCCTCGGCCAACCTTCGGGGATCGGCGTGCACCGCAAGGTCTTCAACTTCATCGGACCGGCGGGCGTCGGCTCAAGCATGGCGAGAGTGGGACCCCAATTGTCGCCGTAGCAGCCAATCTGTTCAGGAGCAGCGATGACCCCATCGACAGCCCCAAATGCCGCGATTGCTGATCCTATGGTAACGGCAATTACTGACGCTGCTTTCAAATTCATCCAATCCCCGCTCCAAGCCAATTCGCATACACTTCGCTGTTACCGATGGTGTTTCAAGGCTTCCTTGCTCGCCGCTAAGCCACTAGCTGTTCCAAATAATTGTTTCCGGGACTTCGCAAAGGCAACCTAGCAGGCCAGCAATCAAATGCCTTCTCAGCTAGCGTCAATAAACCTAGATAGGTGGTTTCCCTGATCTCGGAAAATCCTAACGGAGAGGGGCAACGTGGGACGGAACACCGGTTACGAACCTGGAGTTCCGAAGTCCATCAGCCGAACGTGAAGACCTCGATGGGCTTCGTTACACCTCGAAGCTCAAATGATCCCAGCCCCTCCATCCGCGCATCCTTCCCCACGGCCTCAACGAAATCAGCGGACAGCAGAACCGTCTTCTTGATGGTCTTAGTAAGCTTCTCCAGCCTCGAAGCGATGTTCACGGCGGGTCCGATGACGGTGAAATCCAACCTCTTTCGGGATCCAATATTGCCGTACATGACATCACCAACATGGACCCCCATTCCATACCGCAGCGCCGGATGGCCCTTTTGAACGTGGAGGTCATTCATCGCTGACATGTTCGCTCGCGCCTCGGTAACGGCTGCCAAGAGGGACTCACAAGCCTGCGGATTGCTCAAAGGAAAAATAGCGAGTAGGCCATCACCCATGAACTTAAGAATTTCGCCGCCCTTCTGCTCGATAGGGTCCGATACGGCGTCGAAATAGCTGTTTAGCAATTCGATGACGTCGTCGCGCGGCCACATGTCAGAAATTGACGTGAAGTCGCGCAGATCGCATATCAGGACTGCAGCACGAACGGTTGTGCCGCTCCCTCGCCGGGTCGCACCAGCCAAGATTTGTTCGCTGGCATGCGGGCCGACATAAGTCTCCAAGAGTGTTCGAGCCAACCGGTTCTTGAGCCTGATCTCGCTCACTAGGGCTAGCGCAGGCAAGATATCCTTGAGAAGCTGGATATCTGCCTCCGAGAAACCGCCAGCTCCGTCACTGGCGAATGTCACAGATTGCCTTTTCCCGAGCGTATGCTCCACGCCCAAGGCGAGGTAGTCGGTGAGACCTTCCTCCAGAAGTTCATCATAGACCGGATACCAAGGCGCCTGGCCGCGGTTCTCTGAAATTCGATGGCGGACAACATCGGCACCCTCGTCCAACTCCCGAATTGGACTGTTTTGATAACGGCCGGTGTCTTCGATCCCGTAATCAAAGGTGATGATCGCGGCCTTGCTATCGCCTATCCGCCATAGGATTCGTGCTCCCTGCCACTGCGGATTGTAGGTGTTCAGAAACAATGTAGCTCTAGCGACAGGCGTCCCGGCACTTCGAAGACGCTCGCAGAGTTCCGTGAAGATGTCGTCGATGAAGCGCTCGCGACTGGTGCCGTTGACCAGCCATTCCAGTGTTTCATCACGGTTATGTGGCCAACCGATAGGTTTGTATTCCGACATGATGTGGTCATTTCAAATGAGACGAGGAACCAACGAACCCTACTCGCACGCTTCTGCGTCAAGGCCCGCGCCGCATCCCTACCTCGTTTTCCTGACCTCGACAAAGGAGAATTCTGGTGAGCTTTATCCTCTGAAGGCAGGAGATAAACGCGCGGTTTAACATCAAGTGACCTGAGGGCCGCCCGCTCCAAGTAGCCGAAGCAGCCAAGTCCGGAGCGCGTACGTCACCCAATCCGAAATCATCGTCAATCGGGATAAGGGCTTCTCTATCCAAATCCATTGACGGAGAACGTCATCTGGTAGCTGAACAGACCTTCCATCTGGCAAACCTACGGCGGTTCCGGGAAAGGTTCGAGCGGTTGACAATGCTTTCTCCCGTTGACCGGACGGTCGACATTTTCTATGACCCCGCCGCCGTGCTCCTCGAGGCGGCAAAGGGAGGGCCTGGTCTGACGAGGGATCAGGCCTTTGCCACTCGGCGGCTGCGCCTTTAAGCTGGGTTGCCAGAACCCTTGCTCCTCGATCGCGAGGATCAAACCATTCGCCCCCGAACTTCGCCATGAAGGCTTCGGCGCCGACCTTCGTGGCGAAGCAATGTATGTTGGAATGCTGATCCTCGTGAAAGACTGTGTGACCCCGGCTGCAGCGCATTAGCCGATTGCAGTAGAGAGCCTGTTCCTCGCCAAGTTTGCCTTTAGAGAGCTCAGCTAGGAGCGCCACCTGGAACGGCCATCCTCGGTCAATCGCCGCAGGGGTCAATTCGCCTTTCCGTCGCGCCATGACTGCTTACTCCCTTTCTGAGATGTGCGCGAAGCCATACAGCGACGCCTGTTGACTCCATAGCGGAAGAGAACATAATGAGAACACTCAAATAGTTCAAAGGGTATGTGGGCGGTTCAATGTCCGTTAAGTTCGCGACTCCATCGGCAGAATTAGACTACGAAGTTGAGGCAGCACTCGCCTTCCATGATGACGATGCAAAAGCGACTGTCGCCACATTGCTCAGCGACATTAAGCATCTGCGGTTCCAGCTCGCCCTGGCTCAGAGCGCAATGAGTTACGGCATGACTCGGGGCTGGTCGCCCAAATTCGATAGGGAGGCCTAGATGCTGGATAAAACCAGACCATCCCGGCCAAACTTTGAAACCGCCTTCAAGCGATGGTGGGATGGACAGCCTGCTTCATACCGCAACCGCATTGACGCTAGCGCAGCCAGGACAAGCTTCCGGGCAGGATACGCGACTGGCCGGAACGCTGATTTGGACAGGTACGTATTCACCGCCGGACGCCTTCGCATCACGGTGTGGGGTTCAGGTATGCTCGACGCCAAACGAAAAGCATTGGCGGAAGCCGAATTTCGCGCAGCCAAAAATGGATGGCCCACGCCAAAAGGCGGCTGGGTCCTAAAGGAGCTTAGATGAGCGGCACCGATCGTCCCACTCTTCAACGAGCCCCTGCCCTAGTCGCGAGGAAGTGTCACTGCGGCGACTGGGCTGGCTTTCGCTTCGGCAAATCAGAGCAGCAGGAATGGTGGTGCTGGAAGCACTACCCATACAAGACGTCCGCTCGGCTGGAGGCAGCAGAGATTGCCAGTATGCTTTCGAAAAAAGTGGCTCGAGGTTGAAATACCAGAACCCGCAACGCCTTCCCCTTCCGACATTCTGCGTCGTAGATGAGGAAAGTGATAAGCCAGCGCCTATATAGAGAATCGCGACCTTTAGAGGATTACGATGGAGCGGATGGCGATGAATGCTGAAAAGCGGTCTGAGTGGTTTTCGTCGCTTGCGCAAAAACATGGCGTAAGCAGCGACACTATTCGGCAATTGTACGGAGCCATGGTCGCCGGTGGCGGTAATCAAGCGCAGTTCAACCTGCCGGAACTCGGTGGTATGGGCCAATGGTCGGCGGGCGGCATGATCATGGTTGGAGACATGTTCAATCATGCGCTCAAGTCCAAGGTCCTGGACCTTTGCTTAGATTTGAGCGCCGCCGCACGCACGGACGCCGAGGCCCAACCCCGATTCTATCAAAGTCAGCAACAGGGGGATCACGCTGAGCACACTTCCGGTCGCTGGTATCCACACGATCTTGGAATACCCGCCTCCGCTGGATCTCAGAATTCGATGCGGTATGCCTTTTTCCCGTCTGCCAGAAGACTGGCACTCAGTGACGGTAACCGCACGACGATCTACGATACCGATGATCACGAAATCACTGGCTTCTCGCAGCAGCAGGGAACCGGGCAAGATGTGTCCTTTTCCTCTCAACACGGACGCATCGCGCTATCCACCCTCCGGAAGGTCTCCGAGGAAGCTGAGCCACTTCGGAGCCTTCCAGTCGAGAAACGTGAAGAAAATGAACTCCGGATCAACAAAGCAAGCGCTGCCGCCAGACCAAAATTCGAGAGCGATGACGTGATCGGCAAAATAGAGCGGCTTGCGGCGCTTCATGCAAAAGGTATTCTGACCGACGACGAATTCGCGACGAAGAAGGCCGAACTGTTGTCACGCATTTGATCGAAGCCGGATCTTGGTAGATTATATCGTATGGGGGGCGTAACACGCTCCGATGTGACGGCGATCAACCGGTCTCTCGTTGAGAGTGACGGCCATCGGGTTGAATTCAGCTTCGGAAATCACGATCTCCAGTTGGTGATTGGAGCCCGACAATGCTTTACCTCTGCCTCGCCCTCGGCACCATGTTTCTGACCTTCTCCGTCGGGCGTTACCTCTCCGCGAGGACGCGGCTTATCGAGAAGACAATTGACGAAACCATTGCCCGTAAACTTTCGGAGTCCCCAATTAAAATCGAACTTGCCCGCATGAAGGAAGAGAACGGAGTGATGCGCAATCTGCTGATCGACATGGTTGAAAACGAAACGTCGCTCTCCCAGACAACGCACATGTCCAAGGTAGATAAGGCCCGCGCCGAGAATTCCCGCAGGTTGCGCCGCCGAGAAATATTCGGTGAAGCGATTTTCACGCTGCAGCGAACGCAAAACACGCAGAGCACGGCACCGTACTTGAAGATCCGCGGCTGAAATCGACGTTGGTGGTATTTTCTCTAATTGACGGACTCGGGCACCTACCGGTCCACAAGGCATCTAATCGTAGACAGCGATCACCTTTTGACGGCACTGAAGCGAACGACAAGTCGGGACGGCTGGATTGACTTTGTTATCGATTTTCGGCGCTGAGCGATCCCTATCTCCTTGAACCGATCGACCCGCCATTTGTAAGGAACGCACGGCCCTTGTCGGAAACGGTCTCAGAAGAGATCTTCACGGAAAACACGTCGTTGCCTAGCTGCACCCGCAAGCCGTTGACGGCACGCACTTTCTCAAGGAAATCTATGATTTCCTTGTCGCCCTCACCCAGCACCAGAATTTCCTTGGACGGCATTTGCGTGAATCGTTCCGCATTTCTCAAAGGTTTCCTTAGCACGGAATTCGATTCCTGTAGAGTTGCCTTCCAGCATGTCGCGCCGCCTCCAAAAGCACCCCTGAAATTTCGCCAAGGCCGTTAACGAGCAGTTAACCATACTCTCCGCACCCTTTGCGCGTGAGGGACGCGCCATGAAAACAGCATTTCTGCTTGATACGTGCGTGATCAGTGAGACTGCCCTGCCCCGTCCGAGAGAAAGCGTCATCGCCTTCCTCGCCACGGCTGACAACTACTTCATACCCGCGGGCGCTCTCATGGAGCTGCAAATGGGGATCACAAAGATTTGTGCCACCAACCCGATAAAAGCTGTCCAGCTGAGTGCTTGGTATCATGGGCTCGTGCGAGCCGGGATACCAATTGTCGAGACAGACAGGGAAGTAAGCGAGACTTGGGGCGTTCTATCCGCTGATCCCAGGCTCCAACGGCTGAGCAACGGTGGCAACGGGAAGAAACCTCGCGGTGGCCAAGACCTTCATATCGCCGCAGCCGCCCTAGTCCGACGATTGCCAATTGCCACAATGAACGTCAGCGATTTCATGCTGATAAATGACTGCTATCCGCTGCCGGGGATATACGACCCTTTGGAAAATCGCTGGCACGCACGGATGAAACCGCTGGCGGAGAGGTTTCCAATCGAGCCCGCCACCGAACCTATTCAAAACGTTCGGCGGTTAGTGCCTTCACTCCGATGATTGAAATCGGCAACATGAGGAGCCGGTGAAATCGACCACCGCTCATCGCACTCCGTCACAGCGATGATGCTTTGGCCAGTCTCGCATAGCGCTTGATTTGCCCAGATTCGGTTTCAAAGGCTGCCGGTTATTGGCAGTTTAATATCTAGCTCTCCCGGCAGCTGAGAGCTTGCGGTCGGTCAAGCTGGCCTAACAAATCTTCCTGCCGCAACCAAAAGTTTACCGAACTCTTTGGCCTAGTGGAAATCTTCTTTTGGCAGTTTGCCCTCGTCTGGAATGAAGGTGCGACCCATGGCAAAGAAGGCAGCGAAGCAAAAGATATCGAAAGCCGCAAGGCTCAATAGACCGCTCGGAAGAGAAGAGCGACTCGTCCGAGCGCAAGAGCACATGGCGCGAATTCGTAGCGCCATAAGATTACAAATCTCTACGATCGTTGATGAAATCGATGTTCTGACGAGAGAAGGACGCGCTAACGTCGAAGTCCTCATGAAGGATTTTGGCTTCACTGACGCCGAATACAACACGTTCTCGAACATCACATCACTCCTCGCAAAGTTGGAAAAAGAGGTCGATGAAGGAGATCTCCACTTCGACAACTATCGTGCGCTTCTTGCAATCGATGAAGAGTCTCACGGGCACGCCGCTCAGATCATCAAGAAGGATCCGGCCGTCACGCACGACGAGATCATGCACATCTCCGACCAACTGGCCCACCGTAGACTGCCACAGGGAGAGCGAGCCTTCAAAAAGAGCCGGGAAGCATTCAATGATGCGTTTGCCGTCGGAAATCGCGCCGTCGAATCCAGCTTCAGGCGCACCGCTACAGAACTTTTCGGGATGATGAGCAAGCATTCCCGCCGCTCGTCTTACGTCAAAAGGACGGCCAGGCGCTTTGAAAAACTTACCGGTTCCCGTCGCTACTCTTTCTTCTTCGAAAGCCAATCAGCTCTATTGGCTGACATCATTAAAACGTCAGGCGAGCTTCTGACCATGGTTAGGTCCCTGTTCCCTGACAGCCCTGCTCCAGTCAGGGAATGGGCAGGGCTCGCCAATCACTCGCCGATAAAAGCCTACCTTGCACAGGCACACCACTCTCTTCAGGTCATGTCCAACCCTGATTTCAACGGGCGGATGCCCGGTGATGGGTCGATCCATTATGAATGGTCATCCTTTGACGCTATCAGATTTCTTGCGGAGCTGGCGCCGGAATACGAATTCGGCTTGAAGGAAGAGATCGATCCACGCGACGTGCGCAAACTAAATGCCATCGATCTCTGCGCAAATGCAGGGGGGCAAGCCTTAGGCATCGAGGCCGCAGGATACTACATGCATGGGTTGGTGGATCGAGACGAAGACACTATCCGAACCCTCCAGTCGAACCGTCGAAGGTGGAATGCTGTCAAGGCAGACATTGCCGCTCCCCTCATTCCCGCAGACCTCGACGCTTGGCGTGGGACAAACAAACGTGCAGCCAACCTGGATCTTGTCTCAGGCTCCTTCCCGATCTCACCGTTCGCCTATCACGCGGAAAGAGACGGCGAACTGTTCACGTCTGCTCTGAGGATCATCGAGAAGCTAAATCCTAAGGGGTTCTTCTTCGAAACCGATCTTGCATTCAACGCGCACCGTAACGATGTTTTCCGCCAAGATCTGATCACCAGTTTTTGGAATCTTGGATATGAAACCAAAAAGTGGACGCTGTCTGCCAATGAGTTCGGCGTTCCACAAGATCGAACTCGCATGTATTTTGTTGGGATCAAAAGGGGTCTCGGCAGCTTACCTCCTCCAACACGATCGACCGTTGCAACTGTTGGGCCAGCAATTTGGACAGCGGCCTTTCCAGATTTGAGCCCACACGGTGTCTATGAGGTCAAGAAGGAACTCAAACTTTTGATCAGGAAGGCAGACGCTGTTGAAAAGCCTCAGCAACAAAGTGAGCAGCAGATCGCCTACGACGGCTGGGCCAAGGCTTGGGCCAGCCGGTACGGCGCCGAGTTAGCCCCCGACATGGACAAGCATCGAGTTCAGCCGCGTGGCATGTCGGCCCATCTATGGCGTAACGCCGGGTTTGATCCACAGCGTCGAGATCTTCCGCGCCTTGGTGACAGATTAGTAATGAACTACGGCAAGCGTCTCCCATTGCTGCCGTTGTCTGTTCCTCTCTTGCAGCGTCTGCAAGTGATGCCAGACGATTGGCGATTCGAAGGGGACGAACAGTCGAAGTTGCAGCAGGTGTGCAGTGTCCGTCCTCCCGAGGTTTCACTCGCCATCGCTCGCGAAATCCACCGAGCCATCACGAGCCAGGCTGTCGATCTTGATCATCCCGCCGCATGGAAGATTAAGGGAACAAATGGAAAGTGGTTTTGGTCATTGCTTAGTGAGCCCCCTACAGCACAGGGGATTCCGGCGGGTCGATGGAAGAATGTTAGGGGCATCGACAAGTATGTGTCGATGCCCCTAACTCTTTACCAAATTGCACCGGTTTTTTTCGAATTGTGCCCTTTAGCATCTTCCGACCCTGATTTTTAGGGTTCGTGTCCTTGGGCAGGAATGGGGGGTGCAAAGCACTGCGTCCCTAATCCGAGAGGCTGCCTCCGCAAGCAAGCGTTAAGACGGCGTTTGACGCGGACTAGATAAGGTTTCAGCATTTGAGTACCGCATATCGCCCATCAGACATGAACCCTCACGAAATCTCGAATGATGCCGCCCAATCGATCACCGATCTTTTTACTCAGGGGAAGGCTGCCTATTTCTCTCTGCAACTCGATGTTGCAGGAACAAAATTCCTTCTTAAACCGAATAAGACACAGGAAACTGATTTGGAACGCTGGCCGTCTAAGGTCGTGGCGCCAATTACCATCGAAATTTCTGACGGCAGGACGGTGTCGGCCTACGCGACCAGCTGGGAGCTAGTCCCAACAATTTCATATGCTCGGCATCGCTGTACGCACGCTATTGGGCAAGATCCGGGCCATTTTCGCTGCCGGGATGGTCCAAACTCAATCAAGCTGTGCTGGTCAATGCCGCGACCCCAGAGAGCCGAAGGTCGTTGGGAGGACCAGCACTGCTGTCGGCACGGTCGAGGCAAGATTGTCATCCCAACTTCTGTCCCGACGAGCTGGTGCTAGCGCCAGAAGTCTACCCGACGAAAACTTCAACTTTCGCCGACGATCGATTGAACCAACACTTCTATTTCCCGAGCCGATTTTCGTGCGATACGAACCTACACAGAACCGTCCGGCAGATCGTGTCCCATGGAGTGGTGTAGCTGGATTTCATAGCCATCGGTGATTTCCGGTAGGGTCGGGTTGCTTAGAGCCAACCTGAGGGACACCACCGATGACCGACGACATGATGAACCTGCGCTCAC
>NZ_RJJT01000026.1 GCF_003938655.1 Rhizobium pisi
CCGATCTATGCCGGTAACGCCATCCAGACGGTGCAGTCGACGGATGCCAGACGAGTGATCACCGTGCGCACCGCCTCCTTCGCCTCCGCAGCGGAAGGTGGTTCGGCGACCGTCGAGGCGATCCCGGCGATTTCAGATCCGGGTCTGTCGCGCTTTGTCTCCGATGCGCTGTCGGCTTCCGACCGTCCGGAACTGACCTCGGCGAAGATCATCATCTCCGGCGGCCGGGCACTCGGCTCTGCCGAAAAGTTCAAGGAAGTCATCCTGCCGCTCGCTGACAAACTCGGGGCTGCCGTCGGCGCAAGCCGTGCGGCCGTCGATGCCGGTTATGCGCCGAACGACTGGCAGGTCGGCCAGACCGGCAAGGTGGTGGCGCCGCAGCTCTATATCGCCTGCGGCATCTCGGGCGCCATCCAGCATCTGGCCGGCATGAAGGATTCGAAGGTGATCGTCGCCATCAACAAGGACGAGGAAGCGCCGATCTTCCAGGTCGCCGACTACGGCCTCGTCGGTGATCTCTTCGACATCCTGCCGGAATTCGAAAAGGCGCTCTGACTGGGCCAAATGCTTTTCTTTCGCACGTGCGAATGACTGGAAATTTGTCTTTTATCGGGCTACTACTGCTGCCGGGCGATCCTTCGCCCGGCAGTATTGCTAAAATAATGCGGCAACGCGGGGGCGAGTGCCGAGCGGGGGTTTGGAGATGAATGCGGTGTTGAAGAATATTGGGATTATCGGTGCCGGCCAGATGGGCTGCGGCATCGCGCATGTTTCGGCCGCCGCAGGTTACAGGGTTCACATCTACGATCTCTCGCAGGACCGCATCGAATCCGGCCTTGCCACCATCAACGGCAACCTCGCCCGGCTGGTGACGAACGGCAAGATGACCGATGAGGAACGTAAATCGACCTTGTCGCGCATATCAGGTTCCGCCGACGTCAACGATCTTGCTCCGTCGGATCTCGTCATCGAGGCCGCGACCGAGGACGAAAGCGTCAAGCGCAAGATCTACACGCAGGTCTGCCCGGTGCTGAAGCCGGAGGCGCTGCTTGCCACCAACACGTCTTCCCTTTCCATCACCCGGCTGGCCGCCGCCACCGACCGCCCCGAACGCTTCATGGGCATACATTTCATGAACCCGGTGCCTGTCATGAAGCTGGTCGAACTGGTGCGCGGCATCGCGACCGACGAGAAAACCTTCTCCGCCGCCAAGGAATTCGTCGGCACGCTGGAAAAGACCATCACCGTTGCCGAGGACTTTCCGGCTTTCATCGTCAACCGCATCCTGCTGCCGATGATCAACGAGGCGATCTACACGCTCTATGAAGGCGTCGGTACGGTCGATGCCATCGATACGGCGATGAAGCTTGGCGCCAATCATCCCATGGGGCCGCTCCAGCTTGCCGATTTCATCGGCCTCGACACCTGCCTCTCGATCATGCAGGTGCTCCATGACGGCCTGGCCGACTCGAAATACCGTCCCTGTCCGCTGCTGGTGAAATATGTCGAAGCCGGCTGGCTCGGACGCAAATCCGGTCGCGGCTTCTACGACTATCGCGGCGAAGTGCCGGTCCCCACCCGCTAAAACGGATCATCGCCAGAACAGGCGAATGGAACAAATGCCGGCGAAATGCTTTCCTTGCCATGAAGGGGAGGAAACACCATGTCGACCGAAACACCCATGTTCCTGCTGCAATGCTTCGTCCTTATCGGACTTGCGGGTGTGTTCCTCATCAAAGGGGACGGAGATTCCTGACCAGCGTCCTTAGAGCCTTTCCGGGTTAGATTGAAGCATTCTGCCGGAGCAGGTTTTCGTCAGGGCAAAGGCGATTGGCGAAGGGCATACCCCTTGGTACGTCCGAGCCGATCGCCTTTGATCCTGGCGGAAATATGCCCGGCCCTTCGGGTTGGCTGAAACGGGCCGTCTGATCGACCGGCCGGCTTGGCCGTAGAGCTGGGCTACGACGCGCACCGGCCGATCGACCATCCGACTCCGTTTGAGCCAACAGAATGCTTCAATCTAACCCGGAAAGGCTCTAGGACCCGATCGCCCCCTTGATCAGCGCCTTGGCATCCTCGCTGTCCCAGGCGGCGGGGCCGTTCATGGCGGAGATCAGGCAGCCCTTATCGTCGAGCAGCAGCGTGACCGGCAGACCGAATGCGAGGCCTTCCTTCTTCAGGCTGTTGAAGACGCCGATCGTATTGTCGCGGTAAAGCTGTAGCGCATCGACGCCGATTTCGCTCAAGAAAGCCTTCGGCTTCTCATCGTCGCCGGTATCGATATTGACCGGCACGACCTGGAACTTGTCGCTTCCCATATTCTTTTCCAGCGCGTTCAGAGCCGGCATCTCCTCGCGGCAGGGCACGCACCAGGTGGCCCAGAGATTGAGAAGCACGGTCTTGCCGGCGAAATGATCGAGCGTCATCGGTTTGCCGTCCGGGCCATTGAAGGAAACCGCGGTCAGCTTGCGCGGCTCGTTGGCGGCAACCATGGCGGCAACCTGCCCCTTCATGAGCGGCGTCAGATTGGCAGCACGCTCCTTCGTCAGCGGGCATTCGGCCGAAGCGCTATCGCCGATACCATTGCCAATCCCTGTCTCCTTCACGTATACCGCTGCCGCACCGGCAACGACGCCTGCAACGGCGGCGATTGCGATCAGTTTTACGGACGGCAGGCCGAAGGGTTTTTTCGTCGTCATTTCATTCTCCAGGACGGGCATTTTCCATGGCCGAGAACAACACGGACACCAAATCCTCCAACCAGATGTGGGGTGGGCGCTTCGCTTCCGGCCCGGACGCGATCATGGAGGAGATAAATGCCTCGATCGGTTTCGACAAGAAGCTATTCGCGCAGGATATCCGTGGCTCGGTCGCCCATGCGACGATGCTCGCCCATCAGGGGATCATTTCCGCCGAGGATAAGGACAAGATCGTTCACGGGCTAAACACGATCCTGTCAGAAATCGAAAGCGGCAACTTCGAATTTTCGCGTCGGCTCGAAGACATCCACATGAATGTCGAGGCGCGGCTGGCGACGCTGATCGGACCAGCCGCCGGCCGGCTGCATACCGCCCGCTCGCGCAACGACCAGGTGGCACTCGACTTCCGCCTCTGGGTGAAGGAAGAGCTTGAGAAGACCGAACGGATGCTGACCGGCCTGATCGCCGCCTTCCTCGACCGCGCCGAAGAACATGCCGAAAGCGTCATGCCGGGCTTCACCCATCTGCAGACCGCCCAGCCCGTCACCTTCGGCCATCATTGCATGGCCTATGTCGAAATGTTCGGCCGCGACCGCTCGCGCGTGCGCCACGCCATCGAGCATCTGGACGAAAGCCCGATCGGCGCCGCCGCCCTTGCCGGCACCGGCTATCCGATCGACCGCCACATGACGGCCAAGGCGCTCGGCTTCCGTGAGCCGACCCGCAATTCGATCGATACGGTTTCCGACCGCGACTTCGCCATCGAATTCCTCGCAATTGCCGCGATCTCAGCCATGCATCTGTCGCGCCTTGCCGAGGAGATCGTCATCTGGTCGACCCCGCAATTCGGCTTCGTGCGCCTCTCCGACGCCTTCTCGACCGGCTCCTCGATCATGCCGCAGAAGAAAAACCCTGACGCGGCCGAGCTGGTGCGCGCCAAGACCGGCCGCATCAACGGCTCGCTGATCGCGCTGCTGACGATCATGAAGGGCCTGCCACTCGCCTATTCCAAGGACATGCAGGAAGACAAGGAACAGGTCTTCGACGCGGCCGAGAGCCTGGAACTGGCGATCGCCGCCATGACAGGCATGGTGCGCAACATGACCGTCAACACCACACGCATGAAGGCGGCGGCCGGCTCCGGTTTTTCGACGGCGACCGACCTTGCCGATTGGCTGGTGCGCGAAGCAGGCCTCCCCTTCCGCGATGCCCATCACGTCACCGGCCGCGCCGTGGCGCTGGCCGAAAGCAAGGGCTGCGATCTTGCCGAACTGCCGCTCGCCGACCTGCAGGCGATCCATCCCGATATCACCGACAAGGTCTACGACGTCCTAACGGTGGAGGCCTCGGTTGCCAGCCGCAAGAGCTTCGGCGGTACGGCGCCCTCCGAGGTGCGCAAGCAGATCGCCTTCTGGCGCGCCCGCAACTGAGAGATATCGGGCGGGCGAAAACTCGCCCCGCCCTTCCCGCCTGCGCGGGAAAACCGCCCAACAATCAGGGTGCACAAGGCTGTTAAACTTCGCTATGAAGATGTCCATCGTCCCATAGGAATGATGTCCGTCATATGCCGCACAAGAGGATATCCATGCAGAAGAGCTTGCCGCACCTCATCCGCCTGACGGCGGTGCTCGCCGTCATCGGCCTTGCCGTTGCCGGATGCGGGCGCAAAGGCGATCTCGATCCGCCGAGCGCAGCGGCAACCAAGGAAGGCGACTCTTCCAAGCCGACGAAGCAGCCCGGCACCGTCGACAAGCCCTTCCTTCTCGATCCCCTTCTTTAAGGCGCGCACTCGTGAACCACTTCGAATACCGCGACGGCATCCTCCACGCTGAGAACGTTCCCGTTCCCGAAATCGCCAAGGCGGTCGGCACGCCCTTCTACGTCTACTCCACCGCGACGCTGGAGCGCCACTACCGCGTCTTCTCCGAAGCCTTCGCCGATGTCGACTCCATGGTCTGCTATGCGATGAAGGCGAATTCGAACCAGGCGGTGCTGAAGACGCTGGGCCGCCTCGGCGCTGGCATCGACGTCGTCTCGGAAGGCGAGCTGCGCCGCGCGCTTACGGCCGGCATTCCGGCGAGCCGCATCATGTTTTCGGGCGTCGGCAAGACGCCGCAGGAAATGGATTTCGCTCTCGAGGCCGGCATCTACTGCTTCAACGTCGAATCCGAGCCGGAACTTGAAATCCTCAACCAGCGCGCCGTCAAGGCTGGCAAGAAGGCGCCGGTTTCCTTCCGGATCAACCCGGATGTCGATGCGAAAACGCATGCGAAGATCTCGACCGGCAAGAAGGAAAACAAGTTCGGCATCTCCTGGGAGCGCGCCCGCGCGATCTATGCCCATGCCGCGAAGCTCCCGGGCATCGAAGTCACCGGCATCGACATGCATATCGGCAGCCAGATCACCGAGCTGCAGCCCTTCGACGACGCCTTCAAGCTGCTGCGCGACCTTGTCGCGACGCTGCGCGCCGACGGTCACACCATCCATCACGTCGATATCGGCGGCGGCCTCGGCGTCCCCTACAAGGACGACAACAATCCGCCGCCGCTGCCCGATGCCTATGCGGCAATCGTCAAGAACCAGCTGCGCGGCCTGGACTGCAAGATCGTCACCGAGCCCGGCCGCCTGATCGTCGGCAATGCCGGCATCCTCGTGACCGAAGTCCTCTATGTGAAGGACGGCGGCGAAAAGACCTTCGTCATCGTTGATGGCGCGATGAACGATCTCATTCGCCCGACGCTTTACGAGGCCTATCATGAGATCCGCCCGGTGACGATTTCAGCGGCGAACGCCCCGCGCATCCGCGCCGACGTGGTCGGCCCCGTCTGCGAGACCGGCGATTATCTGGCGCTCGACCGCGAAATGGCGATGCCGAAGCCCGGCGACCTCATGGCGGTCAGCACCGCCGGCGCCTATGGCGCGGTTCAGGCAGGCACCTATAACAGCCGTCTGCTCGTGCCCGAGGTTCTCGTCAAGGGCGGTGATTTCCATGTGATTCGCCCGCGCAGAACTTATGCCGAGCTGATCAGCCTTGACTCGGTTCCAGCCTGGCTCGACTGAACCGCCCATCACTTTTTGGCGAATAAACGTGAAAAGCCGGCATTACCGGCCGCTCGCCCTCGCCTTCGCCACAAAGAGTGTTATCCTTTCGTTCATGAGCGTATTGCCCCGCAATCGCCGGAAGCGCCCTCTGTACCAGAACGCCAGATCGCGGAGACCGGACTGATGACCAGCCCCTCAAGGCAGAAGAAAGGTGCATTTGCGCTCCGCCCTTCGCTCGCCCGGCTGGTGACGACGAAACGCATGCTGGCGCGCATGGTGCTCTTCTTCGAGCAGTTGCTGCCGCCTCTGATGCCGGTCTTGTCTGTCATTGCCTTCTATCTCTGCGCTTCCTGGTTCGGTCTCTTCCGCAGCGTGCCTGACTGGCTGCGCATCCTGCTGCTGTTAGCCTTTGCCGGCGCCTTCCTTGTCTCGCTCCTCCCCTTCCGCAATCTGCGCTGGCCTGATGTCGCTGACGCCGACCGCATGCTGGAAGAGCGCAACGGCCTGCCGCATCAGCCGGTCACAGTCCAGGAAGACGAGCCGGCCTTCGACTCGCGCTTTGCGCACGTGCTTTGGCGCGAGCACCAGGCGCGCATGGCCGAAAAGATCGCAGCCCTCGAGGCCGGCATGCCGAGGCCTGATATCGCCGCGCATGACCGCTTCGCCCTTCGCGCCATCCCTGCGTTGCTGCTCGTCACCGCCTTCGGCTATTCGCTGTCGATCAACGGCGGCTCGATCGGTGACGCGTTGCAGGCGGCGCCCGAGCAGGTAACGGTCGATCCGGCGGTGCGTATCGACGCCTGGGTGACACCGCCATCCTATACCGGCCGAGCGCCGGTCTATCTGACAGCAGACGGCAGCGAGCAGGCGCCGATCGGCATTCCGCAGTTTTCGGGCCTCACCGTTCGCGTCAGCGGTGGGAAAACGGCCGAGAAAGTCGTGTTCCGCAAGGCGAATGGCGAGGCGCAGGATATTGCGGTGCAGGCGGACACAAAACCGCAACAACCGCCGGCAGCAGCCGGAGGGCAGCCGGATGGCACGCCCGCCAACCAGGCTCTCATCGCCCAGACGCATGTGATGAAGCTCGAGGAAAACGGCGCGCTTGAAGTCAACGGCCGCCGCTGGAGTTTCAACGTTCTGCCCGACAAGGCGCCGGAGATCGCCTTCGATGGCATGCCGAAGCCAAGCGTCAACGGAGCCCTCGAAATCGGCTTCACCGTCAAGGATGATTACGGGGTCCAGGAGGGACATGCAGAGATCGTTCCCGTTGAAACCGATCCGGCCGCAACACCGCTCTATCCGCTGCCGGAATACCGGCTGGATATTCCCCGCCGCAACGCCCGCGACGCCAAGGGCGTCACCAGCCGGAACCTGACCGAACATCCGCTTTCCGGCAAACGCGTGCGCATCACCCTCGTCGCCAAGGATGCCGCCGGCCAGACCGGCCGCAGTCCGCCCCATGAGATGACGTTGCCGTCGCGGCCCTTCAATGAGCCGCTTGCCGCCGCCGTCGCCGAGGAGCGGCAGGTTTTCGCGCTCGACACGCGCAAGATGCCGCAAGCGATCGCGCTGAACGAGGCGCTGACCATTCGTCCGGAGGAGACGATCCCCAAGCTCACCAACTACCTGCTCCTGGAATCCGCCCTGGCGCGGATGAAGCTCGCAAGGGGCGAGGATGCGCTGAAGGATACGGCCCAGTATCTCTGGGAGATCGCGCTCGGCATGGAGGACGGCGATCTTTCGCTTGCCGAACGCAAGCTGCGCGAAGCCCAGCAGAAGCTTGCCGATGCGTTGAACCGCAACGCATCCGACGAGGAGATCAAGAAGCTGATGGATGAGCTGCGCAAGGCGATGCAGGATTACCTGACGGAGCTTGCGGAGCGCATGCAGAACGCGCCGATGCAGCCGAACCAGAATGCGCAGAACATCCTGCGCCAGCAGGATCTGGAACGGATGATGGACCAGATCGAGAATCTCGCCCGCTCGGGCAATCGTGATGCGGCCCAGCAGATGCTGTCGGACTTGCAGCGCATGATGAACAACCTGCAGGCGGGCCGCCCGCAGCGGGGCCAGCAGGGCCAGGAAAACAGCGAAGCCCGCAAGCAGATCGATAAGCTCGGCGAGATCCTACGCGACCAGCAGAAGCTGATGGAACAGACCTTCCGCCTGGATCAGCAGCTCAAGGACCGAATGCAGCGCGGCGACCCGGATATGGGCGAGAACGACCCGCTGCTCGACGAAATGAACCCGGGAGAAAACGGCGAGCCGCAGGATAAGCAGCAAGGCCAGCAGGGCCAGAACCCCTCCGACCAGATGACTGCTGAGCAGCTCAAGGAAGCGCTGAAACAGTTGCGCGCCCAGCAGGATGCGCTCGGCAAGCAGCTCGGTGAACTGCAGAAAAACCTGGGCGATATGGGCATGAAGCCCGGCCCGGGCTTCGGCCAAGCCCAACGCGAGATGGACGGCGCCGGCCGCGAACTCGGCCAGGGCCGCGGCGACACGGCCGTCGAAAACCAGGGTCGCGCGCTGGAAGCCCTTCGCCAGGGCGCCCGCGACATGATGAACCAGATGATGCAGGCACAACGGGGCCAGCAGGGTCAGGGCCTGGACGGTCAGGTTGGCCAGGGCGAGCAGAACGGCCGCGACCCGCTCGGACGGCTGCGGCGTGCCGAGGGCCCGGATTTCGGCGACAACAAGGTGAAGGTTCCCGACGAAATCGACGTTCAGCGCGCCCGGGAAATCCTCGACGCGATCCGCGAGAAGCTCAGCAACAATCCGCCGCAGGAGATGGAACGGCGGTATCTCGAACGTCTTCTGGACATCCAGTAAGCCTCACACCGCCGTGCAATGATCAGGAGGCGCTCGCTTTTAAGCGACGAGCGCCCGGGCAACTGCCTTGCGGATATCAGGAAGCGCGAATGGCTTGGCGACGACGTCGATGATCTTTTCGGCAAGGTCGTCGGCCCGTTCGCGCTGCTCGGCATAGCCGGTCATCAGCAGGATCTTCAGGCCTGGAAAGGCGTCTTTTGCCTGATGGGCGAGTTCGATACCGTCCATCACCGGCATACGGATATCCGAAAGCAGCAGATCGTAGACCCCGTCCTTCAGCTTCTCTAGCCCCTCGGCGCCGTCGGCCGCCTCATCGGTCTCATGACCGTCGAGCCGCAAGGCTCGGGCTACGAAAGACCGCAGGGAGTCCTCGTCTTCCGTAATCAGAATTCTTGCCATATGTGCATTGCTCCGTCTTCAGCCCCGCGACGGAAATCACCAGACTTTCCTTTTCGATCGGTAAAGATGACGAAGCGATGAGCGGAATGGTTAACAACCCGTCTTGATCACCAAACCGCGGGATGCTCAGGCATCTCCGGTAACGACACCGACGAAGGGCAATTCGCGAAAGGCATAGGCGACATCCATGCCGTAGCCGACGACGAAGTAGTCAGGGCATTCGAAGCCGACATAATCGGCCTCCAGCTTTTCCTTGCGCTTGACGCGCTTGTCGAGCAGCACGGCGATCGTGACATTGCGCGCGCCACGCTCGAAAAGCAGCTCCTTGGCAAAGAGCAATGTGCGGCCGGATTCGAGGATATCGTCGATCAGCAGTACATCGCGGCCGTGCACGTCGCTGTCGATATCCTTGACGATGCGCACGCCCTGCGAAACCGTGCCGCTGCCATAGCTCGACAGCGTGATGAATTCGACCTCCGGGGCAAGCCCGGTGTCATGCAGGGCGCGAATCAGGTCGGCGGCGAAAATGAACGACCCCTTGAGCACGGCGATGACGAGCAGGTCCTTGGTAGGACCGTTGGCGATCTCCCGCGCCATCGAATGATTGCGCTCGGCGATCTGCTCGGCGGTGAAGAGCGGCTCGATGTTTTTTCCGCGCACGACAGGCATAAGGGCTTGCTCCATGAAAAGAAGGGTAAGCCGTTAGCACAAATGCGGATCTGAAACAGCCTCGCCGACCATGAAATTAACGCGATTGGCGTGACCCGTGGCGGGAAAGTCGACCATTTTACGTCTCAAGCTCTACGGCAGAAATGAGAGGCGGACCTCCGGCATCTTACCTCCGGCATGCTGGACACGCGCCGAAAAGCCTCGACTCTGGCCGCTGTAGATGACATCGACAGGCGGATCGATGACGATGCTTGCGGTGAGCCGTTCATCGGTCACGAAATCGGCGCGAATCGGATGCACCGTCTGCGTCGTGCCGCTCTCGTTTTCGACGATGCCATTGATGACGAGCACGCGCATGCCGTTCGCATCGCGCGGCGTCACCGTCACATGGGTGAAGTGCAGCGGCGCTCCCGAAGAGGCCCGCTCGCCGGAAAGACCGGAAAAACCGCCTGCAAGCCCGAAGACGAGCACGGCGAGCGCCAGCACCAGCGCCGCGAAACTGCGCATCGAGGCGCGCTGCAGCCAGGATTCCGCCACCCGCAGGGCGGAAGTGGCCGCCGCCAGCATGAATGGCGGCTGCGCGACGCTTGCAGCGGCCATACGACTGCGATTGTCGTTGTGGGTTCTGGCGTTGAATTCCTGCGACCGGACTTTGCCGACCGTCACGAATTCGGCGTCGGAAATATCGGCGGGCCGCGCCCTGCGGTATTGGTGACGTGCGGGTTCCGGCGGCAGGAAATCATATGCCTGGCCCGGCGTCCTGCGGCTGAAGGAGGATGCTTCCATGATGGCTGCCTCGCAGATGTCCACATGGTTTCGATGCCAGGGGAAATCTTGGCATTGAAACGAATCCCGCTCAGTCGTAAATTTTAATGGTTAATGCTTCGCAAAGATTGCCATCAAACGGGCGTCTTTCCGGCAAAATTTACCGGCTGTTAACGGTGTTGGTTAACAAGTCACGCGGTGAAACCCACAACAGACTGAGCTGCCCGTTGATCCACTTCGAGAATGTCGGTTTGCGCTATGGCATGGGCCCGGAAATCCTCCGGGACCTGACCTTCGACATTCCGAAGAAATCCTTTCAGTTCCTGACAGGCCCCTCGGGCGCCGGCAAGACCTCGCTGCTGCGGCTGCTGTTCATGTCGCTGCAGCCGACGCGCGGCCTGATCCGCATGTTTGGGCGCGATATTTCCGAAATTCCCCGTCCCGAGCTGCCGCTGCTGCGCCGCCGCGTCGGCATCGTCTTCCAGGATTTCCGTCTCCTCGACCATTTGACCACCTATGAGAACGTCGCCCTGCCGCTGCGGGTGCGCGGCAAGGAGGAGAGTTCCTACAAGACCGATGTCCTGGAGCTTTTGAAATGGGTCGGCCTCGGCGAGCGCATCAACGTGCTGCCGCCGGTGCTTTCAGGGGGTGAGAAACAGCGCGCCGCAATTGCCCGGGCTCTGATGGACCGGCCCGAAGTGCTGCTCGCCGACGAACCGACGGGCAACGTCGACCCGCCCATGGCCAGGCGCCTGCTCAATCTCTTCCTCGAGCTGAACCGTCTCGGCACCGCCGTCGTGATCGCGACGCACGACCTGGCGCTGATGGAGCAGGTGGAAGCCCGCCGCATGATCCTTTCGGGGGGGCATCTCGATATCTATGACTGAGCCCCCATCCAAAAGCCGGGAGAAGACGCCTGATAAGGCGGAGCAGAAGCGGCCCGAAATGCGCGTGCGCCCGACCGCGCCAATCCTGCCGCCCTCCAACATCCAGGGCAATGCCCTGATGGTGGTCATCGCGATCATGGCCTTTCTCGCCTGCCTGACGCTCGGCGGCGTCAGCATGGTGCGCTCGACGGCAGCAAGCTGGGAGAGCCAGATCTCCCGCGAGATCACCATCCAGATCAAGCCGGACGACAATCTCGACATGGAAAAGGCGCTGACGCAGGCGCGCGACCTGGCCATGACCTTCGTCGGCACCAAGAGCGGCCAGATCGTCGACGAGGCTGCGACCGCCCGCCTGCTCGAACCCTGGCTCGGCCCCGGCCTCGATCTCAAGGACCTGCCCGTTCCCCGCCTCATCGTCGTCACCATCGACGAAAGCAATCCGCCGGATTTCGACGCGATGCGGTCGCTCCTCAAGGACAGCATCCCGCAGGCGAGCCTCGACGATCACCGCACCTGGGTCGATCGGCTGGTGTCCATGGCGCACACGACTGTCATGATCGGCACCGGCATCCTGCTCCTGGTCTTCACGGCAATGGTGCTCACCGTCGTTTTCGCCACGCGTGGCGCGCTGTCGGGCAACCGGCACGTCGTCGAAGTGCTGCATTTCGTCGGCGCCGAGAGCTCCTTCGTCGCCACCGAATTCCAAAAACATTTCCTGAAAATCAGCCTCAAGGGATCGGCGATCGGCAGTGCGCTTGCCGCACTTTTCTTCGCCACGGCCGGCTTCTGGCAGAGCCGCACCCTCGCAACCCCGGAAACGGACCAGGCGACCGCGCTCTTCGGCACCTTTTCCGTCGGCGTGCTCGGTTATGCCGGCATCTTCGCGACGATGATCGTCATCGCACTGCTGACAACCTTCACAGCGCGGCTGACTGTCATGCGGACGATCTACGAAATCGATACGCTGCGGTCGGATCCGACGCGCACCGACGGCATCGCAAGTTGATCGCAACCATGCCGTATTGTCATGAAAAGCGTCTGTTCTGCGCCGCAATCAGCGTATAATCACGATTCATGACCATGGGCCATACGACACACAATTCGACTCGGCAGGACCCGGAGCTTCATCGCCCGGCGGGTCTGCCGCCGCGGCGTGGGCCGGTCCGCCGCCTGCTGCGCTGGGGCGGCTTTGCCTGCGTGCTGGCGATTGCCCTGGTGTTCGGCGGCTTCCTGCGTTTCGCCGATTCCGTGACGACGCTGAAGCCTCCGGCCGAACCGAAGGCGGATGCGATCGTGGTGCTGACCGGCGGCTACCAGCGCATCGACCAGGCCGTGGAGCTGCTGCAGAAGGGCGCCGGCAAGCGGCTGCTGATCTCCGGTGTCCACCCGACGACGACGCCGAGGCAGATCCGCAAGATGACGCAGGGTTCGGCCGATCTCTTTTCCTGCTGCGTCGATATCGGCCATGACGCCATAGACACGATCGGCAACGCCGAAGAGACCTCCAACTGGATCCATGCCAACGGATACAGGAGCGTCATCGTCGTCACCAACAACTATCATATGCCGCGGAGCCTCGCCGAACTCTCCTACGTCGATCCCGACATCGAGTTCATCCCCTATCCGGTGGTCAATTCCGATTTGAAGACCCGCAACTGGTTCACCGACCCGAACGCGATGCGCGTCATGCTCGCCGAATATGTGAAGGTGCTGCTGGCCGGCGCCCGCAACGTCACCGGCTTCGGGCGCCACACCGGGCTGCGCTCGGCAAGCGTTTCCGCCTCGGACTGAGGCTTTTGCACCAGGGCGTCATCAAACGCTTTTTCTGGCGGGCAATATCGTGTAGGCCGGTCGCGTGAGCATGCCTCGGGAAAGTTTCATGATCGCCCTGCGTTCCATTCTCTTCAACACGATCTTCTATGCCAATCTCATCATCCGGATGATCGTGCTCTCGCCCTATTATTTCGTGGTGCCGCGCCTGACGGCCTATGCGATCCCGAAGAACTGGGCACGCTCCAATCACTGGCTGATGCGCATCATCGTCGGCACGACCTTCGAGATCGAAGGTCTGGAAAACCTGCCTGATGGTAGCTACATCCTCGCGCCGAAGCACCAGTCCTTCTGGGATACCTATGCACTGCTGCCCAGGCTCAAGGACCCGGTCTATATCCTGAAGCGTGAGCTGATGTGGATTCCGCTCTTCGGCTGGTATGCGAAGAAGCAGCGCATGATCCCGGTCGACCGTGGCGCCCGCGGCAAGGTGATGGTCGAAGTGCTGAAACGCACGAAGGAAGAGCTTTCGACCGGCCGCCAGCTCATCATCTATCCCGAGGGTACTCGCCGACCGCCGGGGGCCGAGCCGGTCTATAAATTCGGCATTGCCCGCATGTACCGCGATCTCGGCATTCCCGTCGTGCCGGTCGCCATGCATCCCGGTCTTTTCTGGCCGCGGCGGAGTTTCCGGCGCTATCCCGGTCATTTCAAGGTGAAGATCCTGCCGCCAATCATGCCGGGAATGGATCCGGATGCCTTCTTCGCCCATCTGATCGAGGTGACGGAGCGGGCAAGCGACGAGCTCCTCATCGATACGGTCGAGCGCAATCCGCATCTGCCATTGCCGCCGACGGCGGTCGAAAGGCTGACGGAGCTGCGCAGGCTGAAGGCGGCGACGGCCTGAGATCAGAGCCTTTCCCGGTCAGGCGGCCCGCAGTCGCTCCACTTCGCCGGCGACCTGCTCCAGCCAATGGTCGCGAATGCCCATCTGCTTCAGATGTGCAAGGGTGTTGAAGACATAGGCATCGTTCGGGCCGGACTGGCCTTTGGCGACGTTCACCACCTGTGCCGCCTCAACCGCATCAAGGCTCCCCGCATATTGCTCATGATCGCGATCGACGATGTAGGAGACCGCTTCGACCCTGCGGCCGCCCACGAATTGCAGCCGCACCCGGCGCTCCAGATACACGTTGGTGACGAGCTCGCGGGCGCGGAGATAATCGATCACCTCGTCCCATTTTTCCGGCGAAATGCGAAACGCCATGCCGCGGCAGGCCCCGCCCCTGTCGAGGCCGAGAACGAGGCCGGGATTGTCGCGGGTGCCGCGGTGGACGAAAGAGCGAACGCAGAGCGAACGCCTGTAGCCATGCACCCGAGCTTCTGCCCGCTCCAAGAACTCGAAGCCCGGATTCCACATCAGTGAGCCGTAGCCAAATACCCAAAATTCGTCCATATCGCACGCCAGACCGGAATCACATTTGCGACTCACCATTGGAGAACATCATGGCAGCGTCAAGCCGATCCGGCAGCGGCGAATCCAGCAGCAGCAAGAAATTCTGGTTGCTGGGCGGCGGCATCCTCCTGGTAATCGCGCTTTATACCGGCGGCTGGTTCTATGCGGCCTCGGCGCTGAAGACCACAGTGCTGAAAGCGATCGCCCCGCGCGATCAGGCAGGCGTCAGCGGCGAATGCTCCGATATCGAATTCCGCGGCTATCCCTTCCGCATCGGCCTGTTCTGCTCCAAGATCGATGTCGACGACAATGTCAACGGCGTCTCGGCCAGCTTCGGCGCGCTACGCTCAGCGGCGCAGGTCTATGCCCCCGGCCATATCGTCTGGGAGCTCGATTCGCCGGCGGAAATCCGCACCAGCAACGGTCTCTCGATCTCGGCCCAATGGGCGAACCTGCAATCGAGCCTCGTGACCAGGCTGCAAGGCATTGACCGCAGCTCGACCGTCATCGAGGGCCTGAAAGCCACGGCGGTCTCCTCCTTCACCGGCCAGACCATCAGCTTCGATGCCGCCCACACCGAAATTCATCTCCGCCAGAACGGAGCAGATCTCGACGGCGCGATCTCCGTGCAGGATGCAAACACGGCGATCAAGGACTGGCCGCAGATCTTCCCGAAACTCTCCGCCAACATCGATCTCACCCTCGCCGGCAAGGCCGGCCTGATCGACGGCAGCGATCGGAACGGCCTCAACGGCGCCGCCGGCGAGTTGCGCCGCGTCGTCGCCGATATCGGTGACGGCAAGGTGATGACGCTGACCGGTCCCTTCTCCTTCGACGAGCAGGGTTTTCTCTCCGGAAAATTCAAGCTGGAGATCGAACAGCTCGGCCCCTGGGGCGACAGCCTGAAACAGGCCTTCCCGGACATCGCCTCGACCGTCAACACGGCGACGAAGCTGTTGAAGTCGCTGGCCGGAGGCAGCAACAAGGTCTCGGTCGATCTCGTCGTCGATCGCGGCCACGCCACCGTCAGCGGCTTTATCCCGCTCGGCCGGATTCCGCCGATCTAACCGGTCCCGCCTCTCAAGCGCTGGCGGCTACTTCTTATCAAGCGCGTGAGGGCGGCCGAAATCGGGTGCGTCGACATCCTGGCCGGCCTGAATGATCGAGCGGCGGATGGTGCGGGTGCGGGTGAAGAGTTCGAAAATCTTGTCGCCCTCGCCCCAGCGGATCGCGCGCTGCAGATAGGCGAGATCTTCGGAGAAGCGCGCCAGCATTTCGAGGATCGCATCGCGGTTGTGCAGGCAGACGTCGCGCCACATCGTCGGGTCGGAAGCGGCAAGCCGGGTGAAATCGCGAAAGCCGGAGGCCGAATATTTGATGACCTCGGACTCCGTCACCGTCTCCAGATCGTCGGCGGTGCCGACGATGTTATAGGCGATGATATGGGGCAGATGCGAGACGATCGCGAGCACCTTGTCATGGTGCTCGGCATCCATCTCGTCGACCTTCGAACCGAGCGCCTCCCAGAAGCCGCGCAGCCGCTTCAGCGCCGTTTCGTCAGTACCCGCGACCGGCGTGAAGATGCACCAGCGGCCTTCGAAGAGGCCGGGAAAGCCGGCATCCGGCCCGGATTTTTCCGTGCCGGCCAGCGGATGGCCGGGGATGAAATGCACATTGTCAGGCATATGCGGCTGCATCTGCGCGATCACCGAGGCCTTGGTGGAGCCGACATCGGTGACAATAGCCCCCGGCTTCAAGCTTCCCGCGATCTCCTTGGCCACGCTTTCCGAAGCACCGACCGGCACCGAAACGATGATGAGATCAGCATCCCTGACAGCCTCCGCCGAAGACGTCGTGTAGCGGTCGCCGAGGCCGAGCTCTTCGGCCCGCTTCAGCGTATCGGCGCTGCGTGTCGCAACGACGATCTCTTTCGCAAGGCCGAGCCGCCTTATGTCGTAGGCCAGCGAAGAGCCGATCAGGCCGATGCCGATCAGCGCGATGCGATCGAATTGCACGCTCATGCCCGACGTCCCATGAATTCGCCGAGCGCGGCGATGACGCCGCGATTGGCCTCTTCAGGGCCGACGCTCAAGCGCAGCGCGTTGGCGAAACCGTAGCCGCGCATGGCGCGCAGGATGTAACCGCGGCTCATCAGGAACTCGTCGGCATCCGGTGCGCGCTTGCCGTCGATATCGGGGAAATGGATGAGGACGAAATTGGCGACGGAGGGCGTGACTTTCAACCCGATCGCTTCGAGGGCCTCTGTGAGCGTCTCCACCCACATCTGATTGAAAGAGACGGCCTGCTGGACGAAGGCCTGGTCGCGGATGGCCGCGGCACCGGCGGCGATTGCCGCTGCATTCAGGTTGAACGGCGCGCGCACGCGGTTCACCGCATCGACAATGTCGGCGGGCGCATACATCCAGCCGACACGCAGTGCCGCAAGACCGTAGGCCTTCGAAAAGGTGCGGGTCATCACCACATTGGCGTTGGAGGACACGACCTCGATCCCGGCTTCGTAATCGTTGCGGCGCACATATTCGGCGTAAGCCGCATCGAGCACGAGCACGACGTGTTTCGGCAGCCCGGCCTGCAGGCGGCGGATTTCGCTGACGGGAACATAGGTGCCTGTGGGGTTGCCCGGATTGGCGATGAAGACGATCTTTGTCCTTTCGGTCACCGCGGCAAGAATCGCGTCGACATCGACGGTGTGGTTCTTTTCCCTAACGACGACGGGGGTCGCGCCCGCACCCAGGATCTGGATCTTGTAGACGAGGAAGCCGTGCTCGGTGATGATGCCTTCGTCGCCGGCGCCGAGATAGACGTGGCAAAGCAGGCCGAGCAGTTCGTCGGAACCGTTACCGCAGAGGATGTTTGCCGGATTGAGGCCGTGCACGGCGGCGATCGCCTCGCGCAGTTCGATCGCCTGCCCGTCGGGATAACGCCCGAGATTATCGGCAGCCGCCTTGAAGGCTTCGATCGCTTTCGGGCTCGCGCCGAGCGGCGTTTCATTGGACGAAAGCTTGTAGACGCGGGCAACGCCCGGCGCATGTTCCTTGCCCGGCACATAGGCTGCGATATCGAGAATACCGGGACGCGGAACGGGCTTGCTCATCTCAACGCTCATGGGTCGACCTTGGATTTTCCGGAAAATGACCAAGTGGCATTAAAGCGGAATGCGGTTCTTGTCGAGAGCCGGGACCGCGCTCACCGGCTGCGCGTCGTCGGCACGCCGTGGGGTGCGAGAACCGGCACGAAGACACGGCGGGAGGCGCGCGCGGCGACCGGCAGCCCCTGATAGAGCCGCTTCTGCGCCTCGACGATGATGACGCCAGAGAAGGCGGGCCACAGCGTTCGGCCAATCCGCTCGAAGGCGCGGCGAAGACGCAGGATGGCTCTCAGCTTGGAAGGTGGGAAAAACAGCGCCTCGGCCGTGGCCCCCGGCGTGAAATTCGTCTCGCGCAGCAGATGCGTCAGCTGGCCGCGCGAATAGGGCCGGCCGGAGCCGAAGGGCGTATGCTCCATGCGTGCCCAGACCCCGCGCCGGTTCGGCACGACGATAACCAGCCGCCCGCCCGGCGCGAGCACCCGCCAGAGCTCCTTCAGCGTCTCGCGCGGGCTCTCGGCAAATTCCAACGAATGCACCATCAGCACCCGGTCGATCGAGGAGTCCGGTAGCGGCAGTTCCTCGTCAAACACCAGCGTCGTCGACGAAAGCGAGCCCATCGGCCAGTTCACCGCGCCCTGCCCGGCCGGCATGAAGGCGAAGGTTCGCTCGGTATCGGCCTGGAAGCGGTCGAGGAAGGGCACGGCATAGCCGAGGCCGACCAGGCGCTCTTGCGGCAGCCGCACCCAGAGCGACGACAGCGCCATGGCGATCGACTGCTCGGCAAGGCGTCCGAGTTCGGAGTGATAGAACTGACGTAGGTCGACAATATCGGCGTGCATTGCGATAAATGTTATCAGCGGGCTGTTGGACTTCAAGGCCGGACTCTCTACATTCCCGCGAGAGTCGTGGGACAAGGGATTAGTTGAAGATGAAACCTTTGGAATTAGACGTTTTTCTCTGCCGCACCGACAATTTCGGCGTTCTGGTGCACGACGCGGAGACAGGCTTTACCGCGGCGATCGACGCGCCGGAGGAAGCGCCGATTCTGGAAGCGGCGACGCGCCGCGGCTGGAAGATCACCCATATCTTCACCACCCATCACCACACCGATCACGTCGCCGCCAACCTGGCGCTGAAGGAGCGGTTCGGCTGCGAAATCATCGGCCCGATCAACGAGGCGGTCGCCATTCCCGGACTCGACCGGGCGATGGCCGGTGGCGACAGCTTCCTGTTCGGCGATCACACGGTCAACGTCATCGAAACGCCCGGCCATACCGCCGGACACATCTGCTATCACTTCGTCGACGACAAGCTGCTCTTTGCCGCCGACACTTTGTTTGCGCTCGGCTGCGGCCGCCTGTTCGAACGCCCCGCCGCCGATATGTGGCACTCGCTGCAGAAACTCGCCGTGCTCCCGGATGAGACGGCGGTCTATTTCGGCCACGAATATACGCTTTCCAACGCCCGTTTCGCACTGACGGTCGATCCCGACAATGAGCGCCTGAAGCGCCGCGCCGCCGAGATCGAAGCCCTGCGCGCCGAAGGCAAATTCACCATTCCGACGACGCTCGGCTTGGAAAAGGAAACCAATCCGTTCCTGCGCGCCGCCGATCCGGTGATCCGCCGCAATCTGGTCATGGAAGGCAAGACGAACGAGGAGGTCTTTGCCGAGATCCGCAAGCGCAAGGACAATTTTTGATGTCGCCGGAAGAGATCATCCGCGCGCTCGGCATGCAGCCGCATCCTGAAGGCGGCTGGTACATCCAGACCTTCCGCGACACGGCAGGCGGAGAACGGGGCCACTCGACGGCAATCTATTATCTCCTGACCAGGGGACAACGCTCCCACTGGCACCGCGTCCATGACGCAGCCGAGGTCTGGCATCATTACGCCGGCGCGCCGCTGGCGCTGCACCGTTCGGAAGACGGAAGAGCAAGCGAGACCCTGACCCTCGGAACCAATCTTGCTACTGGCGAGCGGCCGCAGGCGGTCATTCCCGCCAATTGGTGGCAATCGGCAGAAACCCTGGGAAATTTCACCCTGGTCGGCTGCACCGTTTCGCCCGGCTTCGAATTTTCGAGCTTCGAGATGGCCCCGCCGGATTGGAAGCCCGGCGGCTGAGAGCCTACTCTGCTGCCGCAGACTGCGCCGGAATTTTGCGGCGGAACATTTCCTGGGCGGCCAGCACCGCTCCGCCGGTAACGAACAGGCAGGCAAGGACAATTCGCCAGCTCGGCTCGGCAAATCCGAACAGCGTCAGGATCAGCGTCGAAAGCAGCGGCGCGGCATAACTTGCCGCGCCGAGGATCTGGATATCGCCGTTCTTGACGCCGTAATCCCAGGCATAGAAGGCAGCCCCGACAGGAAAGAGACCGAGCCCGATGACAGCGCCCCATTCGAAGCTGGTTTCCGGCCAGACGGTCACCTCCAGGCCGAGATGGCTGAAGAGGGACAGGATGGACGTCGCAAGGCAGAACCCGGTGACGACATCCGTGGAGACGGCCTCGAAACGCCGCGTCAGCAGTGAATAGCCCGACCATGTGAAGGCACAGAGGAAGGCGGCGCCATAACCGATCGCATAAGCCCCGTCGAAATCGATGCCGTTGCGGCCGACGATCAGGAAGGTGCCGCAAAGCCCGGCAAGCGCGCCCGCCACGTGATACCAGCGCAGCCGCTCTCCCGGCAGCAGCGCCGAGCCGACCACGATCAGCAGCGGCCAGAGATAGGAGATCAACCCGGCCTCCACCGCCGGCGCGTTGCGAAGCGCGGTGAAATAGAGGAAGTGATAGCCGAAGAGACCCGCAATGCCGGTGACCCAAACCCGGGCAGGCTGCTTCAGCAGTGCCAACCGCGCAGGGTTGAGAACAAGCACGATGAGGCCCGGAATGCTACCGATCGCAAAGCAGATGGCCGAAAGCTGGAATGGCGGCACCTTGCCGGAAGCGGCCGTCAGGAGTGCCAGGAATGACCACATCAGAATGGCCGTAAAACCGATCGCCGTCGCGCGAAGCTTCATCTGTCCCCCTTCACGGAGGCGAAAGCTCCGTCAGCCGACACTGCCGTATTTGACGGCAGTGATCGTCACCATTCCATATTCAGTCGGAATGCGCACATAGACAGGAGCATATACATTTGCCGCGTCCGACTTGGCAAACCAGATTTCCATGCGGTTGCTCTTGCTGAGATAGTCGATGTCCTTGCGGCCCTTCTTGTAGCCGGACCGCGGCACGAAGCGCACGCCGCAGACGACCGCCTTGCCCTTGAAGCCGTCGGTCGAAAAATCCTCGTCGCCCTTCGGCGACAGCACCAGGTCCATACGCGTCTCGCCGTCGAAAATCGGCAGCGTCTGCGAGCAGACGTTGGTATCCCCGGTGAAGACCAGGCCGGAAATCGGATCGAGCACGGAGAGCATGTCGCGCGGCGTGACGTCGATCCAGTTCTTCGGGCGCTTCGGCGGCGGTGTCGTCGTTGCCGAGATAATGTCGCCGTTGCGGTAGCTGACCTCGTAGACACGGGCCTTCTTGCCGCTCTTGTAATAGAGCGAATATTTCAGTGCCTGCAGCTTGTCGTTCCGCACGACGCCGGTGACGCTGGTCTTCGCCGAGATCGTCGTGACGAGGTCGGCAAGGCCGGCGGAATTGATGTCGCCGGCGATCTTGTAGCTGTGATCGTCCTCGATCTGCGTCAGGAACGCGGCGCGCGCGATCGGCAGGCCGGCGAGCGCCACCCGATATTCCGTCCGATGCTGGATTTCGGCCGCCGATGCCGGTATGGCAAGAAGCGCAGCGATGGCCGAAATGAAAATCCGTCTGCCCGAATGAGCCATGAGTGAAGCCTTGTTTTGCCGGGCGCAGGCAGCCCTTGCTGAGCGCTCTATACTCCCGCCGTGAAGGGAAGAAAACAGCAGCTTTTTGACAGAATTGCGGGAAAGGCCAAGGTTTGGCTTGACGGGCGCGGCCTGTCTGACTATAGAACCGCAACTTTCCAATCATGCCTGTTGGATTGCGCGCCTGGTTTTGCCGGGATTGGCAATTCGATGGCCCGAGAAAAACAAGAATAGGTGTTCCATGTCCCGCGTGTGCGAATTGACCGGCAAGGCCGTCCTGACTGGTAACAATGTCAGCCATGCCAACAACAAGACCAAGCGCCGGTTCCTGCCGAACCTGTGCCAGGTTACGCTGATCTCAGACGCTCTCAACCAGCGTTACCGTCTTCGCGTTTCGGCTGCCGCTCTTCGCTCCGTCGAGCACCGTGGCGGTCTCGATGCCTTCCTGCTGAAGGCCAGCGAAAACGACCTCTCGATGCGCGCGCGTCTGCTGCGCCGTCAGATCGTCAAGAAGACCGCCGAAGCCGCTGTTGCAGCGTAAGCTTCTGCCCTTCTTTCATACGGCTTCAAAAGGCTTGAACGGATAATACCGGACAAGCCTTTTGCTTTGCCGGTCTGTCTCTTCAACTGGTGGCATCACCCAGGATAAAAAAATGCTGAAGACCCGCTATACCCTTGCCTATGTCGCCCTGATGACGCTCGTCGTCGTCGCTTCCAACTTCCTCGTCCAGTTTCCGCTGAACGCCGAAGTCGCCGGCATCAACCTTGCCGATATCCTGACCTGGGGCGCCTTCTCCTATCCGGTCGCCTTCCTGATCACCGACCTGACCAACCGCCAGTTCGGCCCGCAGGCCGCCCGCAAGGTCGTCTTTGCCGGTTTCGTCGTCGGCGTTAGCCTCTCCTTCTTCACCTCGGTGCCGCGCATAGCGATCGCCTCCGGCTCGGCCTACCTCGCCGGACAGCTGCTCGATATCGCCGTCTTCAACCGTCTTCGCCGCCAGGCCTGGTGGCGCGCGCCGCTCGTCGGCTCGCTGATCGGCTCGGCGCTCGATACGGTGATGTTCTTCTCGCTTTCCTTTGCCGCATTTTTCGTCTTCCTCGGCCCGAACGAGCCTTTCGCGCTCGAATCGGCTCCGATCCTCGGCGTGTTGGCCGCCGAAGCCCCGCGCTGGATTTCCTGGGCGCTCGGCGATTTCGCCGTGAAGATGATCGTCGGCCTCGTCATGCTGCTTCCTTACGGCGCGCTGATGAAC
Source organism: Rhizobium pisi (assembly GCF_003938655.1). GTDB lineage: Bacteria > Pseudomonadota > Alphaproteobacteria > Rhizobiales > Rhizobiaceae > Rhizobium > Rhizobium pisi. The sequence continues at coordinate 22,705 of NZ_RJJT01000026.1, forward strand.
GTGCTGCGGCCGATGCAGCCTGCGCGCGCCGGCTGAGAATCGCCCCGAAATTACCGCCGCCGTCGGACCGCACTGGCAGCGATGGCAGGATGCAGGAGAACTTCTGCGACGAGATCATCGATGTCTCGCGATGAATCGAGCCGCAATACTGGCGCCGTCTGCGTTTCCAGCCATTGCTCATGCGCAGCAAGACTGCGGCGTTCGGGACCGGCCGTATCGTAACTGGCCGCCCATTCCATGAATTCCCCGCTCTTGACTTCCATATCGCCGCCAGGCCCGATCCTTTTTCCGTATCGGGCGATCTCGCGCGCACGGATCCGCGCCATTCGAAGCTCCGGCTCGATCCTGAGAAACACGATCAGATCATAGAGCGGCTCGATCGGCCTCCCCCATTTCAGCGCCGAGCCGGAAAGGACCCAGCCGTCATGGCGCGCCGCCTCGTCGAGCAGCAGCCGGATGCGCTCGTCGGCATCCCTCGGCCTCGTGAACGGCGGATCGGTCGGCAGCCAGAAAAAGTCGTCGGTGTCGAGATGGGCGATATCGAGCTTTTCGGCGAGCGCACGGCCGAGCGATGTCGTGCCGGAACCGGACGCGCCCATGACATGGACATGCACCATGACTTCCCTCCGAATGTTGCTTCCTGATGCCGCAGATCGGCCGATTGCGGCTCATTCCGATAGCCAAGGCATATGACAGCCGTCTGAAGCCTAATCGGAGAGGCGGAATTCCAGCATCAGATTGCGCTGCAGGATCGAATGATTGTCGTCCGACACCAGAATGATATGGGTCGTGCCGTCGGCCGCCTGGAAGGCGTCGAGGCCTTCCATGTTGTCGATCTGCGAGTTGAAATTGCCTTCGAGCAGAAGTTCGCCGTCAACGACGGCGCCCGGCCGGATGTCGGCGCCCTTGATACGCCGAAGGCGCATGCCGATGCCTTCGGCCATGTTGAAGCGGCGCTCCAGCAGCAGCAGATCGCCATTCGGCAGGAAGGCGCCGTCGGTGACATCAAAGGCACCGTCGCGCTCGACCGAGAAACGCCCCTTCAGCGGCCCGCTGAGAATGGCCGCCATCCGGTTGCCCTCACTGTCGAGACCGCGCTCGGAGACGACGACCACGCCCCCTTGCAGCGGGCTGGATGCGGGCGCCACGGTAATGGTCTCGATGCCGCGATTGTCGCTCAGCATCTTGAGCGGAATGAGGATCGGCAGAGTGGCGATCGCACCCGACTCGGCAAAACCGGGATCGGGATAGACATCGACACGATGATCCTGCTCGAAGGAGACCAGCACCCGGTCGCCATCGAGCGCCAGGCCCTCGGCATCCATATGCCCCTTGCCCTCGAAGCTGCGGCCCGAGCGGTTCTTCATCGGCGTGATCTCGACATCCGAAAGACCCGAAAGCCTGCCCTTGGCATCGCGTTCGATGCTGCCGGTCAACCACTGGCCAGTGTCAAGTACGACGACGAAATGCTTTTGGTCCGGCCGGAAGCGAATGGAGGAGAGCGAGCCGAACAGCGCCCTGCTGGAAACCATTTCCAGCCCGCCGAGAAATTCCAGCGAGCCGAATTTCGTCTCCGACGAGCCGATCCTGAAATCCGAAATTTGCCGGCTAATGACCGGCACCTCGGCGCCCGCCCATGCCGGCGAAGCGCCGGCTGCGATGCAGAGGGCGGTCGCAGCCGCGCGGCAAAGGCGCTTGAGCGTCATGCCGGGCGGTTTCCGGGAACGGCGTCAGCCGGCACGGCGTAGCCGGCCGCCGCGCGGCTGGGCGGATTGATCTTCGAAGAGCGAGGCAAGCTGCTCGGTCATCGCGCCGGCAAGCTCGTCCGCATCGACGATCGTCACGGCGCGGCGATAGTAGCGCGTCACGTCATGACCGATGCCGATTGCCAGCAGTTCCACTGGCGAGCGCGTCTCGATCTGCTCGATGACGGCGCGAAGGTGTCGCTCGAGATAATTGCCCGGATTGACCGACAGCGTCGAATCGTCGACCGGCGCGCCGTCCGAGATCATCATCAGGATACGGCGCTGCTCGCGGCGTGCGAGCAGGCGATTGTGCGCCCAGATCAGCGCCTCGCCGTCGATATTTTCCTTGAGCAGGCCCTCACGCATCATCAGCCCGAGATTGGAGCGTGCCCGCCGCCACGGCGCGTCCGCCGACTTGTAGATGATGTGGCGCAGGTCGTTGAGGCGGCCCGGCGTCTGCGGCTTGCCGCCGGCAAGCCAGCTTTCGCGCGCCTGCCCGCCCTTCCACGCCTTCGTCGTGAAGCCGAGGATTTCGACCTTGACGCCGCAGCGCTCCAGCGTGCGGGCAAGAATGTCGGCGCAGGTGGCGGCAACCGTGATCGGTCGGCCGCGCATCGAACCGGAATTGTCGATGAGCAGGGTGACAACAGTGTCGCGGAATTGCGTGTCGCGCTCCATCTTGAAGGAGAGCGCCTGCATCGGATCGATGATGATGCGCTGCAGCCGGGCCGAATCGAGATAGCCCTCTTCCAGATCGAAATCCCAGGCGCGATTCTGTTGCGCCATCAGGCGGCGCTGCAGCCGGTTGGCGAGCCGCCCGACCGCGCCTTGCAGATGCGCCAGCTGCTTGTCGAGGAAGGCGCGCAGGCGCTCCAGCTCAGCGGCATCGCAGAGTTCCTCGGCCGTGATGATCTCGTCGAACTCTTCGGTAAAGACGTGATAATCGACCTTCTCGTTGAAATCGGCGAAAGGCGTGTTCGGGCGGCGGGTCTCGCCGGGTGTTTCCGAATCGTCCTCGCCCTCTTCCATCATGTCGTCGTCAGAGATTTCGGCGCCTTCGGTCTCGCCGTCCTCCATCTGCTCGTCGGCGACCTCGCTGTCCTCGACAGGCGCGGCGTCGGTGCCGGCATCCTCGTCGACGTCGTCCTGGTCCTGCTCGTCGCCGCTCGGCTGGTCTTCCTGGTCCGACTGGTCGTTATCGTCGGCCTGGCTGTCGTCGTCACCGTATTCCTCGGCCATTTCCATGGCCGACAACATGTTGCGGACGACCTTGGCGAAGGCCTGCTGGTCGTTGATCGCCTCCGAAAGGTTGTCGAGTTCCGATCCCGCCTTGTCCTCGATGAAGCCGCGCCAGAGATCGAGCACCTTGCCGGCCGAGGCCGGTGGGCGGTGGCCGGTCAGCTTCTCGCGCACCATCATCGCCACGGCTTCACCGATCGGCGCGTCTTCCTGACGCTCTATGCCGGTGAAATTGGCCTTGGAATATTTCTCCTCCGTCATGGAGCGCAGATTCGCAGCCATGCCCTCCATGCGCAGCGCGCCGATCGACTCGACACGCGCCTGCTCGACGGCATCGAAGATCACCCGGGCGTCCGAGCCCTGCGGCGCCATCGTCGCATGCAGCTTCTCGTCATGGCAGGCAAGGCGCAGCGCCATGGAATCGCCGAGCCCGCGGGTCACCGCCAGCTCGTGCGCCGTCGGCCGCTTGGAAAGCTCCGGCAGCCGAATGCGCTCGCCGGTCATCCCCGGCCGTTCGTTGGCGAAGGTCACCTCGATATCGCCGTCGCCGGCGATCGAGCGCACGCAGCCCGATATCGCCCGGCGCAATGGCTCGACGTCGACAGGAGCGCCGGGCTTTGCTTTCGAATTGTCACCGCGAGATGCCATGATCGGTCGGTCTCAGGCTCCGAGAACGATGTTGGCGGCACTTTCCTTCAGCTCGACGCCGAAGGCGCGCTGATAGTGCTCGGCAACCAGCGGACGTTCCAGCTCGTCGCACTTGTTGAGGAAGGTGACGCGGAAGGCGAAGGCGAGATCGCCGAAGATCTCGGCGTTTTCAGCCCAGGTGATGACCGTGCGCGGGCTCATGACGGTGGAGAGATCGCCGTTCATGAAGGCAGCGCGCGTCAGGTCGGCAACGCGAACCATCTTCGATACGGTCTCGCGGCCGTTCTTGTCCTTGCCGAAGCTCTTCACCTTGGCGGCGACGATATTCACTTCGTGATCATGCGGCAGGTAGTTCAGCGTCGTCACGATCGACCAGCGGTCCATCTGCGCCTGGTTGATCTGCTGCGTGCCGTGATAGAGGCCGGTCGTGTCGCCGAGGCCGATCGTATTGGCGGTTGCAAACAGGCGGAAAGCCGGATGCGGCCGAATGACGCGGCTCTGATCGAGCAAGGTCAGGCGACCGGAGGATTCCAGCACGCGCTGGATGACGAACATCACGTCGGGGCGGCCGGCATCGTATTCGTCGAAGACGAGCGCGACATTGTGCTGATAGGCCCAGGGCAGAATGCCGTCCTTGAATTCGGTCACCTGCAGCCCGTCCTTGACGACAATCGCATCCTTGCCGACGAGATCGATACGGCTGACATGGCTGTCGAGGTTGATGCGCACGCAGGGCCAGTTGAGCCGCGCCGCCACCTGCTCGATATGCGAGGACTTGCCCGTGCCGTGATAGCCGGAGATCATCACGCGGCGGTTATGCGCGAAGCCTGCGAGAATGGCGAGCGTCGTGTCACGGTCGAACAGGTAATCGGGGTCGAGATCAGGCACATAGGCGTCGCCCTTGCTGTAGGCGGGAACGCGGATGTCGGATTCAATACCGAAGGTCTCGCGGACCGAAACGGTGGTGTCGGGCAGTTCTGATATATCGAGGTCGATCTTGCTCATCATGTCTCCAAGGCGGGTGAAGCCACCCGGCCATACTGTCTCAGGCCATGTCGCAACCGTGACGCCGCGATTTTGTCCGCGCCCGTCCAGGTCGGAACGTCGGCGATACTTCTCCGGGACTGAAACGAAACCTCGGCGGGATAATGACCGCTTGCGAGCATTCTTGAAAGAGTCCCGGACAAGAAACGCCGCGTCCGGAAGGTCGGCGGAGGCGATGTCAGGAAAACGCGCAAATATATGCCGCGTTTGCCTGCGGCCTCAGCCGATTTGGACCATACCCGATTGAAGCCCAAGAGCAAGGACGGGAATTAACAAAAACCGTTCTGCTTCAACAATTGATAGGCCTGGATGACGGCGCGGAAACGCTCCTCCGAGCCACGATCGCCGCCATTGGCATCCGGATGGTGCTTCTTGACCAGTTCCTTGTAGCGGCTCTTGATTTCAGCCGACGTCGCGTTGGCGTGAAGGCCCATCGTGTCGAAAGCTTTGCTTTCCAGCGATTTCAGCTTGCGCGCCTGGGGAAAACGCGGCCCGCTGCCCTTACCGCCGCCTTCCTTGACGAAGCCGAATGGATCGCGAACGCGGGTGTAGGCGCCGGAGCGGACCTCCGAATGCAACGGGCTGTCTTTCGCCGCCTTGTTGACGCCGACGGTCCATGTCGGCCGGTGGCCGGTGATCGCCTCTTTCTGATAGCGCGCGATCTCGCCGTCCGAGAGCCCGGAGAAATAATTGTAGCCCTTGTTGTATTCCTTGACGTGCTCGAAGCAGAACAAAAAGAACTGGCCCTCCGCATTGCGTCCCACGGGAGCGCGATGCGAGCCCTTCTTGTCACAGCCGTCCCACTGACAGGTAGGCGGCGCCTGCTCTGCCTCCTGCTCGCGTTTGCGACGTGTTCGGATGCGGTCGAAATATTTGGAATCAAGTCTCATGACGGCGCTAATTATGGGGCTGCCGCGAGGCGACAACAAGAATTGACAAATGGGAATGTTGCTGGCTTGGTGGGAACCCTTTTCGCGAAGCAGCAAGACCGGATGATGACCCTGCGGACCCGCATCGAAGAAAAACTTGTCGAAGCCTTCGCGCCCGAACGCCTGAGCGTCATCGACGAGAGCCATCTGCATGCCGGCCATCAGCCCGACATCACAGGCACCGGCGAAACCCACATGCGGGTGAGGATCGTTTCGGCACAATTCGCCGGCATGTCGCGGCTGGCGCGCCACCGGGCGATCACCGACCTGTTGAAACCGGAACTCGATGCCGGATTGCACGCGCTCGCCGTCGAACCGGCGGCACCCGGTGAACCGACCCGCTGGTAGCGGCACAGCCTATATGGATATCCGCCGCCCGCAATCCAAGCGGGGATCAGCCGGGTTTCGTGTCGTCTTCCTGCGCGGGACGGATGCGCAGCTTGGTGATCCGGTTCTTCTCCCGCTTCATGACGATGAAACGCTTGCCGTGGAAGGTAAAAGCCTGGCGCTCTTCCGGGATAGTCATGGATTCGTGAATGACCAGGCCCGCGATCGTCGTTGCCTCCTCGTCTGGCAGGTTCCAGTCGAGCGCGCGGTTCAGGTCGCGGATCGGCACGCCGCCGTCGACGACGACGGAACCGTCCGCCTCCTGGCGCACGCCCTGCATCTCGATATCGTGTTCGTCGGAAATGTCGCCGACGATTTCCTCCAGAATATCCTCCAGCGTGACGATGCCCTGCACCTCGCCATATTCGTCGACGACGACGGCGAAATGCTGCTTGCGGCGCAAGAAGGCATTGAGCTGGTCTTCGAGGTTCGTGCTGTCAGGCACGAACCACGGCTTCTGCGCGATCTTCACGATATCGAGGTTCTGCGGCTCCATGTTGGGCTCGGCAAGCGCCCGCAAGAGATCCTTGGCATGGACGACGCCGATGATGTTGTCGATCGTGCCGCGCCACAGCGGCATGCGCGTGTAAGGGCTTTCAAGAATGGCGCGCACCACCGCTTCCGGCGAATCGTCGGCATTGATCGCCCGCATCGCGGTGCGATGGACCATGATGTCGGAGAGTTCCAGCTCGCTGAGATCAAGTACGCCGCCAAGGCGGTCGCGGTCTGCCTTTACGACCGATCCCTCGCGGTGCAGGAGATCGACGGCGCCGCGCAGTTCCTCATGCGCCGTCAACATCGAGACCTCCCGTGAGAGATTGATGCCGAACAGCGAAAGAATCCATCGCACGATGGCGTTGACAAAGGAGGAAACCGGGCCGACGACGGCAACGAAGAGCTTGGCTGGAAATGCCACGGCAAGGGCGAAGCGATCGGGCGTCGAAATCGCCCAGCTCTTCGGCAGCACCTCCGCAAAGATGACCAGGATGACGGTCATCGCCAGCGTCGCCAGCGCCACGCCGGAATTGCCGAACAGTCCGAGAAAAAGGCTGGTGGCGATCGAGGACGACAGGATGTTGGCGAGATTGTTGCCGATGAGCAGCGCGCCGATCAGCCGGTCGCGACGTTCGATCAGTTGCCTAACGAGGCCGGCGCGCTCGTCGCCGTTTGCCTCCAGCGTATGGATGCGGCTGCGCGAAACGGCCGTCAGCGCAGTCTCCGAGCCGGAAAAGAAGGCAGACATGAGCACGAGCGCCGCAATCGAAAGGATTTCCGGCCAATACGCCACGAGAAATGCAAGAGCGCCTTCGACCGCGGTCAAGGGTGTTTTTCCCGGAGAAAGCTGATCACTTCGGAGGCGGGAATGTCGTCGGCGACGAAGGACTGGCCGATGCCGCGCGTCAGGATGAAGGTGAGCTTACCGCTCTTGACCTTCTTGTCCTGGGCAATCGCGTCCATCAGTGTTTCGGCCGGCGGCAGTTCGCCAGGAATCTCAGACATGCGGGTCGGCAGGCCAACCTCTCTCAGGTGTCGCTCGACACGGCGCGCATCGTCGGGGCTTGCAAGGTTCATCCGCGCGGAGAATTCATGCGCCAGCACCATGCCGATCGAAACGCCCTCGCCATGCACGAGGCGGCTGCTGTCATAGGCCGTCGCCGCTTCCAGCGCATGGCCGAAAGTGTGGCCGAGATTAAGCAGCGCCCGCTGCCCGTTTTCCCGCTCGTCGGCGACGACGACGTCGGCCTTTGCCTGGCAACTGGTGGCAATCGCCTCGATGCGCGCGGACCCACCTGTAAAAACCGCCTTCCAGTTGGCTTCCAGCCAGGCGAAAAAGTCAGGCTTGTCGATCAGCCCGTATTTTGCGACCTCGGCGTAACCGGCGCGGAATTCGCGTTCGCTCAGCGTGTTCAGCACATCCGTATCGGCCAGAACCAGATCCGGCTGATGGAAGACGCCGATCAGATTCTTGCCGTGGCGGGAATTGATGCCGGTCTTGCCGCCGACGGAGGAATCGACCTGCGCCAGCAGCGAAGTCGGCACCTGCACGAAGCGCACGCCGCGCCTGATGATGCCGGCCGCAAATCCCGAGAGGTCGCCGATGACGCCGCCGCCGAGCGCGATGACGCAGTCGTTGCGTTCGACACGGGCCTCGAGCACCTTGTCGCAGACCGTGATCAGATGTTCGAAGCTCTTCGTCTTCTCGCCGGCCGGCAGGACCACCTTGGCCGCGACGATACCCGCCGCATCGAGGCTTGCCACGAGCGCTTCGAGATAGAGCGGCGCCACATGCTCGTCGGTGACGATGGCCGCCTTGCGGCCCTTGAGGCGGGAGGAGATCTCGGCGCCGGCCCGTGCGATCAGCCCCGGCCCGATCAGGATATCATAGGCCCGCTCGCCGAGCGGCACATGCACCGTCTGGACGGCGGGAGCGGAGGTTATCGCATTCATGACGCTGCACTTTCTTTTTGAGCTTCGACCACGGCCTTCAGCACTTCGTCGGCCATGATTTCCTTGCGCACGTCGCGCGAGAGCACGGTGAGGTCAGCCAGCGCATAGATCGGATAACGCGCGTTCATCAGGTTTTCGAGCGTCTGCTTCGGATTTTCGGTCTTGAGCAGCGGTCGCGTGTCGCGCTTGTTGACCCGCTCCCAGAGCACATCGAGATCCGCCTTCAGCCAAACGGAAAGTCCGCCCTTCTTGATATGCCGGCGCGTCCGTTCGTTGACGAAGGCGCCGCCGCCGGTGGAGACCACACGCGGCCCGTTTTTCAGGAGCCGTTTGATGACCCGCGTTTCCAGCGCCCGGAACTCTTCCTCGCCATAGGCTGCAAAAAGTTCGGCGATCGTCATGCGCGAAACGCGCTCGATTTCGTGATCGCTGTCGATGAAGGGAATGCCGAGCTGGCTGGCGAGGATGCGCCCGACGGAAGATTTTCCAGCACCCATCAGGCCGACGAGGATCAGATTGCGTGAACCGAGCGCGGCGCGAGCTCTGTCTTTCAGGCTGTCAGCAACGGTCAGCAGTGGGTCACTCATCGGTCCATTCACACTTTGTTTGCAAACCGTATCGACAAATGCAGGTGGAGCGTCAAGTCGCGGACAAGGGAATCGTGGCTTGAATAGCGCTTCTTGCACTTGCGAATATGCTTCTTATAACAGAAGCAGAGCATGAAGGAGTTGCCGGATATGCCGACCTTGTTCCGTTTCCTGTTCTTCTGCGCGATCCTCGCCGGGACGGTCTACGGAGCGATGTGGGCGCTTGTGACCTTCGTGGAGCCGCAGCAGCGCGACGTAACGATCCGCATTCCGTCCGAGCGGGTCAACCCGCCTGCGACGGGCACGATCGATGCGACCAGGAAGTGAGGACATGAGGGATCTCGGCCGCGTCCATGTGGAATCCTTCCTGGAAATGATGAGCGCCGAACGGGGTGCTGCCGCCAACACGCTGCAATCCTATGAGCGCGACCTCGAAGACGTCCTCTCCTTCCTGAACGGCCGCAGCATCCGGCTCATCGAAGCCGCCTCCGCCGATCTTGCTGCCTATCTCTCTTCGCTCGCCGGCCAGGGCTTCAAGCCCTCTTCGCAGGCGCGCCGGCTTGCGGCCATGCGCCAGTTCTACAAGTTCCTCTACGCCGAAGGCATTCGCACCGACGACCCCACAGGTATCCTGGACGCGCCGAAGAACGGACGCCCCCTGCCGAAGACGATGGGCGTCGAAGAGGTGAGCCAGCTGCTTTCTCAGGCGCAGGCCGAGGCCGATGATCCGGCACCCGGCCAATTGCAGCGCCTGCGTATGCTGGCACTCCTGGAACTGCTCTACGCCACAGGCATGCGCGTCAGCGAGCTCGTCTCGCTTCCCGCCCGCGTGCTCGACCAGGAGGGCCGCTTCCTGATGATCCGCGGCAAGGGCAACAAGGAGCGGCTGGTGCCGCTCTCGCATTCGGCGATAACGGCGCTCAAATCCTACGGGCGCCTGCTGGCGGCCGAAAACGCCGCCGCCAAGGAGCCGCAGGAAAGCCCCTGGCTGTTTCCTGCCGCCTCCAGGGAAGGCTACCTGCCGCGCCAGGTTTTTGCCCGCGACCTGAAGAACCTGGCGATCCGCGCCGGCCTGACGCCGTCGCTGATTTCACCGCATGTCATGCGCCACGCCTTTGCGAGCCACCTGCTTGCCAATGGCGCGGATCTGCGCGTCGTGCAGGAACTCCTCGGCCATTCGGACATTTCGACCACGCAGATCTACACCCATGTCCTCGAAGAGAGGCTGCAGCAGCTTGTCCAGACGCATCACCCCCTTGCCAAACAGGCGAAAAAGCACGAATAGGACCGGCGACAAGGGGCGGAGCCAGGAAAACGCCCCGAGGCACAAGGAACGGAAACGCACCTCATGCACAATTATCTCGACTTCGAAAAGCCGATCTCCGACCTCGAAGGCAAGATCATCGAGCTGAAGAAGCTCGCAACGGAAGACGAGAGTATCGACACCACCGATGAGATCGGCAGGCTGGAGGTTCGCGTCCGTGAGGCGATCGTTGAAATCTATTCCAAGCTGAACCCCTGGCAGAAGACGCAGGTCGCCCGCCATCCGCAGCGCCCGCATTTCGTCGACTACGCCAAGACGCTGTTTCAGGAATTCACGCCGCTCGCCGGCGACCGCAAGTTTTCCGAGGACGCCGCGATCCAGGCGGGTCTTGCCCGCTTCCGCGGCCAGCCCGTCGCCGTCATCGGCCAGGAAAAGGGCAACGACACCAAAAGCAGACTGAAGCACAATTTCGGCAGCCCGCGGCCGGAAGGCTACCGTAAGGCGATCCGCATCCTTGAAATGGCCGATCGTTTCGGCCTGCCCGTCATTTCGCTGGTGGATACAGCAGGCGCCTATCCCGGCGTCGGTGCCGAAGAGCGCGGCCAGGCCGAGGCGATCGCCCGTTCGACGGAAATGTGTCTCGGGGTCAAGGTTCCCCTCGTTTCCGTCGTCATCGGCGAAGGCGGCTCAGGTGGCGCGATTGCGATCGCTACCGGCAACCGGGTCTATATGCTCGAGCATTCGATCTACAGCGTCATCTCGCCGGAAGGGGCAGCCTCCATCCTCTGGCGCGATTCCACCCGCGCCCGGGAAGCGGCGACCAACATGAAGATCACCGCCGAGGACCTGAAATCGCTCGGCGTCATCGACGGCATCATTTCCGAGCCGCTCGGCGGCGCGCATCGCGACCCCGACAGTGTGATAGCGGCAACCGGCGATGTGATCGCCAATGCGCTCGGCGAAATGGCATCGCGTTCCGGCGAACAGCTGCGCAACGAGCGGCGGCAGAAATTCCTGAATATGGGCCGCAATCTTTAGGGTAAGACCTCGACCGTTGAGGATTGAGGCCAAACCTTGGCCACATTAATGTTATCTGTGACATTTGCGCTTGCGGGGGTGTTCCGGGCAAGTCATAGGCTGTTAAGAATTTGTGAAGTATAAGCCACTTATGATTCCGCTTCGTGCCCGGACTCCATAGGCGGACCGGGACGCATTATCTTTATGGGCTAGTTTGGATGCGCATACGTCATTTTGCCTATGTTTCCCTCATGGCGCTGGCTCTGGCCGGCTGCAATGACGCGTTGGAAACCGCGCAGGTCGATCTTTCCACGGTCAAGAACAAGGTCGAGCAGCCGCTTCCCTCTCACATCCTTACCGCCATGGCCGCCAAGGGCATGGACCGCAATTCGCCGATCATGATCCGCATCTTCAAGGAGGAAGGTGCGATGGAGATCTGGAAGGCCAAGACCGACAACCGTTTCGACAAGATCGCCGATTACAAGATCTGCGCCTGGTCCGGCCGTCTCGGTCCGAAGGTCAAGACCGGCGACCGGCAGGCGCCGGAAGGCTTCTACGAGCTGACGCGCGCCAACCTCAACCCCAACTCGAAATATTATCTGGCCATCAACACCGGCTTCCCGAACCGCTACGACGCGGTGAACGGCCGCACCGGCTCCGATCTGATGATCCATGGCGCCTGCTCGTCGTCGGGCTGCTATTCGATGACCGACCAGCAGGTGCTCGAGATCTACGCCTTTGCTCGCGACGCCTTCAAGGGCGGCCAGTCGACGGTGCAGCTGCAGGCCTTCCCCTTCCGCATGACGGCGGAAAACATGGTCAAGCATCGCCTCGACACGAACTACGACTTCTGGAAGATGCTGAAGGTCGGCTACGACAATTTCGAAGTGACGAAGCGCCCGCCCGAGGTGAACGTCTGCGAGAAGAAATACGTCTTCAACCAGCAGGCAACCGATGGCGGCGCCTTCAACGCCGCCGGCAAATGCCCTGCCATGTCGACGCCGCCGGCGCTGACGGCTGCCCTTGCCTCCTACGGTAAGACCTATGACGCCGACTATGCCAAGGCGATGAGCAAATTTGACGGCATGGCCTGGTACGATCCGTCCGAGGCCGAGCGGAAGGCCGTGGTCGCCAAGCTGCGCAAAGGCCGCGAGCTCGCTTTTGCACCGACCGGCACATCGCTCGAAGCCGGACGCATGGTCAAGGTCGCAGAACTCGAAGACATGATGGCCAAGCGCACCGCCCAGAGCCTCACCGCCAAGACCGCGACCGGCGCCACGCCTGCGACACCTGCCCCATTGCAGCCAACGGCAGTCGCCGAAGCAGTACCTGCAGTCGTACCGGTGCCGATGCAGAATCCGCTGGCCTTTGCCGCGCCCGAACCGCAGGAGACGGCGGAAGTCGCGGCAAAGAAGCCGTTCTGGAAATTCTGGGCGAGGAACTGAACGGCTTGAACCCCGTTCTTTACGATCTTCGTGGCCTGAAATGCCCGTTCCCCGTGATCAAGACACGCAAGAAGCTCGCCGCCATGGCAAGCGGGGCGCTCATTCAGGTCGACACGACAGACCCGCTTGCCGTGATCGACATGCCGCACTTCTGCAATGAGGACGGCCACGAATTGATCGAGACCGAAAAGACCGAAACCGGTCACCGCTTCCTGATCCGCAAAGGCTAAATTCGTAGTCCGGGAATGGCGAGCGGATTGTCGGACAGCGCCGCACGGTCCGGCATGTCGATGCGCGGCTTGCCAAGGAAGGCGTCGAAGAGATCCTTGACGAAAGCCTCCGGCAGATCCCGGGTGATCAATACCATGCGTGTGCGCCGGTCTTCCCCCGGCCAGGCGGGAAGCCGCACCGGCGGATGGAATATGCTCTGCACGCCGTGCAGCACCAGAGGCCGATCCGGCCGGTCGGAGACGGAAACGATCGCCTTCATCCTCAGCAGCTTCTCGCCATGGGCCGAGCGCAGGAGATCAATGAACATGTCGAGCGCCATCGGATCGATCGGCTTCTCCTCGACGATGGAGAAGGACCGGATCGAGGCATCGTGACGGTTGACGTCGTGCGGGTCCTGATCCGCGTGACCGTGATGATGGTGGTGATGGCCATGATGATCGCCATTATGATCATGATTGTGATTGTGATCGTGATCATGATGATGATGCGCCTCGTGTGCATCCTCGTCCTGCAGCCAGCGGCCGACATCGGCGATCTTTGTCGTGGGGTCGTAGAGGCCGTTCACCAGCACCGCGGCACTGCCCGCCTCGGCGCTGTCGGCATTCATCATCGCGGCGCGCGGATTGAGCATCCTGAGGCGCTTTTCCAAGGCATCCGCTTGCTCGGTCATCGACTTTTTCGAGATGATCAGCCGGTCGGCGACCGCCACCTGCTTGCGCGCTTCCTCGTGATTGTCGAGCGTTTGCAGCCCGTTCACCGCATCGACGACGGTCACGACGCCGTCGAGCTCGAAATTCTGGGCGATAACAGGATTTCCCATGATCGCCTGCATCACGGGCGCGGGATCGGCAAGGCCGGTCGTCTCGATGACGACGCGCTTCACCGGCTTGACGCGGCCCGTCTGCACGGCATCCATCAGGTTCGCCAGCGTATCCACAAGTTCGCCGCGCACGGTACAGCAGAGGCATCCATCCGATAGCTCGATGATCGAATCGCCGGAGCTTTCGACCAGAAGATGGTCGATGCCGACATCGCCGAACTCGTTGATGATGACGGCCGCATCCTTCATGACGGCATCTCTAAGGATGCGGTTGAGCAGCGTCGATTTTCCGGCGCCGAGAAAGCCCGTCAGGATGGTGACCGGAATCCTGTCGTTGAGCGCGCTCATGTCGATTGTCCCTAGAAAGCCGTCGGGCGCGGCAGTGGCACCGGCACGTTGGCGATCGTTCCCGCCGTATCGCCGCCCGCCACTTTTTCCGGCTGCGGAGCCGGCTGTTGATCCTGGCCTGGAATGAGGCCGGCAAAGACGAATTGCGGCTCGTGGTCCATTTCCTGGATGTAGGGCGACTGCACCTTCATGCGGCCGACCTCGTCACGCGTTTCGCTGCGTATCTTGGCGCCCTTGGCGCTGCAGATATCGGCGGTAATGTCGGCGACCTGATCCCGGCCCTGCCCGTAAGGCTTCAGCGAACCCAGCGTATCACTGGCGGGAAGCTGGGCGGTGAAGCCTTTCTGCAGAAGGTTCGCCGTCGCATCGGCGCGCGCCGCAAGGCTATCCGTGCCGAGCACGACTGAGACGAGCGTGCGCCCGTTGCGCGTCGCCGAGCCGATCTGGTTGAAACCCGAGGCGCAGATGAAACCGGTCTTCATGCCGTCAGCACCGGCGAACCGGCCGATCAGCAGATTGAGGCTCGGCACGTTCTGTTGGCCTGTCGTGAAGCCCTCCAGCGAGAAATAGCCGGCATATTGCGGAAAATCGCGGCGCAGCGCCACCGTGAGCACCGCGAGGTCGCGTGCCGTCGTGTACTGACCCTTGCCAGGCAGGCCGTTCGGATTGATGAAATGCGAATCCGTCATGCCGAGCTTCAGCGCCGCGCCGTTCATCCGCGTCACGAAGGCTTCCTGGGTGCCGCCGACGGCTTCGGCGACAGCGACCGCAATGTCGTTGGCCGATTTTACCATCAGGATCTTCAGCGCGCTGTCGAGCGTCAGCTTCTGGCCCGGCTTGAAATACATCTTGGCGGGCGGCTGCGCGGCGGCGCGCTTGCTCATGACGATCGGCGTGTCGAGGCTGATCTGACCGGCGCGGATCGCATCGAACACCGTATAGACGGTCATCAGCTTGGTGAGCGAGGCCGGATACCATTTGCGGAAGGCTTCTTCATGGTCCAGCACGCGACCGCTCTGCACGTCGACGAGAATACGCGGGTTGGCCTCGGCGAGCGGAACGGAGGCAAGAAAACCGGCAGTCGCGGCAACTATGAAGCTAAGCTGCCGCAAGGAGGCGGCAAATAAACTAAAGTGGCTCGTCGACACGGCTCATCCTTCAGATATCAGGAAATCTCGAAAGCTTCATCTATCTAGCCTATATGGCTATGACATGGCAAAGGTCATTGACGAAGCAATTTGCACAGCTTCACACCCTTGTGAAGCGATGAACGATCGCCGGGATTTCATAACAGGAACGCCAATATGCCGATTTTGAACAGAGCCGCCGAACTGCAGGACGAAGTCGCCGAATGGCGCCGCCATATTCACGCGCGGCCCGAACTCCTCTTCGCTGTGGAAAACACGGCCGCTTTCGTCGCCGAAAAACTCAAGGAATTCGGCGTCGACGAGATCGTCACCGGCATCGGCCGCACAGGCGTTGTCGGCCTGATCAAGGGCAAGGGCGAAGGCGGCCGCACGGTGGGCCTGCGCGCCGACATGGACGCCCTGCCGCTGACGGAGATCACCGGCAAGCCCTGGGCGTCGAAGACCCCGGGCAAGATGCATGCCTGCGGCCATGACGGCCACACCGCCATGCTGCTCGGCGCTGCGAAATATCTGGCCGAAACCCGCAATTTCAACGGCAATGTCGCCGTCATCTTCCAGCCCGCCGAAGAAGGCGGCGGCGGCGGCAACCTGATGGTCAAGGACGGCATGATGGAGCGCTTCGAGATCGAAGAAGTCTACGGCATGCACAACCTGCCGGGCCTGCCTGTGGGACAGTTCGCCATCCGCAAGGGCGCGATCATGGCGGCAACCGACGAATTCACCGTCACCATCAAGGGCCGCGGCGGCCACGCCGCCCAGCCGCACCGGACGATCGACCCGATCGCCATCGGCGCCCAGATCGTTTCGAACCTGCAGATGATCGCTTCGCGCACCACCGATCCGCTGCGCTCAGTCGTCGTCTCCGTGACCAAGTTCAATGCCGGTTTCGCCCATAACGTCATTCCGAACGATGCGACCTTCGCCGGCACGGTCCGCACCCTCGACCCCGAGATACGCACGCTGGCCGAGACCCGGTTCCGGCAGATCGTCGAGGGACTGGTCGCCGCCCACGGCGCCGAGGCCGAGATCAGCTTCCATCGCAATTATCCCGTCACCGTCAACCACCCTGATGAGACCGAGCATGCCATCACTGTCGCCAGCGCCATTGCCGGCGAAGGCAACGTCAATCCCGAGATCGATCCGATGATGGGCGGCGAGGACTTCTCCTACATGCTGAACGCCCGCCCCGGCGCCTTCATCTTCATCGGTAACGGCGACAGCGCCGGCCTCCACAACCCGGCCTACGACTTCAACGACGACGCCATCGCCCATGGCATCTCCTACTGGGTCCGCCTCGCCGAACAACGCCTCGGCCTCTGACAACAATTAAGGCTTGGCTTCCCGCCAAGCCTTTTGTATGCATGGCATCCAAGTGGTCCCGTAGCTCAGCAGGATAGAGCACCAGATTCCTAATCTGGGGGTCACGCGTTCGAATCGCGTCGGGATCACCATTTTTTCAATAAGTTAGTTGATATAAATTCGCGTTTCATGTCGCAAATATGTTGCACATGCCTCCCTTGATTTCCAAGCGTTTCAACGGGGTAGCGTCAGCCAGGATGCCGACGGACTGCTTCAGGTCGCTGGCGCCTCACAGATAGAGAAATAAGCCGAGCCGCCAAGCATTGCGGCAAATGCAAACCATCGCGAGCATTGGCACGCCTCTTGCACCGTTAAGATTACACTATCCCATCTGGAGTATTGTGTAATGGAATGGGACACCACGATCGAATTTGCTCCTGTGATCCTTCTGTTTAAGGATCCCGACAGGCTATTTTCCGTCAGGACGGCCATTGGGGCTGCCAACATGCTCATAAAAGAGTTCCCCTCCGATGACGGAGAGGAGTTTCTTGCGGCGATCGAAATCTGTCTCGATGTAGTGAAGGGCAACACTGACCCAGAGCAACTCAGAGCAGCGATTATTCGCGCTGCAGACGAGGCTGGCGTTACGGCTATCACTGTTCTCCACTGACGGCTTTAGTTCATCTGCGGCAGCGTCCGTTACCTTCAGCTACGGGCCTCTGTCGTCCCTCAGATCCGAGGGTTAGTCGCTCGGCCGCCACAGGGTTCGCATTCTCCATCGAATACCCGCAATCATTTATGCGCCCCTGCCCGGCCAGGCTGCGTTCGCGGTTTGGCTCACGGCATCTGACGGTGGACCCTTCGTGTCCTCACGGTCCGCCGCACTCCCAATCCCAGCAGTGCCGCGATAACCCAGCCACCGATAAAACCAATCGCTCCCCAGACAAGACCCGCAAAGCTTACTGGAACGCCGGGCACAAAATCACGCCAGGTGTTGGCGAGAACGCCTTGATCCGCGTCCCGCAGCAGCACGAAGGGTTTGGCGACGGGCGCAGCGGTGCCGAGGTTCAGTTGCTGCGACAGCAGCGTTTCGTAGCGCGAGATCGTACTCTGCATAGAGACGCCGCGGTCGCGCAGGAAATCGTCGGATGATAGCGCATAGGCGTTCAGCGCCTGCTGGCGGTCGAGATGGTGCGCGGCGGCCTGCTCGCTGAAATCCTCGACGATGACCCGCAGCTCGTCGATCGCGCCGCCGATCCGCTGGCGGTATTGCTGTGCAAATTCCGGCGCCTGTGAGAAAACCGTACCGCCCGCAAGCCCGGCGACGATGGCGACTATTCTTGCAATCGGTCCCATGATCGATGCCTCCGGCTGTCCATCTGCGCTAACGAGCCGGCGTGGCAAAGGTTTCCCCTTCGATACAATCGGTAACGCTATGTGATTGAACCGACACCGCTTCGGGCGAGTTGAGATTCTGACAACTCAGAAAGAGAGGTTCGTCATGAAACAGATCATTCTCGCCTGCACGCTCGCAGCCGCGTCCGTCTTTTCCGCAATGCCGTCCCAGGCGGCAAGCCTGACCATCACCACGGATAACGCGCGTCCCTATTACGGCGACTACGGCGATTCGGAACGTCCCTATTATCGCCACCGCCCTTATTACCGTCATCACATGATGACGCGCCGCGTCTCCGAGGATTGCTTCACCAAGACGGAAAGGATCTACCGACACGGCCATACGATCATCAAGGAAACCCGGATCTGCCGATAAGGCAGCCCATGTATGAAAGGC
Organism: Rhizobium pisi; assembly: GCF_003938655.1. Taxonomy (GTDB): domain Bacteria; phylum Pseudomonadota; class Alphaproteobacteria; order Rhizobiales; family Rhizobiaceae; genus Rhizobium; species Rhizobium pisi. The sequence goes on from NZ_RJJT01000026.1 coordinate 41,096, forward strand.
TCGACCGGTTCTTCCCGGCCGGGCTTTCCGTCTGATTTCGCCATGAGGAACTTCGCAGTATCAGCCGCGTTTATCGCGAAACAGGAGTATTCATCATGCGCACCAAGATGACTCTTTTGGCGATCGCCTATGTTGCCGTCAGCGCCCTGCTGCTTGTCATCGCGTATCACCCGCAGGGGCCGGTTGCCACGGGGAAGACGGATCGCCTGGCGGGCTCGTCCTTCCTGGTCGAGCGCTTCGCCGGTTGATGAGCGCGCATGCCGTTCGCATTTTCCGGAACCGCGCTCCAGCGGTCAATGCATGTCGCCAACCCCGGGTCCGCCAAGCAGAATCCGGTTCTGCACCGATTGCACGCCTTCGACGGCCCTGGCGACCACGGTTGCCCGTTCGATTTCGCCGACCGTGCCGACGGTGCTGGTCAGCACGATCCGGCCCTCGTCCATCGTCACCTCGACATCCGACGCATCGATCCCGCCGGCAATCGCCAGCGCATTGGCAACGGCAGCCTCGACCGATGCGCGATTGGCGATTTCCGCGTCTATTTCAGGCTCGAGCCCATGAAATGTCTGCTCTTTGAAAACCATGGTCCATTCCTCCGTGAAACCTGCAAGTCGCGCAAAACTGTGCAGCGGTCTGAAAGATCGCGATGCGCTTCGGGAAGGAAACGCCACCGGCCGGGATTTGGTTTCAGCGCGGCTACCAGTTAAGGCGATAGCGAAGATTGACCCTGCCGGCCTCATCAGCCGAAAATGGATCGCTCACCGAAGCGTCGAGATCGAGATTCGGCAGAATCGCCTGGTTGACGCCCACCGTGCTCGAGAAGTCGCCGCTGGCATTGCTGACGCCGGCGGCGGCCGACAACGAAGTTCCCGTCCAGGGATGGATGAGTTTCAGCGCCTGCGATGCCGTCACCGAGGCCTGTCTGATCTCGACCGGGTCGTAACCGATGCTGACGGAGCGGCTCGATTGCATGTCGAGCGAGTCCGACAGGATCCAGCTGCGCGAGCGGCTGAGCGTCAGCGCGCCGCCGCGGCGCAGCGTATCGACGCTGACCCTCGCCCCCAGCTGCGATTGGCCAGCCGGGGTGACGGTCGTCTTGCTGATCCTTCCCCAGAGCATCATCTGTTCGGAATCGGGCAGCGGCGCCCCGCCTTTGGTCGAGGCAAGGCCGATATCGGCACCGGCGCTCGTTTCCCATTCCGCCGGCAGGCGAAATCCCATCGTCGCCTTGTAGGATCGGTCGGAAAGCTTGGCCGGCGACCAGATCAACAGGTCGTCAGCCTTTGCGGCTGCCGCAGCCGAAGGCAGGACGGCGAAAACAATGCATGCTGTTTTGAATATCGTCATGAGATCCGATCGTTCTGACCTGACACGAGCTGCGGCGCCAAAAACCAGCGCGACCGCCTATATGAAAGCGTCCACAGCACACATGGGCGGGATAGCGGCCAAGCCGTCCATCCCGGTTTCATCCTCGATTTAATATCTGGCCGAAGGCCTGCGGCACTGACGTGCCAGTTCTTCAACGGACGCCGCAGCGCCGGCGAATATCCCTACGACCGTGAATGGCCGCGACAGGATCTCGAATCCTTCAGGAATGTCATAAGGATCACATCCAGCCCGCGCTCTGTAAACCCCTTAGGGGTTGAAATCTGCTGCACCGCACACTTGCCGCTCCCTCCAAACCCTTGTAGAGCCTGAGCCGACGAGAGAAATATTTCGCGAAATTCCATATGATGACCGGCAACACCGCGCCGCGGCGCCTCAGCATCTTCGGTTCGACCGGCTCGATCGGCCGCAACACACTCAATGTCGTCGAACATCTGGGCGGACGGGAGAGCTTCGAAATCTCCGTGCTGACAGGCAACGGCAATGTCGAGCTGCTCGCCCGTCAGGCCAAATCCTTTGGCGCTGGGATGGCGGTGACGGCGAGCGACCGGCATTACGAAGCATTGAAGAGCGAACTTTCCGGCAGCGGCATCGAAGTCGCATCGGGAAAGTCCGGCCTCATGGAGGCGGCTGACCGCGAAGCCGACTGGGTGATGGCGGCTATCGTCGGCACCGCCGGCCTGGTGCCGACGCTTGCCGCCGCCCGCCGCGGCGCCGACATCGCCCTTGCCAACAAGGAATGCCTGGTCTCGGCAGGCGATCTCTTCATCAAGGCGATCCACAAAGGCGGCGGCAAGCTGCTTCCCGTCGACAGCGAGCACAACGCGATTTTTCAGGTGCTGGAGGAAAACCAGCGTCACGCCATCGAGCGTGTCATCCTGACGGCATCAGGCGGCCCCTTCCGCACCGCCTCGTTGGAGGAAATGGCCGGCGTGACTGTGGAAACCGCGCGCGCCCATCCGAATTGGTCGATGGGATTGAAGATCTCGATCGACAGCGCCTCGATGTTCAACAAGGCGCTCGAGATGATCGAAGCGCGGCACCTTTTCGGGCTGAAACCCGAACAGATCGAGGTCATATTCCACCCCCAATCGATCATCCACTCCATGGTCGGCTATACAGATGGTTCGGTGCTGGCGCAGCTCGGCGCGCCCGATATGCGCACCGCCATCGGTTACGCGCTGGCCTTTCCGCGCCGGCCGAACCTGCCGGTCGAGCGACTGGATTTCGCCAAGCTCGCGCGGCTGGATTTCGAGGCGCCGGACGAGCGGCGGTTTCCGGCATTGCGGCTCGCGCGGCTTGCAATGACTCGCGGCGGCGTTCAGGGCGCGGTTCTGAACGGCGCCAAGGAAGTGGCGCTTGAAGCCTTCATCGAGAGGCGGCTATCCTTCCTCGCCATGGCCGACATCACCGAAAGGGTCATGGACGATCTGGCCGGCCTGCCACCGGCTGAAGGCATGGACGATGTCTTCGCCGCCGATAGGCAGGCCCGGCAAAGGGCTGCCGAGCTGATGAGGCTGGATGCCGCCGGCTGAAGGTCCGCGGCGAGCGGCGATTACCGCAATCGCTTGCCGCCTTCATCAAACAATCTGCAATCCGATGGATCGAACAACACGCTGACCTCTTCGCCTGCCGTGATGCTGATCGGCGAACGATGCTCGACGGTGAGCGACTGACCGTCGGCAAGCTGGCAATAGAGATATTGCGTTCCCCCGAGATACTCCGAGAAATCAACGGTCGCCGTCAGGCTGCCCGACTGGCCGGTTGCCACCTTCAGATGCTCCGGCCGCAACCCAAGCGTCACCGCCGCTCCAGCCGGCCTGTCTGCCGGCGACAGACCGCTTGCGATCAGGGCGCTGGCGACCTCGACCAGGCCTTTCTCGCCCCAACGGGCATTCAGCAGGTTCATCCGGGGCGAGCCGATAAAGCCCGCCACGAAAGTATTGGCGGGATCCTCGTAGATTTCCCGCGGCGTTCCTGCCTGCTCGACACGGCCGTCGCGCAGCACGACGATCTTGTCGGCGAGCGTCATCGCCTCCGTCTGGTCGTGCGTGACATAGATCATCGTATTGCCGAGTTCGCGGTGAAGGCGGGCGATCTCGATGCGCATGGAAACACGCAGTTCCGCATCGAGATTGGACAGCGGCTCGTCGAACAGGAACACGTCAGGCTTGCGCACGATTGCCCGTCCGATCGCCACACGCTGGCGCTGACCGCCCGAGAGCTGGCCCGGCCGCCGATCGAGAAGATGATCGATCTTCAGGATCGCGGAAGCGGCCTTGACCCGCGTCTCAATGTCGGCAGCATTCGTGCGCGCCATCTTCAACCCGAAGGCCAAGTTGTCGCGCACGCTCATATGCGGGTAGAGCGCATAGGACTGGAAGACCATGGCGATGCCACGCTCGGACGGATCGAGATCGGTGACGAGGCGTCCCTTGATCTCGATCTCTCCGTCGGTCACGTCCTCGAGACCGGCGATCATGCGAAGCAGCGTCGACTTTCCGCACCCGGACGGGCCGACGAAGACAACGAATTCACCTTCCGCAATCGTCAGGTCGATCCCGTGGACCACCGGCAGACTGCCATAGCTTTTTCGCACGTCCTGGAGCACGACGCTCTTGTTGCCCATATCGTTCGTCATCCCCAAACGGCCTATTTGTCCGACTGGACCCAGACGAGCATCTCTCCGGGCGCGCGGTTGTCCCAGAGATGATAGGGTACGAAACGCGCCGTGGCGACCTGCCTTTCGGCCGGTGCCTTGCGGTAGAGCGATGTGCCCCAGTTCGACGTCTGCTCGCGCTCGACCTTGAGATCGAGTGCGACGGCATCGTTGAGGTCCTTCAGCACCGTGGTTTCGGCCATCGGCAGCTCGCGGGGCAAAATGATGGCATTGAGGTCTTCGCCATTGTCCGTCGTCTCGACGCAATAGACGAGCGGGCCGCGCATCAACGCGACGCGGCCGGCATCCTGGCGCACTTTCGGATTGGCATATTGCGGGCGAAGCGCCAGCGGCAAATAGAGGGCGACACGGTCACCATCCGCCCACTCACGATCGATCCTCGCATATCCGTTACGGATAGCGGCGCTGAGATCGAGCATTTCTCCGTTGACGCTGAGGGTTGCGCCCTCCGCCCAGTCCGGAATGCGCAGCGACAGTGCGAATTTCGCCGGCTTTTCCAGTTTGGTCGTGAATGCGACTGCACCATCCCACGGATAGTTGGTGGTCTGCTCCAGCTCCACTTCGGCGCCGTTGGCAAGCTTCAGCCGAGCGGCGCTTTCGCCATAGAGATGCACCGCGATCTCATCGTCGGAAACGGCGTACATGTATGAGCCGATTGAGGTCACCAGGCGGGCGATATTCGGCGGGCAGCAGGGGCAATGGTGCCATTTCCAGCGGTGGTGCTTGCCGGCACTTTCGAGCGGATTGTCATAGAAGAAGGTTTTGCCGTCTGTGGAAAGACCGGGCAGCGCGCCATTGTAGAGCGCCTGCTCCATGATATCGGCATAGCGCCGGTCCGGCCCGCGCCCGAGCATGCGGCTTGCCCAGAAGACCAGGCCGACGGACGCGCAGGTTTCCGCATAGGCGGTGGCGTTAGGCAGGTCGTAATAATCGGTGAAGCCTTCATTGGATGCAGCCGGACCGATGCCGCCGGTGATATAAATCTGTTTGGTCGTCAAATCGTCCCAGAGCGTTTCCAGCGCCGCCGTCAGGCTGTCGTCGTTATATTCGGTGGCGATGTCTGCCATGCCGGAATAGAGGTACATGGCGCGCACCGCATGACCGACGACCTTTGTCTGCTCGCGCACCGGCTGGTGCGCCTGCGAATATTCGTAGGTCTTCTGATGATACTCGGAGAGCGCGCGGCCGTCGCGCGAGGCCTCCGCCGTGAAGAAATGCGGCTCGGTGCCGCGTTCGTCGATGAAGAATTTCGACAGTTCGAGATATTTCTTCTCGCCGGTGACGCGGGCAAGCTTGACTAGCGCGAGTTCAACTTCCTCGTGGCCGCAATAGCCCGGGATCTGGCCTTCGCCATGGCCGAAAATCCTGATCATGTAATCGGCATAGCGGCACATGATGTCGAGCAGCTTGCGCTTGCCGGTCGCCTGATAATAGGCGACCGCGGCCTCCATCAAATGGCCGGCGCAGTAGAGCTCGTGATGGTCGCGCAGGTTGGTCCAGCGGCGGCTCGGCTCCACGCGCTGGAACCAGGCGTTCAGATAGCCGTCCTCGTCCTGCATCCTCTCATACATGTCGATGATCTCGTCGGCGCGCGCCTCCAGCTTCGGATTGGGCCGGCGATAGAGCGAATAGGCGATCGTCTCGATCGATTTGCCGAGATCGGAATCCCAGAACATCTGCGTCGTCCCGCCCCAAGGCTGAACGGGAATGACGACGCCGGGGCTGGGCTGGCTGACGTCGATCGCCTTGAGCATGCCGGCCTCGACGCAGCGGTCCAGCAGGGTCTCGGCGGTGGAATTGCAGACGGCATCCTGCCATTTGCCCCAGAATCCGCCGAGTTCCACATCGGGAACGGCGACAGGGCGGAACTGGCGGTCATTGCTTGGCTTGGTCATGGGGCTTCGCTTTCTCTCAGATCATTTCACCGCGCCGGCCATCAGCCCGCGCATGTAGTAGCGTTGCAGGAGCAGGAAGACGATCAGGCATGGGATCGTCATGACGACGACGCCGGCCTGCACCGCTCCCCAGTTGACGGCGCCGAGCCGTCCGGCGCGCACCGCCGTCATCAGCACAGGCAGGGTGTATTTCTCATTGCTGGAGAGCAGCACGAGCGCGGCGAGGAACTCGTTCCAGGCATTGAGGAAGGCAAAGATTGCGACCGTCGCCACGCCGGGAAGCACCAGCGGCAGGAGAACGCGTGCCAGGAGCCTCAGATCGCGCGCGCCGTCGATGCGTGCGGCCTCTTCGATTTCCTTCGGCACGGCGTCGAAGGCGTTGCGCATCATGAAGACGGAGAAGGGCAATTGCAGCGTCACATAGACGAGCGTCAGCCCGAGCAGCGAATTGTTGAGGCCGAGCTTTGCGAGGATGATGAAGAGCGGCGTCAGGATCGACTGGAACGGGATCATCAGCGTGGCGATGATCAGCACGAAGAGCGCATTCTTCATCGGGAACCGGTACCGTGAGAAACCGTAGCCGGCGAGCAGGCTGACGACCACAGTGAGCACGACCGTAGCGGCGGAAACGAACAGCGAATTGATCATGTGCCGCCAGATGCCGGCGCCGAACGTATCGAGCAGCGCATAGGCATCGAAGCTGACGCCCGATGTCGGCCATGGCGGCAGGGGCGGCAGGCTGGCTTCAGTGCCCCGCCGGAAGGATGCGAGCAGCGTGATCGCGAAGGGGGCGAGGAAGAAGATCGAAATGGCGATGCCGGTGAGATGATAGGCCGACTTCACGCGGATCGCCTTGCGCGCGCGCCGCTCCCTTGAGGTGCTCATGGACGCTCCTCCCCGACGCGAAGCAGCCAGAGCTGCACGATGCTGATGGCGACGAGGATGGCGAGAAGCGCAATCGAGAGCGCCGCGCCATAACCGAGATTGAAGGACACGAAGGACTGGTTGAAGATGTAGTAGACCACCGAGATCATTTTGTTCTGCGGGCCGCCCGATGTCATGATGTAGAACTGGTCGAAGGCGAGGATCGAACCGGTGACGGAGACGATCAGCGCCAGCGCGATCGTCTTGCGCATCAGCGGCAGCGTCAGGTGCCGGAAACGCTGCCAGCGGCCGGCGCCGTCGATGCGGGCTGCCTCCGTCAAATCGGACGGAATGGCCTGAAGCCCGGTCAGTAGAATGATCATGGTAAAGCCCGCGATCTTCCAGACGACCATCACCACGATTGTCAGAAAAGCGGTGTCGAAGGTCGCAAGCAGATTGGGGCTCTTCTCAACAAGACCGAGCGCCTTCAGGGCCGGGCCTATGAAACCGCTATCGACATTGGCGAGCCAGACCCAGAGCAGCGAGGCTGTGGCAAGGCCGACGACGACGGGCAGGAAGATGATCGTGCGGTAGGCGCTGACGAACTGCCGTTCCTTTTCGACGAAGATCGCCAGCGGAAAGGCGACGGCGAAGATCGCGATCGTGACGATCACGGTATAATAGGCCGTGAAATTCAGCGCCGCCATGAAGCGGGTGTCGTTGAACATGCGAAAATAATTGTTGAAACCGATCCAACGCGATGCCCCCATCAGCGGCCAGTTGTGAAGGCTCATCCATCCCGTGAACAGAACCGGCATCACGAAGAAGACGATCACCAGCGCCATAGCCGGCGCGATGTAGAGAAGGCCGCGCCAATTCGATCTGCGTCGTCGCTTGCGTCGAGGCAATAGGGTCGTCGAACCGGAACCGGTCATCGAAACGCTCCGCATATGTCACTTGAAATTGGCCGGGAAGCTGCCACCGCTCCCCGGCCGCGGCCTTGGGAGAGTTATTGGCCGCTATCGATGATCGATTGCATTTCCGACTGGGCGCTCGAGAATGCGCTGTCGACATCGTCGCCGAAGATCGCGGCGTTGGTGAAGCTTGCCCAGGGGCCGTTGGCGCTGTTGATCAGGTCGTTGAACTGCAGCGTATATGGCGTCTTGGCGACGCTGATCGCCTTGAGGCCGATCCGCATACGCGGGTCGAGGCCTTCCAGCACCTTGTCGGCAATATCGCCGCGTGTCGGCAGGCTGCCGTATTTTGCCATGATCTTCTGGCCATCCATCGAATAGATATATTCGAGGAACTCCTTCACCGCGTCGATCTTCTTCGAGCCCTTGGTGATGACGAAATTGTCGCCGCCGGCAAAGGACGACGGCTTGCCGTCGACGCCGGGAATGAGCGTCACGCCGAAGTTGATATCGGGATGCTGGGTCACCAACGTTCCGATGGCAAAGGCGCCGAGGCTTTGCTGGCCGATCTTGCCGTTGGTGAAACTCAGGAAGTTCGCACCATTGTCGCTGGCGGCGCCGGACGGCACGAGGTCCTTCTTGACCATGTTGCGGTAGATATCGACGGCCTTGCGCATCTGGGGCGTATCGAGTGTCGCCGTCTTGCTGTCGGCCGACAGGATATCGGCGCCCGCACCCCAGACGAGCGGCGTGAAGGTGAAGATCATGCAGCCGCCGCAGCCGCCGCCGGAGAAATAAAAGCCGTAGGTGTCATCGCTCAGCGCCCGGATCTTCTGCGCATTGGCGGTAATTTCATCCCAACTCGCCGGCGCCTTCTCGGGATCGAGACCGGCTTTCTTGTAGAGATCCTTGTTCCAGGCGAAGACCGATGTTTCCACAGAAAGCGGCAGTCCATAAATCCGGTCCTGATACGTGCCGAGACGAACATGCGATGGCGAAAGCGAGTTGAAATAGGGCAGCGACTTCGCCCAGTCCGTCAGGTCTTCCAGCTGGCCGGCCGCGGCAAAGGCCGGGTTGTAGATCAGGTCCATCGACAGGGCGTCCGGCGCCTGTCCGCCGGCGATTGCCGTCGCATATTTCTGCACGAGTTCTGAGTACGGCACCTCCGTCACCACGACCTTGTTGTCGTGACCGGAATTATAGGCCTCGACCACCTTCTTGAAGGAGTCGCCGATTCCCGTACGAACCCACATTTCGACATTCTCGGCGGCCGACGCGGCCGAAAACAGACACAAGGTAGCGATGCTGGTCGCCGCCAATAGACGCTTGATCATGACACTCCTCCCGATACGGCGCATCTCCCTGCGCCTTTGCTCATTCCCTTATGCTCATTCCCTTGGGGGCTTACCCCCGCATGACTGCCGGACGATCAGCCGGCAGGGCAATTTCCTCACTCCCGGTTCGACGGGCCGGCCTTCCGCGAGCGCAAGTACCGTCAGTCCGGCTTGCCGCCCGAGTTCCTTCAGTTCCATATCCACCGTCGTCAGCGGCGGCCGCGTCTGGGCCGCGACAATCTCCCAATTGTCGAAGCCGATCACCGAGACGTCCAGCGGCACCTTGATGCCGCGCTCGCGCAACGCATCCACCGCGCCGCGGGCGATCTGGTCGTTGCCGCAGAAAAGCGCGTCCGGCTTTTCTCCGGGCCTCTTCCAAAGCTCTTCGATCGCTTCATGGCCCCAGCTCTCCGACCAGACGCCGTAGAGCACCGGCTCACGGTGACCCGCCACCTGATGATAGGCGCCGGCTCGCTCCCTCACCGAAAAGAAGTCTTCCGGTCCGGTGATATGCGCAATCCGCCGCCGTCCGATCTTCACGAGCCATTCGACGGCCAGTCTCGCACCCTGTTCGTCGTCAGACCGGAATGTAACGCTGTTCTGCGTTCCCTCCGTGAAGGCGTAGACCACGGGCACATGCAAATTCGACAGGTCGACGGGTAGACGCCTGTCCAGGCGTTTGCCCGTCGCGATGATGCCGTCGACCTGCTTGTCCAGCATCGCGTCGACATGGATCTGCGCGAGATCAGGATCGTCTTCGATGGCGCACAGGAAAACCGAAACCCCATGATCGACGAGAGCGTCGGAAATGCCCGCCATGACAGGCAGCGTGAAGCGGCCATAGGTGTCGTTCGTCAGCAGCCCGATGGTGAAGCTGCGCTTGCTGAGAAGACCTCTCGCCAGCGCATTCGGCCGATACCCGATTTCGCCGGCAATCCGCTTCACGCGCTCGCGCGTTTCCGCTCCCATCCGGCCCGTGTCGTTGAGAGCTTTCGACGCCGTCGAAATGCTCACCCCGGCAGCCGACGCCACCTCATGGATGGTGATCCTGCCTCTTTTTCCTCCCGATATATTCAGACCTTCCTCCTCCTGAAGTGGCCTGAGAAAAGCTTTTACCAACTCTTGTGTCAAGTGAGAAAAGGTTTTCTCAGTTCAATTCGGAAATTGGCCGAAGCAGTGCGGCTTGCAGGGAAAGGCGTGGGAAAAGATCGATGCGAAGCAGTCGGAGCGGATTGCGATATCGACCCCTCGAACCGGCGCAGGTCTCAATTTGTCAGCGCGGAACGACTTCATCCGGGCGGAGGAAGATTTTCGGGAGCAAAACCAAACGCCATCAGGACCTCCGATGGAGGTCCTGATTCAGGGGTTCAAACCCAAGCGATCATCGAAGGATCAGGCGACGTGCCTTGCAAGGGCGCAGCGCGACCAGAGCGAATGCAGGGCCTCGACCAGATGGGCGATATCGGCATCGGAATGCAGCGGCGTCGGCGTGATGCGCAGGCGCTCGGTCTTCTTCGGCACGGTGGGATAATTGATCGGCTGGACGTAGACGCCGCAATTGTCGAGCAGCAGGTCGGATATCCACTTGCATTTGGCCGCATCGCCGACCAGCACCGGCACGATATGGCTCGGATTGGCCATATGCGGAATGCCGTTCTGGTCGAGCAGTGCCCGGAGCTTGCGCACGCGGTCCTGGTGGCGGGCGCGCTCGAACTGGCTGACCTTCAGGTGCTGGATCGAAGCGACCGCACCAGCGGCCAGCGCCGGCGGCAGCGCGGTGGTGAAGATGAAGCCGGAGGCGAACGAGCGGATGAAATCGCAAAGTGCTGATGAAGCCGCGATATAGCCGCCCATCACCCCGAAGGCCTTTCCGAGCGTGCCCTCGATGACGGTCAGACGGTCCATCAGCCCCTCGCGTTCGGCAATGCCGCCGCCGCGCGGGCCATACATGCCGACGCCATGCACTTCATCGAGATAAGTCATCGCGCCGTATTTGTCGGCGAGATCGCAGATCTCCTTGATCGGTGCGATATCGCCATCCATCGAATAGACGCTCTCGAAGGCGATCAGCTTCGGCGCCTTTGGATCGGCCGCCTTGAGCTTAGCTTCAAGATCGGCGACGTCATTGTGTTTCCAGATCACCTTGTCGCATTTGGCGTAACGGATGCCCTCGATCATCGAGGCATGGTTCAGCGCATCGGAGAAGATGATGAGGCCGGGGATTTTCGCGCCGAGCGTGCCGAGTGCCGCCCAGTTGGACACATAACCCGATGTGAAGATCAGCGCTGATTCCTTGCCGTGCAGGTCGGCAAGCTCACGCTCGAGCATGACATGATGGTGGTTGGTGCCAGAAATATTCCGGGTGCCTCCCGCACCCGCGCCACAGTGGTCGATGGCGTTCTTCATCGCCTCAATCACTTTCGGATGCTGACCCATGCCGAGATAGTCGTTGGAGCACCAGACCGTGACTTCCTTTTCGCCATCGGCCGTATGGCGCGTCGCGCGCGGAAAATTGCCGCGGTGACGTTCGAGATCGGCAAAAACGCGGTAACGGCCCTCAGCATGAAGCCCGTCCAGCTCGTTTTTGAAAAACGCTTCGAAATCCATCATATGCTCCAGTATCACGCGGCCGTTCTTGCTGACCGAACGTCCGCGCGTCAATCCTTACCCTTTGCTTTAACATCAACTGCGGCAAAAGGCCCAGATTTTTGAATGATTCCAGATAAAAAATATGCGCGCCGCGATCAATGAATCTGATCCGGCAGAATGCGGCGGAATTTCCCAAAGATGCGCAAGGCGACGACAGCCGCCTCGCAAAAAATCACTGTAGCGGATGGACAACCCTTTCTTCCGACATAGTTTTCGGTCTAGCCTGACAAAAAACAATAGGGACGGCCTATGCCCATTGGGCGACAACCCAGGAGAAACGAAATGAAGAAAGCTGTCATACTCGCACTGATCGGCCTGTCGATCGCAAGCTGCACGCCGACCCAGCAGGGCGCAGGCATCGGCGCTGCATCCGGCGCTGTGATCGGCGGTGCAGTCACCGGCAACGTTCGTGGTGCCGCCGTCGGCGCCGCTATCGGCGGCGTGTCCGGCGCCCTCATTGGCAGCGTCGCCGAACAGCCCGGCCAGTGCTACTATCGCGACCGCTACGGCCGCCGCTACATCGATACCTGCCCGCGCTGAGGGTGGTCGCAAACGGCAAAATCAGGAAATCCCGGACACATCTCCGGGATTTTTTGTGCTAAATTAGTGCGTTGGCAATTTAAAATGGTACACCCCGCGCGATTTTGCCGCTAAGCTGTTCACGGCTGGGCAACGAAGCTTCATTGTAGGCGTAAACCAAAAGCGGCGGATGCGGATCAGAGGGACAAGCCCGAAAACAGGTATTGCGTATCGGCGAACAGGCACCATGATGGTGGTTGCAGCGGCGGCTGCATTCTCACCGGTCCTGATCGGCGATGCTTACGCCTTCAAGCTTTTCGGCATTACCATCTTCGGCAAGGATAAAGACGAAGGCGAACAGGTGCCCGATCCTGTGCGCTATCAAGTCGACCTCAAAGCAGATACCGCCGATCCCGACCTGAAAGAAGCGCTGGAAAACAGTTCCCGCCTCGTCAGCGACCAAGCGCAGCCGGTTTCCGGCGATCTCGGCATTGTCGTCAAGGCGCGCGACGACCGCGAACGGCTGATCGCCGCCTTGTACGAAAAGGCCCGTTATGGCGGCGTGGTTACGATCACCATCGACGGCAGGGATATCGACGACCTACCGCCCAATCCGACATTCGACCGGTCCGGACCGATTCCCGTCACCGTGACCGTCGCACCCGGTCCCGTCTTCACGGTCAACGAAGTGCAGTTCGGCGGGGACGCCGCAAACCGCAATCCCGCCGATTACGATCTCGCCCCAGGCGCCGAGGCCGGCTCGCTCGCCATCATCAAGGCCGGCGACAAAATAGTCGAACAATTGAAGAGCGAAGGCCGCCCCTTCGCCAAACTGACGGAGCGCAAGGTCGTCGCCGATCACAAGAGCAACACCGTCGACATCGTGCTTGCTGCCGAAGGTGGCCCTATCGCCCCGATCGGCGATGTCGGCGTCACTGGCGAAAAGACCGTCAAACCCGGTTTTATCCAGCGTTATTCGCGGCTGAACAAGGGCGAGGCCTACTCTCCGGAAGCGCTGAAGAAAGCCGGCGAACGGCTCCGCGCCCTCGGCGTCTTTTCGAGCGTCACCATTCACCAGGGCGATGCGCTGGCGCCGGATGGTACCTTGCCGATGACGATCGAGGTTTCCGAAGGCAAGAGGCGCTACTTCGGCGTCGGCGCGCAATATTCCACCACCGACGGCTTCGGCATCCAGGGCTATTGGGGCCATCGCAATCTGTTCGGCGAGGCCGAGACGCTGAGGATCGAGGGATCTGTTTCGCGGCTTGGCGAAACGACCGATGTCGGCAACCTCGACTATTCGGCCGGCATCCTCTTCACCAAGCCGGGCGCCTTCTTCCCCGCTGCCACGCTGAAGGCCGGCATCGTCGCCAAGACGGTCAATCCGGATGCCTACAACGCGACGCTCGTCACCGCCTCGCTCGGCCTTTCCTACGAACTGACCGACAAGGACACGATCTCTGCGAGCGGCGAGGTCAGCTGGGAGCGCGACGACGATGCCTTCGGCGAGAACGACTATCTCACCGTCACTCTGCCGATCCAATATGACCGCGACGAGCGCGACGACAAGTTCAACCCGACAGAGGGCTATCGCGCCACACTCTCGGCAAAGCCCGGCTACGAGATCTTCAACGCCACGCCCTATGCGGCGTTCGAAGGCTCGATCTCCGGCTATCTGCCGTTCGGCGCCGAGGATGGAGTGGTGCTTGCCGGCAAGGTTGCCACCGGTGTCTTGATTGGCGGCGACGGCATCGAGAACATTCCCGCCACCCAGCGCTTCTTTGCCGGCGGAGGCGGCTCCGTGCGCGGATACAGCTATCAGGAAATCTCGCCCTATAACGACAATGGCGATGCCACCGGCGGCCGCTCCTATGTGACCGGTTCGCTGGAGGCCCGCATCAAGATCACCGACACGATCGGCATCGTGCCCTTCATCGATGTCGGCACGGTATCGGGCAGCACCTTCCCTGGTTTTTCCGATATCCGCGCCGGCGCCGGCGCGGGAATACGATATGCGACGCCTTTCGGCCCGCTGCGGCTTGATTTTGCCGTGCCGCTGAACAAGTACGAGAATGGCACAGATTACGGAATTTACGCCGGCATAGGCCAGTCCTTCTAGGGTGGCCGATTCCGCTTTGTTTTCCGATCTGTGGGCCGTCATGAAAACGGAGTAGTGTCCGCGCCGATGCAAACGCTGGCAAAAATCGTCACTTGGATCCTGCGGCTCACCGGCTATGCCCTGGGCGTTACTTTGATTCTCGCTGTCGCGGCGCTTGCGATCTTCGGCTTTACTGCCTTCGGCGCCCGCATCGTCACCGAGAAGATCGCGTCCACGCTTTCCAACCGTGACATGACGATCGAGGTTCGCGAACCGGAAGGCCTTTTGACGGGCGGGCTTCGTGCCGCCGAGATCACCATCTCCGATACCAGGGGCGTCTTTGCCGAAATCCATGGAATCGCGGTCGATTGGAATCCGCTCGTGCTGCTGACGGGGACTTTCCACGCCAAACGCTTCGAGATCGATGCAATCAACGTGCTGCGCAAGCCGGTGCGCACCCTGCCCTCGCGGCCTGGAGCCGAAAAATCCGGCGGGTTCAGTCTTCCCCTCAAGGTCGACATCGACCGCGTCGCGCTGCCCGATATCAAGCTTGCCGAACCTTTTGCCGGCCGCGCTTTTGCGCTCGCCGCCGAGGGGAGCCTTTCGGCGAACGGCGACGGCGGCGAAGCCGTCGTCAATGTCAGCCGTCACGAGGTACCGGATGCGCGGCTTGCCGCCGACATCGCCTTTGCTCCGGCCGAAAACCGGCTGCGGCTGAAGGCTGAGCTTTCCGAGCCGAAGGGCGGACTGCTGGCAGGCTTTCTCGGCCTGCCCGATAGTCCCGCCGTCAACATCGATCTCGACGGAGAGGGGCCGATATCCGATTGGAAGGGCAAATTGCAGGCCGCCCTCGACGGACAGCAGCGTGCCGCAATCGAAGCCCGACATGCCATCACCGCGGACGGGTTGCACCATCTCGACCTCAAGGGCGGCGGCGACCTGAGCTCGCTGCTTCCATCGGCATTCCGGCCGCTTTTTGCCGGCCAGACCAATATCGATCTCGCCGCCACCTTCGACAACCGCGGCAAGATTGATATCCAGACCGGCAATCTCGCCACCGGCAGCGTCGTGATCGCCGCATCGGGCACGCTCGACCCGGCCGGCAACAACAGCCTGAACGCCAATCTGCTCGGCACGTCAGGCCCTGTCGATTTCCGCTGGCCCCTCCCCGAAGGCGAAGCACGGTTCCTGATCTCGGGGCTCAACCTGGCCCTGACGGGCGATGCGCGGGCGGCCCGGCTGAACGTCAGCGGCTCGCTCGACACTGCGACCCTTCCGGAGGCCGATATCCGCAACGTCAAGCTGACGGCAAAAAGCGACGCCTTCAATCTCGCCGCCCGTTCCGGCAGTGTCCAGCTGCGCCTCGTGGCCGGCGATATGACTTTTGCCGACCCGAACCTCAACCGCGCGGTCCAGGGGCCGGTCACCATCGCCGCGCCCCTGCAGATCTCGCAGGACGGCATCGGCTTCAACGGTACCACCGTCGAAAGCGCCAATATCAGCGGTGGTCTCAACGGCTCCTATCGCCTGGTGGATGCGGCGCTGACCGGCAACGTCAAGCTCGCCATCGAGCCGGCAGCCCTGCCGGCCGCTTTGGCGGGCAAGTTCGACGGGCCGATCTCGCTCGAAAGCCAGGTCGCCGGCACCATCCCGTCGAAGTTCGCGTTTTCCAATATCGTCGTGAAATCAGGCACGCTCGAAGCCGCCGGCAATGTCGCGCTCGACGGCTCGGCGTTGAATGCCGATCTCTCCGGCCGGCTGCCCGATATCGGCAAGCTCGTGACAGGTACCAGCGGCGGGGTAGGTTACGCATTAAGGATCGGGGGAGAACTCCCGGCAATTTCCGTGACGGCCAATCTCAAGGCAGCCAGCCTTGAGATGGCTGACCGCGTGCTCGCCAATCTCAATGTCGACCTGTCGGGCCTCGCCGATCCCAAGGCGCCGCAGGGCAAGATCGCCGCCACCGGCACGATCGACGGCCAACCGATCGGCATCAACGGCGACATCCGCTCCGAAAACGGCAAGATGAGCATTCCCGCGCTGAGCGCCGACATCGGCGGCAACCGGCTGACCGGCAATCTCGAATTCTCGGCCTCGCTCCAACCGACCGGCGCATTGACCTTCGATTTCCCCAATGTCGGCCTGCTCGCGGCACTCGGCGGACAGAAAGCGGAAGGCGATCTCAAGGGTTCGCTCGGCATCAGCAGCGACGGCGGCAAAATTGCGCTCAAGCTGCTTGCAAAAGGTGGCTCGATCCGCCGTGATACGCTTGCGATCGTCAAGCCGGATATCGATGTCACGGTCAGCGATCTCTATGCCCTTGCCGCGAACGGCACGGTCAAGACCGCGGAAGTGAGCGTCGGAACGAACAAGCTTGCCGGCCTTTCGCTCAGGTTTGCCAAGGAGCAGAACAACACCCGCTTCGATCTCGATGCCGCCTATGACGGCAACCCCGTGCTGGCGGCCGGCAATGTCGAGGCGGCGGGCGGCACGGTCGACTTGAACCTCGATCGTTTCTCGGCAAGCCCCCGCAATATCCCGATCGAACTTGCCGCACCGACGCTGATCACGATCGGCGGCGGGAGCGCCAATCTGAATGGATTGACGCTGAAAACCGGCGCCGGCTCGGTGAGTGTCACCGGCTCGGCCGGCGACACGCTGAAGCTCGATGCCGAGATCAAGGAACTACCGGCAGCACTCGCCAACGGTTTCGTGCCGAACCTTACGGCAGGCGGCACGATTTCGGGAACGATTGCGGTAACGGGCACGCCCGCCGCGCCCGTGGCCGACTTCAAGCTCGATTGGAAAGATGCGACGACGGGCCAGACCAAGGGAGCGGGTCTCGCGCCGCTCGGCATCATCGCAGGCGGTAAATTCGCCGACAAGAAACTCGATTTCGATACGATGGTGAGCGGCAATGACGGCCTGTCGCTCCGGGCCGCCGGAAACGTGGCGCTCGCCGACCCGGCAGCCCCGATCCTCGATGTCAAAGCCGATATCCTCAACCTGCCGGCCCGCATCGCCAATGGTTTCGTCCCAGATCTCGCTGCCGAAGGCACGATAACGGGAAGAGTGACGGCCTCGGGCTCGCTTGACGCTCCGACCGCCGATTTCGATCTCGATTGGAAAAATGCCGCGACGAGCCACACCAAGCGGGCCGGCCTTGCCGATCTCGCCGTGAAGGCTTCCGGAAAATTTGCCGACAGCAAGCTCGATTTCGAAACAGCGATTGCAGGCGCAGGCAATCTCTCGCTCAAGGCAAACGGCAATGCCGCCATCACGGGCACGACGATCGGCAACGTCAAGGTCGACGCCGTGCTGGCCGATATCCCGGCAAGCATCGCAAACAGCTTCGTCGCCGATCTCGCCGCCGAAGGCGCTATCTCCGGACAGCTCTCCGCCACCGGTTCGCTTTCCGCCCCGTCGGCGAATTTCAATCTCGATTGGAAAGGGGCGGCGACAAGCCACACGAAGCGCGCCGGCCTTGCCGCGCTCAGCCTCACCGCGTCGGGAAAATTCGCCGAAAACAAGCTTGATTTCAACGCCGCAGCCAGCGGCGACAAAGGCCTCTCGTTGAAGGCCATGGGCAATGTCGCCCTCGCCGGCACGGCGATCGATAACGTCAAGATCGATGCTGAGATCGCCAATGTTCCGGCGAGCCTCGCAAACGCCTTCGTTCCGGACCTCGCCGCCGGCGGCACGATCTCAGGCACACTCTCCGCCGCCGGAACACCCGCCGCGCCGAAGGCCGACTTCAAGCTCGACTGGACGGATGTCGCAACCAGCCACACCAGAAGCGCCCATCTCTTGGGCCTTACGCTTGCCGCATCGGGGCGCTTCGCCGATAACCGGCTTAACTTCGATGCCGATCTCGACGGTGAGGGCGGCCTCTCGCTGAAAGCCGCCGGCAATGTCGCAATCGAGGGCACCTCGGTCCGCAATCTCGACGTCAAAGCCGATCTTGCCAACCTGCCCGCGAGCCTCGCCAATGGTTTTGTGCCGGGCCTCGCCGCAGAAGGCACAGTGTCGGGAACGGCATCAGCCTTCGGGACGCTTCCGAAACCGGCGGTCGATTTCAAGCTCGACTGGAAGAACGCCGCAACCGCCCAGACCCGAAGCAGCGGCCTCTCTGGCCTCAGCGCCGCAGCATCCGGCAAGTTCGCCAATGACAGGGTCGATTTCGACGCCAACCTCGCCGGCAGGGATGGCGTGCTGGCCAAAGCGACGGGCGGCGTGACGATCGCGGGAACGGCCATCCGCGACCTTTCGATCAATGCCGATATCCCGGCGCTGCCGGCAAATATCGCAAATGCCTTCGTTCCCGGCCTCGGTGCAGAAGGCACGCTTTCGGCAAACGCCGTGACCTCGGGAACGCCGGCCAATCCGATCGTCGATTTCAAGCTCGGCTGGAAGGACGCCGCGACCAGCCATACCAAGGCTGCCGGCATCTCCCACCTCACGCTGGCGGCGACAGGAAAATATGCCGGTGACAGGCTCAATTTCGATGCCGACCTTAGCGGCAGCGGCGGCATCGCGCTGAAAGCCTCCGGCAATCTCACCCTCGCGGGCACATCGATCCGGTCAGTCGATGTGACAGCCAATGCCAACGGCCTTCCCGCAGGCATCGCCAACGGCTTTGTGCCCGGTCTTGCCGCCGAGGGCGCGGTTTCGGCGACCGTAAAGGCCACCGGCACGCCGTCGGCGCCCTCCGTCGATTTCAAGGTCGACTGGAAGAACGCAGCCACCAGCCAGACGAAGGGCGCCGGCCTCTCGCCGTTCACCATCGGCGCATCCGGCAAGCTTGCCGAAAACAGGCTGACGGTCGACACCAGCCTGACCGGTGACGCCGGCATGTCGCTGAGGGGCGGCGGCAGCGTGGTCATATCAGGCGACCGCGCCCTCGACATGCACTTCAACGGCAATCTTCCCTTCGCCGTGCTCGGCGCACCGCTTGCGGAGCAGGGCCTCGTTGCCGATGGTGTCGCCACCGTCGATCTGCGGATCGGTGGAACAGCCGCGGCACCCGTCATCAATGGCACCGTCGTAACCAATGGCGCAAAACTCGTCGACGTCCGGCGCAATCTTGCCGTCAACAATGTCGCGGCGACCGTCAGCTTCAACGGCAGCCAGGCCGTAATCTCGCGTCTCAACGGCAGCCTCGGCGGCGGCGGCACGATTTCGGCGAGCGGCACTATCGGCATCCAGCCGGCCGGCGGCTTCCCCGCCGACATTTCGATCAAGCTCGACAAAGCGGCCTATGTCGATGGAACCCTCGTCGTCTCGACCGTCAGCGGGACGCTCGGCCTGCGCGGACCGATCATGAATGCGACGCTGAACGGCAAGCTTCAGCTGGAAAAGACCTCGATCACGGTCCCTGAAAAATTGCCGACCTCGCTGCGCGAAATCGACATCCGCCATGTCAATGCGCCTCGGGCGGTGCTTGCGCAGCTGCGGGACGACCGCGAGCGGAAACCGGGGGAGAAATCCTCGGTCCTCGCTCTGGATCTCGAAATCGATGCGCCCTCGCATATCTTCGTGCGCGGCCGCGGCATCGATGCCGAACTCGGCGGCCAAGTGACGATCCGCGGAACGGCGGCAGTGCCTGTTGTGACTGGCGGTTTCACCATGCGCCGCGGCCGGCTGACCATTCTCAATCGCCGGCTAGATTTCTCCAACAAGAGCAGGATCACCTTTGCTGGCGACCTGACGCCGGCACTCGATATGGAAGCGACGTCGGCTTCCGGCACAACGACACTGACCGTCGATGTCGCGGGCCTCGCCACCGATCCCTCGATCACCTTTTCCTCCTCTCCCCAGCTGCCGCAGGACGAGGTGTTGGCACAGCTGATCTTCGGCCAGTCGATGTCGAAGCTCTCGCCGGTGCAGATCGCCCAGCTCGCGGACGCTGTCAGCCAGCTGGCCGGAAACCGTTCCACCTCGCTTTTCGAAGGCCTGCGTAATCAGCTCGGCGTCGACGATTTCGACGTCAGCACCGATTCCAAGGGCCAGACGAGCGTCAGCGTCGGCCGCTATCTCAACGACCGCACCTATTTCGAACTGCAGCAGGGCGGCGCGGCCGGCGCCAAGGCCATCATCAACCTCGATGTCGGCCGCGGCGTCAAACTGCGGGGAGGGGCCGGCGGCAACGGCGAAGGTGAAGCAGGTATCGTCTACGAACGCGAATATTGAACCTGCCTGACTTCTGTTTTGAACAATTCTGGCAAGACCGCTTCGCGCGCTGCCTGGAATTGCTCTAGAAACCTGTCTTGCTCGTCTTGAGGAGAATGTTAGTCTCGGTCGAGTTGATGCCGTTGATCAACCGGATGCGGCGCAGCGTCTCGTCGAAAGAGGCAAGATCGCGATCCTCGAGTTCGGCGACGAAATCCCATTTGCCGTTGGTGCTGTGGAGTGCCCGCACCTGCGGCAGGCCCCTTAGCTGATCGGCCACTCTGTCGGCGAGCTTGCCGAGCACCTCGATCATGACGATGGCACGCACGCCGGCAGAGCGCGTCTCGTGACTGGTGCGGATGGTGAAGCCGACGATGGTGCCGCTGGCGACCAGCCGGTCGATACGGGCGGCGACCGTCGCCCGCGACGCGCCCGTCATCGCCGCAAGCGAGGAGACGGAAATCCGGGCATTGTGGCGAAGGGCGCTCAGAAGTTCGGTGTCGAGATCGTCCACGCTGATCACTTTGTCAAAATAGCTTTATCAATCTGCGCGATCATAGTCCATTTCTGGCACTTTTCCATCTTTTTGCCGCCAGCCCTTTATCCCACTATCCGGCCGAAACAGGCCTCAACACGGAGCCCTCGAAATGAATGCCCAATCACGATCCGTCACCCTCATCGGCGCCCCGTTGGAAGAAGGCTCCGGCCGCAGAGGCGCGGCCATGGGTCCTGCGGCGCTCCGCATTGCCGGCGTCGACCAGACGCTGATCGAGCTCGGCCATGACGTCGCCGATATCGGCGATCTCAGGATTGTGCCGGCGATGGACCTGCCGAATCATCCCAAAGCCCACAATCTGAGGATCGTCGGCGCCTTCACCCGCGCGCTCGAAAGCAGTGTCTACGACGTGGCCGCTTCCGGCCGCTTCCCGCTGATCCTCGGTGGCGACCACAGCCTTTCCATGGGCACCGTCTCCGGCATGGCGCGCTATGCCGCGGGCAAAGGTCGCCCGCTCTTCGTGCTCTGGCTCGACGCCCATGCCGATTTCAACTCTCCTGCCACGTCGCCCTCCGGCAATATTCACGGTATGCCCGTCGCCTTCTTCTGCGGCGAGGCCGAGTTCGCCGAGATCCTGCCGAAGGACCGGCCGTTCGTCGATCCGAAGAACGTCTTCCAGGTCGGCATCCGCTCGGTCGACGCGCGCGAGCGCGAGGAAATCCACGAACATGGCGTCTACGTCTTCGATATGCGAGCGATCGACGAGCAGGGCATCGGCGCGATCATGCGCCATATTCTCGATGTCGTCGCCAAGGCGAATGGCTTGCTGCATGTCAGCCTCGACCTCGACTTTCTCGACCCCGAGATCGCCCCCGGCGTCGGCACGACTGTGCCCGGCGGCGCAACCTTCCGCGAGGCGCATCTCGTTATGGAAATGCTTTCGGACAGCGGCCTCGTCTCGTCACTCGATCTCGTCGAGCTCAATCCGTTTCTCGACGATCGCGGCAAGAGCGCCCGCATCCTGGTGGAGCTGACGGCAAGCCTCTTCGGCCGCCGCATCTTCGATCGTCCGACACGCGCCGCATAAAGCATGTCGCGCAAAAGTGTGCAGCGGTTTTGCGATAACGACATGCGTTGAAATAGACTAAAAGGGAGAACGGCCATGAACACTTCGGAAAAACTGATCGCCACGGAACAGCGGCTCGGCGCCCACAATTACAAGCCGCTCGACGTGGTGCTGACACGCGGCGAAGGCGTTTATGTCTGGGATACCGACGGCAATCGCTATCTCGATTGCCTCTCGGCCTATTCGGCCGTCAACCAGGGCCATTGCCATCCGAAGATCCTCGCCGCCATGGTCGAGCAGGCGGGGAGATTGACGCTCACCTCCCGCGCCTTTCGCAACGACCAGCTCGCCTATCTCTACGAGGAACTGGCGGCCCTCACCGGCTCGCACAAGATCCTGCCGATGAACTCGGGCGCCGAAGCTGTGGAAACCGCCATCAAGGCGGTGCGTAAATGGGGATACGAGGTCAAGGGCGTGCCGGAAGGCAAGGCGGAGATCATCGTCTGCGCCGATAACTTCCATGGCCGGACGCTGAGCATCGTCAGTTTCTCCACGGATCCCGACGCCCGCACCGGCTTCGGCCCCTATACGCCAGGCTTCCGCACCGTTCCTTTCGGTGATGCCGAGGCCTTCGAGGCTGCGATCAACGGCAATACGGTGGCCGCTCTTATCGAGCCGATCCAGGGGGAAGCCGGCGTCATCATCCCGCCGGCCGGTTATTTCACCCGCATCCGCGAGCTCTGCACGGCAAACAACGTCACCCTCATCCTCGACGAAATCCAGACCGGCCTCGGCCGCACCGGCAAGCTGCTGGCGGAAGAGCATGAAGGCATTGAGGCCGATGTGACGCTGATCGGTAAGGCGCTTTCCGGCGGCTTCTATCCCGTATCGGCCGTTCTTTCGAATTCCGAGGTCCTGGGTGTGCTGAAACCCGGCCAGCACGGCTCGACCTTCGGCGGCAATCCGCTCGCCTGCGCGGTGGCGCGCACGGCGCTCAAGGTGCTCGTGGAAGAGGGCATGATCGAGAACGCCGCCGTTATGGGCGACTATTTCCTCGAAGGCCTGAGGTCGATCCGCTCGAATATCGTCCGGGACGTTCGCGGCCGCGGCCTGATGATGGCGATCGAGCTGGAGCCCGAAGCCGGCGGCGCGCGGCAATATTGCCATGCGTTGAAGGAGCGCGGCCTGCTCGCCAAGGATACTCACGACCACACGATTCGCCTCGCCCCGCCATTGGTCATATCGAGGCAGCAGGTCGATTGGGCGGTCTCCGAGATCGAGAAGACGATCAGCTGAAATAAATCGAGGCTGAAAACCTTCGCAATCCCGTTCCCGATTTAGATTTGGGCAACACTCTTCCGTTAATGTCGTCGTCAACCGTAACGATGCTTCGCCAAGCGCAAGCCATCGCGTGGTGTGAAGGCAAAGCTCGTCGGCGCCATGGTGGCGCACCCGCTTCTGCCCTGGCTTTCGACAGTTGGGAAGAATTCTAATGGCCACGATCAATTCCACTAGCTTCAGCGGCGATACGCTCGAGATCATTGCCTTCCGCCTGCATGATCAGGAATTCTGCGTCAAGACCACGACCATCCGCGAAATCCGCGGCTGGGCGCCCTCGACGCCGATCCCCCATGCGCCGGCCGATGTCATCGGCGTCATGAACCTGCGCGGCTCGGTGATCCCGATCATCGACCTCGCCTACAAGCTCGGCATGAAGAGCACCGTCGCCAACGAGCGCAGCGCCATTGTCGTCGCCGAAGTTCACAGCATGGTCATCGGCATGCTCGTCGACCGCGTCTCGGACATTCTCACCATCTCGTCCAGCCAGGTCCAGCCGGTGCCCGAAGTGACCGCCTCCTTCGATCGCGCCTATTGCGAAGGCGTCATCGCTTCGGAAAATGGCATGATCTGCTTCCTGAACCTTGCCAAGATGTTCAAGGAAAACGAGACGGATGAACTGGCGGCCTGATCCGGCCAATACCTCGAATTTCAAGAAACCGCCCGCTTCGGGCGGTTTTTTATTGCGGCAATACACGCCCTTATTGGTTAGCCGTCACTTTTTCAATCTAACGCGAATATAAGCGATGTCTTTTATATCGAAAATTAACCACAGCCTATCATCATGATTGCGAAGCATGAGGGTGATACGCCTTCCGGTAGGCGGGATATGACAAGCGATTAACGGTTGTATCCGCGCGCCGGCGTTCCCCACCCGAACAGCTTCGAGACCACACCGAAGCAGCGGACGCTGTGCATTTCAGAGGGACAGGAATGTTTAGTCTATCCTCCGATTCGAAATACATTCTTGATGCCATTTCCAGATCGCAAGCAATCATCGAATTCGATCTCAAAGGAAATATCCTGACCGCGAACGAGAATTTCTGCAAAGCGCTCGGTTACAGCCTGAGGGAGATTCTCGGCAAGCATCACAGCATGTTCTGCGAGCCGGCCTATACGGCGACCCAGGAGTATCGCGAATTCTGGGCGCGGCTCGGACGTGGCGAATATGATGCCGGCGCCTACAAGCGCTTTGCCAAGGGCAACAAGGAAATATGGATCCAGGCGTCCTACAATCCCGTTTTGAAGGGCGGAAAACCGTTCAAGGTCGTCAAATTTGCGGCCGACATCACCGCTGTAAAGAAGAAGGCGATCGAGGATTCCGGCAAGCTGGAGGCGATCTCGCGCTCGCAGGCGGTCATTGAATTTACACCGACCGGCGAGATCCTGACCGCAAACGAGAATTTCTGCGGCGCCATGGGATATTCGCTCGGCGAGGTCACCGGCAGACACCACAGCATGTTCTGCGATCCTGCCTACGCAAAGACCCAAGACTATACCGACTTTTGGAAGCGACTGGCGCGGGGTGAATTCATCGCCAACGAATTTGTCCGGTTCGGCAAAGGCGGCCGGCAAATCTGGATCCAGGCCGCTTATAACCCGATCGTCGATGCCGACGGCAAGGTCTACAAGGTCGTGAAATTCGCAACCGACGTCACGGAGCGCATGAGCGCCATTTCCCTGCTTGGCACTTCGCTCCGCCTTCTTTCCGAAGGCGATCTGACAAGGACGGTGGATACGCCTTTCGTCCCGTCGATGGAGCAGCTGCGCCACGATTTCAACACCACCATCAAGGGTCTTGCCGAGACGATGAAGACGATCGGCGAGAATGCCGGTGCGATCGCCACCGGCTCGAGCGAGATCGGCGCATCGGCAGATTCCTTCTCCAAGCGGACGGAACAGCAGGCTGCCTCGATTGAAGAGACGGCAGCCGCGCTGGAACAGATCACCACGACGGTCAACGATTCCAGCCGCCGGGCCGGCGAAGCGGGTCGCCTTGTCGCCAAGACCAAGCAGGGCGCTGAGCATTCCGGCACCGTGGTCCGCAATGCGGTCACTGCCATGGATCAGATCGAACAGTCCTCGCGCGAAATCAACAACATCATCGGCGTCATAGACGACATCGCCTTCCAGACCAACCTCCTGGCGCTCAATGCCGGCGTCGAGGCGGCGCGCGCCGGTGAGGCCGGCAAGGGATTTGCGGTCGTCGCCCAGGAGGTTCGCGAACTCGCCCAACGCTCCGCCAAGGCCGCCAAGGAAATCAAGGCGCTCATCACCACGTCGAGCCAGCTCGTCAAGAACGGTGTCGGCCTTGTAGGCGAGACCGGCAAGGCGCTCGAGGAGATCGTCGCGCAGGTCGGCGATATCAACGTCAATGTCGAGGCGATCGTCGAGGCGTCGAGGGAACAGGCAACCGGGCTCAAGGAAATCAATCAGGCGGTCAACACGCTTGATCAGGCAACCCAGCAGAATGCCGCGATGGTCGAGGAGAGCACGGCGGCCAGCCACAGCCTTGCCAGGGAAGCCGAAACGCTGCGCGTCCTGTTGGCAAGGTTCCGCGTGCCGGGCGCAACAACCGCAGCCGTCAGGCAGCAGACGGGCTCACCGGCGCTGCATCTCGTTCCGCGTGTCGCGGGCGCGCGCGGTGCTGCTGCGGCGGCCACGGCCGAGAGCTGGGAAGAATTCTGATTTCCGTCCGCGCCGGACGGAAATGAAGCGCACCAGAACAGCGCGAAGGTTGGGACATATATAAGCGGCCTGCCGCTGACGGTCCCCCAACAAGACGCCTTTATGGTTGGTTACCGGACCTGGCTTGCCTCCGCCTCCGGTTTGCGGATCAGGGGAGCGGCCTGAAGCACGAGCGCATCCAGGCCGTTTTCCTCTTTTTCCAGAATTTCGAACAACTGCCGCCGCATGCGCGGCTCCCAGAATTTGTTGATATGGCCGGCAACTCCCTCCGCGGCCTCGCTGGCCGGCTGGCTCTTGAAGAAAGTGGCGATCTGGTTCGCCATATAGACGAGCTTGGTCTTGGTATCATGCGACATCGGCGATACTTCCGGGCGAGATGCGGTGCGGGTGGGTGAAAATCTCGAAGTCCTCGCCGCGCACCAGCGCAACGAGCGTCATGCCGGCCTCTTCGGCCGTGCGGATGGCGAGAGCGGTCGGCGCTGAAATGGCGATGAGCACGGGGCTGCCGAGGATCGCCGCCTTCTGCACCATCTCGACGGAAAGCCGGCTGGTAACGACGACGGCGCCGTCACCGCCTTTTTCGCCGGAGCGGACGACCGCGCCGCAAAGCTTGTCCAGCGCATTGTGCCGGCCGACATCTTCGCGCACGGCAACCAGTCCGCTGGTGGGAAGATAGAAGCCGGCACCATGCACCGCTCGCGTCTCCCGGTGCAGCGGCTGCGCCTCGTTCAGAAGCGAAACGGCCCGCACGATATCCGCATGCGATAACGCCAGCAGCGATGCCGAGACGTCAGGCACCGGCCGCACCGCCTGCTCGATCGATTCGATGCCGCAGAGCCCGCAGCCGACCGGCCCGGCCATGCTGCGGCGGCGTGCCCGAAGCCGATCGGCGATCTCGTCGGCAAGGCTCACCTGCACGTCGATGCCCTGTTCGCCCTCGACGATCTCGATACCCGAAACCTCCGCCCGTCCGGTGATGATGCCTTCGGTCAGACTGAAACCGAGGGCAAAATCCTCGAGATCATCAGGCGTCGCCATCATCACCGCATGCGTACTGCCGCCATAGGAAAAGGCGACGGGCACCTCTTCCGGCACGATGCGTGAGCCGGACTGCAGGATGCCGTTGCGGCGGGCGGTTTCAGGAGCACGGGCAGTGATGGTGAAGGTCATGGTCCATGCTCTCCCTTGCCAAGCCCCTGCATCATCACTCCGCTGCTTCGAGCTTGCCGTTGATGCGGCGCGACTGCCGCGCCTGCTCGTCATATTCGAGCTGCCAGTCGCTCGGCCCGTTGGAAGGCGAGACCTGCACCGCCGTCACCTTGTACTCGGGACAGTTTGTCGCCCAGTCGGAGTAGTCGGTGGTGATGACGTTCGCCTGCGTACCCGGATGATGGAAGGTTGTGTAGACGACACCGGGCGCGACGCGATCGGTGATCAGAGCCCTGAGCGTGGTATCGCCGGAGCGGCTGACGAGCTTTACCCAGTCGCCGTCGCGAATGCCGCGCTGCTCGGCATCGTGCGAATGAATTTCCAGCCGGTCTTCCGCATGCCAGGTGACATTCTCGGTCCGTCGGGTCTGCGCCCCAACATTGTACTGGCTGAGGATGCGGCCGGTGGTGAGCAGCAGCGGGAAGCGCGGGCCAGTGCGCTCGTCGGTCGCCACATATTCCGTGCGGATGAACTTGCCCTTCCCGCGCACGAAGCCGTCCACATGCATGATCGGCGAGCCGAGCGGGTGCTTCTCGTTGCAGGGCCACTGAACCGAGCCGATCTTGTCGAGATAGTCGTAGGAGACCATCGCGAAACTCGGCGTCGTCGCGGCGATTTCGTCCATGACCTCGGACGGATGGGTATAATTCCAGTCGAGCCCCATCGCCTGGGCAAGCTTTTGCGTCACTTCCCAGTCGCCATAACCGTTGCGCGGCGACATCACCTTGCGCACGCGGTTGATGCGGCGTTCGGCATTGGTGAACGTGCCGTCCTTCTCGAGGAAGGTCGAGCCCGGCAGGAAGACATGGGCGTAGTTGGCGGTCTCGTTGAGGAAGAGGTCCTGCACGACGACGCATTCCATGGCCGCCAGCCCGGCCGCGACGTGTTTCGTATCGGGATCGGATTGGAGAATGTCCTCGCCCTGGATGTAGATGCCCTTGAAGGAACCGTCGACGGCGGCATCCAGCATATTCGGGATGCGCAGGCCCGGCTCGTTGTTGAGCTTCACGCCCCAGAGCTTTTCGAAGATATCGCGCGTCGCATCGTCGGAAATATGCCGGTAACCAGGCAACTCGTGCGGGAACGAACCCATGTCGCACGAACCCTGCACGTTGTTCTGGCCGCGCAGCGGGTTTACCCCCACACCGGGACGGCCGATATTGCCGGTCACCATTGCGAGGTTGGCGATCGCGATGACCGTCGTCGAGCCCTGGCTGTGTTCCGTGACGCCGAGGCCGTAATAGAGCGCGCCGTTGCCGCCCTTGGCATAGAGCCTTGCCGCACCGCGAAGATCGGCCGCCGGCACGCCGGTAAAGATTTCCGTCTCTTCGGGGCTGTGGCGCGGTTCGGTAACGAAGGCCGCCCAGTCCTCGAACTCCGACCAGTCGCAACGCTCGCGGATGAATTTCTCGTCATAGAGCCCTTCAGTGACGATCACATGCGCCAGCGCCGTCATCACCGCGACATTGGTGCCGGGCTTCAGCGGCAGGTGATAGGAGGCCTCGACATGCGGCGACCGGACGATATCGGTGCGGCGCGGATCGATGACGATGAGCTTGGCGCCTTGGCGCAGCCGCTTCTTGAGCCGCGAGGCGAACACCGGATGCCCGTCGGTCGGATTGGCGCCGATGATGACGACGACATCCGAATGTTCGATGCTGTCGAAATTCTGCGTGCCTGCCGAAGTCCCGAATGTCTGGCCGAGACCATAGCCGGTCGGCGAGTGGCAGACGCGGGCGCACGTATCGACGTTGTTGTTGCCAAAGCCGGCGCGGATCAGCTTCTGCACCAGATAGGTTTCCTCGTTGGTGCAGCGTGAGGAGGTGATGCCGCCGATCGCCTCGCGGCCGTATTGGTACTGGATCCGGCGGAACTCCGACGCCACATGCGCGAAGGCCTCGTCCCAGCTCACCTCCCGCCATGGATCGCTGACTTTCTCGCGGATCATCGGGTTGAGGATGCGGTCCTTATGGGTGGAATAACCGTAAGCGAAACGACCCTTGACGCAGGAATGCCCGCGATTGGCCTCGCCGTCCTTCCAGGGCACCATGCGCACCAGCTCCTCGCCACGCATCTCCGCCTTGAAGGAGCAGCCGACGCCGCAATAGGCACAGGTGGTGACGGCCGAATGTTCCGGCTGGCCAATCTGGATGACCGACTTCTCCGTCAGCGTCGCCGTCGGGCAGGCCTGGACGCAGGCCCCGCAGGAGACGCATTCGGAATCGATGAATTGCTCATGCATTCCAGCTGAAACGCGCGAGCCGAAACCACGCCCCTCGATCGTCAGCGCAAAGGTGCCCTGCACTTCCTCACAGGCGCGCACGCAGCGCGAACAGACGATGCATTTGGAGGAATCAAAGGTGAAATAAGGATTGGACTCGTCTTTCGGCATCCATTTCAGATTGAGATCGCCGTTATTGCGGGCTTTGACGTGATTGTCGCCATCGTAGCCGTAGCGCACGTCGCGCAGGCCGACGGCGCCTGCCATGTCCTGCAATTCGCAATCGCCGTTGGCAGCGCAGGTGAGACAGTCGAGCGGATGGTCGGAGATGTAAAGCTCCATCACGCCGCGGCGGATATCCTTGAGCCGCCCCGTCTGCGTGTGCACCACCATGTTTGCCGCCACCGGCGTCGTGCAGGAGGCAGGCGTACCTGCGCGGCCCTCGATCTCGACGAGACAGAGCCTGCAGGAGCCGAAAGCATCCATCATGTCGGTGGCGCAAAGCTTCGGCACCTCGATGCCGGCCTCCATCGAGGCACGCATGATCGAGGTTCCCTCAGGCACGCTGATCTGCCGTCCATCGATGGTGAGCCTCACCATGGCCTCGGATTTCGAAGCGGGAGTTCCATAGTCGATTTCATGAATGAGAGACATGGACGGCTTCCTTTATGGACATGGAATTGAGCAAGTCGGACCGGAGGAATGTCATCACTCGGCCGCCTCCACGATCGGCCCCGGAGAAAAATCCTCCGGGAAATGCGTCATGGCGCTCATGACGGGATAGGGCGTGAAACCGCCCAGCGCGCAGAGCGAGCCGAACTTCATTGTGTTGCAGAGATCGGCAAGCAGCGCCCGGTTTTTCTCCGGTTCGATGCCTTGGGCGATCTTGTCGGCCGTCTCCACGCCGCGCGTCGAGCCGATGCGGCAGGGCGTGCACTTGCCGCAGCTTTCGACGGCGCAGAATTCCATGGCGAAACGCGCCTGCTTCAGCATGTCGGCCGTCTCGTCGAAAACGACGATGCCGGCATGACCGATAAGCCCGTCTTTGGCGGCGAAAGCTTCGTAATCGAAAGGCG
The DNA here is from genome assembly GCF_003938655.1 of Rhizobium pisi. Lineage (GTDB taxonomy): Bacteria > Pseudomonadota > Alphaproteobacteria > Rhizobiales > Rhizobiaceae > Rhizobium > Rhizobium pisi. The sequence goes on from NZ_RJJT01000026.1 coordinate 71,697, forward strand.
TGTCGAACAGCGCCCGCGGGAAATAGGCGCCGAGCGGGCCGCCGACCTGCACGGCCTTGATCGGCCGGCCCGTCGCGGTGCCGCCGCCGATCCTGTCGACGATATCGCCGAGCGAAAGACCGAAGGCAGTCTCATAGAGCCCGCCGTACCGGACATTGCCGGCAATCTGCAGCGGGATCGTTCCGCGCGAGCGGCCCATGCCGAAATCACGGTAGAAGGCGGCGCCCTTTTCCATGATGACGGGGACGGAGGCGAGCGAGATCACGTTGTTAATGACGGTCGGACAGTTAAACAGCCCCTTGTGCGCCGGCAATGGCGGCTTGGCGCGCACGACACCGCGCTGGCCTTCGAGGCTGTTCAGCAGCGCGGTCTCCTCACCGCAGACATAGGCGCCGGCGCCGGTGCGTACCTCCATATCGAAGGCGCGGCCCGAACCGAGCACCGATAGCCCGAGAATACCAGCCTGCCGGGCGATGCCGATGGCCGCCGTCATCGCCGCGATCGCATGCGGATATTCCGAACGCGTATAGACGAAACCCTTGGTCGCCCCGGTCGCGAGCCCTGCAATCGCCATGCCCTCGATCAGCACGAAGGGATCGCCCTCCATGATCATCCTGTCGGCAAAGGTGCCGCTGTCGCCCTCGTCGGCATTGCAGACGATATATTTGCGGTCGCCGGCGGCATCGAGAACCGTCTTCCACTTGATGCCTGTGGGGAAACCCGCACCGCCGCGTCCGCGCAGGCCCGAATCGGTGACTTCCTTGACGATTTCAGCCGATGTGATCGAAACGGCCCGGCGAAGACCGGCAAGGCCGCCATGCGCCTCGTAGTCCGCGAGCGAAAGCGGATCGGTGATGCCGCAGCGGGCAAAGGTCAGCCGGGTCTGTTCTTTCAGGAACGGGAGGTCTTCAACCTCCCCGAGACAGAGCGGATGGTCGCCGCCGCTCATCATCCCGGCGTCGAACAGAACGGGCACGTCCTTGGCCTTCACCGGTCCGTAGCCGATACGTTTGCCGGCGACCTCGACTTCAACAAGCGGCTCCAGCCAGAACATTCCGCGCGAGCCGTTGCGCACGATCTCGGCATCGAAGCCGCGGGCGGCGATCTCCTGGGCAATCGCCTTTGCCACCTTTTCGGCTCCGAGCGCCAGCGCTGCGGCATCGCGCGGAACATAAATCTTGATCGTCATCGGCGTGCCTCCGCGACAAGTTCCGCCGCCGTCTGATCGTCAACCCGGCCATAGACCTCACCGTCAAGCATCGCCGACGGGGCGCAGGCGCAAAGCCCGAGACAATAGACCGGCTCCAGCGTCACGCTGCCATCGAGCGTCGTCTGATGAAAATCGATACCGAGCAACGTCTTGACGCGCTCGGCAACCGCGTCGCCGCCCATCGACTGACAGGCCTCGGCGCGACAGAGCTTCAGCACATGCCGCCCGGCGGGATGGTCGCGGTAGTCGTGATAGAAGGTCATCACGCCATGCACCTCGGCGCGAGAGAGGTTCAATTCCTCTGCGATCACAGGCAGAGCTTCCTGCGGGACGTAGCCGAATTCTGCCTGGACCCCGTGCAAAATGGGAAGAAGCGGTCCTTCGAGGAAGCGCAGATCGGCCACGATGGCACGCGTACGCGCGGCAATATCGCCTTCGGCGATATGAATGGTCATAAGGCAGCCCTCCCGACGGCTTGCTCGTTGCGGAATGGCGGACCTCCCCAGCCGAGTGCTATTCCTTGAGGAACCATCGCAGGCAAGCCGTTGACGATCAATAAAGCTGTTCTGTTGGTCGATAGTTTTTTCCTATCAAAGCTCCTCGTCCTGCACGAGCACTCTCGCTTCATGCAGCAGGGCCGACACCAGCGGCGTGAAGGGTTCGCGGTAGGACGCGACAAGGCCAACCAGATGATGCGCCTCCGGCTCGACGATCGGAATCATGCGGATTTCCACGGGAAATCCGAAGGACTTGGCGACGTTGCGCGGCATGATGCTCGCCCAGCGCCCGGTCCTGACATGCGAAAACAGCACGATCATCGAGTTGGATTCGAGCGTCGGATGCACGGTGGCGCCGGCTTCCGTCAGGTGCCGGTTGATGATGCGGCGATTCTGCATGTCGGCAGTCAATAGACAAAGCCGAAGATCGCCGACCTCCCGCCAGGTCACGTTGTCGCGATCGGACAGCGGGCTGCCTGCGGCCGTGATCAGATTATAGCGCTCCGCATAAAGGGGAACGGTCGTGACGCGGCCGAGCGGCTCGTTTTCGAGATAGGTGATGCCGGCATCGATTTCGAGATTCTCGAGCATGCTCAGCACCTGCAGCGAATTTCGCGAGACGATCGAAAAGGTGACGCCGGGATGCCGTTCCTGAAAGGGCGTGGTGATGCGCGACAGCATGGCAAGCGCCGTCGGAATGGCGGCGAGACGGATATGGCCGGACAGACCGCGACGTGCCGCGCGCATCTCCTCGCGCATGGTGCGGGCGTCGCCGACGATGCGCCGGGCCCATTCGAGCACGCGCTGCCCCTCCGGCGTCAGCCCCTGGAACCTGGAACCGCGCTGCACCAGCATGACGCCGAGCTGATCCTCGAGCTGGCGGATGGCAGCCGAAAGCGTCGGCTGCGAGATCCCGCACTCCTCCGCGGCGCGGCCGAAATGCTTTTCATTGGCAAGGGCGATGAAGAATTCCAGCTTGTCGATCATCCGGGCTCCGGCGACATTTCGCGTCCGGACTTATCTTCGACATAGCAGCCGTGCATCCGCAAGGGTGGATGCTAACTGATTTCCGCAGCCGGAAAAAGATCGAACAGCAATTCGAGGAAAGCAAGCACGCCGACATTGCCGACGCTGTAGTAGACCAGCCTGCCCTCGCGGCGCGTATTGACCAGCCCCTCGAGCCTCAAACGCGCAAGCTGCTGCGAGACCATCGCCTGCTGTATGCCGAGAATATTCTCGATTTCGCTCACCGTCCGCTCTTCACCCGCCAATATGCAGAGGATCAGAAGTCGGGTCTGGTGCGCCAGCGCTTTCAGAAGATGGCTCGCTTCGTGGGCTTTTCCAGCGAGCTTATGCAATTCCTGGCCGGTCATCCCCGGCTCCGGTTTAGGCAACGGCATTCGATATCTCGGAAGGAAGGCGATGAGGTAGATCAGCACGATAGCATATTCGCAGAAGCGAATTGGTCAAAAGTGATGAAATGCCAAAAAAGGTCCAAACAAATCAGCAGATAAGCTGGCCTCCATTGATCTCGATCACCTGGCCGGTAATGTATCCCGAAAGCGACGGAGCAGCCAGGAACAGATAAGCCGGCGCACAATCTTCCGCCGTGCCGAGCCGCTGCAGCGGGATGGATTTTCTGGCCTGCTCCAGCTTTTCGCGGGAGGAATAACGCTCATGGAAGTCGGTTTCGATCGTTCCCGGCGAAACACAATTGACGCGAATTCCGTCCGGCGCAAGCTCGCGGGCAAGCGCCTTGGAATAGGTCGAGACGAAGGCTTTCGAGGCCGAATAGATCGAAGAACCCGGACTGCCGCCGGTCAGTGCTGAAATCGAAACCGTATTGACGATGGCAGCCCCTTCAGCCGCCTTCAATGCCGGCAGCAGTGCCCGCGTCAGCGCCACCACCGATGTCTGATTGAGCCGAACGACCGCCTCATAATCCGCATCGGTCAGCGCATCGGCGGGAAAACGGCCGAGCATGGTGCCGGCATTGTTGACGAGCACATGGACCTTGTCGAAGAAGGCGAGAGCATCTTCGGCAAATTGTGCTGCCCCACCGACCGCGGAGAAATCGGCATGCAGCAACAGCGCCCGTCTTTCGGATTCAGCCGTCAGCAGGAAATCCGGCAGATCCCGTCCGGGCTTGCGCCCGGTATGGACGATCACCTTGGCGCCGCAGTCCAGAAACTGCCGGGCGACTTCGAGGCCGATACCGCGGCCGGCGCCGGTCACGACGACATTGCGATTTTCGAACAGTCTGGGATGAAACACGAAGCCGTCCTCCTCGCGGACAGTGCCGCCGGTTGCGTCATTCGCCCCTTAACATATGAGCGCGCCGCCCGAAAGAAAGGCGCGCATCGATCTTTCCCGGAAGAGGCAGCCAAGTCTCTCTCCGAGAAGGCTAGCTTTCAGTCTCCAGAAGCCGCGCACCCGGCCCCTCCTTGCCAAGCCGGTCGCAGGGATTGCGCAACGGGCAGCTTTCGATCGACAGGCAGCCGCAGCCGATGCAGCCGGTCAGGCGGTCGCGCAGCAGGCTCAGCCGCCTGATTCGCGCCTCGAGATCATCCTTCCAGCGCGCCGACAGCGTCTGCCAATCGGCGACAGTGGGCGTGCGCCCCTGAGGCAGGGACTCGAACGCCGCCTGGATCTCCGAAAGCGGAATGCCGACACGCTGCGCCACCTTGATGATGCCGAGCCGGCGCAGCACATCGCGTCCATAGCGTCGCTGGTTGCCGCGGGAGCGGATGCTCGAGATCAGCCCCTTGGTTTCGTAAAAATGCAGCGCCGAGACGGCAAGGCCGCTGCGCTCCGCCACTTCGCCGACCGTCAGCAGCTTGCCGAGCGGCGCTGCAGAAATTGTATCCATCGACCCTTGACCTCAATATTAGTTGAGGTTTTATAACCCTGGCTCCTGCAATCGTAAAGTACAATCGCAACAAGGAGCGACGCATGAAAACACCCACCAGGCTGGCCGTCATCTACGGAAGCACGAGAGAGGGTCGCATCTGCGACCGGGTGGTCAAATGGCTGGTGCAGGAGCTCGTCCGTTTCCCGCAATTCGATGTCGACGTTATCGACCCAAGGGATTTTGCTCTGCCTGCCGGCCGAGAAATGGGGCACCCTGAAATCGACAGGCTCGCGGGCCGGCTCGGCATGGCCGACGCCTTCATCATCGTCACGCCAGAATACAACCACAGCTTCACCGCCGCGCTGAAGTCGATCATCGATCTCTTCTTCGAACCCTGGCAGGGCAAGCCCGTCGCCTTCGTTTCCTATGGCGGCATATCAGGCGGCCTGCGCGCGGTCGAACAGCTGCGGCTCGTCTTTGCCGAACTCCACGCCGTCACCATCCGGGATTCGGTGAGCTTTGCAGCACCTTGGGACCGCCTCGACGCCGCTGGACGGCTCGACAATCCGAGCGACGCGCTGCGTGCGCTCGATCGGATGATAGCGCGGCTAGAATGGTGGACGCGGGCGCTCGTCGCTGCGCGTAGCGAGCGTCCGTATTCCGGTATCGCCGCCTGAGGCTGAAGGCTCCGGTTCCGTTCCCGGCAGGTACGGAACCTTGGGAACACCCGGGCAGGCCGTCCGCCCGGGTGTTTTCCCGTCTCTCAGGCATATCCCGACAACTGGGAGGGTTGCCAATTTAGCGGTTGCAGGACGAAAACCCCGGTGATAATTTCCGCGCCCATTAACAGGGGAGCTCCGTGTCGCCGGGGCTGAGATGCGAGGCGCGAGCTTCCGGACCCTTCAAAGCTGATCTGGGTAATGCCAGCGGAGCGAGGTCCACATGTTTTCCGGCGCACAAGTGTCACTCTATCCGATGTCCGGCGATTTCGTTGGCATCATCCTTGATGCGGTCAAGGCCCTTGATCCCTATCGCGACCGGCTGCGCATAGAGACCGACGACATCTCCACCCTGCTGGTCGGCCCGCCCGATCTCCTCTTTGACGCCATGCGCGATCTATTCGTCACCGCCGCCCGAACCGGCGAGCATTGTGTGCTGTCCGCCGCCGTCTCGCGCGGCTGCCCCGGCGAGCCCGACGACGCCATCTGCGGCATCAATCCTTCCGCCGGCCGGACGGAACCGCTTGCCGATCGCATATCGGCGGCTCTTGCCGCCGTTGAAGCCACCGCCGAAACAGGACAGCCGACCGCTGCGCAATTCTCGCTCTACGTCATGGGAACCGGCACCCATATGGAGGAGATTTACGGCTGCATCGACTTCTTGAAACGTTCCGGCGTCTTCGACCGCTCCAAGAATTTCTGCACCAGGCTGGGTGGCGATGCCGGCGCCGTCTTCGCGACCATTCGCGAAGCCTTCTACCGCTTCGGCGACGCCGAGGGGCATGTGACCCTCGATATCACGATTTCCGCCAACAGCTCGACGAAGCCTGAAACCAAACGCTGATGAGATCGCCGCCCCCTTCGGATTCGCGCCTTTCGGCGCTCCGCGCCGCCCTATGCCGGGGGGCGCCCGCCTTGCTGGCCGGTTGCGCCTTTCTGGCGGCATGGGAGCTTTATGTCGGTCTTTCCGGCATCAAGCCCGCCATCCTGCCGGCGCCCTCGCGCATCCTCGTCCAGGGCTGGCTCAATCGCGACGCGCTGATATCAAACACCTGGCCGACGCTCGGAGCCACGCTCGGCGGCTTCGCCCTGTCGCTTGCCTTTGCCTTCGTCTCGTCGATCCTCATGGATTTCGTGCCCTTCATGCGCCGGGCATTGCTGCCGATCTTCATTGCCAGCCAGACCCTGCCGCTGGTCGCGATCGCTCCGCTCGTCGTCCTCTGGTTCGGCTTTGGCCTGCTGCCGAAGATCCTGCTGGTGGCGCTCGTCACCTTCTTTCCGCTGCTCGTCGCCCTACTGCAGGGCTATGAATCGACCGACCGCGACATTGCCGAACTGCTGAATTCGATGAAGGCGAGCCGCTGGCGCATTTTCCGCCTGGCCCGGCTTCCCTCCTCGCTGCCCTATTTCTTCGCCGGTCTCAGGATTTCGATCACCTATGCCGTCGTCGGCGCGATCTTTGCCGAATATGCCGGCGCCGCAAGCGGCCTCGGCATCTATATCCTCAACGCGAAGAACAACTTCCGCCCCGATCTCGTGCTTGCCGCCGTCGTCGTCAGCGCCTTGTTGACACTCTCCCTCTTCGGGCTGACGCTCACCATCCAGCGCCTCGTCATGCCCTGGCAGTCATCCAAGGAGGGGCGCCGATGACCGATCGAATGGTGGAACTGCGCAACATCTCTAAATCCTTCGACGGCTTGAAGGTTCTCGGCGATATCTCGCTGAGTGTTGCGAGCGGCGAGTTCGTTTCGATCGTCGGTCCATCCGGCTCGGGAAAATCGACGGTGCTGAGATTGCTGACACAGGCGCTTCGCCCCGATTCCGGCAGCATGCTTTTCAACGGCGCGCCGCTGGAACAGACGCCGCATTCCTTCGCCTTCATGCCGCAGCGCGATGCGCTGATGCCCTGGCGCCGGATCATCGACAATGCAGCACTCGGCCTGGAGGTAAAGGGCATAAGCCGCCGGGCGGCCCGTGCCACTGTGGCACCCCTCTTCGAGCGATTCGGCCTTGCCGGCTTCGAACGCCACTATCCCTCCGAACTGTCAGGCGGCATGCGCCAGCGCGCGGCACTGCTGCGCACCGTCATCCAGAGCCAGGACATGCTGCTGCTCGACGAGCCCTTCGGCGCGCTCGACGCGCTGACGCGCACGCAGATCCAGGAATGGCTGCAGGGCATGTGGACCGAACACCGCTGGACGGCGCTGTTGATCACCCACGATGTGCGCGAGGCCGTGTTCCTTTCCGATCGGATCTACGTGCTCTCGGCCCGTCCGGCGCGCGTCATCCGCGAATTCCGCGTTCCCCTGCCCCGCCCGAGAAGCATAGCCGATCTCGGCTCCCCGGCGGCCCAGGCGATCGAAACTGAAATCCTGCAAACCCTGCTTCACCCGCAAGAGACCTGAGGAGGTCACCATGCTGCTTCTCACCCGCCGTCAGACGATGTTCGCCGCCATCGCGGCAAGCCTGGCCGGCCGCCCCGCTTTCGCCCAATCGGCGCCCGCGAAGGTTCGCATCGCGCTCGACTGGACGCCGAACACCAATCATATCGGCATCTATGTGGCCCAAGCGAAGGGCTTCTATGCCGCCGCCGGCCTCGATGTGCAGATTCTGCCCTTTGCCGACACCAGCGCCGGCACTCTGGTATCGAACGGCGTCGCCGATTTCGGCATCTCCAGCGAGATCGAGGCCCTCATGCAGCGCGCCGCTGGCGGCGACGTGAAGATGGTCTACGGCATCGTCCAGACCGAAACCGCAAGGCTGATCTTCAAGGGCGGCCGCGATGACATCAAGAGCGCAAAAGACCTCGACGGCAAGACCTATGGCGGCTTCGGCGGCACCTGGGAGAGCGCACTGATCTCCTCGATGATCCGCAATGACGGCGGCAAGGGCGAGTTTCATACGGTAACGCTCGGCACTTCCGCCTACGAGGCGCTGGACAACGGCTCGGTCGATTTCACGCTGGAGATCTATACCTGGGAAGGCATTGCCGCCGAACTGGAAAATCGAAAGATTGCCCGCTTCCACTATTCCGACTACGGCGTTCCCGACGAGCAGACGACCGTCATCGTCTCCAGCGACGCCTATCTCTCGGTAAATCGGGAGAACGCCCGCGCCTTCATTCAGGCGACGCGCCAGGGTTATGCATACTCCGTCGACCATGCCGAAGAAGCCTGCGACCTGCTGATATCAGGGAGCAACGGCGCGCTGATGAACACAGAACTGGTGAAGGCCTCGCAGAAAGCATTGATCGACGGCCACTATCTGAGGTCGGAGACCGGTGTGATCGGCACGCTTGACCCGGCGAAGGCCGCCGCCCTCGGCAGTTTCATGGTCGAGAACGGCATTCTGGTCGATGCGAACGGCGCCACGCTCAAGGAGAAGCCGGACTTTTCCACCTATTATACCAACGAACTCCTCGGCTGAGTCTGCCCTTGGTATGTCGCGCAAAACTGCGCAGCGGTTTCGCGATCGCGACATGCGGAAAACCAAAGAGCTGAAGCGCGGCAAGCGAATCTGAAAGATCGCGACGCGCTTCAGCCTTGCCCGCTGCGGCTTTCCGCTGCAAAATCGGTCGGGCAGAGCGGGGAGGCACGATGCGACAAGAGGAGAGACTGGCGGGGGCGGACTTCCTGCGCGCGACAGCCTGTCTTCTGGTACTTGCCCACCATCTCGTGCTCCGGCTGGATATGCGCAGGATCCCCGACGAACTGGCGCCGACCGCGCACGTCGTCCGCTTCGGCAATTTCGGCGTTGCCATCTTCTTCGTGCTGAGCGGCTTCCTTCTTGCCCATCCCTTCTGGCGCGCGCTCGACACCGGCAAAGACATGCCGAGCCTCCGGCATTACACGATCCGCCGGGCCGCGCGCATCGCTCCGGGTTTCTGGTGCGCCGCCACCGTCGGCTTCGTCCTCAGCCTGACGCTGCTTGGCTTACCGCTGACGCCCGAGCTTGTGCTCCGCTACCTCTCCGGGCTGATGTTCATGAGCCAGTGGCATTGGCGCACGCTTTTTCCTGTCGAAGTCGGGGGGCCGCTCTGGTCCATTCCCTTCGAAGTCTCCAGCTATGTGCTCCTGCCGGCCTGCTTTCTCCTGCTGTTTCGTTTGCCGGCGCTCAGACGGCATCCGTTGCTTGCCCGCTTTGCCTGGCTATGTGTTATCGGTGGCGTACTCTTCGCCCATGTGCTGATCGTGGCCTTCTTTGCGCTCGACGACATCGCGCGCGGCTGGGAGTATGGCCTGCAGGGCGGAGCGAAGGAATGGATGCCTAGATTCAATCCGATCGGCTTCTTCGCCGTCTTCGCAATCGGCGCGCTCGCCGCCGGCATCGAGATCATGCTGCGCGCAAGGCGCTCCGCCTGGTTCGATGCCGCGGCACTTCTGGCCCTCGCCGCCGCCGCCTACCGCCTCGTCATATCGTCCGGCGGCACTCCCGAAGCCTATGGCTGGCTCGATGTTCCCTATGGTTTTCCGGCCTTTCCGCTGGCGGTCGCAACGGCGCTCGTTGCGCTCAGCCATTCGCGACGCCTGGGCCGACTGCTGGACAACGCGCCGGTCCGCTACATCGCAAAGATCTCCTTCGGCATCTACATCTGGCAGGAGATCATCCTGATATTGATCCAGAAGCTCGATACCGGCTCGTTCGGCATCTCCTCGGAAAATGTCATGACCGGCTGGCTCCAGTCTTGCGGACTGGCGGTCGCACTCATCCTTCTCGTCGCAAGCCTCAGCTACTACCTTCTGGAAAAACCGGCGATCGGTTTCGGAAACCGTCTGACGAGCCACCGCCTGCCCAATCGGGTTACTCCTTTCAAAGTATAAATTCCTCGACAGCTCAACTAGAGGCATTAAGGTTAACTGAAAATACTCCCATTTTTGGCGTCTTTATGATTACCAATTTATTATGTATACCCATGACAAATCATATTTGAGCATGTATTTGTCTCGATGTGGTTCAATGTCAGGCATAAACTTGTGGGCCTTGCGTAATGAATGCTTTTACTTCGAAGAGGAATTCGCGCTTCGATGCGTCTCAGCGTCAAAACAAAAACAAGGCACTGATTGTAGCGAACTCCAACATTCGCCAGCCGGATAGTTTTCCCGGCGTGGAAAGAAAGATGGCCGTGCGATTGGTCGTGAAGCGGTTGATCGACATCGTCGGCTCGGCCAGCGCCCTCGTCGTGCTGGCACCGGTTTTTCTGGCAATCGCGCTATTCATCAAACTGGATGACGGCGGCCCTGTATTCTTCCGCCAGATCCGCTGGGGGCTGAACGGCCGGAAGATTACCGTCTTCAAGTTCCGGTCGATGCGCGCGGAAGCGTGCGATCCCTCGGGCATCCAACAGACGATCAAGGGCGACATCCGGGTGACGGGCATCGGCGCCGTGCTCCGCAAGACCAATATCGATGAGTTGCCGCAGTTGCTGAATGTCCTCAGAGGCGACATGTCGCTGGTCGGTCCGCGTTGCCATGCCATCAACATGCGGGCGGGCGGCAGGCTCTATGAGGAGCTCGTTCCGAGCTACCATCACCGCCACATCATGCGCCCCGGCATCACCGGGCTTGCCCAGACACGCGGCTGGCGCGGCCCGACGGCACGGCCGCTGGACGCCCGCGCCCGCATTGCCTCCGATATCTACTATGTCCGGAATTTCAGCCTGCTGCTCGACATGAAGATCCTGCTCAACACGCTGGTCATCGAGCTGCGCGGCGGCACCGGCTTCTGAGGCTATCCACCGTCGCCACGGCAAAACGGCCATGACAGGCCGTTTTTCATTTCAAGCCGTATAGAGGCATCATTCTCCGGAACGCACGAAGCCGGAAACAAAAAAGCGGCCGTTAAGGCCGCTTCAGACTGCTGACAAACCCCTGGCACCGTCCAGGGGTTTATGATTCATTGGGACATGTTGAAGAAACCTGCCCCCACCCAGACGGCTCTTGAGATGGTGACGCTCGATAGCCTGGTGCCGAAGGA
>NZ_RJJT01000027.1 GCF_003938655.1 Rhizobium pisi
TTAGAACGAAAGACTTCGTCGCCAGCAGCGCCGCCGCCCTCGTTCAGTGAGTGGGCTTATAGAACTAACCCTCCCAAACAGTCAACACACCAAAACAAAGTTTTTTGACATTTTTGTAACAGGTTGAAAATTAAGGGGTTTTAGCAACCGTTTCCAAAAACGCGCAAATTTGCCGCTCGATCGAGCGATATATTGGATTCGTTTTCGCCGAATCTCCAGGAATGGCTTCGCGATGGAGACAAGACCTATATGGGAAGCCTGAGATGGAATTCCAGGGCGCTTGCCTCTCATGTGCCTCACTCGCTAGTTTGGCGGGAAAGAACGATCCGGCGGAGTGGAAAATGCTTGTCCTCGATGAAGAACAGACGCGCGCGGCCCTGCCCTGGCCCGAACTGATCGAGGCGATCGCCGCCATGTTCGCGGGCGAATGCGTGATGCCGGTGCGCCACCACCACGACATGGACGTGCCCGGCGAGGAGAGTGCGACACTGCTTCTGATGCCGGCCTGGGTTCCCGGACTCTATGCCGGGGTGAAGGCGGTTTCGGTTTTTCCAGGCAATGTGCGGCGCAGCCTGCCGGCAATCTCGGGGACCTATCTCCTTTCCTCCGGCGCAACCGGTGAAATGCTCGCCGTGATCGACGGCGGCGAGTTGACGGCGCGGCGGACGGCGGCGGCATCGGCGCTCGCCGCCCGTTATCTCGCCCGCCCGGATGCTGAAGAAATGCTCGTCTGCGGAACCGGGCGGCTGTCACTCAACCTGATGCTCGCCCACGGCACGACCCGCCCGATCAAGAGATACAGGATCTGGGGCCGCAGCGAGCAAGCGGCGCAGAAGATCGCGGCAGAAGCGCGGGCATTCGGCCTCGATGCCGAGGCAACCGCGGACAGGGAAGCCGCAGCGCGAACGGCCGATATCATTTCCTGCGCCACGCTTTCGGGCGAGCCGCTGATATCAGGCGAATGGTTGAAGCCCGGCACCCATCTCGATCTCGTCGGCGCCTTCAAGCCGAGCATGCGCGAAAGCGATGACGAGGCTATCCGCCGCGCTTCGGTCCATGTCGATACCCGCGCCGGCGCCACCAGCGAGGCCGGCGATATCGTCCAGCCGCTGAAAAGCGGCGTGTTAAGGCTGAGCGACATCAAATCGGAGCTTGCGGAACTCGTCAGCGGTGCGCATGGCGGGCGAAGCCATGACGAGGAAATCACGCTGTTCAAGTCGGTTGGCGCGGCGCTCGAGGATCTCGCCGGCGCCATCCTTGCCTATGAGACGGTGGCGGGCCGGAAGTGAAAATCAGTGCATCATTGCCGGAGCTTCCGGTTTCCCATGTCCTGCCGGCCGTTGGCACGGCGCTGGCTGAGCAGAGACGCGCCGTTCTTTCCGCCCCGCCCGGCGCCGGCAAGACGACGCTGGTGCCGCTTTACCTGCTCAACCAGGCCTGGCGCGGCGACGGCAAGATCATCCTGTTGGAGCCGCGGCGGCTTGCGGCGCGGGCGGCGGCAAGTCGGATGGCGTCGTTGCTCGGCCAACAGGTCGGCGAGACGGTCGGCTACCGCATGCGCCTTGACAACAGGATATCGGCCGCGACGCGGGTCGAAGTGGTGACTGAAGGGGTTTTCGCCCGGATGATCCTCGACGATCCGGAACTGACCGGCATCTCGGCGGTACTCTTCGACGAATTCCACGAGCGATCGCTGGATGCCGATTTCGGGCTGGCGCTGGCGCTCGACGTCCAGTCGGCCCTGCGCGAGGATTTGCGCATTCTCGTGATGTCAGCAACGCTCGACGTAGAGCGCGTAGCCGCCCTGCTCGATCACCCTCCTGTCATCGAAAGCCTGGGGCGCAGCTTTCCAATCGATATCCGTTACCAGGACCGGCCGGGCGGCGAGCGCATCGAGGATGCGGTTACACGGGCGATCATCGATGCGCATGCCGACGAGGACGGCTCGATCCTTGCCTTCCTGCCCGGCCAGGCCGAAATCACGCGGACCGTGGAGCGCCTGCAGGGACGATTCGGGCCTGAAACGCTGATTGCACCCCTTTACGGCAATCTCAGCCAGAAAGAGCAGGATGCAGCGATCCGGCCGGCACCGAAGGGTACCCGCAAGATCGTGCTTGCCACCTCGATCGCCGAGACGTCGATCACCATCGACGGCGTCAGGATCGTGATCGACAGCGGGCTGCAGCGCCTGCCGGTCTTCGAAGCGTCGACCGGGATCACGCGGCTCGAAACGGTGCGGGTGTCGCGAGCCTCTGCCGATCAGCGAGCCGGCCGTGCAGGACGAACGGAACCCGGCATCGCAATCCGGCTGTGGCACCAGGGGCAGACGGCGGCACTGACGGCCTTCACGCCGCCGCAGATCCTTTCCAGCGATCTTTCCGGGCTGGTGCTCGATCTCGCGCATTGGGGCGTCCAGGATCCAGCATCCCTTGCCTTCGTCGATCAGCCGCCGGAAACGACACTCAGGGAAGCACGGGCGCTGCTCGGCCAACTGGGCGCGCTCGACAGAGACGGCGCCCTGACGGCGCGCGGCAAGGTGATGCGCGATCTCGCTTTGCCGCCGCGGCTTGCCGCCATGGTCGTATCAGCAGGCGAATCGGGCCATGCCCGCGATGCGGCGATGATCGCGGTGCTCCTGACCGAACAAGGGCTCGGCGGAACGGGCGTCGACATCGAGGAGCGGCTGCGCCGCTTCAAGGCCGAGCGCGGCGAAAGAGCCGATGCCTCACGACGCTTGGCGGGACGATTAGGCGCCGGCCTCGACACCGTTCCTTCGGCGGCGCCGGCGCTGGCGGGCCAGCTTCTGCTGCATGCATTTCCGGATAGAGTAGCGCTTCAGCGCGGTGGGCGCGGCCGATTCGTGATGGCGAACGGGCGCGGGGCGGAGCTACCGGAAACAGAGAGGCTCGCCGGCAGCCAGATGCTTGTCATCGCCGACCTCACCGGACGGGCAGCGCAGGGGCGGGTTCTGGCCGCCGCTGAGGTGACGCGCGCCGACATCGAAGCAGAGCTGCCCGGCGAAATCAGAACCGAAGACCAGACATTCTTCGATCGGCAGAGCCGGCAGGTCCGAGCGCGTCGGGCGACCCGGCTCGGCGCGATCCTCTTCGAGGAGACGCCCCTGCCGCGTCCCTCCGGAACCGCCGTCACGCAGGCGCTGATGGAGGGGGTGCGCGAACTGGGGCTCGATCAGCTTGCCTTCTCGAAGGAGGCCCTGCAGCTTCGCGAACGGATCGGCTTCCTTCACCGGACGATTGGCGATCCCTGGCCCGACGTCAGCGACGCCGCCTTGCTTTCCCGGCTGGACGATTGGTTCGCGTCCTTCCAGACGGAGGCCCGCAGCCTTTCAGATATTTCCGCGGGCGGGCTTTCGAACGGGCTGATGTCGCTGGTCCCACACGACCTGCAGCGCGATCTTAGCCGGCTTGCGCCGACGCATTTCGAGGCGCCGACCGGCCAGCGGCATCCGATCCAGTATGAAGGCGAGGAGCCGGCGCTGACGATCCGCGTGCAGGAGCTGTTCGGGCTGAAGCAACACCCGGCGATCGCGGGAGGCCGCCTGCCGCTGCTTCTGGAACTCACCTCGCCGGCGCACCGGCCGATTCAGACGACGCGCGACCTGCCGGGCTTCTGGGCCGGTTCGTGGAAGGACGTGCGCGCCGAAATGCGCGGACGCTATCCCCGGCACCCCTGGCCGGAGCGGCCGGAAGAGGCGTTGCCGACGACACGGGCAAAACCGCGTGGTACATGAGGGCCATCCAAGGAGCCCCAGGGCATGATCGACAAGACGGAAAGCCATACGCTGGAAGACCGGCATAACAGCCGGAAGCTGCGCCTGCAGACGCTGGTGCGATTGCGCTGGCTTGCCGTCGGCGGGCAGGCGCTGACGGTGTTCATCGTTGCCTTCTGGCTGAAATTTCCCTTGCCGCTGGTTGCGAGCTCCTCGCTGATTGCCGCCCTTGCCTGGGTAAATTTCTATCTGACGATCCGCTATCCGACGACGCACCGGCTGGAGCCGCCGGCCGCCTTTGCGTTGCTTGGCTTCGATCTCCTGCAGCTCTGCGCGCTGCTCTTCATCACCGGCGGCCTTGCCAATCCCTTCGCTGCACTCGTCTGCGTACCCGTCATCATCTCCTTTGCCTCGCAGCCGATCCGCTACAGTACCGCGCTGATCGGCTTTGCGATGGTCTGCATTACGGTGCTTGCCTTTTCGCCCTTCCCGCTGCCCTGGTTCGACGGGGTCGAGATCAATGTGCACAATGTCATGCAGTTCGGCGTCTGGTGTTCGATCGCCTCGACGATGGCATTTGCCGCCTTCTATGCCTATCGCGTCTCGATGGAAGCGAGCCAGCTTGCCGATGCGCTGGCGGCGACCGAACTGGTGCTGCAGCGGGAAAAGCACCTTTCGCAGCTCGATGGGCTTGCCGCCGCCGCTGCACACGAACTCGGCACGCCGCTTGCGACGATCAGCGTCGTCGCCAAGGAAATGGAGCGGGAACTCAAGGATGACGACCGTTTCCGTGAAGACGTCATGCTGCTGCGCAGCCAGAGCGAACGCTGCCGTGACATTCTGCGGCGGCTGACGACGCTATCCTCCGAGGGCGAAGCGCATATGCGCCGGCTGCCGCTGTCCTCGATGATCGAGGAGATCGTCGCGCCGCACCGGGAATTCGGCATCACGCTCGAGCTCATCGAAAAGAGCCCGCGCAAAAGCGAGCCGGTGACCGACCGCAATGCGGGCATCATGTACGGACTCGGCAACCTCATTGAAAATGCCGTCGATTATGCCAGGGAGAAGGTGACCGTCACGGTCGAGCACGATCACGACAAAGTGCTGATCGTCATTGAGGACGACGGCAACGGTTATGCACCCGACATTCTGACGCGAATCGGCGAACCCTATGTGACCCGGCGGCAGAAGGAAGATACAGCCGGAGGCCTCGGCCTCGGGCTTTTCATCGCCAAGACACTGCTGGAACGCTCGGGCGCATCGCTGATTTTCGAGAACCGCGACCCGGAAAGTGCTGGTGCCCGCATCCGCATCGAATGGCCGCGCATGCTGATCGACGCAAATTCGACAAAATGAGGTTATGGGCATAAGTAGAAATTGCGGCTGACCGAGAACGGCGCTCAACCGCCAGGACGAGACGATGACAGAACAGAACCATGAAAATTTCGCCGCGTCGGATGAAGACCATATCGGTCCCGATGCCAGCCTGCTGATCGTCGACGATGACGGGCCGTTCCTGCGCCGGCTGGCGCGGGCGATGGAAACGCGGGGCTTCCAGGTGGAGACGGCCGAATCTGTGGCGGAAGGCGTTGCGAAATCGAAGGGCCGGCCGCCGAAATATGCGGTGGTCGATCTTCGGCTCGGCGACGGCAACGGGCTCGACGTCATCGAAGCGATCCGCCAGCGGCGCGACGACACCAGAATCATCGTGCTGACCGGCTACGGCAATATCGCAACGGCGGTAACCGCCGTGAAGCTCGGCGCCGTCGACTATCTTGCAAAGCCGGCGGATGCCGACGACGTCTTCTCGGCGCTGACGCAGCGCCCCGGCGAAAAGGCGGAGCTTCCGGAAAATCCGATGTCGGCCGACCGCGTGCGCTGGGAACATATTCAGCGGGTCTATGAAATGTGCGAGCGCAACGTCTCCGAAACCGCGCGCCGGCTCAACATGCACCGGCGGACCCTGCAGCGCATCCTTGCCAAACGCGCGCCGAAATAAACTGGCGCGCCAACATCAGACATCATCCACATCGAACGGTTTCCCATTCGCCCATTCGGCCATCATGAGCCTTTGGGCGGCGGCCCGCGAGAAATTGAGCGTGACGGACTTGCGCGTGGCAGGGGCCATGCGGTGTTCCGGCGCCTCGCGAATCACGTGGGCGCCATAACCGTCCGAAAGGAAAAGCCCGCATTCCTCGGGAAAGATGTCCAGCGGCACATCCTTGTGAGTCGCGAAGAACAGACGATCGCAATGCGCCCTGTATTCCGGCCATTTGCGATCCACCCTGAAATCCTCGATCGATGTCTTGATTTCGATGATCCAGACCTCGCCCTTTTCCGAAAGAGTGATCAGATCGGCACGGCGGCCGCTCGCAAGCGGCAGTTCAGGCAGCACCGCGTGGCGCATTTCATGCAACAATATCTGTGTTCCGCGCCGCACCATCATGGCTCTGTCCGATTGCCGGCCATCGATTAACGGATTGTTATTGTAAACGCTCAAAATCGTCATGGATAACCATCGTAGGGTCTGGCGTGTTGTTGCAAAAAAACCATGCGCTTCTAATTTGCGCGGCAGAGGGATTTGTCGCACTGCAGTAGTCTTGCAAAGCGCAAGTTAATCGAAAATAAACCATAATCAACGATGGTCGAAAGACCGTTCTCCTTGCCCCAAAACTTCAAGAGTCATCTATGCGCATCCGCAATGCCTTCCCTGTATTTGGCCTGCTGGCGACGCTCGCCCTGGCCGGTTGCTCCACGACATCAGACAGTGCATCCGTTGACGACAAGGGCGCAGGCCCGACGGTCCAGACTGCGCAGATCTTCAATGACGCCTACGGCGTGACGAAGGATGCCGGATACTCCCTGCCGGCAATCCCGATCGACAGGGTCAAGCCGCAGTTCCGCCGTCAAGTCGTCAGCTACCAGACCACCGAGCGCCCCGGAACGATCATTGTCAACACGCGCGAGCGCTTCCTCTATTACATCCTGGCCAACGGTAAGGCGATGCGCTACGGCATCGGCGTCGGCAAGCAGGGCTTCGCATGGGCCGGCACCGCCTACGTCGCCTGGAAGCAGGAATGGCCGACCTGGCACCCGCCGAAAGAAATGGCTGTCCGCCGTCCCGATGTCGCCAAATACGTCGAAGACGGCATGGGTCCGGGCCTCAGCAATCCGCTCGGCGCACGCGCCATGTATCTCTTCAACGAGGACGGCAAGGACACGCTCTTCCGCCTGCACGGCACGCCGGAATGGGCTTCAATCGGCACCGCCGCTTCCTCGGGCTGCATTCGCCTGATGAACCAGGACGTCATCGACCTCTATAGCCGCGTCCGTCCGGGCAAGGCGACCTCCAAGGTCATCGTCATCCAGTAAGCTAGATATCGAATTCGGTATAAAAAAGGCCGCCGGACTATCGTCCTGGCGGCCTTTTCGTCTTCTCCGTCATGCGGACTGCTTCACCTTGAGCTCGAGGCGGCGGCGGTGAAGCACCGGCTCGGTGTAGCCGTTCGGCTGCTCCCTGCCCTTCACGACAAGATCGAGGGCGGCCTGGAAGGCGATCGAATCATCGAAATTGTCCGCCATAGGCTGGTATGCAGGGTCCGATGCGTTCTGCCGGTCGACGACCGCGGCCATGCGTTTCATCGTCTCGACGATCTCAGCCTCGGTGATAACCTTGTGATGCAGCCAGTTCGCCATGTGCTGGGCCGAGATGCGCAGCGTCGCGCGATCCTCCATCAGGCCGACATTGTTGATGTCGGGCACTTTCGAGCAGCCGACGCCCTGGTCGATCCAGCGAACGACATAACCGAGGATGCCCTGGCTATTGTTGTCGAGCTCGCGCTGGATCTCCTCCGGCGTCCAGTTCGGCCGCACGGCGACCGGCACGGATAGGATGTCGGACAGTTTGGCACGGGCGCGATCCTTCAGCCCCTGCTGGACCCTGGCGACATTGACGCGATGATAATGGGTGGCATGCAGGGTTGCCGCCGTCGGCGACGGCACCCAGGCCGTGTTGGCGCCGGCTTTCGGATGAGCGATCTTCTGTTCCAGCATCGCCGCCATCAGGTCCGGCATTGCCCACATGCCCTTGCCGATCTGGGCATGGCCGGAGAGGCCGCATTCGAGGCCGATGTCGACGTTCCAATTCTCATAGGCTGAAATCCAGGCCGCCTGGCGCATGTCTCCCTTGCGAATCATCGGGCCGGCTTCCATCGAGGTGTGGATCTCGTCGCCGGTGCGGTCGAGGAAACCGGTATTGATGAAGACGACGCGCTCGCGGGCGGCGCGGATGCACTCCTTGAGATTGACGGTCGTGCGGCGCTCCTCGTCCATGATGCCCATTTTGATGGTGTTGCGCGCCATGCCGAGCGCATCTTCGACCCGCGAGAAGATCTCGACGGCGAAGGCGACCTCTTCGGGCCCATGCATCTTCGGCTTAACCACATACATGGAGCCGGTGCGGGAATTCTTCTTCCGGCCGGCCGGGCCGATATCGTAAAGCGCAATCAGGCCGGTTACGACTGCATCCATGATGCCTTCCGGCACTTCATTGCCGTCGCGATCGAGGATGGCAGGATTGGTCATGAGGTGGCCGACATTGCGAACCAGCATCAGAGAACGGCAATGCACCTCGAAGGCGGCACCGTCAGGGCCGGTATAGTCCAGATCCGGATTGAGCTTGCGAATGAAGCTCGTTCCGCCCTTTGCCACTTCTTCCTGCAGATCGCCCTTCATCAGGCCGAGCCAGTTGCGATAAACGACGACCTTGTCCTCGCCATCGACAGCGGCAATCGAATCCTCGCAGTCCATGATCGTGGTGATCGCCGATTCCAGCCAGACATCGGAGATATGAGCGGAATCGGCCTTGCCGATCGGCGTCGTCGCATCGATGACGATGTCGATGTGAATGCCATTGTTCTTCAGAAGAATATGCGTGGGAGCGGCGGCATCGCCGCGATAGCCGGCGAAATGCCCGCTCTCCCTGAGCGCTACCCGCTCGCCGTCGATCGATCTGACCACGAGCTCCCCATCCTTGACGGTGAAGCTCCCGACGTCCTTCCAGCGCCAATCCTGCAGCGGCACGGATATGTCGAGGAAATCGCGCACCCAGGCGATGACCTTCTCGCCGCGCTTCGGATTGTAGCCCTTGCCCTTTTCGGCGCCGTCGCCCTCGGGAATGGCGTCCGTGCCGTAGAGCGCATCATAGAGCGAACCCCAGCGGGCATTGGCGGCGTTCAGGGCATAGCGGGCATTCATGACGGGAACGACGAGCTGCGGGCCGGCGATCGAGGCGATTTCGGGATCGACGTTTTGCGTCGAGACCTGGAAATCCGAACCCTCCGGCAGGAGATAGCCGATTTCGCGGAGGAAGGACTGGTATTCGTCCATATCCGCCGGGGCGCCATGGCGGCGATACCAGTCGTCGATCTTTGCCTGCAGGTCGTCGCGTTTGGCGAGCAGCGCCCGGTTTTTCGGGGTGAGATCGTGGACGATCGCCGAAAAATCGACAAAGAACTTGTCCGCATCGACCGCCAGGCCCGGCAGTACCTCCTTGACGAGGAAATCGTGAAGGACGGCTTCGATGGCAAGACCGTTCTTATCAATGCGGCTCATGCGAGATTCTCCCTGGCGACGACTTTGAATGCTGCCACTTTGCCCGGCTTTCATTCATAGTCAATTCCGCAATAATTAGAAAGATTTATGCCATTCTGGAAATTATGCGCCGCGTCACGCGCATCGGCAGTCCATTCTGCGGCTGTGTCGTCAGTTTCTGCACCGGCCACGGATTCGTCTGATCGATGGAATCGAATCGATAGCGGCGCATCAGGACGGCAAGGGCAATCACCGCTTCCTGAAGCGCAAAGGTCGCACCGATGCAGACACGCGGTCCGGCGCCGAAGGGCAGGAACTGGAAGCGTCCGATGGAGCCGCGATTTTCCGGAAGGAAGCGTTCGGGCATATAGGCACGCGGCCTGTCCCAGTAGCGTTCGTGGCGATGCAGCGTCCAGGGCATGATGAGCACGGTGACATCGGTCTCGATCTCGACCCGTTCGCCCTTGGCGCTCGTCCAGGAATCATCCGATATGGCGGCACGATTGATGGATGGCGCCGGCGGATAGAGGCGCAAAGCCTCCTCGAAGGCGGCGCGCGTCTGCGGCATCATATCCAGCCATTCCACAGGCTCGGCTCCCGTGGCGAGCACCGCGTCGATTTCCTGTTCCATCGCCTCGCGGATATGCGGACTGTTCGATACGCAATACAACGTCCAGGCCAAGGCCCGCGCCGTGGTCTCATGCCCCGCACCGATGAAAGTCAGAATATTGTCTTCGATCTCGTCTTTCGTCAGCCCGTCGGGGCCTGTCTGCTCCAGCAGCAGTGTCAGGAAATCCTGAGGTGCGGTGCTGCGATTCGTCTTCATCTTTGCGAGCCGCATATCCATCGTGTCGCGCACGATGGAGCGGAATTTCTCCAGCACTTTCTGACCGCCGATGCGTGTCACACGTGGAACCCAGGACGGTGCGCGCATCAGATCCATCGGATCGATGCGACCCATACGATGCAGGAGTTCATTGACATCATCGGCGAAATGGCCGCTCGAGGTGACGATTTCACCGGAGAACAAGGTCTCCGCAAGAATCGCGAAAGTCAGTTCGGTCATATCGGTGCTGATATCGAAAATTGCGCCTGCCTCAGCCGCACTCTCATATTTGCGGGCATAGTCTTCGGACTGGCGCAGCATTTGCCCGGCGAAGCCTTGGGCATGACGGGGCGTGAAAACAGGCGCCACCGCCTTGCGTGATCTCTTCCAGACGAGACCTTCGGCGGTCAGAAGACCGTCGCGGAGGATCGGACGCAGGACGAGCTGGCGAATATCCGACATGCGGTAGTTATTCGCGTTGTCGACCAGCACATGCTTGATGAGGCCGGGATCGTTGACGATCAGCGTCCGCTGGCCGAAGAAACTGGTGCGGATCCAGGGCAGCGTATAGGACGGCTCGCCCCAGAGTTCGAGCGGGTTACGCAGGATGATGCGGATGATTTCCAACCGGCTCGGCGGCACTGTGCGTGGCAACGGTGCCGGCGGAACGAAGGGATCAGGACGCATGTCCATCATCAAAGCCTTTCGGGGAAGATCGGCGTCTTCCCGGCAAGCTTAAAGCTAGAGCAGGCCCTTGAGCTCGTCCAGCTTGTCGTTGATCAGCCAGCCGTAATAATTCTCCTCCGGCCAGACCGTCGCGCCGCCAGAGCGGTTCTTCGCGGCCAGAGCAGCGGCACGCTGACGTGAGTTGCCGACATTATAAAGCGTCGCCGTCAGGCCGGGATTGCCTGAAATATCCATGCCGGCAATCTCCTTATAATCGTCGATCGACGTGCGGATCGAGGCCGCGACGAAGGCAAGCGAGATGTCGGGATCCATGATGGCCTTGTAGACCGCGCCGGCATTCTTCTCGTTGAGCTTGGGATAGCCCGACACGCGGCTGACGAGATCGGAGAGCATCAGCGCCGTCAGCGGGTTGACCTGGCCGAGACCGAAGGTCTGGCCGGCATAGAAGGGCTGGAAGAAGACCGCGCTGAAGCGGTTGTTCGGGAAGCTCTCGCCGCCCACGGTCTTGCCGCGGAAATCGCTCTCCCAGATGTCTTCCCGGCAAGACCAGAGCGTGTAGGAATCACTCTTGCCCTTGCACGCAGCAAATTGCGGCCGCGCAACGAAATCGTCGACGTTTTCGCCGTCATAGGCGAAGCGGAAGCTTTCTCCGGCATAGGAGGCGGCCTTGACGTAATAGGCCTGCAGCCGGTCGTAGGCGTCGACATTATAGGTATGTTCGCCGACGATCGCGCCAATGACGTGGATGGGGTTTATGCCGTAGGCGCTGGAAACCTTGCGGATCTTGGCCATCAGCTCGTGATCGGTCGCGAGAAGATCGTGGACCTTTTCGTATTTCCCATCGAAGCTGCTCTTGGTGCCCTTGGTACGCCTGACGGAAGCGCCCGGGATATCGGGCTGCTCGGCATGACGGTTGCCCGCCGGCACCGTCTGCATTGCAAAAGCAGGCGCCGAATTCACCAGGGCAACGGCAATCATAAGGCTTGTCAAAAGGCGTCGCACGATCCGCTATCCCGTCCGTTCATCGTCCTGTTCGCGAAGCGGCTGACTGAACCAGAATCTTGGCCGAATAAAGCCGGAGCGGCAAACAAAACGGGCCTTCACTAGAAAGTAAAAGGCCCGCTGTCGAGGGTTGAGTTCGTCACAATCCGTCATTCATACCGGGAAAGGCATGAAGCGGTGCGCCGATATCACAGGATGAAGCGCGAGAGATCCGTATTCTGGGCGAGATCGCCCACATGTTCGCGCACATAGGCGGCATCGATCGTGACAGCCGTCCCACCCCGATCCGGTGCGTTGTAGGAAATATCGTCCAGGACCCGCTCCATCACCGTCTGCAGGCGGCGGGCGCCGATATTCTCGACGGAGGAGTTCAAATGCACAGCGACATCGGCAAGCGCATCGATCGCGTCGTCGGTGAAATCCAGGCTCAGGCTTTCCGTCTCCATCAGCGCGCGATACTGGCGGATGAGGCTCGCTTCGGTCTCTGTCAGAATCCGGCGGAAATCTTCCTTGTTCAGCGGACGCAGTTCGACGCGGATCGGCAGACGGCCCTGCAGCTCGGGGAGAAGATCCGAGGGCTTGGAGACGTGGAAGGCGCCGGAGGCGATGAAGAGGATATGGTCCGTCTTGACCGGGCCGTACTTGGTCGAGACCGTCGTGCCTTCGACGAGCGGCAGGAGGTCGCGCTGCACGCCTTCGCGCGAAACGCCGGCGCCCATGCCGCCGTCGCGGGCTGCAATCTTGTCGATTTCATCGAGGAAGACGATGCCGTCATTCTCGGTGGAGCGAACGGCCTCGCGCTGGATCACCTCGTTGTCAATCAGCTTGTCGGATTCGTCGCGGATCAGATCGGTGTAGGAGGCCTTGACCGTCGTGCGGACCTTCTTGGTGCGACCGCCCATCGCCTTGCCGAACATTTCCGACAGGTTCAGCACGCCGATATTGGCGCCCGGCATGCCCGGAATTTCAAAGCCGCCCATGCCGGAGCCGGCATCGGCCACCTCGATATCGATTTCCTTGTCGTCGAGTTCGCCGTCCCTCAACTTCTTGCGGAAGCTTTCGCGCGTGGCGGGCGACGCTGTCGTGCCGACCAGCGCATCGAGAACGCGCTCCTCGGCACTCACATGGGCCTTCGCCTGTACCTCGGCTCGCTTCTTCTCGCGCACCAGGCCGATGCCCACCTCGACCAGATCGCGGATGATCTGCTCGACATCGCGGCCGACATAGCCGACTTCGGTGAACTTGGTGGCCTCGACCTTGATGAAAGGCGCGCCGGCGAGCTTTGCCAGGCGGCGGGAGATTTCCGTCTTGCCGACGCCGGTCGGGCCGATCATCAAGATATTCTTCGGCATGACTTCGTCGCGCAGGCTCGGGTCGAGCTGCTGGCGACGCCAGCGATTGCGCAGCGCAATCGCGACGGCGCGTTTGGCATCATGCTGGCCGATGATGTAGCGGTCGAGTTCGGAAACGATCTCGCGGGGGGAAAAAGTCGTCATTGGGTGTTATTCTCCTGGCGGTCCAGGGCCATCAACAGCGCCCGGCCGTAATTTGTCGTTGTTTCGCCAAGTCCTTGAAAGCCCGCCTTGGTATAGGCTCTGATTGCGAATGCATTATCCGGATGCGGATCGACGAGGATCCGCTGCGCGCCCTTTGCAAAGAGCATATCGCAGAACCCTATCATAAAGGCCGGTCCATGACCCTTGCCCGCGAGTTCCTCGATGCCAATGAACTGGTCGATGCCGTAGGTGCCCTTCGGCTGACCGGCGAGCGCTTCATCGTCCTCGTCGTCGAGATCGGCCGCCTGGATAAAGGCGAAGTCCTTTCCGTCAAGCATGACCATGAAGCACGAGACGGACGCCGCATCGATATGCTCTTCCATCGAAGCCAGTGCCTTGGCTGGATTGCCCCACCAGCGCCTGACATGCCGGCACTCCAGCCATTTGGCGAGGAGCGGCAGGTCAACCGCGGCAAGCGGCCGGAAGGCATAGGGTTCAGCCTTCGGCATCCAGCGATTCCACCACGACATTGTGGTTCGTGTAGACGCAGATGTCGGCGGCGATATCGAGGGCACGGCGGGCGATTTCTTCGGCGGATTTGTCGCTATCCATCAGTGCGAGGGCGGCCGCGAGGGCAAAATTACCGCCGGAACCGATCGCCGTCGTGCCATGCTCCGGTTCCAGAACGTCGCCATTGCCGGTGATCGCCAGCGTGATCGACTTGTCGGCGACGAGCATCATGGCTTCCAGATTGCGCAGATACTTGTCGGTGCGCCAGTCCTTGGCGAGTTCGACGGCAGCGCGCATCAGCTGGCCGGGATATTGCTCCAGCTTCTTTTCCAGCCTTTCGAGCAGGGTAAAAGCATCGGCGGTAGCGCCGGCGAAACCGGCGATCACTTCGCCCTTGCCGATGCGGCGCACCTTGCGGGCATTGCCCTTCATGACGGTCTGGCCGAGGCTCACCTGGCCATCGCCCGCCATCACCACCTTGCCGCCTTTTCGAACTGCAATAATTGTTGTCATTAAACACCTGTCTACTGATTACGCTGGGCCGCATACCGACCTTGTTGAACCCTATGTAAGTGGGCCGGAGCCGATTGCAAATGGGCCGCCTTTTCTCTTCCCCGGCTTCTGGATATTTCCCGATGCGCCTGATAAGGAACGGCCTTATTCCCGATGGAGGGCCATATGGCCGAGACCGCAGCAGGCCGCACGGGCAGCGTTTCCCGCAAGACCAACGAGACCTCGATTTCCGTTTCCGTCAATCTCGACGGCACCGGCAAATCGAAGATTTCGACGGGCGTCGGCTTCTTCGATCATATGCTCGATCAGCTTTCGCGGCATTCCCTCATCGATATGGAAATCGAAGCCAAGGGCGACCTGCATATCGACGACCACCACACCGTCGAGGATACAGGTATCGCGATCGGCCAGGCGATCTCCAAGGCGCTCGGTGACCGGCGCGGCATCACGCGCTATGCTTCGATCGATCTTGCCATGGACGAGACGATGACCAAGGCCGCGGTCGACCTTTCCGGCCGGCCGTTCCTCGTCTGGAACGTCGCCTTCAGCGCGCCGAAGATCGGCACCTTCGACACCGAGCTCGCCCGCGAATTCTTCCAGGCGCTCGCCCAGAATGCCGGCATCACCTTGCATATTCTCAACCATTATGGCGCCAACAACCACCATATTGCCGAGACGTGCTTCAAGGCCGTTGCCCGCGCATTGCGCACGGCGACAGAGATCGATCCGAGACAGGCGGGCCGTGTTCCCTCGACGAAGGGCACGCTCGTCTGAGCCCCTCAAGGGAGCGGCGACAATGACATCGAGCTATATTTTCCTGACACCGCCCGGCGGCACGAATGCGCCTGCTGACGAGACGCGAACCATCCGCGATGGCTTCACGTTTCTCGGCTTTCTCTTCCCCTGGCCATGGCTGCTGGTTCACCGGTTATGGTTGCATGCTGGCGCGGCATTCTTGCTGCAGGCGTTGGGCGGGGCACTGATGGATGAGCCAGGCCTCTGGCCGGCGGGAGCGGCAATCATGGTTGGCGTGAATATACTGGTCGGCCTCGAAGGTCAGAATTTCCGTGTCCGCAGCCTTGCCGCCAAGGGTTGGAACGAAGAGGCGCTCATTGCGGCCGATACGATCGGCATTGCCGAGCAGGTCTATTTCTCGGACAGAGCGAACATTGCGGAGCGTGACGGTGCGGCGCCGACCTGGGAGAACAAATCCCACCCAGACGGCCGCCACGGCCATGCCACCTCGCTCGGTCTTTTCGGTTTTGATGGAGGACGCTGACGATGCGCGTCGCGATTATCGACTATGGTTCCGGCAACCTGCGCTCGGCGACCAAGGCTTTCGAGCGTGCCGCCCGTGAGGCGGGCATCGACGCGCATATCGATCTCACCGACAAGGCGGAGAACGTTGCCGCGGCCGACCGTATCGTGCTTCCCGGCGTCGGCGCCTATGCAGACTGCCGGCGCGGCCTTGATGCCGTGCCTGATATGGCCGAGGTGCTGATCGAGGCCGTCGAGAAGAAGGCGCGGCCGTTCCTCGGTATCTGCGTCGGCATGCAGCTCATGTCCTCGCGCGGCCTCGAGAAGAGTGTGACCAATGGTTTCGGCTGGATTCCCGGCGACGTCGTCGAGATGACCCCCAGCGATCCCACACTCAAGATTCCGCAGATCGGCTGGAACACGCTCGACCTGAAGCGCGAACACCCACTGTTCGACGGTATTCCGACCGGGCCGCAGGGACTGCACGCCTATTTCGTCCATTCCTACCATCTTGCAGCCGAAAATGCCGACGATGTCATCGCGACCGTCGACTATGGCGGCCCGATGACCGCCCTCGTCGGGCGCGACAACATGGCCGGGGCACAGTTTCATCCGGAAAAGAGCCAGAAGCTCGGCCTGGCGTTGATCGCCAATTTCCTGCGCTGGAACCCGTAATACCGCCGCCTTATTTTCCCCTTATGGAAATGGCGGAACAGGAGTGCGCTCGATGCCGGCTTCACGGAAATCAGGCAAGGTGTTCTATACGCTGCGGCCATCCCGCGAGGGCCTGCCTCCCTTCTCTGACATCAGGCTTCCCGATGGAACGATCATTCGCCGTGTCGACGAAACCATCCATAAAAAAGCGCTTTCCAATGCAGCCAAGGCGTTGAAAGAAAGGCTGGACCGATGATCCATGAATTCCTTGCCGGCAACGAGAATTCCCAGCTACGCGCCAACGGCATCAGCGCCGACGATATCGCCGAGGCCGTGCTGGAATTCTATATCGAAGGCGAGGACGATCTGATCGGCCTGCTTGCCTACGCACTCTACGAGCGGCAAAAACGCGATTTCGTCCTTAGCCATCGCAAGCGCAATGCCGGCCGTTCGCCCAATGAGGCCGAGCTTGCTGCCGTCAACAGCAATTATCTCTCGACCGATCTGCGCAACACGCTACGCGACCGCGCCTCGCAGATTCTTTCGAGTTATGCCGAGACCTATGTGGAAGCGATGGAGCCTGAAATCCGGATTGCCGCCGTCAACGGCGATGCGCTGCGCCGGGTGCGCGAGATCGAGAAATCGATGAAGAGGCGTCTCGGCTTCTGGCGCCAGGTCCGCGCCGGCCTTACCGTCACCCTACTGCTTCTTCTGCTTTTCGGCGCGGCCACCATTGCCGCTGTCTTTTTCCGCTCGGATATCGTAGATGCGTGGAATGCGCTGATGGTACCGGCTACTTTACGGACGTAAGACGACATGATCCTTTTTCCCGCGATCGATCTGAAGGGCGGCCAATGCGTCCGCCTGAAGCTCGGCGACATGCAGCAGGCGACGGTTTACAACACTGATCCGGCTGCCCAGGCGAAATCCTTCGAAGACCAGGGCTTCGAGTGGCTGCACGTGGTCGATCTCGACGGCGCTTTCGCGGGACATTCGGCCAATGGCGATGCCGTCGAAGCGATCCTGAAGGCGACGAAAAATCCGGTGCAGCTCGGCGGCGGCATCCGCACGCTTGATCATATCGAGGCTTGGCTGTCTCGCGGGTTGCGGCGCGTCATTCTCGGCACCGTCGCGGTCAGAAATCCTGATCTGGTCATCGAAGCCTGCCGGAAATTCCCAGGCCATGTGGCCGTTGGTATCGATGCCAAGGGCGGCAAGGTGGCCGTAGAGGGTTGGGCGGAAGCTTCGGAACTCGGCATCGTCGAACTTGCCAGGAAATTCGAGGGTGCCGGCGTTAGCGCGATCATCTACACCGATATCGACCGCGACGGCATCCTGACCGGAATCAACTGGGCATCAACGCTTGCGCTTGCCGATGCCGTCTCCATCCCCGTCATCGCCTCGGGCGGTCTTGCTTCCATCGAAGACATCAAGCGCATGCTGCAGCCTGATGCCCAGAAGCTGGAAGGGGCCATCTCAGGTCGCGCGCTTTATGACGGCCGGATCGATCCGGCGGAAGCGTTGGCGCTGATCAAAGCCAGCAAGGCAAGGGAGACCGCATAAATGACCCTCAAAGCCCGTGTGATCCCCTGCCTCGACGTCAAGGACGGCCGCGTCGTCAAGGGCGTCAACTTCCTCAATCTCGTCGATGCCGGCGATCCCGTCGAAGCGGCGAAGGCCTATGATGCGGCTGGCGCCGACGAACTCTGCTTCCTCGACATCACCGCCTCGTCGGACAATCGCGAGACGATCTTCGATGTCGTGTCGCGTACGGCGGACCAGTGCTTCATGCCGCTGACAGTCGGCGGCGGGGTGCGAACCATCGCCGATATCCGCAAGCTCCTGCTTTGCGGCGCCGACAAGGTCTCGATCAATTCGGCAGCCGTCAGC
This sequence comes from Rhizobium pisi, assembly GCF_003938655.1. Taxonomy (GTDB): domain Bacteria; phylum Pseudomonadota; class Alphaproteobacteria; order Rhizobiales; family Rhizobiaceae; genus Rhizobium; species Rhizobium pisi. Next base: position 18,158 of record NZ_RJJT01000027.1, read on the forward strand.
AATCCCGATTTTGTCACCGAGGCGGCCGACAAGTTCGGCGACCAGTGCATCGTCGTCTCGATTGACGCCAAGCGCCGGCGCACACAGGCGGTCGGCGGCGACAACCTCAGCGCCTGGGAAATCTATACACATGGCGGCCGCAACGCGACCGGCATCGACGCCATCGAATTCGCCCAGAAGATGGTGGCGCATGGTGCCGGCGAACTGCTGGTCACCTCGATGGACCGCGACGGCACCAAGGTCGGCTATGATCTGGAACTGACGCGGGCGATCGCTGATGCAGTGCGGGTGCCGGTCATCGCCTCCGGCGGCGTCGGCGATCTCGACGATCTCGTCGCCGGGGTGAAGGAGGGCCACGCCAATGCGGTGCTCGCCGCCTCGATCTTCCATTTCGGAACCTATTCCGTCGGCGAGGCGAAACACTATATGTCGAAATGCGGCATCGACATGCGTCTCGACTGAACCTTGAAAGCGGACATATGAGCGGATTTTCCCTTTCCGATCTCGAAAGGATCGTCGCAGAGCGATCGAAAGCCTCGCCGGATGAGTCCTGGACGGCCAAGCTCGTGGCCGCCGGTCAGCCGAAAGCGGCAAAGAAGCTGGGAGAAGAGGCGATCGAAGCCGTGATGGCGGCGGTAACAGGCGACCGCGACAATCTGACCTATGAAGCCGCCGATATGCTCTATCATCTCTTGGTCGTATTGAAGATTGCTGAAATACCGGTAGAGAATGTCATGGCCGAACTTGAGCGCAGAACCGCGCAGTCCGGCCTCAAGGAAAAGGCCAGCCGGCAGAGTTCATGAGTATCGCGACTGAGATTATCGGGGTGCCGGAAACGTTGGATCACTTCCAGTCGGAATCCTATTCGCCCTACCATTTCTTCTCCTCCGAACAATGGGCGAAATTCCGGGCCGACACGCCGCTGACGCTGACCGGCGACGAAGTCAACCGACTGCGCTCGATGGGCGACCCGATCGATCTCAAGGAAGTCAGGCGCATTTATCTCTCGCTGTCGCGGCTGCTTTCGGCGCATGTCGAATCCTCGCAGATGCTATTCGAGCAGCGCAACCGCTTTCTCAGCCTGTCCGATGTGACGAAGACCCCTTTCGTCATCGGCATCGCCGGTTCGGTCGCAGTGGGAAAATCGACCACGGCGCGTATCCTCAAGGAGCTCCTGGGACGCTGGCCTTCCAGCCCGAAGGTCGATCTCATCACCACCGACGGCTTCCTCTATCCGAACGCCGAGCTGCAGCGAAAAAAACTGATGCAGCGCAAGGGTTTCCCGGAAAGCTACGATACCGGCGCCATTTTGCGCTTCCTCTCGGCGATCAAGGCCGGGCGGCCGGATGTGAAGGCGCCCAGTTATTCGCACCTCGTCTATGATGTACTGCCGGACGAGTACAAAATCGTCGACCGGCCCGACATTCTGATCTTCGAAGGTATCAACGTGCTGCAATCGCGCGACCTGCCGGCCGACGGCAAGATCGTGCCGATGGTGTCAGACTTCTTCGACTTCTCGATCTATATCGATGCCGCGGAAAGCCAGATCCATAACTGGTACGTCACGCGCTTCATGCGGCTGCGGGAGACCGCCTTCCGCGATCCGAACTCCTATTTCCATCGCTACGCCTCGATCACCGACGCGGAGGCGCTTGAAATCGCCGAGGATCTCTGGACGAATATCAACCTGAAGAACCTCAGGCAAAACATCCTGCCGACGCGGCCGCGCGCCGATCTGATCCTGAAAAAGGGCAAGGATCATCTGATCGAACAAGTCGCGCTGCGAAAACTATAGCAGGCGATCATATTCCGGATATCAGGCCGAAGGATTGACGCGGCGCAGCGTCAGGTTGATGCGGCCGCCATTTTTCAGCAGCGTCGAGGTCGCCGGATGTATGCGGTCGACACCGTGGAAACAAAGCCTCCCCTCACCGCCCAACACGACCAGATCGCCGCTCGAAAGCTTGAAGGATAGTGTGCTATCATTGCGATTGAGACCGCCGACACGGAAGAGGCAGCTATTGCCGAGCGAGACCGAGACAACAGGCGCCTGCAGATCCTGCTCGTCCTTGTCCTGATGCAGGCCCATGCGGGCGTCGTCGGAGTAGAAATTGACGAGGCAGGCCTCGGGTGGCTTGTCGTAACCTGACACATCGTTCCAGATATCGAGCAGCTGCTGCGGCATATCAGGCCAAGGCCTGCCGGTTGCCGGATGCGTCGGCTGATACCGATAGCCGCGCTCCTTGTCCGTAACCCAGCCGAGCGGCCCGCAATTGGTCATCCGCACGGACATCGGCTTGCCGGTGCCCGGCATGACAGGCACATAGAGCGGCGCTTCGGCGACGACCGCGCGGATCGCCTCGACCAGGGCTTCCTGGCGGGCGCGATCGAGATAGCCGGGGAGATGACGGATGCCGTTCAGGAGTCCAGGCATCTCAATCGCCGCCGCCGGGGCGGCCGCGCATTTTCTTGACTTCCGAGCGGCCGGATTTTTCCTTCAGGCGGCGCTCAACCGAGCCTTTGGTCGGCTTGGTCTTCTTGCGCGGCGGTGGTGGCGGCTTGGCAGCCTCCAGAATCAGTTCCTTCAGCCGCTCGCGCGCATCCTCGCGGTTGCGGTCCTGGCTGCGAAAGCGGCTTGCCTCGATCATCAGCACGCCCTCCTTCGACAAACGCCGGCCGGCGAGTTTGATCGCATTGGCCTTGACGCGCTCATTGAGGGAGGGCGAATTCGCAATGTTGTAGAACAGCTGGACTGCCGTTGAGACCTTGTTGACGTTTTGCCCGCCGGGACCGCCCGCCAGGACGAACTGTTCCGTCAGCTCCCATCCCGCGATGGTAATCCTGTCATCGATGTAGAGCGCTTCGCTGGCCATGCGGCGTTCTATCTCATATCGGCAATGAATTGAAAATATCGGTCGTCAAAGCGAAAACCCGGCAATCCTGCGATGCCGGGTTTCACGTGAGTCAGGGATTTTTCCTGTTATTCGGCTGCGACTTTCACGCCGGGAGCCGCGTCGCGGACGCCGCCATCGACATGACCCTCGAACTTGGCGAAGTTGGCGATGAACATCGAGACCAGTTTTTCGGCCTGCGCGTCATAGGCCGCCTTGTCGGCCCAGGTCGAGCGCGGATCGAGAATGCCGCCGTCGACGCCGTTGACGGAAACCGGCACGGCGAAGCCGAAATTCGGATCCGCGCGGAATTCCACCTGGCCGAGTTCGCCGCTCAGGGCAGCGGCCAGAAGGGCGCGCGTCGCCTTGATCGGCATGCGCTTGCCGGTGCCGTAGGCGCCGCCAGTCCAGCCGGTATTGACGAGCCAGCATTCGACGCCGTGGCGACCGATCAGATCCTTGAGCAGGTTGCCGTATTCGGCCGGGTGGCGCGGCATGAATGGCGCGCCGAAGCAGGTGGAGAAGGTCGCTTCCGGCTCGACGACACCCTTTTCGGTGCCCGCCACCTTGGCGGTGTAGCCGGAGAGGAAGTGATACATCGCCTGATCGGGCGTCAAACGCGCGATCGGCGGCATGACGCCGAAGGCATCGGCGGTCAGCATGATGATCGTCTTCGGATGGCCGGCCCGGCCCGTTTCCGAGGCGTTCGGGATGAAATCCATCGGATAGGCGCAGCGGGTGTTCTCGGTCAGCGATCCGTCGTCGAAATCCGGCTCGCGACGTTCGTTCAGCACGACGTTTTCGAGCACGGTGCCGAACCGCTGGGTCGTCGCATAGATTTCCGGCTCGGCTTCGGCCGAAAGACGGATGGTCTTGGCGTAGCAGCCGCCTTCGAAGTTGAAGATGCCGTTTTCGCTCCAGCCGTGTTCGTCATCGCCGATCAGCGTGCGGGCCGGATCGGCCGAAAGCGTTGTCTTGCCCGTGCCGGAAAGGCCGAAGAAGATCGCCGAATCACCTTCCGGGCCGACATTGGCCGAGCAATGCATCGGCATCACGCCCTTGGCCGGCAGCAGGTAGTTGAGCACGGTGAAGACCGACTTCTTCATTTCGCCGGCATAGGAGGTGCCGCCGATGAGGACGAGGCCGTTGGTGAGGTCGCAGGCGATCACCGTTTCCGAACGGCAGCCGTGGCGCGCCGGATCGGCCTTGAAGCTCGGCAGATCGATAATCGTCAGCTTCGGCACGAAAGTGGGCAGCGCCGCTGCATCGGGGCGAATGAGCAGATTGCGGATGAACAGCGAATGCCAGGCAAACTCGGTCACGACGCGGGTCGGCAGGGCGTGGCCTTCTTCGGCACCGCCGACGAGGTCCTGGACGAAAAGGTCCTTGCCCGCGGCATGCGCCACCATGTCGTCGCGCAGCAGGGCAAAATGCTCCGGCGAGAGCGGCTTGTTGTTGTCCCACCAGATTTCGCCATCGGTATTGGCGTCGCGAACGACGAACTTGTCGCGCGGCGAACGGCCCGTGTGCTGGCCGGTGATGGCCCGGAGCGCGCCCTGAGCGGTCAGTTCGGCTTCACCCCGGCGGATCGATTCCTCATAGAGTGCTGCGGCGGAAAAGTTATAGCGAACGCTGGCTGCGCCGCCCAATCCAACCGTTTTCAGCTCCGTTGCCGGGTTATGAACTCCGAACTTTTCCATGGCTAGTTCCCTTTGCTCAGGCGCATTGCCGTTAACACTAAGCGCGAAAATACGGGGAGAAATTTTAAAACACAAGAGACTGAAATTGAGAAAATCCAGTAATATCAAATAATTAATCGATTTAAATTTATCGCGTTCTTTTTAAATCGTTTGAAAGATCGCGTTGAAACATTTTCCCGCACACCTTCAGATTGCGGTCGAATTTAACAACAATCCTCCCCTTTATCTTTGCCACAATTTGTTCCACCTTTATCCTCCATAAGCGCATCCGGTCACTGAGACCGCCTGGGGACGACCAAAATCCGGGAGATTGCGCACTGATGACGGAGACCAACACCATGCCGACAATCGCGCTCGTTGATGACGACCGCAACATCCTCACCTCGGTGTCGATCGCGCTGGAGGCCGAAGGATACAAGGTCGAAACCTATACGGACGGAGCCTCGGCGCTCGACGGCCTTCTGGCTCGACCGCCGCAGCTTGCGATCTTTGATATCAAGATGCCGCGCATGGACGGCATGGAACTCTTGCGCCGCCTGCGGCAGAAATCGGATATCCCGGTCATTTTCCTCACCTCCAAGGATGAGGAGATCGACGAGCTCTTCGGCTTGAAGATGGGTGCCGACGATTTCATCACCAAGCCTTTCTCGCAGCGTCTGCTGGTGGAGCGCGTGCGCGCCGTCCTGCGCCGCGCCTCGAGCCGCGAAGCCGCAGCCGCCGGCGGCACAAGCCCTACCGGCACGCCGAAAGCCGGCGCGGTGCAGCAGGCCCGCTCACTGGAGCGCGGGCAACTCGTCATGGACCAGGAACGCCATACCTGCACATGGAAGGGTGAGGCCGTGACGCTGACGGTGACGGAATTCCTGATTCTGCATTCGCTGGCGCAGCGCCCCGGCGTCGTCAAGAGCCGTGACGCATTGATGGATGCGGCCTATGACGAACAGGTCTATGTCGACGACCGGACCATCGACAGCCACATCAAGCGGCTTCGCAAGAAATTCAAGATGGTCGATACCGATTTTGATATGATTGAAACGCTTTACGGAGTGGGATACCGCTTCCGCGAAGCAGCCTGACGCCTTACGGCGCGGCAAGAGACGATTGAGGGTTGCGGGCCGGTCCATCCGGCCCCGCCCTTCGAAAGGGCCTGTCATTGGCACAATTGGTGCAGGAAAGGGATCTGGACGATGCGGAGGGGCTGAGCAGCCCTCTCGCCCGAGGACGCCGTTGGTCGCATCCCTTCACGCTGATCCGCCGGATCTTCGGCAATGCCGTCTTTTCGAGCCTGACGCGGCGCATCGTCTTCTTCAATCTCGCCGCGCTGGTCGTGCTCGTCGGCGGCATCCTCTACCTCAACCAGTTTCGCGAAGGGCTGATCGACGCCCGCGCCGAAAGCCTTTTGACGCAAGGTGAGATCATCGCCGGCGCCGTTTCGGCCTCTGCGTCGGTCGATACGAACTCGATCACCATCGATCCGCAGAAGCTTCTCGAGCTGCAGGCCGGCCAGAGCATCACTCCGGTGCCGAATGACGAGGATCTCGAATTCCCGATCGATCCCGAGAAGGTCGCCCCGGTTCTGCGCCGGCTGATCTCTCCGACACGCACGCGCGCACGCATCTTCGACGCCGACGCCAATCTGCTGCTCGATTCGCGTCATCTCTATTCACGCGGCCAGGTGCTGCGCTTCGACCTGCCGCCGGTCGAGGAGGAGAAGCAGACCTGGAGCGATTGGTTCGCGACCCTGTTCAACAAGGCGCTGCAGCCCGGCAATCTGCCACTCTACAAGGAAGCGCCGGGCGGCGACGGCTCGATCTATCCCGAAGTCATGAACGCGCTGACCGGCGTACGCGGCGCGGTGGTGCGTACGACTGAGAAAGGCGAGCTCATCGTTTCCGTCGCCGTGCCGATCCAGCGCTTTCGCGCCGTACTCGGCGTCTTGCTGCTGTCGACGCAGGCGGGCGATATCGACAATATCGTTCATGCCGAACGGCTGGCCATCATGCGGGTCTTCGGCGTCGCCACCCTCGTCAACGTGCTGCTTTCCCTGGTGTTGTCGTCGACGATCGCCAACCCGCTGCGCCGGCTTTCGGCGGCCGCCATCCGTGTCCGCCGCGGCGCCAAGACGCGCGAGGAGATCCCGGACTTTTCCGCCCGCCAGGACGAAATCGGCAATCTTTCCATTGCATTGCGCGAGATGACGACGGCGCTCTACGACCGCATCGATGCGATCGAGAGCTTTGCGGCTGACGTCAGCCATGAGCTCAAGAACCCGCTGACCTCACTGCGCAGCGCCGTCGAGACACTGCCGCTCGCCAAATCCGAGGATTCCAAGAAACGGCTGCTCGATGTCATCCAGCACGATGTCCGCCGCCTCGACCGCCTGATCAGCGATATTTCTGACGCCTCGCGTCTTGACGCCGAACTCGCGCGGGTCGACGCCGGCACCGTCGACATGGAAGTGCTGCTGCGTGACCTGATCGATGTGTCGCGCCAGATCAGGGGCACTAAGAAGCAGGTGGAGATCGAATATTCCATCGAGCGCAAGCCGAACGTGAAGGCGCGCTTCGTCGTCAATGGCCACGATCTGCGCATCGGCCAGATCGTGACGAACCTGATCGAGAACGCCCGTTCCTTCGTGCCTGAGAAGGGCGGCAAGATCACCGTGCGGCTGGTGCGAACGCGATCACGCTGCATCACCTATATCGAGGACAACGGCCCCGGCATCCAGGCGGAAAATATCGACCGCATCTTCGAGCGCTTCTATACGGACCGGCCGGAATCGGAAGGTTTCGGCCAGAATTCCGGCCTCGGCCTTTCGATCAGCCGCCAGATCGCCGAAGCCCATGGCGGTTCGCTGAGGGCGGAGAACATCACCAACGGCGAAAATGGGCATGTGCTCGGCGCGCGCTTCATCCTTGCTCTGCCCCTCGATGCCGCCGCATGACGGAAGCCCCGAACATTCATGCGACGGCGATCGTCGTGGGCAGGACCGGGCTTCTGTTCAGCGGACCCTCCGGCTGGGGAAAATCGATGCTGGCCTTCTCCTGCATGACCGAGGCGCGCCGGCTGGGTCTCTTCACGGCGCTGGTTGCAGACGACCAGGTTCTTCTTTCGAAGGAAGCCGGCTCGGTGATCGCCGCATGCCCGCCATCGATCGCCGGGCTGATCGAGCTTCGCGGCACCGGCATCGTCCGGCAGGATCATGTCCCCCAGGCGACCATGCATTATGCCGTGCTTCCCGGCAGCGCTTCCGGTGAAAACCGCATCCCCCCCGAGGGCGAAATCGTCAGCCTTGCGGCCGGTTTTTCGCTTCCCGCATTGCGGTTGCTCACAAACGTCCCCTCGCCCCTTGCGATCCTGATGGCGAAAGCGCCGGATATCGGCGATTAAAGCCTTCAAGATTGGCCAATCTGCCTTATATATTTGCATTTTTATCTTGCACTTCAGCTTTTCATAGCCAAGATGTGCCGCCACCGGTGGACGTCATTGCTGCATTGCGATATCTGGGCCACCGTTTGCGTATATGGGAGCAGTAATATCATGATCGGACTTGTGCTTGTCACTCATGGCAAGCTGGCTGAAGAGTTTCGTCATGCTGTCGAGCACGTCGTCGGTCCTCAGAAATTCATCGAGACGGTCTGTATTGGCCCCGAAGACGACATGGACCAGAGACGGCAGGACATTCTGGCAGCTGTTTCCGGCGCCGACGACGGCCATGGCGTCGTCATCCTGACCGACATGTTCGGTGGCACGCCGTCCAATCTTGCCATATCGGTCATGAGCAGTGGTCATACGGAAGTCATTGCCGGGGTCAATCTGCCGATGCTGATCAAGCTTGCCGGCGTGCGCGGCGAGAACAACATGGAGAAGGCACTGGTGGAGGCTTCCGAAGCAGGGCGGAAATACATCAATGTCGCGAGCCGCGTGCTCAGCGGAAAATAACGGACTTTCATGACGTCGCTCTCCCGGGAACTCCTCATCGTCAACAAGCGCGGCCTTCACGCGCGCGCCTCCGCCAAATTCGTGCAGATGGTCGAGACCTTCGATGCCGCCATCACCGTTTCGAAGGACGGAATGACCGTCGGCGGCACCTCGATTATGGGTCTGATGATGCTTGCGGCAAGTCCTGGTTCGAGCGTTGTCGTCTCCGCGAGCGGCAGCCAGGCCGCGGAAGCGCTGGAGGCCCTGGATCAACTGATCCAGAACAGGTTCGGCGAAGAAATATAAGCGCCGGTCGAATCATATAAACATATAAAGACTTCTTTATATCCTTATTGCCATCCCTCGCGAAGCCTGCTAAACGGCGGGCATGCCGTGCGCTGAAGCGCGTTCGCATCGAACCTGGTTCATGCGATGCGCTTGAGCTCTTTGTCGTTATGCATCTCGCCATACCGGAGCCGCTGCACACTTCCGGGCGACATGCGTTAGCACGCGGCCTATCCGTCGCGCGATCATCTTCGCGCCTGCGCCAATTTTTGAGACGTTTTTCAGCCTGGAGACCTCTATGAGCACTGAAAAAGATTATGTCGTCGCCGACATCGGGCTTGCGGATTTCGGCCGCAAGGAAATTACGATCGCCGAAACCGAAATGCCGGGACTGATGTCCTGCCGCGCCGAATTCGGCCAGGCAAAGCCGCTGAAGGGCGCGCGCATCGCCGGCTCGCTGCATATGACCATCCAGACGGCCGTGCTCATCGAAACGCTGGTCGCGCTCGGCGCCGAAGTCCGCTGGGCTTCGTGCAACATCTTCTCGACGCAGGACCATGCCGCTGCCGCGATCGCCGCTGCCGGCGTTCCGGTCTTCGCCATCAAGGGCGAATCGCTCGAAGATTACTGGGTTTATACCGACAAGATCTTCCAGTGGGCCGATGGCGGCCTTTCCAACATGATCCTCGATGACGGCGGCGACGCCACCATGTACATACTGCTCGGCGCCCGCGCCGAAGCCGGCGAGGATGTGCTGTCCCATCCGCATTCCGAGGAAGAAGAAATCCTCTTCGCGCAGATCAAGAAGCGCCTCGCCGCTTCGCCGGGCTGGTTCACCAAGCAGCGCGATGCCATCAAGGGCGTAACCGAGGAAACGACGACGGGCGTGAACCGCCTCTACCAGCTCAGCCAGAAGGGCCTGCTGCCCTTCCCGGCGATCAACGTCAACGACTCCGTCACGAAGTCGAAGTTCGACAACAAGTACGGCTGCAAGGAATCGCTGGTCGACGGTATCCGCCGCGGCACTGACGTGATGATGGCCGGCAAGGTTGCCGTCGTCTGCGGTTACGGTGACGTCGGCAAGGGTTCTGCCGCTTCGCTCTCCGGCGCCGGCGCCCGCGTCAAGGTCACCGAAGCTGATCCGATCTGCGCCCTGCAGGCCGCGATGGACGGTTACGAAGTCGTGCTGCTCGAGGACGTCGTTTCCTCGGCCGATATCTTCATCACCACGACTGGCAACAAGGACGTCATCCGCATCGACCACATGCGGGAGATGAAGGACATGGCGATCGTCGGCAATATCGGCCATTTCGACAACGAAATCGAAGTTGCAGCGCTGCGTAACCTCAAGTGGACCAACGTCAAGCCGCAGGTCGACCTGATCGAATTCCCCAAGGGCAACCGCATCATCCTTCTCTCCGAAGGCCGCCTGCTCAACCTTGGCAATGCGACGGGCCATCCGTCCTTCGTGATGTCGGCCTCCTTCACAAACCAGACGTTGGCGCAGATCGAGCTCTTCACCAAGCCCGGCCAGTATTCCAACCAGGTCTATATCCTGCCGAAGCATCTCGATGAAAAGGTCGCCCGCCTGCATCTCGACAAGCTCGGCGTGAAGCTCACTCAGCTTTCTGAGGAACAGGCTGCCTATATCGGCGTCTCGCCGAAGGGCCCGTTCAAGTCCGACCACTACAGATATTGATCTGAACATTAATATCCACAAGATGTAGAAGCCGCGGCATTGACAAATGCCGCGGCTTATTTTTTGGGCGCTCCCTTCCCGCCGATTCCCTTCCGAAGTATTGTTTTAAGACTTGATTCGTGGCGCCGGACCCTGTCCGACCGTCCCGAAAATGGGATGTCTTGTCGTAATGCGGCACATTGAAGGACGGAGACATACCGCGGATGTTGGAAATGAAAAGCAGCCTGCCCGGTCAGGCGGATGACGGCGCTCGCGCCGATCGCCGCCCGCTCACGGCAGGCCAAGAACATAAATCTGCAACGGCACACGAGGCCGCAGAGCAAGAGCATGGATCATTGGCGCGCTTCCTGAAAACCTGCGCGGCCGGCACGGCGCTTTCTGCGCTTGCGCGGCCGGTTCTGGCACAGGCGGAGCAGCAGGCGGCGGCCTCGGCTCACCTCTTCACGTCCTCGCAGGTCGTCGGCGTTTCCGTCGTCATCGGCGTCATCTCGGCAGCCCTGCTTTCAACGCTATGGCTCGTGCGCCAGCGTGGCAACCTGGAAAACGAGAGCCGGGAAATCCGCTCGGCGCTTTCCGATGCCCAGCAGCGCATTTCGCAATACCAGGCCCTGATCGCCGACAAGAACCGGCGGATCGTCATCTGGGACGGCAATGCCCGCCCTGAGCTTCTCGGCCAGCTTCCACCCGAGACCGGTGCGCCGCAGGACGGCGAATTCCTCGCCTTCGGCCTCTGGCTGAAGTCACGTTCGGCTTCCGAGCTGGAAAAGGCGATAGACCGGCTGCGCGACGGGGCGCAGAGTTTCGACATGGTGGTCGAAACCATTCGCGACGAAATCCTCGAGGCGCAGGGCCGGGTTTCCGGCGGGCGCGCCTTCGTCCGCTTCGTGGCACTCAACAATCTCCGCGCCGAGCTCGCGGAGCTCAGGATCGAGCGCGACCGGCTGATGACCTCTATTTCGGCCTTCCAGACCATGCTCGACGCGATCGACATGCCGGCCTGGCAGCGCGACCCGGGCGGCCGCCTCACCTGGGTCAACCAGGCTTACGGCGAGGCCGTCGAAGCGCGAACACCGCAGCACGCGATCAATGAAGGCCGCGAAATGCTGGCGACCGTGGCGCGCGAACGTATTCGTGCGACGACGACGCCGGAATCACCCTTCCACGATACGATCTCGACCGTCGTGCGCGGCAATCGCACATTTTTCGACGTCGTGGACGTCAAGGTGCCCGGCGGCTCGGCCGGGATCGCGATCGATGTGTCCGACATCGAGGCGGTGCGCGCCGAACTGGAACGGACGCTGAAGAGCCATGCCGAAACGCTCGACCATCTCGCCACTCCCGTTGCCATCTTCGACGGCGACCGCCGGCTGCAATTCTACAACCAGGCATTCGTCGCCCTCTGGGAGCTGGATATTGCCTTCCTCGAAGGCCGCCCCGACAATAGCGAGTTGCTCGAACGGCTGCGGGCAGCCAAGAAGCTGCCGGACCAGCTCAACTGGAAAGGCTGGAAGGAAGCGGCCCTTTCCGTCTATCGTGCGCTCGACACACAATCAGACCTCTGGCACCTGCCGAACGGGCAAACGCTGCGGGTCTTTGCGACCGCTCACCCACAGGGCGGCGCTACCTGGGTGTTCGAAAACCTGACCGAACAGGTCGATCTCGAAACGCGCTACAACACGCTGGTCAAGGTGCAGGGCGAAACGATCGACCATCTCTCCGAAGGCGTGGCGGTGTTCGGTCCCGATGGGCGCATCCGCCTGTCGAATCCGGCCTTCCGCGCGCTCTGGGGGATCACGGAAACCGAAGCCAAGCCCGGCACGCACATCCGTGTGCTCGGCGAAGCCTGCGCGCCTTCCTACGATCGGCCGGACGGCTGGAAGGCCTTTGCCGAACTGATCACCAGTTTCGACGATGAGCGCCGCTCGGGCCAGGGTACGCTGGAACTCTTCTCCGGCCTCGTGCTCGACTATGCCGTCATCCCGCTGCCCAACGCCCAGACCATGCTGACCTTCGTCAACATGACCGACAGTGTGCGTGCCGAGCGCGCGCTGACGGAGAAGAACGAGGCGCTGCGCAAGGCCGACGAGCTGAAGAACGACTTCGTCCAGCACGTTTCCTACGAGCTGCGCTCGCCGCTGACGAATATCATCGGCTTCACCGATCTCCTGCGCACGCAGGGTGTGGGGCCGCTGAACGACCGGCAGGCCGAATATATCGATCACATCTCGACCTCATCCTCAGTGCTGCTGACGCTCGTCAACGATATTCTCGACCTTGCGACCGTCGACGCCGGCATCATGCGGCTCAACTATGCGGAGATCGACCTCAACGACCTGCTCGACGACGTTTCGATGCAGATCGCAGATCGCCTCCATGAAAGCGGCGTTGCGCTTGAGATCACCGCGCCCGCCTATCTCGGCTCGATCGTCGCCGATCCGCAGCGGCTGAAGCAGATCCTTCTGAAACTTCTTTCCAATGCGGCGAATTTTTCGCCCGAAGGCACTTCGATCTCGCTGGAATGCCATCGCGAAGGTACGGATTTCGTCTTTTCCGTCAGCGATCGCGGCCCCGGCATCTCGCCTGATATGATCACCACCGTCTTCGACCGCTTCGCGACGGGAGCGAAAAGCGGCAAACGCGGCGGCGCCGGCCTCGGCCTTTCGATCGTCGACAGCTTCGTCAGCTTGCACCATGGCGATGTGACGATCGATAGCGAGCCGGGCAAGGGCACGACCGTCGTCTGCCGCATCCCCTCCGTCGATATCCCGCATTCCGCCGCCGCTGCCGAATGACGACGGGCGATACGATTTCGCTTTTTCTGGAAGACGAGGCGGCGACCGACCGCCTCGGCAACGATCTGGCGATTGCGCTGAAGGCTGGCGATTGCCTTGCTCTCTCCGGCGATCTGGGGGCGGGAAAATCCTCGCTCGCACGCGCCTTTCTGCGCACGATGGCCGATGACGAGGGACTTGAAGTCCCGAGCCCGACCTTTACGCTGGTGCAATCCTACGATCTGCGCATCCCCGTTTCACATTTCGACCTCTACAGGCTCGGCGATCCCTCGGAACTGACCGAACTCGGCTTCGACGAGGCCTTGCAGAACGGCATCTGCCTCGTCGAATGGCCCGAGATGGCCGAAAGCGAGTTGCCTGAAACACGCATCACGTTGCGGCTTGAACATGAAGGCGCCGGCCGTCGCGCGACAATCGTGGCGCCTGAAAAAATCACGACCCGTCTCCGTCGCGTGCTTGATATCCGCAGCTTCCTTGCCGATGCCGGCTATGGAGAGGTCAAGCGGCGGTTTCTCACTGGAGATGCGTCGCTGCGCGCCTATGAATCCGTCTATCCCAAGAAGGGCGAACGCAAGATCCTGATGGATTGGCCGCCGCTGCCGGACGGGCCTCCGGTGCTGGATGGCAAACCTTACCCCAAAGTCGCCCATCTCGCGGAAAACGCCTATCCCTTCGTGGCGATCGCCAACGCTTTGCGCGAGCGGGGTTTTGCGACGCCGGAGATTTACAAGGTCGACTATAACAAGGGCATCCTGCTGATCGAGGATCTCGGCAGCGAAGGCGTGCTCGATAGAGACGGACGACCGATCGCCGAGCGTTATCGGCAAAGTGTCGCCTGCCTTGCGCATCTTCATTCCATGCAGATCCCTCGGGATATTCCGGTTTCGGCCTCGCATACGCATCACATTCCGGATTTCGATCGTACGGCGATGAAGATGGAAGTGCGGCTCGTGCTCGACTGGCATATTGCTTGGAAACGCGGCACGGCACCATCGGATGCCGAACGGGAAGAGTATTTGGCGATCTGGGACCACCTGATCGATGAGCTGCAGTCGGCTGAAACGAACCTTCTGCTGCGTGATTTCCATTCGCCCAATATCATCTGGCGAGACCGTGAAAACGGCATCCTCAAAGTCGGCATCATCGACTTCCAGGACGCCATGATCGGGCCGACCGCCTATGACCTTGCCTCGATCGTCCAGGATGCGCGAGTCACCATCGAGCCGGATCTCTTCCGGCAGCTGATGAACGATTACCTCACCCTCCGTCGCGCGCAGGGCGGCTTCGACGAAGCAGGTTTCATGAAGGCATGGGCCATCATGTCGGCGCAGCGAAATTGCAAGCTTGCCGGCCTCTGGGTGCGTCTGTTGCAGCGCGACGGCAAGCCCGGCTATATGAAACATATGCCGCGGACGCTCTCTTATCTCAACGTCGCGCTTGAACATGAAGCGCTTGCCCCCTTGCGCGATTGGTGCGCAAGGGCTGGAATAGGCCAGAGCGAATCATAAGTTCCGGATCAGGATGACCATCAGACAAGCCATGGTACTGGCCGCGGGTCTCGGGACCCGCATGCGCCCAATCACCGACACGATCCCGAAGCCGCTGGTGAAGATCGACGGCAAGCCGATGATCGACTACGCGCTGGATTCGCTGGTTGCGGCCGGCGTCGAACGGGCTGTCGTCAACGTTCACCACCACGCCGACCAGATGCTTCAGCATCTTGGAAATTACCGCGGTCTCGACATCGTCATATCAGACGAGCAGGACGCTCTG
The DNA here is from genome assembly GCF_003938655.1 of Rhizobium pisi. GTDB lineage: Bacteria > Pseudomonadota > Alphaproteobacteria > Rhizobiales > Rhizobiaceae > Rhizobium > Rhizobium pisi. Next base: position 33,219 of record NZ_RJJT01000027.1, read on the forward strand.
ATGAATTCCGGCGGCGGGCTGGCGAAGGGACTGATGCTGCTAGACCGCGACGATGTCTTCGTCATGAATGCCGATCTCTTCTGGATCGGCGAACTGCCGGGGCGGCCGACCAACCTGCAGCGCTTAGCCGGATTCTTTGACGCCGAGCGCATGGACATGGCGCTGCTTTGCGTCAAAATCGAAGATACGACGGGTCACAACGGCAAGAACGACTTCAGCCTTGCGGCCGATGGCCGGCTGACGCGTTATCGCGACGATCCTGCCAATCCCGTCGTCTATGCCGGTGCGATCGCCATGAACCCTTCCCTATTCGATGATGCGCCGAAGGATGCCTTCAACCTCAACATCTATTTCGACAAGGCGATCGCGCGCGGGCGGCTTTTCGGCATGGTGCTCGAAGGCCATTGGCTGACGGTGGGAACACCGGAGGCGATCGGCGAAGCAGAGGAAACGATCCGTCGGCTGCGGGCGTTCGCGTAGGCTCATGGCGGAGCGGCACCAGCCACGCATCCTGACGATCCCGGCGGGCCTTCCTTTCCTGAAAACCCTGGCGACGACACTTTGCGACGGCCGGCTGACGCCGCTCTTCCGGCATGAGCCCGACGATCCGCTGTCGCTTGCCGGGGTGACGATCTACCTGCCGACCCGGCGCGCCGTGCGTGTGTTGCGCTCGGAATTCGTCGACCTGCTCGGCGGCCGCTCGGCCATCCTTCCTGTTATCCGTCCCCTCGGCGAAACCGATGACGACAGCGGCTATTTTGACGAGGCGCTGCCGGCGACGATCGATCTCGCCCAGCCGCTGTCGAATACCGCCCGTCTGCTGGAGCTTGCGCGCCTCATCCTCGCCTGGCGAAACAAGCTGCCGGAGATCGTTCGCCACATCCATTCGGACTCACCGCTCGTCGCGCCAGCAAGCCCGGCGGATGCGATATGGCTTGCCCGCAACCTCGCGGAGCTGATCGATTCCATCGAAACCGAAGATCTCGATTGGTCGGAACTGTCGAAACTCGACACCGGCGACTATGCCGCCTGGTGGCAGCTGACGGCGGAATTCCTGCAGATCGCCAGCGCATTCTGGCCGGAGCGCCTTTCCGAACTCGGCAAATCCTCGCCGGCGCGGCACAGAAACGCCATCCTCCGGGCCGAAGCAAACAGGCTTTCGACGGCCAAACCCAGCGGGCCGATCATCATCGCCGGTTCGACGGGTTCGGTTCCCGCCACCGCCGATCTCATCGCCGCCGTGGCCAATCTCGCTGAAGGCATAATCGTGCTGCCCGGTCTCGATCTCTCCATGCCCGAACGGCACTGGCAGATGGTCGCGCCGGAACCGGCGCCCGGCCAGCATGCCAATCCCGCAAGCCGGAGCCATCCGCAGTATGGCCTGTCGTCGCTGCTCAAGCGCCTGAAACTGACGCGCGCCGACGTCGCGCTCCTCGATACGCCGGAGGCCGATCTCGACCGGCGCGCCGAAATCCTGTCCCGGGCGCTCGCCCCGGCGGAGGCGACCAGCGATTGGGAACCGTGGAAAAACGACCTGCCTGCGGACACGTTGTCTTCAGCCTTCGCCAACATCGCACTGATCGAAGCTGCCAACGAGCGGGAGGAGGCGACCGCGATTGCCATTGCGCTTCGGCTGGCGCTGGAAAGACCTAGACAGGACGGCGAGAGCCGGGCGGCGCTCATCACCCCGGACCGCAATCTCTCCCGGCGGGTGATGGCGGAGCTTTCCCGCTTCGGTATCCTCGCCGACGATTCGGCCGGTACACCGCTTGCAGTCACACCGCAGGGCACCTTGTTGCAATTGCTGCTGGAGGCGGCGCTGCGGCCCGGCGATCCGGTGGCGATTGTCTCGCTGCTCAAACATCCGCTGGCCCGCTTCGGGCTCGAACGCGACGCTTTTGCTTCCGCCACTGAGGCGCTCGAGCTCCTGGCGCTGCGCGGCGGCGTGGCCGAAGTGGATATCAGCACGCTCGAACCGCTCCTGACCCATCAGCTCGCCGAACAGGCCCTGGACAGGCACACGCCGCAATGGCGAAAGGCGCTTCCACCCGATGCGGCCGATGCCGCATATGACCTTGCCCACCGTGTTACACAGGCGACTGAGCCTCTGGCTTCCGTGCTGATGCGGCAGCGTCCGGAGGATCGCGGAAGAACGTCGAGCTTCAAGCTGTCCGAGTGGGCCGAGCGCACCGGCCGTGCGCTCGAAGCCGTCGCGGCCGATCCGCGAGGCAATCTGGCCGACCTCTGGTCTGATGAAGCGGGAGATGCGCTCGCCGCGCTGCTCAGTCAAGTGATCGACACGGACGGCCAGATGGAGGCCGACGGGCCGCAATGGATCGACATCATGGCGGCACTCGCCGCCGGTCATGCCGTGAAGCCGCGGGCGCTCAGCCACCCCCGGCTCTTCATCTTCGGCACGCTGGAAGCCCGCCTTCAGAGCGTCGACACGCTGATCCTTGGCGGCCTGAACGAGGGTTCCTGGCCGGGACAGACGGCCAACAATCCCTTCATGCCGCGCATGATGAAGACGGAGATCGGGCTCGAGCCGCCGGAACGGCGCATCGGCCAGCTGGCGCATGATTTCGAAATGGCGAACGGCACGCGCCATCTGATCTATTCAAGGGCGCTGCGCCAGGGCTCGACGCCGACCGTCGCCTCACGCTGGCTGCAGCGGCTATTGGCGCTCGGCGGAGAGGCGTTCGAAGCGGAATTGAGGGGGCGCGGCAGCCGGTTCCTGCAATGGGCGGGCCTTATCGATCGGGAAGAGGCCCAGACACCCGCGCAGCGGCCCTCGCCGAAGCCGCCGCTGACGCTGCAGCCGAAATCCTATTCCTTCAGCGAAGTCGGCCGGCTGCGCCGAGACCCCTATGCCATTTATGCCCGCCGTGTCCTGCGGCTCGACCCCGTCGAGGCATTCAACCGTGATCCGGGAGCTGCCGAACGCGGCACCCTCTACCACAAGATCATCGACCGGTTTATCCGCGAGGCCCATATTGCCGGCACGCCCGATGCAGCAGAGGCGATGGAGCGCATCCTTTCCGAGCTTTTCGACATGGAGAAGCTGCCGCCGCATATCGATGCCGTGTGGCGGCCGCGCTTCCGCGAGGTGGCCCGCGCCTTCCTCGAATGGGAGGCCGGACGGCGGCCGGGCATTCGCAGGACACTGACGGAGGTGCGTGGCGGCGTCGAACTGGAGGCGATCAATATCCGGCTCAATGGTGTCGCCGACCGGATCGACGTCACGGGACCGAACGCCGCCGATATCATCGACTACAAGACCGGCTATAACCCCTCGCCCGCGCAGGCGCGCGCACTTCTCGATCCGCAGCTTGCACTGGAAGCCGCCGCACTCAGCGCAGGCGCCTTCCGGGATGCCGGCAGCCTCGTGCCGCGGGACCTACTCTATGTCCGCCTGCGTCCGGGACGACGCTTCCGGGTCGATACCGTCAATAACGAGAGTTCGGCGCGCAGCGACAAGGCGAAATCGGCGATGGACCTGGCCGAGGATTCGATCGACCAGCTGGTTAAATTCGTGGGATTGCTGCAATCCGGTGAAAAAGGCTTCACCTCGCGGCTCATTCCAGCGCAGCAATTCGATTTCGGCGGCCACTACGACCATCTCGCCCGTGTTTCCGAATGGTCGACGGCCGAGACCGAGGAAGACGGCGGCGATGAGTGATGTGACCGACCTTCCTGATGACGACAATCCAGGCACCTGGATCGGCTGGACGACCATCCAGCAGGCAATCGCATCCGATCCGATGCGTTCGGCTTGGGTGTCGGCCAACGCAGGTTCCGGCAAGACCCATGTCCTGACACAGCGCGTCATTCGCCTTCTGCTTGCCGGGGCGCGGCCTTCGGCCATTCTCTGCCTCACCTATACCAAGGCTGCGGCTTCCGAAATGTCGAACCGCGTCTTCGAGCGGCTGGCCGAATGGGTGGTGCTCGACGACGATGACCTTGGCCGGCGGATCACCCAGATCGAGGGCACGGCGCCCGACAGAATAAAGCTTGCCGAGGCCCGTCGGCTGTTTGCCAAGGCGCTGGAGACACCCGGTGGACTGAAAATCCAGACGATCCATGCCTTTTGCGAGGCGTTGCTGCACCAGTTCCCGCTGGAGGCCAATGTCGCGGGACATTTCTCGGTTCTCGACGATCGCGCCGCAGCGGCGCTACTTTCCGATGCGCGCCGCGCCTTGCTGACGGCGACTGCACCGGAGGAAGGCAGCGCGCTTGCCGAGGCGTTTGCCTATGTGCTCAATCTCGGCGACGAATCCGGACTTGAGAACCTGCTCGGCGACATCGTCGCCAACCGCAATGCCATTCGCCGTTTCACCGCAGCGGCCGAACAGCAGGGCGGTGTGGAGATGGTCCTGCGCAAAAGGCTCGGCCTTGCCGCCGACGACACGGAAGGAGGGATCGCGGCGCAATATTGGCCATTGCCGGAATTGTCGGGAGGCACGCTGGAGCTTTATCTCTCGCTTGCCGACCAGAAAGGTGGCGTAAAGGCGCAGGAGGTCGCCTACGGCCTCAGGCTCGCCGGACGCGAGCGCGACGATGCAAGACGCGCCGAGATGCTCGAAAGAATCTTCCTGACGGCGGCCAAAGGCGAACCGAAGGCAGACTCGCAATTCCTGGTCAAGGCCATGCTCGCCGAGGCGCCGCAGCTGGCGGACGCCATAGCCGCTGCCCGTGCGCATGTCGCGGCAAGCCGCGACCGGCTGAAACTGATGCGGATGTACGGCGCCACGCATGCCGCGCTCGTGCTCGCCGATCGGCTGAACCGCGATTACGAGGAGCTGAAGAAACAGCGCAGCCAGCTCGATTTCGAGGACCTGATCACCCGCACCGCCGACCTCCTGACGAAAAGCGGAGTCGGTCCCTGGATCCACTACAAGCTCGACCGCGGCATCGACCACATCCTGGTCGATGAGGCGCAGGACACCAGCCCGATCCAGTGGAGCGTCATCCAGTCGCTTGCCGAGGATTTCTTTTCCGGCGAAAGCGCCCGGCCCGTCGTGCGCACGCTCTTTGCCGTCGGCGACGAGAAGCAGTCGATCTATTCCTTCCAAGGGGCGCGGCCCGAGCGCTTTTCCGAAGAGAGCGACCGAACCCGCCGGCGCGTTTCCGACAGCGGACAGAGCTTTTCCTCCGTCCGGCTGCCGCTCTCCTTCCGTTCGACCGCCGATGTGCTCGAAGCCGTCGACGAAATCTTCAAGACGCCTGACAATGCGCGGGGTCTCAGCGCGCTCAGCGAACCGGTTGTGCATCGTTCGAGCCGGATCGGGCATCCTGGCGCCGTCGACCTCTGGGAGATGGTTGCGCCGGAAATCGTGGTGAAGGAAGAGGACTGGACAGCGCCTTTCGACGCCACGCCGGAAAGCGCGCCGGCCGCAATTCTTGCAAGGCGGATCGCCCATTCGATCGGCGCGCTCGTCGGCCGCGAGACGATCGTCGAAAAAGGCAAAGAGCGGCTCATCGAAGCCGGCGACATCCTCGTGCTGGTGCGCAAGCGCGACGCCTTCGTCAATGCGCTGACGCGCGCGCTGAAGCGCCGCGGCGACATTCCGGTCGCCGGCGCCGACAGGCTTGTCCTTACCAGCCACATTGCCGTGCAGGATCTGCTGGCGCTCGGCCGTTTCCTGCTTCTGCCGGAAGACGATCTGTCGCTCGCCGCCGTGCTGAAGAGCCCGCTTTTTAATCTCTCCGAGGAAGACATTTTTTCGATCGCCGCCCTGCGCGGCGACAATGAGAGCGTCTGGAGCCATCTCAGGAGGTTCGCCGCCGACGGCACCGAGCGTTTCCGCGCTGCCGTCGAGAGGCTGGAGCTGTTCCTCCGTCAGTCCAGGAGCCTGTCGGTTCATGATTTCTATGCGCGCGTACTCGGCAGCCATGGCGGGCGGCGGCAATTCCTGGCGCGTCTCGGCACCGAAGTCAGCGATATTCTCGACGAATTCCTGACCTTCACCCTCGACCACGAAAGTTCCGGCCTTCCCGGCCTGCAATCCTTCATCTCGACCCTGGAACTCGAAGCGCCGGAGGTGAAGCGCGAGCAGGACAAGGGGCGCAACGAAGTGCGGATCATGACGGTGCATGCCTCCAAGGGGCTTGAGGCACCGATCGTCTTCCTCGTCGACGGTGGCTCCAAAGCCTTTACGCATACCCATCTGCCGAAGCTTCGCCTGATCGAATCCAGATCCGGCGAGCCCCCGATGCCGGTCTGGGTGCCCGTCTCCGATATCGCCAATTCGCTGACGCAGAACGACGCGGCGCGTATCCAGACGCTGGCGGAAGAAGAATATCGCCGGCTGCTCTACGTTGCCATGACGCGCGCTGCCGACCGGCTTGTTGTCTGCGGCTATCGCGGCGTGCGGGAGAATAGCGATACCTGGCATATGATGATCTCGACGGCACTGCATGAAGATCATCCCTATGTGGAGGCAGCGACTTTCTCCGGCCCCGACGGCGAATGGCAGGGCACCAGATGGCGCGTGCCAAGGGTAGAACGCAGTTTCGAGCGTCTCGACCACAGCCAACAGCGCGAAAGCGAAGAGGCCTTGCCGGACGGGCTGTTGCGGCCGTTGCCGCCGCAGGCTGAGTTGCCCCGGCCGCTCAGCCCATCCGGAGCCGGAACGATCGTAGACGAGGACGAAGGCGGCCTGCTCGTCACTTCGCCGCTGTTTGGCGAGAAGGAGCGCAGCGATCGTTCGCTGGAGAAAGGCAGGCTGATCCACCGCATGCTGCAGGCGCTTCCTGATATCCCGCTGGACGAACGGCCCGATGCCGCGAGCCGTTATGCCGAGCGGGCGGCCCGGTTCTGGCCCGAGGCCGAGCGGCTGAGGCTCGTCGATTCGGTTCTGAAACTATTGGACGAGGCGGATTTGCAGCCGGTCCTCGGAGAGCAGGCGCGGCCCGAGGTCTCGATCATGGGCACATTGACCCTCGACGACAGGCGCTACGCCGTTTCCGGCCGCATCGACCGGCTTGCCGTGCTATCCGATCGTGTCGTCATACTCGATTACAAGACCAACCGGGTGCCGCCGGCGACCGAAGAGGCGATCCCGTTTGCCCATAAGGCGCAGCTCGCGATCTATCGCGAGATCCTGGCGCCGCTCTATCCCGGCAAGCACATCGACTGCATGCTCGTCTATACCGAGAACGCCTCGCTCTACACGTTGAGCGAAAAGGCCCTCGGTTTGGCGCTTGCAGGACTCAAGACAAAGTGAAATACCGGACATTGAAAATTCGGTACCGCACCATCACATGTGGTTCAACACCCGAGGTAAAGGAGCAGCCCATGGCTACCGTGAAAGTCGATATCAATAATTTCCAGTCGGAAGTTCTGGAATCCGCAGAACCCGTCGTCGTCGATTTCTGGGCTGAATGGTGCGGCCCGTGCAAGATGATTGCGCCGAGCCTCGAAGAAATCGCCGTCGAGATGGAAGGCAAGGTCAAGGTCGCCAAGCTCAATATCGATGAGAATCCGGAACTCGCCGCCCAGTTCGGCGTGCGCTCCATTCCGACCCTTGCGATCTTCAAGGGCGGCGAAGTCGCCGATATCTCCGTCGGCGCCAAGCCCAAGACGGCTCTTTCGAACTGGATTTCGAACGCTGCCTGATCGATATCGCCTATTGATATCACATTGACGAAAAAGCCCGGCTTCGACCGGGCTTTTTTCATTTCGTCCGCTTCATTTCGGCGGAGTGCCGTTGTCGGCAAGCACGTCGCCGACGAGATAGAGAGAACCGCCAATCAGGATGCGCGGAGGCATTGCCTCTGGATCAACGACGGATTTTATCGTCTCCAGCGCATCGCCGACCGTCGACATCGGTTCTGCGACCAAACCGGCATCGTAGGCTGCATTCGACAATATCACCGGGTCGATCATCGCATCGCTGCCGCGGATCGGCACGCAGAAAACCTTCTCGACCAAGCCCGCGAAAGCCTTGAAATAGCCGATCGGGTCCTTGGTGTTGATCATGCCGATAATCAGGAAAAGCGGCCGCGGCTGGCGCTCCTCGAAATTGGCCATGGCTTCGGCGATCACTTCGCCGGCTCCGGGATTATGTCCGCCATCGATCCAGATCTCGGCACCGGCGGGCGCATGCGGCAGCAACCGGCCTTCGTTCAGGCGCTGCAGCCGGCCCGGCCATTCCACGGAATTCATCGCCTTTTCCATCATCGTCTCGGTAACGGTGAAGCCCGCAGCCTTGACGGCGCGGATGGCGGCAGCAGCATTGGCATATTGATGGCGGCCGGGAAGGCGCGGCAGCGGCAGGTCGGCAAGGCCGAACTCGTCTTGGTAGACGAGCCGGCCATATTCCTCATGCGCCATGAAATCCTGCCCGAAGACGGCACTCGGGCAGTGCAGCCGCTCGGCCGTCGACATCAGGACATCGAGCGCTGCATCATATTCCTGATGGCCGATGACGACAGGCAATCCCGCCTTCATGATGCCGGCCTTTTCCGCAGCGATGAGCTCGATCCGGTCGCCGAGATAGGGCTGGTGATCCAGTGAGATCGGCATGATGACCGAGACGGCCGGATCGGAAACGACGTTCGTGGCGTCGAACCGGCCGCCGAGGCCGACTTCGATGATCGCGGCATCGGCCGGATATTCGGAAAACAGGATGAAGGTGACCGCCGTCAGAATTTCGAAGACGGTGATATGCTGCCCGGCATTGGCATCTGCCACGCGTCGCACGGCCTCTGCAAAGACGGCGTCATCCACAAGCTGTCCGCGCCCGCCTTTGACGCCGATGCGGTAACGTTCGTGCCAATTGACGAGATGCGGCGAGGTGTGGACATGGGCGCTGTAGCCGCCTGCCTCGAGCAGGGCGCGGCAAAAGGCCGTGACCGAACCCTTGCCGTTGGTCCCGGCGACGTGGATCACCGGTGGCAGTTTCCGATGCGGATTGCCGAGCCGATCGAGAAGACGGGTAATGCGATCGAGCGACAGATCGAACCCCTTGGGATGCAATCCCATGAGCTTGTCGATCTCTTGCGCTGCCTCACTCACCGCGGTTTGGCCTCTGGGTATCATTTCGGCACCCCGCCTGCTTGTCGGTTATCAGGCGCTCGCCGCCAGGGCGATTGCGCCGCTATTCATGTCGTTTGCGGCAGAAACGGGCTTCTTCGTCAGGATCTTCAGAAGGCGCGCCAGCGTATCCGGAATGTCGTGACGCTTGATGACCATGTCGACCATACCATGTTCCAGCAGGTATTCGGAGGTCTGGAAGCCTTCCGGCAGCTTTTCACGCAGCGTCTGCTCGATCACGCGCTTGCCGGCAAAGCCGATTTCGGCGCCTGGCTCGGCCAGATGAATATCGCCGAGCATGGCGTAGGAGGCCGTAACGCCGCCCGTCGTCGGGTTGGTCAGCACCACGATGTAGGGCTGGCCAGACTCCTTGAGCAGGTCCACGGCAACCGTCGTGCGCGGCAGCTGCATCAGCGAGAGAATGCCTTCCTGCATGCGCGCGCCGCCGGAAGCGGGGAACATCACCAGCGGGCACTTTTCGGACGTCGCGCGTTCGAAAGCCTTGACGATCGCCTCGCCGGCGGCAATGCCGAGCGAACCGCCAATGAAGTTGAATTCGTGCACGACGGCAACGAGTTTCAACCCTTTCACCTTTCCGAGGCCGGCAAGGATCGTATCCTCCTGTTCGGTCTTCAGGCGGCTGTCGCGGAGGCGATCGATATATTTCTTCGAATCGCGGAACTTCAGCGGGTCCTGGGCGACCTTCGGCTGCGGCAGTGATTCATACTCACCATTATCGAAAAGATCGGCAAGGCGGGCCTTTGCCGGCATCTTCATGTGATAACCGGACGCAGGAATGACCCATTTGTTGGATTCCAGGTCTTTGTGGAAAACCATTTCGCCCGTTTCCGGGCACTTGATCCAGAGGTTCTCCGGCACTTCGCGACGGCCCAGCATGGAATTGATCCGCGGGCGAACGTAGTTAGTGATCCAGTTCAACTCGAATTCTCCTGGTTGAATAGTGCCAATGTGGCCAAACTATTCGGCAGCAACAAGGCGCGCCGAACGTGTTCCCGAGGAAAGGCCGCGCACCAGCGTTGCGACTGCCTGAACCGTGTCCGCCGTTGCCTTTCCGTCCTTCGTCAAGCTGGTCGCGACCTGATTGACGATGGCGGTGCCGACAACGACGCCGTCGGCCGAACCGCCGATGACCTTTGCATGCTCGGCCGTCTTGACGCCGAAGCCGACGCAAACGGGCAGCTCCGTGTGCTGCTTGATGCGTTGAACCGCGCCAGAAACCAGCGACGGATCCGGCAGCGCCGAACCGGTGATGCCGTTCATCGAGACGTAGTAGACAAAGCCGGAGGTGTTTTTCAACACGGCCGGCAGGCGCTTCTCATCGGTGGTCGGCGTCGCCAGGCGGATGAAATTGATGCCTTTGCGGATCGCCGGAATGCAGAGCTCGTCATCCATCTCCGGCGGCAAGTCAACGACGATCAGGCCGTCGATGCCGGCGGCGATCGCATCGTCGAGGAATTTTTCGACGCCGTAGATGTAGATCGGATTGTAATAGCCCATCATCACGATCGGCGTCGCATCGTCGGTCTTGCGGAAATCGGCGGCTAGCTGCAGCGTCTTCTTCAGCGTCTGGCCGCCCTTCAGCGCGCGCTGGCCAGCCAACTGGATCGCCGGGCCGTCAGCCATCGGATCGGAAAAAGGCATGCCAAGCTCGATGACATCGGACCCCGCCTCCGGCAGCGCCTTCATGATGCCGAGCGAGGTATCGTAGTCGGGATCGCCGCCCATGAAATAGGTCACAAGCGCCGGACGGCCCTCGGCTTTCAGCTCGGCAAAGCGTTTGTCCATGCGTGCGGTCATGTCTTACAGTCCCATTCCCAAAATCTTGCCTACGGTGAAGATATCCTTGTCGCCGCGGCCGGAGAGGTTCATCAGGATAATCTCATCCTTGCCCATCTTCGGCGCGCGCTTGATGACCTCGGCGATCGCATGTGCGGCCTCGAGCGCCGGGATGATGCCTTCGAGGCGGGTCAGAGTCTGGAAGGCCTCGAGCGCTTCGTGATCCATGATCGGCACGTAGTCGACACGGCCGATATCGCTCAGCCAGGAATGTTCAGGGCCGATGCCGGGATAATCGAGACCGGCCGAAATCGAATGGCCTTCCTTGATCTGGCCATCGCCATCCTGAAGCAGGTACGTGCGGTTGCCGTGCAGCACGCCGGGTGTTCCTGCGGTGATCGAGGCGCAATGTTCGTCGCCCTGCAGGCCCTTGCCGCCGGCTTCAACGCCGACGATTTTGACACTGGGATCGTCGAGGAAGGGATGGAAGATGCCGATCGCGTTCGAACCGCCGCCGACGGCAGCGACGACGAGGTCGGGAAGACGGCCTTCGGCTGCGAGCATCTGCTGTTTCGCTTCGGTGCCGATCACAGACTGGAAGTCGCGGACCATCTCGGGATAAGGGTGCGGGCCGGCCGCCGTGCCGATCAGGTAATAGGTATCCTCGACATTGGTGACCCAGTCGCGGAGCGCCTCGTTCATGGCGTCCTTCAGCGTGCCGCTGCCCGCCGTCACCGGTTTGACTTCGGCGCCGAGCAGCTTCATGCGGAAAACATTCGGCGCCTGCCGCTCAACGTCGGTGGCGCCCATATAGACGACGCAGGGAAGGCCGAAGCGGGCGGCAACGGTCGCGGAGGCGACACCATGCTGGCCGGCGCCGGTTTCGGCGATGATCCGGGTCTTGCCCATGCGCTTGGCAAGCAGAATCTGGCCGATGCAGTTGTTGATCTTGTGCGAGCCGGTGTGGTTGAGCTCTTCGCGCTTGAAATAGATCTTCGCGCCGCCGAGTTCGGCTGTCAGGCGCTCGGCAAAATAGAGCGGGCTCGGGCGGCCGATATAATGGGCGCCGAGATACTTCAATTCCGCCTGGAATGCCGGATCGTTCTTCGCCTTGCTCCACTCGTCCTGCAGGTCGAGGATCAGCGGCATCAACGTTTCGGCAACGAAACGACCGCCATAGATGCCAAAACGGCCATCTTCATCGGGGCCGGAACGGAAAGAATTCGGTTTAGGCGTTTCGTTCACTCTCAACTCCCTGAGGCCATGACAGGCGCATCCGCCTTTTCGACCGCATCGAAAAATTCATCGATCATCGCGACGCTCTTCACGCCGGGCGCGCTTTCGACGCCCGAGGAGACGTCAATACCAGGCGCTTTGGTGATCAAGAGCGCATCCGCGACATTGTCCTTGTTCAGCCCGCCGGAAAGCATGTAGTCGATGCTGCCGTCGAGCCAGCCGAGAAGGCTCCAATCGAAGGAAATACCATTGCCGCCGGGTAGTTCCGAACCCTTCGGCGGCTTCGCATCGAAGAGGAAACGGTCGGCGATGCCAATATAGGCCTCGACCCGCTTCAGATCGTCGGCGGTTCGAACCGAGAACACTTTCATGACGGGCAGACCATAGAGCGCCTTGATCGTCAGCACATGTTCGGGGCTCTCGTTGCCGTGGAGCTGCAGCATGTCCGGCTTCAACAGCGAGACGATCTCGTCCAGGTCGTCATTGGTGGGATCGACGACGACGGCGACGATCTTCGCTTTGCCACGGGCAGGCTCGGCAAGTTTTGCCGCCACATCGGGTTCGATGTAGCGCGGGCTCTTTTCGAAGAAGATAAAACCGATATGGGTCGCGCCGCGTTTCAGCGCGCGATCAACGGCTTCAGGCGTCTTCAAGCCACAGATCTTGATATCCGGTTTCATGGCAGCGAAGTGACACGAAACGCACAAAGAGTCGAGCCAATTTGCGTGGGAAGCTGCATTTAACGCAAGGCTTGGCTAGTCGAAATCAATAGCGTGCAGCTGGCTGCCGTGCCGCTTCAGCCAGGATTTCGCCTCCTCCATGCCGGGGCAAAGCTTCTTGCAAAGCGACCAGAAGCGCGGACCATGGTTCATTTCCTTGAGGTGGGCGACTTCATGGGCGGCGAGATAATCGATCACCGAAGGCGGCGCCATGACGATGCGCCAGGAAAAACTCAAGTTTCCTTCTGAGGAGCACGAGCCCCACCGGCTGCGGGTATCCTTCATCGAAATCGAGCGGATGGGCGCCTTGATCGTTGCAGCATGCATCGCCGCCAGCCTTTCGAGATCGGCGCGCGCTTCCTTCTTGAGGAAGGCCGCTATACGCCGTCCTACATGTTCCGGCATGCCGCTGACGCGCAGTACAGGACTGCCGTCCACAGAGACCACCTCCGTCAAGCCGCGCAGACTGCCGGTGTGCTCGATCCGATGGGAAACGCCGCGCAGGAGGATCTTGCCGCCGTCGCGCAGCCCGGTGTCAGTCGAAAACTTGGCAAGCCTGGTGAGCAGCCATCCCTGGTGCCGATCGAGAAAAGCATTGACCTCGCGCGCCGCAAGGCCTCGCGGCACCGTCATCTTCAAGGCACGCCCGCCTGGTTCGATGCGCAGCGTAATGCGCGTTGCCTGGTCATGCTGCTTGATGGTCAGAGGCATGAGCCGACCGGCGACGTCAAGTGTCCTCGTTTCGGGCGGAGCCAGCTTTCGCGCCTTTGGCCGTGTCTTCAGAAGCGGAAACATGGGTGTTTTCTATACGATTCGCCGGGGAATCTAAACGATTGCCGGGCGCTCAGGCACGGAAAAACCGGCATCGGTGAGATGCCGGTCATCACTTCATTGCTCAAGCCTTCAGGGCGTCTGGAATTCTGCGACCGGGCCGCCATTGTCGTCACGCTTTGCGTTCCTGCGGTCACGCATGAAGCGGTCAAACTCTTCCTGGTCCTTGGCGCGGCGGAGTTCGCGCAGATAGTCGTCAAATTCCTCGCGCATTTCGTCAAGCTTACGGCGCTCTTCCTCGATCCGGTCAAGCTCGGCCTTGCGCCAGTCGTCGAAGGCGACGTTGCCGGTCGAGAAATGCGGGCGGTGACGTCCATGCGGACGGTGGCAGGAGGCAAAGAAGCCATCGGTCGCCTGGTTGACGTCGCGCTTGAAGCCGCGCAGACGTTCGCCGAAGATGATATAGGCAAGCATGGCCAGACCAAGAGGCCAGAAAACCATGAAGCCGAGAATCATCAGGGCAATGGTAGCCGGAGTCCAATCCGGTCGAAGCAATGCTGACTGGTTCATCGTGCGGTATCCTTGCTTTGCGCGCCCGGCAAGATGGCCGAACGCTGAAATCGATGTGGTTACCGCAATAGATGCCTTCAAGACGATTGCCCGCGAAATCGGACAAGACCTTGAATCCGCTTTTCTAATTCAGCTGCCGCTCAATCAACCCGTTCGCCCGCCCTTGATGACGCGCGGGACCGGCGGCTTGACGACGGAACGGGAATGCTGGCGGACGAAGTTGACGATGCGCGGCGCGATCTCGCGGCGGAAACGCGAACCGTTGAAAACGCCGTAATGGCCGACATCCGGCTGCAGATAGTGCATGCGCATATCTTCGGGAATGTTCACGCAGATGGTCTGCGCCGCCTTTGTCTGGCCGACACCTGATATATCGTCATTCTCGCCTTCGACGGTCAGAAGCGCCACCTTGCGGATTGCCGCGGGATCCACGCGTTTGCCGCGATGCATCAATTCGCCCTTCGGCAAGGCATGCTTTATGAAGACCTGCTCCACCGTCTGCAGATAGAATTCGGCGGTCAGATCCATGACGGCGAGATATTCGTCATAGAAATCGCGGTGTTTTTCCGGTTCGCCGTCGTTCTTCACGAGATGCATGAAGAATTCTTTGTGGGCGACGACGTGTCGATCGAGGTTCATCGACATGAAACCCGAAAGCTGCAGGAAGCCGGGATAGACGGGGCGCATGAACCCCGGCTGCGGCCAGGGCACGTTCATGATGACATTGTCGGAGAACCACTGCAGCGTGCGTTCCTGGGCGAGCTTGTTGACCGCCGTCGGATTGATGCGAGTATCGATCGGGCCACCCATCAGCGTCATCGACGATGGCGAAAGCGTATCGTTGGCTTCTTCCATCACGGCAGCGGCCGCCAGCACCGGAACGGAAGGCTGACAGACGGCGATGACGTGTGTGTCATGACCGAGGAAATGCAGCATCTCGATGACATAATCGACATAATCGTCGAAATCGAACGTGCCTTCCGTCATCGGCACCATGCGGGCGTCGATCCAGTCGGTAATGTAGATATCGGCACTCGGCAGCAGCGCTTCGACCGTGCCGCGCAGCAGCGTCGCATAATGGCCTGACATCGGCGCGACGATCAGGATACGCGGGTCGCTGGCGCGGCCGGGCGGAACGTTCCGCGCAAAATGCAGCAGATTGCAGAAGGATCGCGACCAGACGATCTCTTCACGGACGGAAACCGTCTGCTCACCGATCGTCGTCTGCTTCAATCCGAATTCCGGCTTTCCGTAGCGGCGCGTCGTGCGCTCGAACATTTCGAGGCTTGCCGCCATCGTCCGGCCGAACGGCGTCTGGGAAAACGGGTTCAGCGGATTGGCATAGGCAAATCGCATGATGTCCGCCGCGGCGCGAAACGGCGCCATGGCGGCGTGGTTCAATTCATAAAGCTGATAAAACACGGAAGGCGCCACCTTTCTCTATCGAAAAGATGACGCTGATTGAGAGACATCGAATCTTTCCGCAATGCGGGCACGTAACGCAGACTAACAGGTTTTTGTTGCGCGGCAACATGGACGTGCCGGACCTGCACAAGAAATGCCAGAGAATTGATCCCCGGCATGACTATAAAACTGAGAGCTTAAGGTTCAGCGCGTTTAACGTCGTTAACGATCCGCAACGAAACTCTGCTTCTGGCTGCCGAGACTTTCGATACCGAGTTCGACGACATCGCCATCTTTAAGATAACGCGGCGGCTTCATGCCCATGCCGACGCCGGGAGGCGTTCCCGTCGAGATAACATCGCCCGGATGCAGTGACATGAACTGGCTGAGATAGGAAACGATGTGGGCGACGCCGTAGACCATGGTCCTGGACGAGCCGTTCTGCATCGTCTGACCGTTGACCTTCAGCCACATGCCGAGGTTCTGCGGATCGGCGATCTCGTCCTTTGTGACCAGCCAGGGACCGATCGGTCCGAAGGTGTCGCAAGACTTGCCCTTCGTCCACTGGCCGGCGCGTTCCGTCTGGAAGGCGCGCTCGGAAACGTCGTGCGACACGCAGTAACCGGCAACGTAGTCGAGCGCGTCGGCTTCGCTGACATATTTCGCCGTTTTGCCGATGACGACACCGAGTTCGACTTCCCAATCGGTCTTTTCCGAGCCGCGCGGGATGAGCACGGTGTCGTTCGGACCAACGATCGCCGAGGTTGCCTTCATGAAGATCACCGGCTCGGGCGGCACGGTAGCGCCGGTTTCGGCTGCATGGTCGGAGAAATTGAGGCCGATGCAGATGAATTTGCCCGTGCCGGCGACGCAGGCGCCGATGCGACCAGGCGCAAGTTCCGGAAGGCTTTTCGGATCGATCGCCGCTATCCGTGCAAGGCCCGCCGGCGAAATCGCCTCGCCGCCGATATCGGCGACGTGACCGGAAAGATCGCGGATCTTGCCGTCGGAATCGAGCAGCGCCGGCTTTTCACGACCTGCTTCGCCAACACGCATCAGCTTCATGGAATTTCTCCTCATCGAAAACGGATTTGCAGTCACCTATGAACGAATTATTCATCGGTGTCATTACGGCTTTCATGAGAAGCGGTACGGCCTTCTAGAAAATTTCAGAAAGATTCGGACCAACAGGCACGATTTTCGTCGGGTTGAGGCTTTCTACCGAGTAGTAGCCGCGCTTGATGTGATCGAGATTCACGGTTTCGGCAATGCCCGGCCAATCCAGCATGCGGCGGCAGAAAGCGCGCAAATTGGCATAGTCCGAAAGCCGGCGCAGATTGCATTTGAAAATGCCGTGATAGGCGACATCGAAGCGCACCAGCGTCACGAAAAGCCGGATATCGCTTTCCGTGGGATGATCGGCGAAGAGGAAAGGCCGGTCCTCGACCTGCGGCTCGATCCAATCCAGGCAGGAGAAGACATCTGCGAAGGCTTCCTCGTAGGCGATCTGTGTAGTGGCGAAACCGGCGCGATAGACGCCATTGTTGAGGGCCGGATAGATGCGATCGTTGAAAGCATCGATCTCGGCGCGCCGTTCCATGGGATAAAGATCGATCGGATTTCTTGCCAGCTCGCCGAAGCCGCCGTTCAGCATGCGCAGGATATCGGCGGATTCGTTGTTGACTACGGTCTGTCTCTGCTTGTCCCAGAGAACCGGCACGGTGGCCCGGCCGGTGAAGTCAGATGCTGCCCGGGTATAGATTTCATGCATGTAGGTCGTGCCGTTGACATGATCCGGCGTCGCACCTGGATAATCGCCGAAGCGCCAGCCCTGTTTCGTCAGCACCGGTTCAACGACCGAAACGGAGATGACATCTTCCAGGCCTTTGAGCTTGCGGCCGATCAGGGTGCGCGAGGCCCAGGGGCAGATATAGGCAACATAGAGATGATAGCGGCCGGGACTGGCTTCGAAACCGCCTTCGCCCGTCGGCCCGGCGCTGCCATCCGGCGTCACCCAATTGCGGAAACTGGAAATCTGCCTGACGAAGCCGCCCTTTTCATCCTTTGCCTGAACAGGCTGCCAGTCTTCCGTCCATTTTCCGTTCACCAGCATGCGCAATTCTCCGACCATAACTGAGGCGGTTCATTATCTTGCTTCGGCTTCCGCGTAAGGCCGCTTTTATGGAGACAGTCTGTACACCCAAACTGCGACGACGCCGCGCTTGCCAAGCCGGCAAAGCAGGAAATATGACTTTGATGAAATCCAAATGAGACGAGACGGGAGTTCGAAATGCATCTCTCCAAGGCCGTCGTGCGCACCGAACATGCGAGCCGTTACCTGCAGCAGCTCTGCAAGCACTGGAGCCACAAGTTCAGCGTCGATTTCGATCCGGCGAAAGGCCGGGTGCCGTTCAGCGATACGGCCGAGGTGACGTTCACCGCCCACGAGACGACGCTGACCATGACACTTTCTGTTGCCGACCTCGCACAACAGGCAAGGATGCAGGGCGTCATCGACGATCACCTGAGGCGCTTTGCCTTCCGCGAGGAACTCGACATCGTCTGGACGGACTAAGCCTGGCCCGATTCAAATTTTGCGTCCCAACCCCTGGAACAAGCATGACGAAGAGCAACAACCGCGAATCCCAATATCCGATCGATCCGATGTTTCTCGATCGCTGGTCGCCCCGCGCCTTCACCGGCGAAATCATTGAGGAAGCACAGCTGCTCAGCCTGCTCGACGCCGCCCACTGGGCGCCGTCCTCCTCCAACCAACAGCCCTGGCGTTTCATTTATGCCCTCAAGGGCTCGGAGCATTGGGATAAATTCGTCGCATTGCTCGTCGATGCCAACCAGGAATGGGCGAAGAATGCATCGGCACTGATCTTCGTCGTGTCACGCGCCTTCACCGGCGCTGCCGGTTCCGGCGAGGAAAAGCCGAGCTACACCCATTCCTTCGATGCAGGTACGGCCTGGGGATACCTGGCGCTCCAAGCGCGGCTTTCCGGTTTCTACGCACATGGTATGGCCGGCATCAAGCTTGAGGAAATCAGCAACACGTTCGGTATTCCAGAGGGTTACCGGGTTGAGGCCGGCGTCGCTGTCGGTCGCCTGGCCGACAAGAGCGTCCTTTCCGAGCGCTACCAGGCGCGCGAATTCCCCAGCCTGCGCAAGCCGCTCTCCGAGATCGCCTTCAACGGCCATTTCGTCGCGAACTGAGTGGCGCTCGAACAAAAGAAAGCCCCGCCGTCTCAAGACGGCGGGGCTTTTATTGAGGAATATCGGTCAGATATCGAGATTGGCGACGCTGAGCGCGTTGTCCTGGATGAATTCGCGCCGCGGCTCGACTTCATCTCCCATCAGGCGGGCGAAGAGGCCGTCGGCATCGGTTGCATCGTTGACCTTGACCTGCAGCAACGAGCGGACGTTCGGATCGAGCGTCGTTTCCCAGAGCTGCTCGGCATTCATCTCGCCAAGGCCCTTGTAGCGCTGCATGGTCAGTCCCTTGCGGCCGCTGGCGAAAATCGCATCGAGCAGGGCGCGCGGGCCTGAAATCTCGATATCGCCTTCGCGTCGATGCAAAGACGGCGGCGTCTGGTAGATTTCCTTGAGGCGTGATGTCAGCTGGTCGATATGCCGGGCATCCGAGGAACCGATCAGCGCCATGTCGAGCACGACGATTTCCCTGACGCCACGGACCATTCGCTCGAGGCGCAGGCCGCCATCGCTGGTCAGATCGCCCTGCCAGCCACGCTCGGTTTCCTCGGCAATAATATCGAGACGGCCTGCCACTTCATTTGCCAGCGCCAGCGCCCTTGTCTGGTCGCTGACGAGATCGGCGTTGAGGGCACCGGCGATGGCGGCCTGTTCGACAACGGAACGATTGTAGCGCGAATGAAGATTGTCGAGCAGGGTGCGCATGCGCAGCGCATCCAGGATGACCTCGCGCAGATCCTGGCCTGTGCGGACCTCGCCGCTGCCGAGCCTCAGCGCTGCATCCTCCAGGCCCTGGCTGATGAGATATTCCTCGAGCGCCTTTTCGTCCTTCAGATACTGAACCGACTTGCCGCGCGAGACCTTATAAAGCGGCGGCTGGGCAATATAGAGATGACCGCGCTCGATCAGTTCCGGCATCTGGCGGAAGAAGAAGGTGAGCAGCAGGGTGCGGATATGGGCGCCGTCGACATCGGCATCCGTCATGATGATGATTTTGTGATAGCGCAGCTTTTCGACATTGAACTCGTCCTTGCCGATGCCGGTGCCGAGCGCGGTGATCAGCGTGCCGATTTCCTGGCTGGACAGCATCTTGTCGAAACGAGCGCGTTCGACGTTCAGGATCTTGCCGCGCAGCGGCAGGATCGCCTGGTTTTCGCGCGAACGGCCCTGCTTGGCCGATCCGCCTGCGGAATCGCCCTCGACGAGGAAGACTTCGGATTTTGCGGGATCACGTTCGGAGCAGTCGGCAAGCTTACCCGGCAGCGAGGCGATATCGAGCGCGCCCTTACGGCGGGTCAGTTCGCGGGCCTTGCGGGCGGCTTCGCGCGCCGCGGCGGCTTCGACGACCTTGCCGACGAGAATCTTGGCTTCGCTCGGATGTTCTTCGAACCAGGTGTTCAGTGCCTCGTTGACGAGACTTTCGACAACAGGACGGACTTCCGAGGAAACAAGCTTGTCCTTGGTCTGCGAGGAGAATTTCGGATCCGGCACCTTGACCGACAAGACGGCCGTCAGGCCTTCACGGCAATCTTCGCCCTGCAGCGTCACCTTTTCCCTTTTGGTGATGCCGGAACTGTCGGCATAGGAAACGACCTGACGCGTCAGCGCCGCGCGAAAGCCGGCCATATGCGTGCCGCCGTCGCGCTGGGGAATGTTGTTGGTGAAGCAAAGCACGTTCTCATGATAGCTGTCGTTCCACCACATCGCGACTTCGACGGTGATGCCGTCTTTTTCGCCGCGGATGGCGACCGGCTTGTCGACGAGCGACTTCTTGGCTCGGTCGAGATAGGCGACGAAAGCCTCGAGGCCGCCGTCATAACGCAGTTCTTCCTGCTTGATATCGGAATGGCGCTTGTCAGTCAGCAGGATACGCACGCCCGAGTTCAGGAAAGCGAGCTCGCGAAGGCGATGCTCCAGCGTTCCGTAGTCGAATTCCGTCATAGTGAAGGTGTCGGTGCTCGGCATGAAGCTTACTTCTGTGCCGGTCTCATTGGGCGCTTCGCCCGTAACCTTCAGCGGAGCATCGGCCACGCCATGGGTGAAACTCATTTCGTGGATCTTGTCGTGGCGGCGGATCTTCAGCTTCAGCCAGACGGAAAGCGCATTGACGACGGAAACGCCGACGCCGTGCAGGCCGCCGGAGACCTTGTAGGAATTCTGGTCGAATTTGCCGCCGGCATGGAGCTGCGTCATGATGACTTCGGCCGCC
The DNA here is from genome assembly GCF_003938655.1 of Rhizobium pisi. Classification (GTDB taxonomy): domain Bacteria; phylum Pseudomonadota; class Alphaproteobacteria; order Rhizobiales; family Rhizobiaceae; genus Rhizobium; species Rhizobium pisi. The sequence goes on from NZ_RJJT01000027.1 coordinate 54,178, forward strand.
GAGACGCCTTCGCCGGTATGGATGTCCGTCGGAATGCCGCGGCCGTTGTCGGTGACCGTAACCGAGCCGTCCGGATTGAGCGTGACGGTGACGATGTCGGCATGACCGGCCAGCGCTTCGTCGATCGCGTTGTCGACGACTTCATAGACCATGTGATGAAGGCCGGAGCCATCGTCGGTATCGCCGATATACATGCCGGGGCGCTTGCGCACAGCATCCAGGCCCTTCAGGACCTTGATGGAATCTGCGCCATATTCGGTGCTTACGCCGTTTTCCGTCGCGGATGTATCGCTCATTCTGTCGAGATTTTCCCTGTTGTCGTAAAGCGGCGGCGCGCCTTGCGAATCACCGGCTTTCTTCACTTTCGTATATAGGTTTTTTAAGGTGAGTTCCCAATGGCAAGTCCCCTGAACAAGGCATAAAACAGGGGATTATGACGCTTTTCCGTCGCCTTTGCCGCCATTTTCGAGAAGTGCCGATAGCCGGGCTATGTCGGCGCTGTCAAGGCTGCGAATCTGGCGCGCCAGGCGGTTGGCAAATTCGGTGTGTTCGGAGGGCAGGCCGGAGGTGTCGATGACGACGCGCGGGTCCGAAGAACGGGCCAGCAGAAACAGCTCCTCGGCCTCGTCCCAGATGATGTTGAAATAACCGGCGATGCGCTGCAGCAGATCGAATGTCGGCAGGCCGCGCTTTCCATGCTCGAGCGCGGAGAGATAGGCGGGGGAGACGTTCAGCGCTTGTGCCATTTCTTTCTGCGAGACGCCCTTGCGCGCTCTCAGCCTGCGAACCGCCTCTCCGAAAGGTGTCATGGCCTTTCCCCATGCCGCCGGGAAAGGCGGATATAGAGCGCGCCCTCACCACCATGATGCTGTGCGGCCGGCTCATAAGAGGAGATCAGGTAGCGGAATTCCGGCTTCGAGAACCAGAGGGGCACGGCCCGCTTCAAAGCCCCCTCGCTGCCCATCGAACTGCCCTTGCCGGTGATGACGAGCACATGGCGCATGCCGCGCTCATGGGCGCGGATCAGAAAATCGAGAAGGATGGCATGGGCCTCGCTCTGCACCAGCCCATGCAGGTCGATGCGCGCCTCGAGCGCCAGCCGGCCCTTGGCGATCTTGCGCTTGACCGGCCTCTCCAGCGGGTGATGCACTCCGGCCGACGGTTTCGCCGCCGAAGGTGTTACCGCCTGTGGCGCGATCGGCGACGCGGCTGTCTGTTTTTCGGCTTTCTCCTGCTCGACCGCCGCTTCCGCTTGCGCGAGAAAGACATCGAGCTCGGTCAGTTCACCCGCCTTGCCGGGCATCGGACGCGTGCTGCGGGCGACCTTGCCCCAGAGGATCCTCTCATCGGCGCTGAGCTTACGGTCCCTCGCCATCAGCTGAATCGTCCGGCGGCGGCATTGGGGATGAGGATGGTGAAATCGGCATCATTGCGGACGGTGCCGGCACTTTCGCCGGCCATATCCCCCGAGCCGGTGAAAATATCGCCGCGCGCCGGCCCGACAATCGCCGATCCAGTATCGAGCGCCAGCATCAGCCGGCCGAAGGGCCGGCCCTCATCGAGATGGACGAGGCTTTCGGCGCGGATGAAAAAGGGAAAGCCGAACGTATGGATCATCCGATCGACCGCAAGCGAGCGACCGGCGAGAAGCGGCACTTTTGCGGCGGCGATCGGACCCGCCTCAAGATCGGCGGTTCGCAGGCTAGGAGCCCGCGAGGGCGTCTCGCGGAAGAAAATATAGGAGCGATTGTGCCAAAGCACCTCGTCCACCTGCTCGGGATTGCGCGCTAGCCAGGCGCGGATCGACTGCATCGAAATCTTGGCCCGGTCGATCTCCCCGCGCTCGATCAGCAGCTTGCCGATGGCCGAGAACGGATGGCCGGCCTTTGCCGCATAGGTGATGCGGCCGATGCGGCCGTCGCTGTAACGCAGGCGGGCGGCACCCTGCACATGCACGAAGAAGACATCGACCTTTGATTTCGCCCAGGCGATTTCGAGGCCCCGGCCTTCGAGAAAACCTTCGTCGATGGCGCGACGATCCGGATAGGCGCTGATGCGTCCGTCATGCAGACGGCCGAACACATAGGTCTCACCCAACTCGGCGGGGCGGTTGGCGTCGTCGAGATCGATCAGACCGTCCGGGCGGCGGTAGAAGGGAAAGCGGAAAATCTCGTCCGGCTTTTCCGACACATCGATCTCAGGTTCGTAGAAAGCGGTAACGAAGCCAGAATTGCTGTCTTTTCGGCGGATCAAAAAGGGCCGACAGTGCCTTTCAAAAAAAGCGCGTGCCGATGCCGGCGATGAGGGCGTGAAATCTTCGGCGGCCCTCAGAAGCGGAAGCAGGTCTTCCGAACTCAGGCCGAGCGATCCGGTGCGATAGGGTTTGACCTCGGTGATCTGCCGCCGGCAGCGCCGCATAACTTCAAAAAGGCCGGAGGGATCGTCATCCTTCCAGCCTTCCAAAATGTCGAAGCTCACAGCCTGCAGGACGAAGTCCGATGCCTGGTCACTCATGTTCCGATTCGGTCGCCACAAGTTTCCAGTTCGGGTCACGCGAGCGGGTGTCGCGGGCGAAGGTCCAGAGGTCGTTGACCTCGGCGACGTTTTCAGCGTCGCCTTCGATCAGCGCATCCGCCTTGTCATAGGTCGCCGATATGAGCTGGCTGACGATACGCACGGTGATCTGGGCTTCGCTGCCCTTCGTCTCCGCATGGGTGATTTCGGCCTTGTCGATGCCGACGAAGGTGGATTTCACCTTTTCGCCGCGCGCTTCGCGATCGGCGATCGCCGTCTCGAACCCATCATAGACCTCGCGGGACAAAAGGTTCTTCAGCGCTTTCCGGTCGCCATCGGCGTAGGCCATGACGATCATCTCGTACGCCATGCGGGCGCCGTTCAGAAACTCCTTCGGATTGAACGAGGCATCGGCCTTGTTCAGGGCGCGCAGCGATTCGTTGAGTGGCGTTCCGGGCGCAGCGAAGGCATCGATGGCGGAGAAGCGATCGTCATCCTCGGCCGTCGCGTCGCGTCGCGGCAGCGTCACGACCTTGCCGGCATCGGCGGCTTCTGCCGGAGCCGCATCCCGCGGCGTATAGAGATCGCGCGGCGGCTTCTCATTTCCCGTGCGGCGTCCGAGAACGGAGCGGAGCTGAAAGAAAATCAGCACTGCCGCCACCAGGAAGAATAATGTGATGAAGTCATTCGAACTCATATCGTATCGCAACCGCCGTTAACATCTCTGATTTGTACTCCCATATAGTCCGCCTATACAGATGATTCAAATGATGGCTGGCATCTTCGCCGGCGCCCGAGAGGAGACCGGCAAAGCCCGGGGAAATGACGACCATGCGTTTTTCGATCCTGCCAGCTTTTATCCTGCTGATGCCGCTTGCCGAAATTGCCGGCTTCGTCGTCGTCGGCCGGACGATCGGACTGGCGCTGACGCTTGCGCTCGTCATGGCGAGCTTCGTTATCGGCGTGATCCTGCTGCGTAAACAGGGCATCGGCATCCTCCGTCGCATGTCGAGCGAAGGCCGAAACGGCGTGATGCCGGGCCGCGAGCTGCTGCAGCCCGCAATGAACGTCATCGCCGCGCTGCTCCTGATCATTCCCGGCTTCCTCTCAGATATCATCGCGATCCTCATCCTCATTCCGCCGGTGCGCGATTTCGTCTGGCGGGCGATCGCCAAGCGCTTCGTCGTCGTCAACGCCAAGGGCGGCTTTTCCCCCGGCCCGCAAAACGACTTCCGCGACCGCAAGCCGAATTCGAAGGTGGTCGATCTCGACGAGGAGGACTATCATAGGGATCCGAAGCCCAACTCGCCCTGGTCCGGCAAACATCTCGGCGATTAAGGCACTACGGCCGTTTGATCGCGGCCAGCGCCCAGGGTTGTAAGCCCTTCCCTGAAATGTTAGATGGCGGCACCATTCCCATGCCCCTCGAGGAAAAGCCAATGGCAGACGATAACAACAACGGTGCGAGCAGCCCCACTCTTTCGATCCTTGCGCAATATACCAAGGACCTCTCCTTCGAAAATCCGGGCGCGCCGCGTTCGCTGCAGGCTCGCGACAAGGCGCCGACGATCAATATCAATGTGAACGTCAACGCCAACCCGCTTTCCGATACGGATTTCGACGTCGTGCTGTCGCTGAATGCCGAAGCGAAGGACGGCGACAAGACGGTCTTCCATACCGAGCTCGTCTATGGCGGTGTCTTCCGCGTTGCCGGTTTCCCGCAGGAGCACATGCTGCCGGTTCTCTTCATCGAGTGCCCGCGCATGCTCTTCCCCTTCGCCCGTCAGATCATCGCCGACGTTACCCGCAACGGCGGTTTCCCGCCGCTGATGATCGACCCGATCGACTTCACGCAGATGTTCGCTCAGCGCGTCTCCGAAGAACAGGCTCGCGCCAAGGTTCAGGCCGTTCCGAACTGATCGAAGCTTTTCGGTTTGAAATGCTGATGCCCGGGCAAGTCCCGGGCATTTTCAATTGAGGCTGTCGTATTTCGCCCAGATGCCTTTTTCGCCGAGCTTGGCGACGAGGGCCTGATGCGCCTCGGCCTCGACCTCGCTGAGGCGCGGGGCGAGCGGGCGGGACCGTTGGAGCACTGCGGCAATCACTCCTGCCTCTTCCGACATTTCACCGCGACCGGTCTGCCCAGATTGAGTAGCCATGCCAAGGCCAAGGGCCGCCTGCCTGCCGCCGATCATCTCGATATAGACTTCGGCCAGCAGTTCGGAGTCGAGCAGCGCGCCGTGTTTGGTGCGGTGCGAATTGTCGATGCCATAACGCCGGCAGAGCGCATCGAGCGAATTCGGCCCCATCGGGTGTTTGCGCCGCGCCATCGACAGGGTATCGAGCACCCGTTCCGGCAAGATCGGCGGCAAACCGATCCGGGCAAATTCGGCGTTGATGAAGCCCATATCGAAGGTGGCGTTGTGGGCAATCCACTTCGCATCGCCGAAGAAAGCGAGGATCTCTTCGGCCACCTCCGCAAACGGCTTCTTGTCCTTCAGGAATTCATCGGTGATGCCGTGCACGGCGAGCGCATCCGGATGAACCTTCTGGTCTCCCGGATTGATGAAGATGTGGATCGTGTTGCCGGTCGGGAAATGATTGAAAAGCTCGATGCCGCCAATTTCGATGATACGGTCGGCTCGGTTGTCGAGGCCGGTCGTTTCCGTATCGAAAATGATCTCACGCATTCCGGAAATCTCCCTTGGCAATCCGCAATTTCAGATCGGCGATGATCTCAAGCACCCGTTCCCTCGTCTCCGCAATGCTGTGGCTGGTGTCGATCAGATAATCGGCGCGACGCCGTTTTTCCGCATCCGGCGTCTGGCGAGAAAGAATCATGTTGAATTTTTCCTCCGTCATGTCTTCCCGCGCAAGCACCCTCTGGCGCTGAATCTGTGGATCGGTGCTGACGACGACGATGACATCCACTCTTTCCCAGGCGCCTGTTTCAAAGAGCAAGGGAATATCGAGCAAGACCATCTCGGCGCCGGCGGCGCGCTGCCGAGCCAGAAATTCCTCTTCGCGTTTGCGAACCAGCGGATGGACGATCGCTTCCAGGCGTTTGAAACCGTCGGGATCAAGGGCGAGCTGGCGGCCGAGTTCATGCCGATCCACTGCTCCATCCTTCATCGTGCCCGGGAAAGCGGCATCCACCAATGGGGCTGCCTCGCCGGCATAGAGGTCGTGGACCACGGCATCAGAGTCGTTCAACGGGATTCCGGCGTCGGCGAAGAGCTTTCCCGCCGTTGATTTTCCCATTCCGATGGAGCCGGTAAGGCCAATCCTCAACATCTCAATGTGCTTCCATATCCGCGACGATGAGCGCGCGCAGCGCCGCATCGACGACCGGACGCTTTCCGAACCATTTCTCGAAGCCGGGCACGGCCTGATGCAGCAGCATGCCGAGACCATCGACGATGGAAAATCCCTGCTCTTCCGCCTGCGTCAGGATCGGCGTCTTCAATGGGATATAGACGATATCGGTGACCACGGCATCGGCCGCAAGGGTCGTGAAATCGAGTTGCGGCGCTGCCTCGCCATCCATGCCGAGCGAAGTGGTGTTGATGAAGAGGCCGGCGCCGTTCATGACTTCGCCAAGCGCGCCGACCGGGTGGGCGCGAACTCTGGGTCCGAAGCGATCGGCCAGTTCGCGCGCGCGTTCGACGGTACGGTTGACGACGTGGATCTCCTTGAAACCGCGATCGCGAACCGCCTGGATGATCGCCCGGCTGGCGCCGCCGGCGCCGAAGACGACCGCGGTATCATGTCGATCCCAGCCGGGGCGGCGCTCGTCGAGATTGGCGGTGAAGCCACAGCCATCGGTATTGGTTGCGTGAAGGATGCCGTCTTCCAGCCAAAGCGTGTTCGAAGCGCCCAGCTCATGCGACAGCTGATCCGGGCTGTCGGCAAGCCGGAACGCCCTCTCCTTGTGAGGGATGGTGACATTGCCTCCGACAAAACCGGAACGGCCCTCCTTGAGCGAGGCGATGAAATCCGCAAAAGCATCCGGCGCCACTTCATGCGCGCGATAGCTGCCCGGCAGGCCGAGGGTCTTCAGCCAGTAGCCATGGATCAGGGGCGAGCGCGAATGCTTGATGGGAAAGCCGGTGACAAACGCCTTCGGCCCAAATGTTTCACGTGAATCATCCATCGATCGCTCCGAATTCCCGCAGTTTTTTCAGAAGCGGCAGCATCGGCAGGCCGAGAATGGTGAAATAGTCACCTTCGATCTTCTCGAACAGCTGGATGCCCTCCCCTTCCAATTGATAGGCACCGACGCTGGAAAGCGCCCGTTCGCCGACACGCACCAGATGTCTTGTGATGAAATCCGCCGTCAATGGCCGCATCGTCAATTCCGCATGCGCGAGATGCTCCCACACGACCACGTCATCGCGGACGATCGCAACGGCGCTGTTCAATCGGTGGGTTACTCCGGACAGGGTTTTAAGGTGATTTGCAGCATCGGCCATGTCCCTCGGCTTGTGGAAGACGCGGTCGCCGAGCGACATCGTCTGATCGGAACCAATGACGAGACTGCCAGGAAAACGGCTGCTGACTTCCTCCGCCTTGGCCTTGGCCAGAACCAGGGCCACGGCATCGGCTCCCGCGCCTGATTTTTCCAACGGGGCTTCCACTGCCCTTTCATCTATCTTTGCGGCATGCGCTTCGAACGACAGCCCGGCATTTTCCATCAGCATCCGCCGAAAGGGGCTCGACGATGCAAGAATGAGTTTCGCTGTCATGGGTTCCTCGACGTGCCGACTTCCGTCAGCGCTTAGCGCAGCTTCGGTCGCAGGGCAACGATTGCCGCGGCGGTTTCCTCGATCGAGCGACGAGTGACGTCGATTAGCGGCCAGCTATGGCGGGCGCAGAGCGAACGGGCATATTTCAATTCCTCGGAGATCGCGGCGCGATCGGTATAGTGTTCGCGGTCAAAGCCCTGCGTCGTCCCGAGGATACGGTTTTCCCGCACCTGGGAAATGCGGTCGGTGGTGGCGATGAGGCAGACGATTAGCGGCTTCGTTGCAGCAAACAGGCTCTCCGGCAGGGGTACGCCATAGACGATCGGAATGTTCGCCGTCTTGATGCCGCGGTTGGCAAGATAGATGCTGGTTGGCGTTTTCGAGGTGCGGCTGATCCCGATGATAACAACGTCGGCGTCATTAAAATCATCCGGCATCTGGCCGTCGTCGTGATCCATGGTGAAATTCAGCGCTTCGATGCGCGCGAAGTAACCGGCGTTCATCACATGCTGGGCGCCGACGCGTCGGCGGGACGGAGCGCCGAGATAGATCTGGAACGCATTCATGACAGGCTCCAGCACATTGACCGAGGCAACGCCCATTTCGGTGCAGCGCTCATCGATGAGGCTCGCAAGCTCACGGTCGACGATCGTGTAAAGCACGATGCCAGGCGCTTCATCGATCGCCTGTAAAACCGGCAGCAGCTGCTTGCGATTGCGGATCAGGGGATAGACGTGTTCGATCGGCTGAGCGGATCTAAACTGGGCCGATGCGGCGCGGCCGGCAGAGATGAGAGTCTCTCCCGTCGAGTCAGAAATCAGATGCAGATGAAAGAAGTTCGTTCTGTTCTCCACGCTATTTTCCGCTGCCTGTTGAAAAGACTGGATGAAAGGGAGCTAGGACGCCGAGGCGGTCTCCGGCAGGGGAAAACATGCCGCCTTATCCACATTTCGAATTTTGCAGATCGGTTTCATCGGGCCCTGTGGATGATGGGGAACAGTTCGATCTCTTTAGAGCAGGTCCACAGCTTATCCACAAGCAGGAAGAAAATCACCTGCCCAGAAGGGACTGGAATCATTTTCGGATTCGAGTTCTCCCCAAACTTTGCGGGCAAGCGGCAAATTCTTTCGCTGATCTTTGCCGGCACGCGACAAATGGCATCGGCGGTGGATGGATTTTAATCCTTGATAGACACCGACTCTAAGAAATAGAAACCTTTTAAAATATCTTTGTTTTTATATAGGGAAGAAGCGCTTGAGCGGGACGCGCCGAAAGATCATGAGGGTTCTCGATGGCGAAAGCCTCTCCCCTCCTCCTCTCTGGCTGATGAGACAGGCAGGACGCTATCTCCCGGAATACAGAAAGACGCGGGCAAAGGCGGGGAGCTTTCTCGATCTCTGCTACACCCCGGAATACGCCGTCGAAGTGACATTGCAGCCGATCCGCCGCTATGGCTTCGATGCGGCGATCCTGTTTTCCGATATTCTCGTCATTCCCGATGCGATGAAGCGGAATGTTCGCTTCACCGAAGGCCATGGCCCTGAAATGGATCCGATCGATGAAACCGGTATCGGAAGATTGGATGGAGAAGGGATCGTCGACTACCTCCAGCCCGTTCTGGAAACGGTGCGACGGCTGCGTGACACACTGCCAGATGAGACGACGCTGCTCGGCTTCTGTGGCGCGCCCTGGACGGTTGCGACCTATATGATCGCCGGTCACGGCACGCCGGATCAGGCTCCCGCCCGCCTCTTCGCCTACAAGCATCCCCGAGCCTTCGAACATCTCCTGATGCTGTTGGCGGATGTGTCGGCCGATTATCTCGTCGCCCAGATCGATGCCGGAGCCGACGCCGTGCAGATCTTTGATTCGTGGGCCGGCGTTCTCGGCGAAAAGGAGTTCGAGTCATTCGCGATCAGGCCGGTCGCACGGATGATTGCTTCGATCAAGTCGCGACGGCCGCATGCCCGTATCATCGCTTTCGCCAAGGGCGCTGGCTACCAGCTGAAAACCTATCGGCAGAAGACTGGCGCGGATGCGATCGGTCTCGATTGGTCGGTGCCATTGGCTTTTGCCGCCGAGCTTCAGAAGGATGGGCCGGTTCAGGGCAACCTCGATCCGATGCGCGTTGTTGCCGGCGGCCGGGCGCTGGATGAGGGTATCGACGATATTCTCCAGCATCTCGGCAATGGACCGCTTATTTTCAATCTCGGTCATGGCATCACGCCGCAGGCCGACCCCGAACATGTGCGCGTGCTCGTCGATCGCGTCCGAGGTCTGATGTGACGATGGAAAAGCAGACTGACGGGAAATCCGGCGCTTATGCCCGGCGGCGCGCTCACTTTGCGCTGGCCTTCTTCGCGCTGATAGCGGTCGGGCTTTTCGCCTGGAATCCCGATAATCTCTATCTCTGGATCAAGGCGCTCCACATCATTTCGGTCATCTCCTGGATGGCTGGATTGTTCTACATGCCGCGGCTCTTCATCTACCACACCGATGCCGCGCCGGGGTCGGTGCAATCTGAAACCTTCAAGGTGATGGAGCGCCGGCTGCTTCGGATCATCATGACGCCAGCGATGATGCTGACCTGGATTTTCGGTCTCTATCTCGCCTGGTCGGTCTATGGATTCCACGGCGGCTGGCTGCATGCGAAGATCGGCCTCGTCGTGCTGCTGACCGGTGTGCATATGTTTTTCAGCCGCGCGGTCAGGGCGTTCGAGCGAGATGAAAATCGCCGCTCCGCGCGCTATTGGCGGTTCATGAACGAGGCCCCGACTGTGCTGATGATCCTCATCGTAATCCTCGTCGTGGTGAAGCCGTTCTGAGGGCAAATCGCCCTCAGGTTAAATTTGCTTCATTTTAAGCAGCCCCCTTGCGGCAATGATTGCGAGTCGCTATTTTCCGCGCATCTCATCTTCGTGGCATGTGTGTAGAGTTCAGTCGTCTGCGAGCCCCTTTCGCAGTACCGAAAACGACCCAACATCGCCTTTCCCCTTCGAAATTGAAAAGAGTATTGGTCACTTCATGGCTGAAATGAAGCTTCAGGAACTTAAGAGCAAATCCCCGACGGATCTTCTGGCTTTCGCCGAGTCGCTCGAGGTCGAGAATGCAAGCACGATGCGCAAGCAGGAGCTGATGTTTGCGATCCTCAAGATGCTCGCCAGCCAGGATGTCGAAATCATCGGCGAAGGCGTCGTCGAAGTGCTGCAGGACGGGTTCGGTTTCCTGCGTTCGGCCAATGCGAACTACCTGCCGGGTCCTGACGATATCTATATCTCCCCGTCGCAGATCCGCCGTTTCTCGCTCAAGACAGGCGATACGGTCGAGGGCCCCATCCGCGGGCCGAAGGAAGGCGAGCGCTATTTCGCGCTGCTCAAGGTCAACACCATCAATTTCGACGATCCGGAAAAGATCCGTCACAAGGTTCATTTCGACAATCTGACGCCGCTCTATCCGAACGAGCGCTTCAAGATGGAACTCGATATTCCGACCTCCAAGGATCTGTCACCGCGCGTGATCGATCTCGTGGCGCCGCTCGGCAAGGGCCAGCGCGGATTGATCGTCGCGCCACCGCGCACGGGTAAGACTGTTCTCCTGCAGAACATCGCGCATTCGATCACGGCGAACCATCCGGAATGCTACCTCATCGTTCTCCTGATCGATGAGCGTCCTGAGGAAGTGACCGACATGCAGCGCTCTGTCCGCGGCGAGGTTATCTCCTCGACGTTCGACGAGCCGGCCGTGCGTCACGTTCAGGTGGCCGAAATGGTCATCGAAAAGGCAAAGCGCCTGGTCGAGCATGGGCGCGACGTCGTCATCCTGCTCGATTCGATCACCCGCCTCGGCCGCGCCTACAACACCGTCGTTCCCTCCTCCGGCAAGGTTCTGACGGGCGGTGTCGACGCCAATGCGCTTCAGCGCCCGAAGCGCTTCTTCGGCGCTGCGCGTAACATCGAGGAAGGTGGCTCGCTGACCATTATCGCCACCGCGCTGATCGATACCGGCAGCCGCATGGACGAAGTCATCTTCGAAGAGTTCAAGGGTACCGGCAACTCGGAAATCGTCCTCGACCGCAAGGTTGCCGACAAGCGCATCTTCCCGGCAATGGATATTCTCAAGTCCGGCACGCGCAAGGAAGACCTTCTCGTCCCACGCCAGGATCTGCAGAAGATCTTCGTGCTCCGCCGTATCCTCGCACCGATGGGCACGACCGATGCGATCGAATTCCTTATCGACAAGCTCAAGCAGACGAAGAACAATTCCGATTTCTTCGATTCAATGAATACGTAATCATTAGCCGGATTCACCTTTGGCTGGTGGTATCGTCGTGATGCCGCCAGCTTTTCTGTTTAAGAGAGATTGATTCGGACTCAACCCGGTAGATCAGACGGTATCGCCATGCAGAATGACACCATATACGCCCTTTCGAGCGGCGCGCCGCCTTCGGGTGTTTCGGTCGTTCGCATCAGCGGACCACTGACCAGAGATGTGTTGGTGCATCTCATCGGGTCTGTTCCCGTCGATCGAATTGCTACTTACCGAACGATTCGGACTCGTAACAACCAGCCGATAGACAGTGGTTTGGTGCTATTTTTTCCCGCGCCCAACTCGTTTACTGGCGAGGACGTTGCCGAACTGCAGATCCATGGTAGTAAAGCCGTGCTGGCGGCGCTGTTTCACGCGCTTGGGGATATTAAGGGCGTTCGGATGGCCGTCGAGGGCGAATTCTCCCGGCGGGCCTTCGAAAACGGCAAGCTTGACCTCGTTGAGGTTGAAGGATTAGCCGATCTCATCGGCGCCGAAACGGAAATGCAACGGCGCCTTGCCGTTGAACATAGCGCGGGCGGGCTCTCAACTATTTACGATTCGTGGGCGGAACGATTGACCCGCGCGCGGGCTCTTGTCGAAGCGGAACTTGATTTTCCCGACGAGGACGATGTTCCAGGTTCGGTGTCGGATATGGTCTGGACCGATATGGAGAAGCTTCGCGGCGATATCGAGCAGCACCTCCAAGCCGCCTCGGCCGGCGAGATCATTAGGGATGGGTTCAAGGTCGTTATCGCCGGGGCCCCGAATGCCGGCAAATCAAGCCTGCTCAATGCCCTGGCGCGTCGTGACGTGGCGATCGTCACCGATATCGCCGGAACGACACGCGACGTGCTGCAGGCGGATCTCGACATCGGCGGGTATCTGATCAAGCTTTATGATACCGCCGGTCTTCGCGCGGCGGAAGACAGGGTGGAGATGGAAGGCGTGCGGCGCGCGCGTATCGCGCTTCGTGATGCCGATCTTGTTCTGCTGCTGGTCGACATGACGAATCCCGTGATGCCAGGCGACTTGGAGCGGAGTTCTCCGCATGTTACTGTCGGAACCAAGAGGGATCTCGTCGATACCGCGTCCGATCACTATGATCTGCAGATTTCGACGGCGACAGGTGATGGTTTGCCGGAATTGCGGCAGCTGATTGGAAGCGTCGTCGCAGAGCGTTTTGGCGGCTTGTCCATGGCAATCCCCAGCCGGCAACGGCATAAGGATTCGCTGACGAAATGTTTGGCGGCACTGGACGCGGCAATTTCGCAAACAGATGTGAACCTCGAGCTGCGAACCGAGCAGCTTCGAATTGCTGCCGACTATTTGGGTAGGATCACAGGAAGAGTGGATGTCGAACAGCTGCTTGGTGTGATCTTCTCGGAGTTCTGCATCGGCAAATGATTCACGTGAAACCTTTCGGGCCAGGCGTCTCTCAGGTTTCACGTGAAACGCCTGCTGGAATTGGAGCTTTGGAATGACCGATAAAGTCTATGATGTGATCGTGATCGGCGGCGGCCATGCGGGGTCGGAGGCTGCCAGCGCCGCCGCGCGCCTGGGGGCAAAGACTGCGCTCGTGACGCATAGACGCGATACGATCGGTGTCATGTCATGCAATCCTGCCATTGGCGGGCTTGGCAAGGGTCATCTTGTTCGAGAGATTGACGCCATGGACGGTCTGATGGGCCGTATTGCCGATGTCGCCGGAATTCAGTTCAGGATGCTGAACAAGAAGAAGGGCGCAGCCGTCCGGGGGCCGCGGACACAGGCTGACCGAAAGCTCTATCGCCTGGCGATGCTGGCGGCGATCGAGGCAACACCCGGCCTGGATATCGTCGAAGGTGATGCGTTTGATCTGGATGTTGTCGAGGGCCGCGTGGCTGGGGTGATCATGAAGGATGGTCGCACCTTCAAGACGCCGGCGGTGGTTTTAACGACGGGAACCTTTCTTCGCGGTCTCATTCACATCGGGTCGAACAAAACCCCCGCCGGCCGCGTCGGTGAAGCACCGTCGATCGGACTGTCCGCGACGCTGGCGCGACTGGGATTGCGGCTGGGACGTTTGAAGACCGGAACGCCTGCCCGGCTGGATGGAAAGACGATCGATTGGCAATCGGTAGGCAGGCAGGGCGCTGACGAGGAGTTCATTCCCTTCTCGTTCATGACCGACGAGATTATCACGCCCCAAATCGAATGTGGGGTGACCCGGACGACCGAAGCGACGCATCGTATCATTGTCGAGAATATCATGCGTTCGGCGATGTATTCGGGACAGATCGAAGGGGTCGGACCAAGATATTGCCCCTCGATCGAGGACAAGCTGGTCAAGTTCGGAGAGCGGGATGGACACCAGGTCTTCCTGGAGCCTGAAGGGCTGGACGATGACACCGTCTATCCTAACGGGATTTCGACGTCTCTGCCGGCAGAGGTCCAAGCGGATTTCATCAAGACCATTCCCGGTCTTGAGAAAGCAACAATACTGCAGCCGGGTTATGCTATCGAATATGACCATGTCGACCCGAGGGAGTTGACGCCCTCGCTTGAGGTCAAGCGATTGAAGGGGCTGTTTCTGGCCGGCCAGATCAACGGCACCACCGGTTACGAAGAGGCAGCGGCCCAGGGACTGGCCGCGGGGCTGAATGCTGCATTGCAAAGCAGCGATTCGGTTCCGTTTCATTTTAGCCGGACGAGCTCTTATATCGGGGTGATGATCGACGACCTGACCTCCCGCGGCGTTACGGAACCGTATCGAATGTTTACATCGAGGGCGGAATACAGATTGACCCTGCGGGCAGACAATGCCGACATGCGGTTGACGCCGCTGGCGATGCAGCTTGGCTGTGTCAGCGGTGAACGCACGCAGCGATTTACATCCTATCAGGCAGAAATTGAGGCTGGCCGGGCGCTGTTGACATCACTGGCGGTGACGCCAAACGAGGCACGACGTGCGGGTTTGAATATCAATCTGGATGGGCAGCGCCGCACGGCCTATGATCTGTTGTCCTATCCGAACTATAATTTTGCCGAACTTCAACGCGTTTGGCCTGAGACGTTCGGGGCGATCGCGCCGAAGGTCGCAGAGGCATTGGAGATCGAAGCAGGTTATTCGGTTTACCTTGATCGGCAGGCCACAGCGATCGCCGATCAGCAACGTGACGAGCAACGGCAGATCCCGTCGGATTTCGACTACACCGGTCTCTCCGGCCTTTCCAACGAGCTCAAAGCGAAACTTGACGCAGCTCGACCTTTTAACATCGCCCAGGCAGCCGTTGTCGAGGGAATGACACCGGCGGCGATTGCGTTGCTGCTTGTGCATCTGCGTCGGCTGAATTCACGAGCGGCATAGCGCCTAATACAAGATCTGAGAGTCCCTCATAATGGAATTAAACGGTTTGCGTGTTTCACGTGAAACACAGGAGCGGCTTAGCCACTTCGCGGTGCTCTTTCAGAAGTGGGCCAAAACCATCAATCTGGTGGCTCCATCGACACTCGATGATTTATGGCGCCGGCACATCGCGGACAGCAGCCAGATCTTCCAGATCCATCCTGAGCCGGTTACTTGGGTCGATCTGGGAAGCGGCGGTGGGTTCCCCGGTGTCATTACGGCGATTTTCTTGGCCGAACTACAGAACGGATGGGTGCATCTGGTCGAAAGCAACCACAAGAAGGCGGCCTTCCTGCGAACGGCGCTGCGCGAGACGGATGCGCGTGGGAGTGTGCATGCCATTCGAATCGAGGAGGCGCATGCGGAAATCGGCGAATGCGGGGCGATCTCCGCGAGAGCCCTAGCCGATCTTGATGGGCTCATCGGGTATTCGGCGCCCTGGATGCTTGGCAAGGAAAATTGTCGCGGCTTTTTTCATAAAGGCCGGGATTACCTGAGGGAAATCGACAAAGCACATGGTCGGTGGGAATTCGATCTGCTAGAACATAAGAGCGCCGTCGAGCAGGAATCTGTTATTTTGGAAATATCAAATCTCCGGCGCTTGGTTTAACAGATCGGATATTGCGGCAATGGCTGGCGAACGACATCGGATTATCACCATCGCAAATCAGAAGGGTGGTGTTGGTAAAACGACCACCGCAATCAACCTGGCAACGGCACTTGCCGCTATTGGAGAGCGGGTCTTAATCATAGATCTCGATCCACAAGGCAATGCCAGCACCGGCCTCGGTATCGACCGCCGCAATCGCAAACTCTCCTCCTACGACCTGATGGTTGGTGATCGCGGCATCAGCGAGGTAACGCTCGAAACCGCGGTGCCCAACCTCTTCATCGTTCCGTCGACGATGGATCTGCTCGGCATCGAGATGGAGATCGCGCAGCAGAGCGATCGCGTTTTCAAATTGCGGAAGGCGCTGTCGACGCCGGAGGCGATGGCGTTTTCCTATATCCTTTTGGACTGCCCGCCCTCATTCAATCTGCTGACGATGAATGCCATGGCGGCCGCCCACTCCGTGCTGGTGCCGCTGCAATGTGAATTCTTTGCCCTGGAAGGGTTGAGCCAGTTGCTCGAGACTGTCAGCCAGGTTCGCCGAACCGTCAATCCACGGCTGGATATTCAGGGCATCGTTTTGACGATGTTCGACGCGCGCAACAATCTTGCTCAGCAGGTGGTCAATGACGTGCGCACGCATCTCGGGGAAAAGGTTTACCACACGTTAATTCCGCGCAACGTCCGGGTTTCGGAGGCGCCATCCTATGGCAAGCCTGCCATTCTCTATGATCTGAAATGCGCGGGCAGCCAGGCCTATCTCCAGCTGGCTTCCGAGGTTATCCAGCGGGAACGCCAAAGACTGGCTGCCTGATATCATTGCATGAGGTGTAGGGTTTAGGTCATGAATGACGATGTATCGAAAAGACGCTTGGGTCGCGGTCTTGCGGCACTGATTGGCGAAATGGATCAACCGGTCCCGGTAGAGGCCGAGCGGACTGTCAGCGCCGACAGAATGATTCCGATCGAGTTCGTCAGCCGGAACCCTCGCAATCCTCGTCGTTTCTTCGATGACACCGAGCTGCATGATCTCGCCAGTTCCATTCGCCAGCACGGTATCGTCCAGCCGATCGTGGTGCGGACGATGTCACGAGACCAGTATGAAATCATTGCCGGCGAGCGGCGTTGGCGAGCGGCCCAGCTTGCTGGGCTGATTGAGATCCCGGTCATTATCCGGGATGTCGATGACAAGACGGCGCTCGAAATCGCCATTGTCGAAAACGTCCAGCGGGCGGACCTCAACGCTCTCGAAGAGGCTTTGGGGTATGAGCAGCTGATCGCGGAGTATGGCTATACCCAGAACGACCTCGGCGAAATCATCGGCAAAAGCCGCAGCCATGTCGCCAATTCATTGCGTCTGCTGAAGCTGCCCGATCCGGTTCGCGATCTGCTCGCGGCCGGAAGTCTGTCGGCTGGACATGCCCGTGCGCTTGTTTCGACCTCTGATCCGGCGAGTCTGGCCCGCACGATCGTTGCGAAGGGCATGTCGGTGCGCGACGCGGAAAAGCTTGCCCAAAACAATATTAAGGCGCAATCGGAGCCGCAGCATCCGGCCGCGCGACGCGATCAGAAGGATTCCGATACGCTGGCTTTGGAGCGCACACTGTCCGACGCGCTCGGTCTTGAGGTTGCGATCAATCACAAGGCAGGTGGCGGCCAGATCAAAATTTCCTACAAGTCCCTGGAGCAGCTCGAAGAGATCTGCCGTTTGCTCGAAAGACGCTAGTCAGGCCGATTTGCGACCGGATTGAAGGGTGGTGGAAAGAAGCGTTTGCATCGCGACGCTGTCTTCCAGAACTTGACGTCGTCGGCTTTGCAGAATTGCGGCTTGCAGACGATTGGATTCACGCGCTATGCTTTCCGCAGTCCACTGGCGCAGGGCCTGTTCGATAATTGGCTTTCGACGGAAATGCAGATGCCGGCCCATTGTCTGCATGACTTGTGGCGCCTGCAGGCGTTTTTCTTCCATCTCGGCGCGCATCGTATCCAAAAGCTGAAACTGCTTCAGGCATGCCTGCAGCACGAGAAAGATCGCGGTCTTTGAGCTGCTGATCTTCTGCATGGCGTGCAGAAAAGCATTCAGATCGCCGCTCAAAATCGCATCGACGGCATCATCCACGGAGATCGCGCTGGCATCGCCGATTATTTCGGTAACGTGATGTTCCTCGATCGTGTCAAGGCCCCGACAATAAAGCGCAAGCTTGCGTACTTCGTTTCGGGAGGCAATACGATCGCCGCCGATCAACGCGACGAGCGCCTGGCGCGCTGCAGGCGTAATGCCGAGCTTTTCCGCGCCGAGTTCGGCGTCGATCAAGCCATTCAGGGCGCGGCTATCATCGGCATAAGAGGGGATTGTCATGACAGAGCGCGCCGCTTCCGCGGTCTTGCGAAGCAGCGACCCTTTCTTGAGATCGCCCGCCTCCACGATCAGATAGGCCGCTTCGAGCGGCTTTTCGGCCAGCAGCGCCAGCGAATCGACAAGATATTTCTCGTTGGCGGCGCCGCGAATCCAGATCAGTTTTTCGCCACCGAACAGACCGATCGAATGGGCTTCGTCGACCAACCGTCCCGGATCCTTCTGCAGATCGCCGACATCGAGTTTCGTAAGAGAGAATGGATCATCCAGAGCAACACCGGTCTTGCCGGCAAGCAATCCCGCACGTTCGGATACGAGGCCGCGATCCGGGCCGTAAATGACATAGATCCGATAGTTCCGCGCCGATTTCTGCAGAAAGCTTTCGAATTCGTGGGACTTTATCTCTGCCACATCCCCGCCCTCAGCGGCTGAGGGCAGCGGCGATATCGGCCCCTACGAATTCCGCCGCCTGATCCGCGGCGCGGTTTTCGGCATCGCGGATCGCCCTTTGCTTGGCGAATTCCTGTTCGGAGAAATCCACCAGGGCCGTAGCCTGGCGGCTGCCGGCCTTGATGATGTGGCTGTCGGCCACGGCGCGCAGCGTGTAAATGACGTTGACCGTCACGCGGCCGGCTTTCGACGTATCGCCCGATTTTGCCAGCAGCGTGTCGGCCACAGCCGACGCGGCGCGTATCTCGACCCGATATTGCGGGTTTACCGCTTCGCCGGCACCGCGCGACGCAAGGAAGATCAGCCGGTTGCGAACTTGCTGTTCGACCCGGCTGGTCGCTTCTGAGAAGCCGACGGAGGAAAGTTTCTCAACGACGCCGGAGCTTTCGGAGTACAGCGGCCGGACCTGGCAGGCAGAGAGAAAAGCCGCGGAGGAAAGGATCATGGCGATGCCGGCATTGCGAGCCAGCTTGCAAGCGATATCAAACGACAATGTTCACAATCCTTTGGGGAACCACGATGATCTTCTTCGGTGCCTGCCCGTTCAGCGCGTTCTTCACCGCCTCCAGATCCAGCACGGCGTCGGTGACGGCATTCTGATCTGCGTCGCGAGAAATTGTCAATTCAGCGCGCTTCTTGCCGTTGATCTGCACGGGCAGGACAACGTCGTTTTCCACCACGAGCGTCTCGTCGTAGCGCGGCCAGCTTGTACGAGCAAGCAGCCCTTCATTGCCGAGCGCCGACCAGCACTCTTCGGCAAGATGCGGGGTCATCGGCGCGACGAGCTGGATCAGGATTTCGGCAGCCTCTCGCACTGCCGCGCGATAGGCGGCATCGCCCTCGCCGGCTGCGACCTTCGTCAGCGGTGCGGCCAGCGCGTTGACCAGTTCATAGATGCGGGCAACGGCTTTGTTGAACCAGAGCTTATCGTAGTCGTACTGGACAGCCTTCAGGGTCTTGTGCGCGACCTGCGAGATCGCGAGCGCTTCCCCATCGCCTGCAGGCGTTGGCGCCACGGCGGACAAGGCTTCCGCCGCTTCCGAAATCAGACGCCACAGGCGCTGAGTGAAACGATGGGCGCCTTCGACGCCTGCCTCGGACCAGATGACGTCGCGCTCCGGCGGGGAGTCGGAGAGAACGAAGAAGCGGGCGGTATCGGCGCCGTAGGAGGCGATGATATCGTCGGGATCAACGACGTTCTTCTTCGATTTCGACATCTTCTCGATCGAGCCGATGGCGACTTCTTCGCTCGTCGTCAGCAGATAGGCGCGGCGTTTGCCGTCAAGTTCCTCGATGCGGATGTCGGCGGGTGCGACCCATTCGCGGCCGGCGCCGGCCCCGCGGCTATAGGTTTCGTGCACCACCATGCCTTGCGTGAAGAGACCCTTGAAAGGCTCGGTGGCAGCGACATGGCCGGTCTCGCGCATGGCGCGGGTGAAGAAGCGGGAATAGAGCAGATGCAGGATCGCATGCTCGATACCGCCGATATACTGGTCGACCGGCAGCCAACGGTTAGCCGCCTCAGGATCTGTCGGATTTCCTTCCCAGGGCGCGGTAAAGCGAGTGAAATACCAGCTCGAATCGACGAAAGTGTCCATCGTGTCTGTCTCGCGGCGTGCATCCCTAGCGCAGTTCGGGCAGGAGACCTGGCGCCAGGTCGGATGACGGTCGAGCGGATTGCCGGGCTGGTCGAAGGTCACGTCCTCCGGCAGCTTCACGGGCAGATCCTTCTTCGGCACCGGCACGACGCCGCAAGCATCGCAGTGAATGACCGGGATCGGGCAGCCCCAATAGCGCTGGCGCGAAATACCCCAGTCGCGCAGGCGGAAATTGACTTTCCGCTCGCCCTGCGGCGCGTTGTCGAGCGAAGCGGCGGACAGCCGATCGGCAACGATATTGAAGGCTTCGTCCGTCGTCTTGCCATCGAGGAAGCGCGAATTGATCATCACGCCTTCGCCGTCGTAGGCGGTATCGCCGACGGCAAAGCTTGTGGCATCACCATCCGCCGGCATGATGACCGGCACGACCGGCAGGCCGTATTTCCGTGCAAAATCAAGGTCACGCTGGTCGCCGGAGGGGCAGCCGAAGATCGCGCCCGTGCCATAGTCCATCAGGACGAAATTGGCGATGTAGACGGGCAGCTCCCAGGAGGGGTCGAGCGGATGCCTGACGCGAATGCCGGTATCCAGGCCCTTCTTTTCAGCGGTTTCGAGTGCGGCGAGCGAGGTGCCGGCGCGGCGGCACTCCTCGCAGAAGGCTTCGATATCGGCATTCTTCGCGGCAGCATCCTTTGCCAGCGGATGATCGGCGGCAATCGCCAGGAAGGAGGCGCCGAACAGCGTGTCCGGCCGGGTCGTATAGACCGTGATTTCGGTTTCGCCGGCGGGCGCCGTTTCCGGTACGATCTCCCAGCGGATCGTCAGGCCTTCCGACCGACCGATCCAGTTCTTCTGCATCAGGCGCACTTTTTCCGGCCACTGGTCGAGCGTATCCAGCGCGTCCAGCAGGTCTTGGCTGAAATCGGTGATCTTGAAGAACCATTGCGTCAGTTCGCGCTGTTCGACCAGCGCACCGGAGCGCCAGCCGCGGCCGTCGATCACCTGTTCATTGGCAAGCACGGTATTATCGACAGGATCCCAGTTCACCTTCGACTGCTTGCGATAGACGAGCCCCTTTTCCAGGAAATCCAGGAAGAGATGCTGCTGGTGCTGGTAATATTCGACGTCGCAGGTGGCGAACTCGCGGCTCCAGTCCAACGAAAGCCCCATGGCCTTCAGCTGCGCCTTCATCGAGCCGATGTTCTGGTAGGTCCAGGAGGCGGGATGCACGCCGCGCTCCATGGCGGCGTTTTCCGCCGGCATGCCGAAAGCGTCCCAACCCATCGGATGCAGCACGTTGTAGCCGCGGGCGCGCTTGTAGCGGGCGACAACATCACCCATGGCGTAGTTGCGGACGTGGCCCATGTGAATGCGCCCCGACGGATAGGGGAACATTTCGAGGACGTAGTATTTTTCGCGCGGATCGGCGTTGTCGGTCTCGAAGACCTTGTCTTCGTTCCATTTCTGCTGCCAACGGGGCTCGGCATCGCGCGGATTATAACGTTCGGTGGCCATGGTATTCGTATTTCCGGAAAATCAGGGGAGTTGGCCGAGACCTTCACCATGAAACCATCGTAGCGTCAAGTTTTGCAGGCGCTGTGGGCGCTCGATCTGCATGCCGGTCAGGCGATTTCGTGGAAGGCGGGTCTTGGCAAGCACAGAATGGCTGGTTAGTTCATTCCCATCCTTTCATGGTGGTATGTCGAGGCGGAACGATGGAACTTCAAGAGCGCTTGAACGAGGTGCGGTTGCGGATTGCGGCAGGCGAACGCGAGGCGGGCCGCCCGGCGGGTTCCGTTGAGCTCGTCGCCGTGTCGAAGACGTTCGAGGCGGATGCGATCCGTCCGGCCATCGACGCCGGGCAGCGCGTCTTCGGCGAAAACAGGGTGCAGGAAAGCCAAGGCAAATGGCCGGAGCTGAAGGCCGAGCAGCCGGATATCGAGCTACACCTGATCGGACCGCTGCAATCGAACAAGGCGGCGGATGCGGTCGCGCTTTTCGATGTGATCGAGACGGTGGACCGGGAAAAGATCGCCCGCGCGCTTGCCGAGGAGATGAAGCGGCAGGGCAAAACGCCGCGGCTTTACGTCGAGGTCAATACCGGGCTTGAACCGCAGAAGGCGGGCATTGCTCCAGAGGAAGTGCCGGCCTTCGTCGCCCACTGCCGCGAAGAGCTCGGCCTTTCCATCGACGGACTGATGTGCATTCCGCCGGCCGAGGAAAATCCCGGGCCGCATTTCGCCCTGCTGGCAAAGCTCGCCCGCAAATGCGGCGTCGAAAAGCTTTCCATGGGCATGTCGGGCGACTACGAGACGGCGATCGCCTTCGGCGCGACCAGCGTGCGTGTCGGATCGGCGATTTTCGGCGTGCGCTGATACCCTGCTTTGGTCGGGCTTCCCGTCCTCCTCCTCCCGCTCTAAGCCTCGACATGTCGTTGCCCCAAAACCGCTGCAACACTTTTGGGCGACATGCACTAGATTGATATCGAGGTTTGCGTTGTCCTGGGGAGGAGCAGATGCAGAACGGCTATCATCAGGCCTATGCGGCCTGGAAACGCGATCCTGAAGCCTTCTGGCGGGAAGCTGCCACCGGCATCGACTGGTTCAAGCCGCCTGAGCGGGTATTTTCGCCCGATGATGGCGTCTATGGTCGCTGGTTCGCAGCGGCCGAGACCAATACCTGCCATAATTGCCTGGACAGGCATGTGACGTCAGGGCGGGGCAACGAGACGGCGATCATCTTCGACAGTGCCATGACCGGTGAGAAGCGCCGTTTCACGTACGCCGAGGTGCTCAGCGAAGTGAAGGCCATTGCCGCGGCACTGATCGAGCTTGGTATCGGCACCGGCGACCGCGTGATCCTCTATATGCCGATGGTGCCGCAGGCGGTGTTTTCCATGCTCGCCTGCGCCCGTATCGGTGCGGTTCATTCAGTGGTTTTCGGCGGCTTTGCCGCCAACGAGCTTGCGGCGCGCATCGACGACAGCGAGGCGAAGCTGGTGATCACGGCGAGCTGCGGGCTCGAGCCCGGGCGCATCGTCGCCTACAAACCGCTGGTCGACCAGGCGATCGAGATCGCACGGGCGAAACCGAAACATTGTCTGGTGCTGCAGCGGCCGGAGCTTCGGGCTGATCTCGTCGCCGGCCGCGATCAGGATTTCGAGGCAGCGGTGGCGCGCCATCGCGGCGCCGAAATCGCCTGTGTTTCGGTGAAGGCGACCGACCCCCTTTACATCCTCTATACCTCCGGCACGACAGGCCAGCCGAAGGGCGTCGTGCGCGACAATGGCGGCCATATGGTCGCGCTCAACTGGTCGATGCGGAATATCTATGGCTTGAAGCCGGGCGAGGTCTTCTGGACGGCTTCGGATATCGGCTGGGTCGTCGGGCATTCCTACATCGTCTATGCCCCGCTGATTGCAGGCGTGACGACGCTGATCTTCGAGGGCAAACCTGTGGGAACCCCGGATGCAGGCACATTCTGGCGGGTCGTTTCGGAACATCATGTGCGCGTGCTCTTCACGGCGCCGACCGCCTTCCGTGCGATCCGGCGGGAGGACGGTGACGGCGAATTGATACGCCAATATCCGATGCCGGATTTCCGCGCGCTGTTTCTCGCCGGCGAAAGGGCGGATCCGGAGACGCTGAAGTGGGCGGAGCGCATGCTCGGCATACCCGTCATCGATCATTGGTGGCAGACGGAGACCGGTTGGCCGATCGCCGCAAACCCGCTCGGACTCGGCGCCCTTCCGGTCAGGCACGGTTCGCCGGCGCTGCCGATGCCCGGTTATGAGATTGCGGTGCTCGATGATGCCGGCCATCCGATCGAGGCGGGAACGCTCGGCAACATCGTCGTGAAACTGCCGCTGCCGCCCGGTTGCCTGCCGACTCTCTGGAAGGCGGACGACCGTTTCCGGTCGGCCTATCTCGACGAGTTTCCCGGTTACTACAAGACGGCCGATGCCGGTTATGTCGACGAGGACGGTTACCTTTTCATCATGTCGCGCACCGACGACATCATCAATTGCGCCGGTCATCGGCTTTCGACGGGAGCGATGGAGGAAGTCTGCGCGCGACATCCCGATGTCGCAGAATGTGCGGTCATCGGCGTGAACGATCCGCTGAAGGGGCAGGCACCCTGCGGTTTCCTGGTGCTGAAACGACATGTTTCCCGTGAAACGGCGGCGATCGAATCAGAGGTCGTGGCGATGATTCGCGAATCGATCGGGCCAGTCGCCGCCTTCAAAACGGCCATCACCGTTAACCGATTGCCGAAAACGCGCTCCGGCAAAATCCTGCGCGGTACGATGCAGAAAATTGCCGACGGCATACCCTGGAAAATGCCTGCAACCATTGACGATCCGGCGATTCTCGAGGAGATCGCCGAGGCGCTGCGCAGGCGTGGTTTCGGCTCCCTGCCGATGTGAAATTAAGCTTTCGATAAGCCTAATTGAGAAATTGTTAACTATGTTGCGCAAGGATTCGTTAACGGTGACAGCTTGCATAGCAGGCTTTGCATGACGCGGTCGCCGTGACCGGCTTAGTCCGGAATGCCCCTTTTTCAGATTGTGGAACGGATCATGACAAGCATCCTCACGAACAACGCTGCCATGGCAGCGCTGCAGACTTTGCGCGGTGTAAACGATAGCCTCAAGGACACCCAGGGTCGCGTTTCCTCCGGTTACCGTGTCGAAAAAGCAGCCGACAATGCCGCCTACTGGTCGATCGCAACGACCATGCGCTCCGACAACAAGGCGCTTTCGGCGGTCTCCGACGCTCTCGGCCTCGGCGCGGCCAAGGTCGATACCGCCTATTCGGCTATGAGCAGCGCGATCGATGTCGTCAGCGAAATCAAGGCGAAGATCGTCGCCGCCACGGAAAAGGGCGTCGACAAGACGAAGATCCAGCAGGAAATCAGTCAGCTGCAGCAGCAGCTGCTCAGCATTGCCCAATCGGCTTCCTTCTCCGGCGAAAACTGGGTCGCCGGCGCTTCCGGCACCAAGAGCGTCGTCTCGTCCTTCGTGCGCGACGGCAGCAATGCCGTATCGGTCAAGATGACCGATTACGTGCTGGATTCAGGAACGCTTGGAAACGTGCTCTTCGGCATGACGTCCACCGGCGCGATCGAGACCACGAGCGGCATCATCGGTACCGCCTTCAACGGAACCTATGGCGGCGTCGCTATCGTCATGCCGTCGATCTATGCTTTGGACATCAGCACTTTCACGCAAGGCCAGCTCGACGGAGCCTTGACCGGTGTCGAGCTGGTTTTCGGTGCCATGACTGCCGCCGGTTCGGCTCTCGGTTCGATCTCGACCCGCATCCAGCTGCAGGAAACCTTCGTCAGCGGCCTTCACGATTCGATCGATTCAGGCGTCGGCCGCCTGGTCGATGCCGATATGGAAGAGGAATCGAGCAAGCTTTCAGCGCTGCAGACACAGCAGCAGCTCGCCATCCAGTCGCTCTCGATCGCCAACAGTTCCGCACAGAACATCCTCACCCTGTTCCGCAGCTAACTCGAGTAGCCAACCCCAACAAAAAACCCCGCCGGTTCGGCGGGGTTTTGATGAGACAGCTGATATCTCAGTACTGATCGTCTTCGTCTTCGTCCTTCGGGGCCGAGCGAAGCGAGCTCAACTTGCGGAAGACGGCGTCGGCGTCGATTTCCTTTTCTTTTTCCTCTTCGCGTTCGTAGCTCGGGGTCAGGCGTTCGGTCTCCTGGGCCGATTGCAGCGTCGCGCCGAGCTCGGCAGCGGTCGGCAGCGGACGACCCTTCGCAGCCTTTTCCACTTCCATATCGAGATCGATCTGGCTGCAGAGGCCAAGCGTGACCGGATCCATCGGCGCGAGGTTGGCGGAGTTCCAGTGCGTGCGCTCGCGGATCTGCTCGATGGTCGATTTCGTCGTTCCGACGAGGCGGGAAATCTGCGCGTCCTTCAGTTCCGGATGGTTGCGGACGAGCCAGAGAATGGCGTTCGGGCGGTCCTGGCGCTTGGAAACCGGCGTATAACGCGGGCCGCGGCGTTTGGATTCCGGCACGCGCACCTTCGGCTCGGAAAGCTTCAGCTTGTGGTTCGGGTTGGCTTCAGCGCGGGCAATTTCGTCGCGCGAGAGCTGTCCTGTCGAGATCGGGTCGAGGCCCTTGATGCCCTGCGCCGCTTCGCCGTCGGCGATCGCCTTGACTTCGAGCGGATGCAGTTTGCAGAACTGCGCAATCTGATCGAAAGACAGTGCCGTGTTGTCGACGAGCCAGATGGCGGTCGCCTTCGGCATGAGCAGTGTTTGAGCCATGGATATAGTCCTTCTATCGTCCGCGCCGGTCGCGGTCCGTGGATTGTCACCACAATGTCCGGGAAATATGCCGCTATATAACCGTACTGTCGCAGAATTGCAATTCTTCCGAAATCAAATGACCTTCGTCTAATTGCCGTGACGATGCGACCTGCTATGAATTGCCCTGAATTGAATCCGGGCCTCATAGATCGCTTGGCCCGTCGCATGTCCCATGAGGAGGAGTTCCATGTCGGAGAAGATCTATCCGGTGCAGAAGCCGGTGAAGGCGCGTGCCCTGATCGATAAGGAGAAGTACCTGAAATGGTACGAGGAAAGCGTCGAAAACCCGGACAAGTTCTGGGGCAAGCACGGCAAGCGGATCGACTGGTTCAAGCCCTATACCAAAGTCAAGAATACCTCCTTTACCGGCAAG
>NZ_RJJT01000028.1 GCF_003938655.1 Rhizobium pisi
TTCCGACCGACCAGCCGCACGGCAAGTTTTTGACCTTCTTCCATCACTTGGTGTCCACCTTTTTTGGTGGACACCTCATGCCAGAGCTCACTCAATTGCAGAAGGTGCGGGGAAAATCGCGCTTACCACTGTTCATCGGAAAGGTACGGGTCGACATTAAGCGTAATTGTCTGACGCAATCTATCTGCCCTCAAATTTGATAGTCACTCTACCGTCCCAGGCGATGTCCGCAACGGGCCGACTGCAGTCTGCGCCTTGACCTCGTCCGGCCAGTGCCGATGAACCTCACGTCCAGACCTCCTGGTCGCGAGAACTTCCAATGTACTCTCCATGGAGAAACTCCCGCTGCTCGTCCATGGATGGGCGATCACAGGTTAGGGCGGCTAGAGCAACGTGGGAGTGTAACACCGGTTACTGACATGGCCAAGCTCATCCAGATGGTCGCCATCGACTCGGGACGACGGAGTGATAGGCAGGGAGAGTGGCCCCAGCGGACTTTCTAAGACGATAAAGGGGACACGATGTCCCCCTAGTTGCCCCAGCCAATTTGCAACCGATCAAATCGAACCTCGCTCAACGGCTGGTTGGAGGGGCCTAGCCTTACCGAACGGAGAACGAGATGAAGCTCGGGGGAATAGTATTGTTCGAAAATAATCGGAGGCAATCCCGTCAGTTGCAGACGGCTGTTGATGGCCCAAACTTTGTAGGAACAAGATGAAATAGTTTCCTCTCCCAAGCCATCGAACCTAATAGAAGTCGTGCCCGAAACGGATTTTTTGCCATTGAGGAAAAGCGTCGTGTCGGATTGCCAGTTCTTCTTCTGTGGCAGATCGTCTAACGCAATCGCATTCGCGTATTTCAGCTCATGCGTCCCGTTGGGACCAACTCTCTTTTCGACGAGCAAGGGGTGCAGATATACAGCCGACACCGGCTGCAGTGAATGGTTACGCTGCACCAGCTTTTGTTCGGTGAGACCCGGACCGTCCGGCTTGTAGAATACGGAAAGGAAGGGCACTTCTCTGGTCAGCAGCACGCCCTGTTTGGTCTCATTGGCGGTTAAGCAATTGCCAAAGGCTGGCACCGCTAAAGTTATTCCGGCCAGTAGCAATAAGCTTCTGAGCAAGACTGACATTCGAGGTACCCCCTCATCCAAATCCGCTACCATGCTTGGATGAAATTGCTCCATCTTGGTCAAGCCGTCCCATCCGCTCCGCTGTCTTCATTGAGATCATGAACCGGCAGATACGTATTCTTCTCCAATCATCGGCCGGCTGCTACCGTCCACAACCGACACTGTGTTTGATAATTCACATCAGATCCAAAGCAGAAAATATCGTCAAAAAAGAGCTGATCGTCACCAAATGAATCGGAACTTGTGTCTGGGCGTCTCGGAAGAAGTAGAGCGCTTAAAAATGCTTCCCCGCTCGTTGGGCTTTTTAAAAAAGATCACCCAACGCACTGCTTACCTATTTAATAGGAAATCGGTCGCGAATAAATTTCAAAGGCCTCTTAAAAAGAATAGGCAATATTCCCATCAAGACAAGCGCTCCAAAAGCACCTTCCAAGTACAGCCTAGAAAAAGGCTGATCTATCCTTCCTAGGCTCAACTCCAGAGCGAAGCATTTAGCTATTTTGCAGCGATCATCGCCGTGAAAGTTCAAAATAAATATATTGTATAAAATAAAAGAAAAAACTAATATCTTAAACTTTTTTATGACATCAGGAGATTCTTTTCCGTCAGGACTTTCGGCTCTCCGCCATCCACTAGCGTGCATTATAATAAAAAAGCCAATACTTGCCATTGGCTGAATTGTAATTAACATAACATTCAAATTGCGATCCGAAAGAAACAGCTGATACACAATCGCGATCAGACCGATCGGAAACATTAAAGCAGCTAAAAACGCATCGCCGCTAGTTGGCCTTTGCTTTGCCACAGCGATACCGCACGCGTACGCAGCCCAAACTGTTATCACAATCGGAATTAGGCCAATGTCCCAAGGCAAATTCAAAAAAGACATGTATTCCCCAAGGCTTTGCAGGCCCATTTTCAAACGGGACTTGCAGCTTTCGCCTTCATCTACCAGTGCTAGGATCACGCACCGATGTCAATGAGGTCCCCGATTGCCACTTTTGGAGGGGTCTAACACCGGGCCTGGACGGATGACGGGAAGCTCCGGCATGCGGCCCGTACGGGCTGCGGGAGGAGCAGGATAACGCCGAGTTCTACACCATTAAGTGAGGACTTGCGTTTATCCTTATTGGATTGAAAGCCACGCACCCTTGTAGGAAGGAAAGCATGCTGAAAGCATCGCTTAACGCGCACGCGCGATTGTTTTGCGCAGCAGTATTGGTTCTATCATTTACTGGTCTGAGGCAGACGGCAGCAATGGCGCCATGTCCCAGCCAAAAGGAGCTGCTAGCGAAGGCGAAGGTCGTGGTGGAGGCGCGGGTCAGATCGCTATCCATCAGCCCTTCTGGTTTGACAGCGGCGGATGATAATTTTCCAAAGCAGTTGGTTAGAGCGGATTTGGAAATCAAGAAAGTCATCAAAGGAAAGTTCGCTGAGAAGGAGGCGATAGTATACGGCGTCCCGTTTCCTCCTGGGCCAATCACTGAGTTGGCCTCAATGGCGCTGATCTACGGCTACGAGGGCCATGATACGTTCGAATGGGAGCTTAAGCAGGTCGACATGGGCAGTGGGCTGGCGTGGTTCAGGATCAATGATTGCATCTACTATAATTTCCCGGAGTTGGACGCCGGTCCTCGTTGACGATGGCTTCACCCGGATCTGCATTCATGCAGATCCATCAACATCGCCATCCTCATCGAGTTCGTGCACCGGCAGATAGGTGCTCTTCTCCATCCACTCCCGGACGAGAACCTGATCGTGTCATCGCGCGTCATGCCCAGCTCGCTGCATAGATCCATTGTAGCCTCCTCCATGTCGTCGAGGGCGATCGACCCGGCGTTGCCGCTCGGCGCAGGATGATCTGCGGATCCGCAATGGAAATCTCATCGATCCGGCGGGCGGCGTCCTCCAAAAACCAATCGTGACATAAACCAGTTGATCTCACTCATAACTGATTGCATAATGCAATCAGACTCACGCGGATATGCCATCTAACGGAGGAAAGCTCATATGGCTAAACTCGTGTTCGGAATGAACCAGTCTCTGGACGGCTATGTCGATCATATGGCGTTTGCGCCAGGCCCCACGCTCTTCCGCCACTTCATCGACGAGGTTCAGAGCTCGACGGGCAGCGTGTACGGCCGCAAGATGTATGAGATCATGCGTTACTGGGACGACGAGCATCCTGAATGGGATGCGGATCGTCGTGCCTTCGCGGCGGCGTGGCGGAAGCTGCCGAAATGGGTCGTGTCGCGCACGTTGAAATCCGTCGGCCCCAACGCCAGGCTTGTCGAGGGTGATCTCGCGGGCGCGATCCGTGCGTTGAAGGCCGAGCACGACGGGGGGATCGGCGTTGCCGGCCCGGATCTGGCGCGCAGCCTGACCGAACTTGGCTTGATCGATGAGTATCAGATCTATCTGCATCCCGTCGTGCTGGGGCAGGGCACGCCATTCTTTGCCGGTCCCCGGCAGCGGCTGCGCCTGGCGGCTACCGATCGGATGGATGAGGATGTGATCAGGTTGACTTACGTTCCGGCTTGATTTTGCGAGTGGCAGGTGGCCTGTCGGCAATACCAGCGGGGAAGCGCAAACATTTCCCCAAGCTCCCTCATTCCTGTGTCCTCAGGGCTGCGCCCGAGGGATGTCACAGGAATCCAGCCACGGCGCGTCCGCGCCGTGAATGAAGCCGAAGAGTCTTTCGCGCCCAAGGACTTGGGCGCGCTGGATTCCTGTGACAGGCACAGGAATGAGGGAGTCAAGAAGCCAGCTTGTCCGTTCCCTTTGGGCCTCCTGACGGATGACAGACGTATACGGCGAAATCCCGTGAAGGACACTGTTCTGATGTCGCATGGCAGTGTCAGCCGTCAAACGCCAGGGCATCAGCCCTGGCGTCTCGCTTTACGCCACCAGACCCTTGGTCAGTTCCAGCGCCTGGCGTTCGAACAGGCGGCGATAGATGCCGTCGTTCAGCCGGATCAGCGCCTGGTGGTCGCCTTCTTCGACGATGTTGCCCTTGTCGAAGACCAGCAGCCGGTCCAGCGCCCGCACCGTCGACAACCGGTGCGCGATGACGAGGGTGGTGCGGCCGACCATCAGGCGCTCCATCGCCTGCTGGATCTGCACTTCGCTCTCACTGTCGAGGCTCGATGTCGCCTCGTCGAGGATCAGCACCGGCGTATCGGCCAGGAAGGCGCGGGCGATGGCAACGCGCTGGCGCTCGCCGCCCGAGAGCTTGACGCCGCGTTCGCCCACCATGGTTTCATAGCCCTTGGGGAGCTCCATGATGAAGTCGTGGGCGCTTGCCTGTTTCGCCGCCTGCTCGATCTCGCGCCGCGAGGCGTTCGGCCTGCCATAGGCGATGTTTTCCGCGAGCGTCCGGTGGAACAGGATGGGCTCTTGCTGCACGATGGCGATCTGGCTGCGCAGGTTTGCTTGCTTGACGCGCGCGATATCCTGCCCGTCGATGCGGATCGTGCCCGCATTCACGTCATAGAGGCGCTGGATGAGCTTGACGAAAGTCGTCTTGCCCGAGCCCGAATGACCCACCAGCCCCACGCGCTGGCCCGGCTTGATGGTGACCGAGAAGTCCTCATAAAGCGGGTTGGGATGCGCGCCATACTGGAAGGTGACGCGATCGAAGACGATCTCGCCGCTCTCGATCCTGATCGGCGTGGCGTTCGGCCTGTCCTCGATGCCGAGCGGCGTCCTGTCGAGCAGCACCAGTTCTTCCATGTCGTTGACGGCCCGCTGCAGGTTGCGGATATCCTGGCCGACATCACGCAGATGGCCCTGCAGCACGAAGAACATCGCCAGCACGAAGGTGATATCACCAGGCGTCGCCAGCCCCTGCCGCCACATGATCAGGCCGGTTCCCAGGATGCCCGCCTGCATTGAAACCATCAGGAAGCCCTGGAGCGTGCCGCTCAGGTTGCCGCGCTTCCATGTCCGCCGCGTGCGGCTGTCCCATCTGGCGAGCACGTGGCCGAGCCGCCGCTCTTCGCGGTTTTCGGCCCCAAAAGCCTTGACCACGGAGTTGCAGCTGATCGCATCGGCGAGCGCCCCGCCGAGCTTGGTGTCCCAGGCATTGGCAAGCCTTGCCGCCGGCGACACGAAGCCCATGGAGAGCGCCACGGTCGCGCCGATATAGATCAGCGAACCCATGCTGACGATCAGGCCCATGATCGGCCAGTAGCTGCCGAGCACGATGCTGGCGCCGACCAGCATGACGATGGAGGGCAACAGCGCGACGAGCAGCAGGTCGTTCAGCGCATCGAGCGCCCACATGCCGCGGGTGATCTTGCGCACCGTCGAGCCGGCAAAGCTGTTGGCATGCCAGTCCGTGGAGAAACGCTGTACCTTGTGGAAGCCGTTATTGACCACATCCGCCATGGTGCGCAGCGTCAGCCTGATGATGCCGTTGAAGATGAACCAGCGGAGTGCCACGCTGGTCAGGCCGAGCGCCACAACGACGACGAAGGCGCGCAGAGCGCCATCGGCCGCATTGCCGCCGGCAATGGCATCGACAATCTGGCCTGAGAACACCGGCACCATGACTTCGGCCAGCGTGCTCAGGATCACCAGCACGATGATGCTGCCGACCAGGAGAGGCCGATGAGTCCAATGATGGAAAACAAAGCCGAGCACATGGCGATAGGCATCGGCGCGGAAATCGAGCTTCTTGCGAGTCATTTTAAACGCCCGGCGCCATAGCGGCGACCGGTCCTCAAAATAGAGAGTTAAAAGGCCACAGCCCGGGCGGGAGACGCAGTGATCCCGTCAGATCAATCGGGCTATGAAGGAAGAAAAAACCGCATGTCGCGCGCCTAAGGCGGGCCGCGAATGGGAATGACCTAGTGTCGGTTCATTCCACATGGGAAGGCTTCGATGATTTCTGCTGTCATGCAACGCCTCCCTGATGTTCGATCTGATGCGGTGAGTTTTATGTAGCGAAGGAATTTGCAATTGCCAAGCGGGAAATTACAACCTGACGGAAAGTGATGCGAAAACGACACAATTGGGGGCTGGGGAAAGGGTGGCCGAGACGCTCTGGATCGTCGTGTCGTGAAAGGCGTGATCGGCTTCAGGGCGCGCAACCCGAAGCGGTCATTCGACCGCCGCAAAGGTCGGCCACTTGAGCCGACCTTTGCGAGCAGGTTTGTTCCAAGGCTTTCGCGGCAGTGGTGCCCCGATCCTAACGTTTACCTTGAAAACGGGTGTTCGATGGATTGCTCCTGCTCACCAGGCGTGGGGAACCGGGCAGCAAAGACCTCCTTGGCGGCGAACAAGCCATTCAGCGCCGCAGGAAAACCGGCGTAAACGGCCATCTGCATCATAATCTCGGTAATTTCGTCCTTGGTCAGACCGACATTCAGCCCCGCTTCTATATGTACCTTCAGTTGCGGAGTGGCCGTTCCCATCGCAGTCAGCGCCGCGATCGTGGCGATCTCGCGGGCGCGCAGATCGAGGCCAGGGCGGCTGTAGATGTCGCCAAATGAAAACTCGAACACGTAGTTTGCAAAGTCGGGGGCGATGTCCGCCAGAGCCGCGATGACATTGTGGCCGGCCGCGCCGTCGATTTCAGCGAGCGCCCGCTTGCCGCGTTCCAGCCGGCTTTCGCCTGTCTTCGGGGATTGGTGCGTCATGGTCATTTTTCCTCTGTTCCTGGCCGGCATATCCGGCAATCTTGGTGTCGAGGACGAGAAGGCAGGCTTGCAGTTCGGCCACATGGGCACGGACACGCGCACGGTGCTGTTCAAGCAACGCGCCGCGCTCCGCTTCCGTGCCGACGCCGCGCTCCCGCAGAGCTGCGTAGTGCAGCATTTCCCGAATAGGCATCCCGGTCGATTTGAGACGGTCGAGAAATTCTATCCAGATCAGGATTGACGCGTCGTAATCACGTTGGCCCGATCGGTCTCTGTCGGCATGAGGAAGCAACCCGATCCGCTCATAATAACGGATGGTGTAGGCTGACAGTCCCGAACGCTTTGCCAGTTCGCCAATCTTCATGAACGCCCTTCTTTCGTCACGACGCATGGGAAGCTACCGGTTAGAGCGCACTCTAAGTCAACCCACTAAAAGCGGATTCGCAAAAATTCGCGAAACCGGGGACTCTCCCGCAACCGACGTCCCGGGCCTGGCGGGACGCGGATCGATGGCAGATCGTTCAGGCCAGAACCTCGGCGGCGAACACCTTCTGGACGATCTGCCAGCGCCCGTTGAGGTAAAAGCACGACAGCAGGTCGGTCACCTCGCGGGGCGGGATCCGCAGACGGAGCTTGAGCAGCGCCATGTCGCGGGTCATGGCGATGGAGAGGATCTGGTCGGCGCGCATGCTGCCGGCATCCCGCGGTGAGGCGAGGGCCCGGACCGCATCGAGCCAGGCGGCAACGGGGGTCACCACCACGCTGTCGCCATCGCCGCGCCTGGTGACCAGGGCCGCGGGGTCGAAGATGGTCGCGAATTTGTCGGCGTCCATTGCGTAGGCGGCATCGAAGTAGGTTTTCGCCAAGGCGACCAATTCATCTATGTTTCCTGTGGGCGGCGTGTTCTGCAACGTCATGGTGGTTCCCTTCAACTCTGGTGTCCGGCTGAGTATAAGGATGGGGGCGGCATTGATTAGCCCGCACGCACTAATCAGCCTTGTAAGCTGAGCTAAGCAATTGAGGACGATCATGAAACCTTCCCTTCCGTCGGCCGGAGACTTCAACCAGCTGCGCGCCTTCGTGGCCGTCGCCGGTTCGCTGAACTTCAGCCGGGCGGCCGAGAATCTCGGCGTGTCATCCTCGGCGCTCAGCCAGATGGTCCGGGGGCTCGAGGAGCAGCTCGGGGTCAGCCTGTTCAACCGCACCACCCGCAGCGTCTCCCTGACCGAGGCGGGGGCCAGGCTGCTCGAACGGGTGCAGCCCGCCGTCGAGGCGCTGGCGGAGGCGCTGGGCGAGACCCGCGAGCGCCGCGCCGATCCGGCCGGGACCGTGCGGGTGCACTGCTTCCGGGCGGCCGCGGACCTCTATCTCAGACCGATCCTGCGTGACTTCAGCGACGCCTATCCGCAGGTCGTGCTCGACGTCACGCTCGACGACGCCGTCGTGGACATCGTGGCCGAAGGCTATGACGTCGCCATCCGCCTCGGGGAGGTGATCGACAAAGACCTCATTGCGGTGAAACTCGGCCCGGAGCTGCGCCAGACCGCGGTCGCCTCGCCCGATTATCTCGCCCGGCACGGGACGCCGGCCCATCCGCGCGACCTTCTCGCCCATCGCTGCATCGCCTGGCGATGGCCGGGGCAGAAGACGCCGTACAAATGGGAGTTCATGGAAAACGGCAAGTGGTTCGAGGTCGCAATCGACGGGCCGCTGATCTCCAACATGAAGGACTTCGGGGTGCAGGCGGCGGTCGACGGAGTGGGTGTTGCATTCGCCAGCCAGCAACTGATCGCGCCTCACATCGCCGAGGGCCGCCTTGTCGCGCTGCTCGAGAGCTGGTCCGCTCCTTTCCCCGGCTACTACCTCTGCTATCCGGCCCAACGGCAGATGGCGCCGCCGCTTCGCGCCGTGATCGACGCCATCCGCGGCGGTCCGCGCTGGAGTAACGGCGTCGAGGCGGCGGCCTAATTGGGTCGCTTCGCCCGACTGCAGGTTAGCGTCCAAGGTGGCCCGCGGCGGCGATGATCTCCGCTGCCGTCGGGAACGTGGAGAGGCTGTTCGGTCCGTCCAGCGCCTCGATTTGTGCCCAGCCGATAGTGCCGTTCGCATCGACCAGGAAGTGCCCGACGAGCTGGGTCGCGTGGTTCGCGAAGATCGCATGATCGGCTTCATCAAGCTCGAAGCGGTCCTTGGCGTTGAGGATCGTGTTGCCTTCCATCGGGTGCAGCGGTTCCGGCAGCTCGCCCGTGGGGTTGATGCGTGCCGCCTGGAACTGCGCCATCGTCGCGCTATAAGGCCATTCGGGCTGCTCGCTGCTCCCTTCGGGCAGGAACTCGGCATGCGGCACACCGTAGGCCCGATGCGTGAGGCAGTCCGGATCGCATAGCAGCGTTACCGGCGTCGGACGGTGGCGGAAATACAGGCGGGCGCGTTCCACCGGCGTGTTGATAACGGCCACGGTCTCCACCCCGGCGGCGCGCAGGGTGGGCTGTACGCCGGCAAGTTGTTCTACCTGACGCCGGCAGAACGGGCAGTGCAGCCCGCGAAAGAAGCCGATCAAGAACGGGCGACCGCTCAAGTCGGCGAAAGAGACCGTTCCGTCGAAATTGGCCGAGGCGAGTGCGAAGGCGGGCGCGGTTTCTCCAGGTTGCAGCGGACGCTTTTGGTCTCCCATGGAATAATTCCTCTCCCGTATCGTCTAAGGTGAAACGACCGAAATTGAACTATATCACTTGTCGCAAGAAGGCCCACCGCTCGATGGTGAGATCGCCGAGGGTGGCCAGGGCAGGGTTGGCTGGACGTCTGCTGCAGGCTTGCCCCACCTTGATCGCAAGTGAGGCCGGCCGCTTCGCGCCAGAAGCGGTCAATGGTTTACCATCTATTCATGGGAGTGGCGATGGTGCAGATCGGGGTAGTGAGGATGTTTATGCCTTAGAGGCTCATGGCGATGCCAATGCGAGTGCGGTTCGCTGAATGGGCCGTCATGGGAATGTTGGTGATGCTCGTCATGTACATGCGAGTGCTCGTGTTCCAACGCCCCATGCTCATGCTCGTGGTCGTGACGTTCGGCCAGATGAAGCCAAAGACCAATCGCCATGAGAACACCTGCCGCAATGACCTGAAATGTCAGGGCCTCGCCGAAAATTACGACTGCAAGCACCGCCCCGATGAACGGCGCTAAGGAAAAGTAGGCTCCCGTGCGGGCTGTCCCAAGATGACGAAGCCCAAGCATGAACATAACCAGGCTAACGCCGACGCCTAAGAAGCCGACCAATGCGCCCGCTCCAACAAGGCCAGCTTGGGGTAGCGAGGCACCGAAGATGAATGCCAATAGAAGGTTGCTACTTCCTGCCACGACACCCTTGATCATGGCGATTTGAACTGGGTCCGCCGACGACAATTTGCGGGTCAGGTTATTGTCTATGCCCCATGAAAGGCACGCGGCGGCAATGAACAGGCTGCCCTCATCAAGCCGCAGGGCTTCACCGTTCCACGACAACAGCACCGCGCCCGCGAGGATCGCACCAGCGCCGAGCAGTAGTCGTTTGTCGACATTTTCCCGAAACACAAGCCAGGCAATGCCCATGGTCGCTAGTCCCTCCAGGTTGAGGAGCAGCGATCCCGAGGATGCAGACGTATGAGAAAGCCCCAGCATCAAGAACAGAGGGCCGAGCATCCCCCCGAACAGCACGACAAAGGCGAGCCAAGGGAGGTCTGCCTTTTGCAGCGGGGCCTCGACATCGGTAAGTCCAATCAGGCGACGGCCCCAATGAACGACGGCGAGACCAAGTCCGGCTCCCAAGTACAAGATACCCGCCAGCAACCATGGATCAATCGATCCCACCAGCAGTTTGGATAGCGGCGCAGACGCACCGAACAGAACCGCAGAGCCCAAAGCAAGGGGGACACCGGGCCAGAGATGTGTGTGTTTGCTGATCATTGCTGCGGTGTATCATAGCAGATCAAGCAACTGCCACCGTCTTTTCAGCCGCTGCCCGCGGCCTAATTCGGTTGTTGACGTTCGCGAGCATCCGGTGCCAGCGTCTTCCAGGCGGCCATGGCGAGAGTGATGACTGTCTCAAGTTCGGCACGGCTTGCGCCGTCGCGCGCCTGCACCGATAGGCCGTGCATCACTGTCGTATAGTAGCGCGCGATGGCCGTCAGGCTGTCGGTCGAGGCAGGGAGGTCGCCATCATGGACGCCTCTGACCAGCCGCTGCCTGATCTCCTCGAATTGCGCCCTGCGAATGTCGGCCAGAAACTCTCGTACCGGGTGGTTTTCTATCGCGCCGGTCGGCGCTGCAAGGACCAGCATGCATCCGCGCGGCGAGCCGGGAATGGTGATGGTATCGGCCACGGCGCGCAGCATGGCGTGTATCGCCTCATAGGCCGTGGGCTGCTCGCGAAGTGCCGCCCTCGGGGGCTGCCCCTGGGTCGCGGCATTGAGGGCGACGGCTTCGCGGAACAAGGCCTCCTTGCTTCCGAAGGACACATAGATGCTGGCCGAGGCAATTCCCATGGCCTCGCTCAGGTCCTTCATGGAGGTCCCTTCGTAGCCACGCTCCCAGAACAGGTCCATGGCGCTGCGCAAAGCGACGTCCCGGTCAAATGTCAGCGGCCTGCCACGCGTCGCCATCTCATCTCCGATTTGTTTGTCGATCGACAAACTATAGCTTGACGGATGTGGGAACGCTATGCATTTTATTTATTTGTCGATCGACAAACAATTCTCGTTGTCACCTTGAGCAAGGACCAGTCCCATGAGCGTCCCCACCTACATGCGTGCGTTACAGCAGACTTCCTTCAATGGCCCGCAGGGTCTGCGGATGATCACCGATGCGCCGGTGCCGGTTCCCGGTCGAGGCGAAATCCTCATCCGCGTCGCCGCCGGTGGTATCAACATGGCCGACATCTCCCAGGCCTACGGCAAGTTTCGCGGAGGCCCGCAGCCTCCATATATTGCGGGTTTCGAGGGGGTGGGTGAAGTCGTAGCTCTGGGCGAGGGGGTCACAGTGGTGGCGCCTGGCGCTCATGTGATCGGGGTCGGATATGGCGCCTTTGCCGAATACATGGTGCTTGCCGCGATGGCCGCAGTACCGGTGCCCAAGGGATGGTCGGACGAGCAGGCGCTTGGCCTGGTCGTGAACGTGCCGACGGCAGTGGCAGCGCTGAAG
Source organism: Rhizobium pisi (assembly GCF_003938655.1). Lineage (GTDB taxonomy): Bacteria > Pseudomonadota > Alphaproteobacteria > Rhizobiales > Rhizobiaceae > Rhizobium > Rhizobium pisi. Next base: position 11,948 of record NZ_RJJT01000028.1, read on the forward strand.
CTGCTGGGGCAGATCGAGAAGGGCCAGACGGTGCTGATCCATGCAGCGGCAGGCGCGACCGGCCAGGCCGCGGTCAAGATCGCCAAGCACTACGGCGCAACGGTGATTGCGACGGCCTCATCGGACAAGCACGCGATCGTGCAGTCCCTGGGTGCCGATCACATCCTCGACTCCCGCACCGCCGATATCGCCGCCGAAGTGCTTCGTCTGACCGGCAACACCGGCGCTGATCTCGTCATCGAGTCGGTCGGGGGCGAGACCGTCGAGGCCAGCCTGGCGTCGGCGCGACGCGTCACCGGCCGCGTCGTCGTGACAGGTTTGCCCGCCGGCGAAGCATCGCTCAGCAATTGGGACCTCGTTTATCAGCATCAGGTCCACATTATCGGCTTCAACATGGGGGTACTGATCCAGGCCGCGCCGCAGATGTTCGGTGCCGTCATGGGCGAACTCTTCGCGCTTATCGGCGCAGGTGTCTTGTCCCCCGTCCAGCCAACCGTCTACGAACTTGCCGACGGACCAAAGGCGCTCGCGGCATTGGAAGGCCGCTCCACCATCGGCAAGCTGGCGCTGCGGGTCTGAACCGGAATTCGGTAGCAGGTGCCCCCACCCGAGGGGAGGTGGTAGCCGCTTCGCGCCAAGAGCGGACATGTCTAAATCTTGCGATAGCTATCCGATAGAAGTCTGAATATGGCAATGAACATTGGAGAGACTGCAGCCATGATCGGCGGCGCAAGGAAAGCTATTAGTCTTGCCTCTTCGGGATTTTTCTCCGGGTATAGAGTGACAACAATCAATCCGCTGACAAACAGCGCCGCGAGAAAAACTCCGCCTGCAGCCAACTTGAACAATCGTGTGAACTCATCCTCAGAACTGGCTCTGGCACGCTCAGTTTGAAACGCGAGATCAAGGTCCGGACGGAAATTGCAAATAAATGAGCCGATTGCTAATGCGATCCCAAGCAACAGGCAATCAAACGGCGATATCTTCAGATCGAAAACGAACAGTGCAACGCGAAACAAGGCGAACATTCCAACGCTCACATACATCGTTAGACTAGCTCGTCTATTGTAGGCCTTTTTGTCGATCATTCTCGCTCCACAATGTTCGCACCTTTCCTGTGCATGAGAATAACCTTTGGCGCGATAAGGATATTTTAGTGCAACCGGTAAAACTTTATCAACGCTGGCGTAGCGTCCGCTAAGGCCAGGCGCTGCCGTTTGCCCATTCCGGCATACGCTGGAAGCGGGCGGCCGATGGTGCTCGATGCGGACCTGCGGCGCTGCCAGTAAAATGGCTAGGCCGGCCGACGATCGTCAACCGGGCATGCGTGACTACTGTCATCCCAGCGGATCGGCGGCGAAGAATTCGTAGCTGTTGCCATCGTCGTCCCAGACATAAACCCCGCGCCCGCCATTCAGGCGATTTATCGCGTGGTCTCGCGTAAACGGCCCCGATCCGAACAGCAGCTCACCTGCCGTAACGCGGCGCAGAATCGCATCGAAATCCCGGTCGCTGACCAGGAAAGCGAAATGACCGAAGACGAAGGCACCCCCGTCATAGAAGTCGAGCGTCAGCCGATCGTTGACCCGCACGGCGGCGAACGGCCCCGAGAGACGCATAGGTGCGGCGTCGATCACGGCGGAGAAGAAGCGTGCTGCCGCCGCTTTGTCGGTGCAGTGGACGATGGCGTGATTGAGTTCGAGATCCATGTGGTAATACCTCTTCAAGAGAATGATCGGCAATCAGTGCATCAACCGGCCGCCGGCGATGTCGAGCGTCGCGCCGGTCAGCCAGCCGGCGCTTTCCGACGCCAGGAACAAGGTTGCCGCGGCGATGTCGGCCGGCGTCCCCAGTCGGCGCAGCGGATGGGCATCGGCGATCTTCTGTCGCATCTGGGGTGGCATGTGCTCCGCCGTGCGATCGGTCAGCACCGCGGACGGCGATATGCAGTTCACGCGCACGCCATCGGGACCCAGATCCTGTGCGAGTTGCTGGGTGAGCAGGACGATCCCCGCCTTCGCGACGGCATAACCGAGTGGCGCGGCGGAGGGAGCTCGGCCGGCGGTCGAGGCCATCGTGACTGCAGCACCGCGGCCGCTTTTCTTGAGGTCGGCCGCGAAGGTTCGCAGCGTGAGGAAGGTCGCAGTGACGTTATTGTCCAGACTGGAACGCCAGTCCTGCTCGATTGGCGCGGGCCGGCTCGTGCCGCCACCGGCAAAGGCGATCAGGATGTCGAGGCCACCCTGTCGTTCGATCAGGGTGGTCCGCGCGGCCTCGAGTTGATCCGCGCTGGTACAATCGAGCTCGATCGCCGCATGGCCGGCCGAAATGGCGGCGAGTGAGGCTCGGACATGTTCGATCCGCGACCGGTCGCGTCCGGCGATCGTCACCTGAACGCCGTTGTGAGCGAACCAGCGCGCGGTCTCGGCGCCGATCCCGCCGGAGCCGCCGGTGATCAGCGCGGTTTTGCCGGCGAGATCGGGAAACAGGGGAATGTTGAGCATTGCCATTACCTCAGACGTACTGTGCCACGGCCATGCAGATGATCGTGACGACCAGCAGTGTGGCGGACACGCGATAGCCGGTGGCGGCGCGCGGCGACGCCTCCCCGGATCGCATCGCCGCCCGGATCATGATGACCTGGACCAGCAAGGCCAGGATCGCGGCGGCGGCCCCCGTCGCGAGGATCATTTCAGTGCGTTGGAAGCTTCCTTGATGAAGCAGATGCCAGAGTAGCGCCCCCGACAGGACCGAGACGCTCGCCGCGCCGATCTGCGGACGGAACAACGCGGCACCCCCATTCCGCCGTTTCTGGCGAGAACGAAGGTCGACCCCGCCCAGAAGATCGACGACAGGACATGGACAGCGATGGTGATAATCAGCAAGATTTGCATTACGAGGCTCCGGATCGACAGGCCTATCTCAAATTAGATATACAGGTTGTATAATGATTATTTCCGGCAAACCGTCAAGGCCCTATTCGACCGAAAAACGCGACGCGAAGGCGGCAGAGACGCGTACGCGTCTGGTTGCCGCAGCTCTGGACATTCTCCGCCAGTCCGGCGGACAGGCACTGTCGCTCGATGCCGTGGCCAGGGCGGTCGGCGTCACGCGGCTGACCGTCTACAACCAATTCGGCTCGCGGAACGGGTTGCTCGAAGCCGCGTTCGACGCGGTTGCCGAGCAAGGCAATCTGGCCGGCCTCGCCAAGACGATGGCGATACCCGAGCCGCGTGCCGCGCTCGCCTGGGTCGTCAAAACATTCTGCGATTTCTGGATGTCGAATGAAGGGCTCGGCGGAATCTTCGCCGCAGCGGCGGTGGATGCCGAATTGAGCAAGGCACTGGCCGCGCGTAACGAGCGGCGGCGTGGTTTATTGGGATTATTGGTCGATCGTCAGGGCATTGCCGAGGGACAGGCGAAAGCCGACATCGTCGACCTGCTGTTCACGCTCACGAGTTTCGCGACCTTCACCTCCTTGCGCGGCGAACAGCGCGACGGCGAGGCAGTGTGCGCCCTGTTGCTACCACTTTGTGATCAGATCTTTTCGGGAGAGCGTAGATCGATCTCGCCCGCCGCGACCTGATCGAATGGCAGTTTCCGGGCACTGCAGCGGGGTAACTGGTGTTCCGCTCCCACGTTGTCCTAGCCGCCGTGATCTGTGATCGGCTTTCCATGCAAAGGCCGACCAGCGTTGCCGAATTTGGCCATTCGGCAAATCAGCTCGCGAAGTAGCGCGTTGGCGTTGTGCCCAATGCCTTCTTAAACATGACGATAAAGGCGGTAGCGGATTCATATCCCAAATCGCTCGACACCCTCTGGACCGTCGCGCCGCTGGCCAGTTCGCGCAACGCGATGACCAGGTGCAGTTGCCGCCGCCATCGGCCGAAGGTCAGTCCCGTTTCCTGGACCATCAGCCGCTTCAAGGATCGCTCACTCATGGCAACGTGTGCCGCCCAATCCACCAGGGTGCGACGGTCGCTCGGCTCCGCCATCAGGGCAGCAGTGATCGCGGCGATTTTGGGATGGCTGGACGCGGGTAAGTCCAGCCCCTGTATCGGCATTTGCGCGAGTTCATCCAGCAAGACCCGCACCATACGGCCGACATGATCGTCCGGAGCAGAATTGACCGGTACATCCGCCAGTCGGAGGATCATCTCGCGGAGCATCGGCGACACAGACAGAGTGCAGCACTCGCGCGGCAGCTTGGCCGCTTCGGGTTGAACGAACAGATAGGACAGGCGTGCGTTTGATGTGACCTGGTTGCTATGGGGCATGCCGCCGGGTATCCAGACTCCGCAGTCTGGTGGGACAATCCAGATGCCATTCTCCGTCCTGCATGTGACGGCCCCGTGCAGAGCCAAAATGAGCTGCCCTTCCTTGTGCTGGTGCTGGGGCACTTCAGCCTCATAGTCACTGAAGTCGAGGCGGACAGCGACGGCCGGGCGATCTGACCAGTCGGGATCAAAGTCGTCGAAGCAGGAACGCAGTTTTGCGGATTGGCCCTATTTTGAGATCATTTGGCATTATCTCCAAATTCGTACGGACAGCAATAGTCTACTACTCGGTGATCAACAACCGAAAGGAGACTGTCATGCGAATTTCTGTCGTTGGCGCCACGGGACGAGTCGGCGCCAAGCTGACCCGGACCCTGCTGAGATCAGGGCATCAGGTCAGAGCGTTGTCGAGAGGTGGCCCAGCGCTTGACGCACTGGTCAAGCTCGGAGCAGAGCCATTCCTGGGAAGCTTTGACACAGGAGCGGGAGACCTTGACCAATTTTTCCAGGGTGCAGATGCCGCGTTCCTGATGGTGAAGACCGATTGGAACAACATCGAGGGACACTACCCCGCTGTTGCCCAGCGCTTTGTCGACGCGCTCGAAAAATCCTCCGTCAAACTGGCCGTAAGCCTAACGGCCATGGGTTCGGACGTGAAGGGGAAGACGGGTCATTTCGAGTGCTTCCACGATCTGGACGAAAAGCTCAACGAACTTGGCAATATCAATTTGGTCCACCTGCGCGCCGCCTGGTTCATGGAAGACGTGTCGGCGTGGACGGGGCCGGTTGCCAAATACGGTCGAATTGCCTGGTTCTGCAAACCTGATTTAAAGATGCCCTGGGTGGCGACCGATGACATCGCATGGCTGGCAGCGAAGGAACTGACCAATCCGACGGGCAGACACCGCGTCTATCTCGAAGTCGGCTCGGAAGATGTCTCGATGAACGAACTGGCCGTGATCATTGGCAAGGAGATCGGCAGGCCGGTGGAGTACCGATACATCGAGACGACCCGCAAAGACGTGGAAGCTGAATTTCTGGCGCGGTTCGGGACGCCGGAGAAATGGCAGGACGACACCCTGAGCGCTGACGCTTTGAACAATGGCATCGTAAGGTTCCATGGGGAGCACGAGGATCGTCCAAAATTGCCCACGTCGATGGAGGCGTTCATTGGCGATGTTTGGAAGCCGCGTTACCTGGAGGCGGTCAGAGCGGGAGAGCAACGAGAGACGTTTCCCATGTGGACCGCCAGGGACTAGAGCCTTTCCGGGTTAGATTGAAGCATTCTGCCGGAGCAGATTTTCGTCAGGGCAAAGGCGATTGGCGACGGGCATACCCCAAGGTACGTCCGAGCCGATCGCCTTGAACTCAGGATTTCCGCAGCAACAGAAAGCTGCCTCGAAATCGCTTGCGAATCGCATAAGTACGTGCTTATGTGTTCGCATGATCGAGAATGACTTTTTCCGAGCTTTGGCAGACCCGACCCGCCGTGCGATCTTTGAGAAGCTGGCGGCAGGGAGCATGAACGCGAGCGCCTTGCGCGAGGGCATGGAGATTAGCCAGCCGGCGATGTCGCAACACCTCGCAGTTCTGCGCAGTGCAAAGCTCGTGAGGGAAGAACGACAGGGGCGTTTCGTGAATTACGAAGTCGATCCCGATGGGTTGGCTCTCATCGCCCAGTGGCTCGCAAAATACCGCGCCTATTGGCCGGAGCGTATCGCAGCACTCAAAGTCTTGCTGAAGGACATGGATCAATGAACGAAGGGAAGACCAAGGAGAGGGATAGCGGCGTCGAGTTGGAGTTTGACCTGGGCGATCCGCCGCAAAAGGTCTGGCGTGCCGTCACCATTCCCGAACTTCGGGAAAGGTGGTTGCCGAAGGAAGCGTTGGCTGATGCCGATGCGATCACCGTCACCCCCGGTCAGGAAGTTCGCTACAAGCTGCGTGACGATAACCCGCCTTTTCTTGAAAGCACCGTGACGTTCACGGTCACCCCAAATGCCACTGGCGGCACTTGCCTTCGGATCGTCCACGAACTGACGGATGCAAGGTTCGATGGAATGGCAAGAGCGCCGGCAAACAGCAACAGCCCGCCCCTCATGCTCGCCGCCTGACACGGCGAGCCTCCCCCTTAAATTCTGAAAGTCTGGAGGTCGCCGATGCGCGAAGCGATGCAACTCGTCCCTATGGTCGTAGAACAGTCCAGCCGGGGGGAGCGATCCTTTGATATCTATTCCCGGCTTCTGCGCGAGCGGATTATCTTTCTCAATGGCGAGGTGAACGATACCGTTTCGGCGCTCGTCTGCGCGCAACTGCTGTTTCTGGAGGCGGAAAACCCCAAAAAGCCCATCAGCCTCTATATCAATTCGCCGGGCGGCGTCGTGACCAGCGGGCTCGCCATGTACGACACCATGCGCTTCATCCGTGCGCCGGTTCATACACTTTGCATGGGGACGGCCCGTTCAATGGGATCGTTCCTGCTGATGGCAGGCGAACCCGGCGGAAGAGCCGCATTGCCCAATGCCAGTATCCTCATTCACCAGCCCTCGGGCGGCTTTCAAGGGCAGGCTTCCGACATGCTGATTCATGCCGAGGAAATTTTAAAGACCAAGCAGCGCATGACGCGGCTCTACGCGGAGCATTGCGGACGTTCCTACGAAGACTTTGAGCGCGGGATGGATCGCGACCGCTTCATGACGGCGGAGGAAGCGCTTGAATGGGGTCTTATCGACCGTATTCTGAAGGTTCGGGAAGACACGAGCAGCCTATAAGCCTTGTTGCAAAAAAACCGATTAAAGCGACACTTGTTTTCTCAACTTCTGCGATGTCAGAATAGGGGGCGGCAGCCATAATGGCCGCGTCTGGTGCTTTCCGGCCGCGATGATGAGTTCAACGGCCGAAATGGGGCGCAAAGCGGTCAAGACCGCCGTCGGCCCCTTTGCTGCCGTTCGAGGTCGATCCGAGGAACGTGCGGTATGTGCTAGAATGCGGCCCGAAGGCGGAATGCGACGGACGCACTGCGAGGGGCGGTGTGATCGTTCGTACGACCGAGAGCCGACGTTGTGTTCTTGAAGGGGAGACGAGGACAATGCCGACACCACAGCAACCCAGTCTAATAGTTCGACAGAAATCCCCACAGAATATCGAGTTTCCGTTTGCGTCGCTCTCCGATTGGCTGATCCCAACCGAGCTGTTCTTCGTGCGAAACCATTTCCCGTCGCCGGACCTCGATGCGCGAGACTGGAGATTGCGCGTTGGCGGGGCGGTGGAGCGGCCGATCGAACTTGACCTCGACAGCATCAAGGCGATGCGGAGCACGACTCTCAACGCCGTCGTCGAGTGTGCAGGGAACGGGCGCGTCTACTATGTGCCGCCGAGGGAGGGGTTGCAGTGGCAGAACGGAGCCGTCGGCAATGCCGCGTGGACAGGTGTTCTTCTGCGCGACATTTTGGAAATGGCGGGCGTTAAGCGAACCGCATGCGAGGTTCTGCTCACAGGCGCCGACAGCGGCGTCGTCGACGCGAACAAGAAAACGGCCTCTCCCGGCCCCATCGCTTTTGCGCGCAGTTTACCGCTTGAGAAGGCCATCGCTGACAGCACGATCCTTGCCTATTCGATGAACGACGAGCCGTTGACGCGCGATCACGGCTACCCGCTGCGCGCGGTCGTGGGTGGCTGGTTCGGCATGGCTTGGGTCAAGTGGATCACGGATATCACGGTTGTAGAGCAACCGTTCCTTGGCTACTGGCAGGCGCGCGACTATTTCCGTTGGGAGCGCGGCCTCGGGGAACCCACGCTGGTCCCCCTTGCGGAGATGGAGGTCAAAGCGCAGATCGCGCGTCCCGTACAGGGGGCGCGTCTCATCGCCGGCCAACCGTGCCGGATTTTCGGAGCCGCCTGGAGCGGAGAGGCTGGTATCCGGCAGGTGCAGATCTGCACGGGAGATGGCAAGGGCTGGCGCGAGGGAAGGCTCCTCGAAACAGAACGTCCCTTTGCATGGCGCTTGTGGGAGTACATGTGGACCCCTGAAGAAGCGGGGCAATATACACTGCGCTGTCGCGCGACCGATGGGGCGGGGTGCGTGCAGCCCGACCTCCAGCGTTCCGACTGCGAGAGCTACGTGGCCAATTGGATCATTCCTGTGGAGGTTACGGTCGTTCCCGAGCCACAGAGGTACGATGAGGAATTCGTGATCTAATCACCCGCATGGGCCGGAATGCCGGCGGGCGGCTGAATTCATAGAATTTCGAAGACTTCGTATTCGACGCCGCCCGGACGCCGCCCGCCTTGCGCGACTGCGACGATCTGGTTGAGCCAGGCGTGCTGCGGCGCCGCCGTCTCGAAATAGGGGGTTGTGCGGCGGCTGCCCGCCGGCGTCTGGCCGAGTTCGAACGCCGGATGAAGGGTCAGGAAGAGTGTGAACAAGTGCCGAGATTGCAGGGACATGGAAGATCGCCTATTGTTTGCATGAACCTTGAAGTGCCTCGCAATCTTTCAGATCCGTTTGCCGCGCTCAAGGTTTTCGGTTTGCGTTTGTCGTGATCGCAAAGCCGCTGCGCACTCTGCTCGACATGCTCTAGCTGAAGGCGCCTTGTCCCCAAAACGCGCTTTGCTTGAGACGCTCACAAGCAAAACTCATCAAGAGAGAAGAGATCATGCGGCCGCCGTTGGAGTCTCTGCGAATTCTGGAAGCGTGCGTTTCCACCGCCAGCTTTGTCCGCGCCGCCGAACGGCTGTGCCTGACGCCTGCGGCCGTCAGTCTGCGTATCCGGACGCTGGAGGCCGAGCTTGGCCAGCCATTGTTCGTGCGGGCGGGGCGGCGCGTCGTGCCGACGGCTGCGGCCGCTCAACTGGCCGCTCGCATTCGCGAGGCACTGGATGGCATTGCCGGCGCGCTCGATGAATTTCAGGCCGCGACGCCGCCGCTCAGATTGACGGCGCCTCCGACATTCGCCTCGCGCTGGCTGGCGCTGCGGCTGGCGCGCTATCCCTCGGCAGGGGGATCGTCGATCGAGGTTGACGTCTCCGCCGATATTCGCGACCCCAGCGCATTCGACGTCGCCATCAGGACGGGTCGTGGCGGCTGGGACGGGCTTGAGGAATACCCGCTCGCGCCGGTCGAGGTGACGCCCATGCTGGCGCCCGGCCTGCTGGGAATGCGGACGCTGGACAGGCCGGGCGCGCTTGCCGATTTCGAGCTGTTGCCGCATCCGGATTGGCAGGCTTGGTTCAGGGGTGCGGAATGCGAGCCGCCGGCTCTGCGGTTCGTTGCCGTCGAATACCCCACGCATGAGCTGGACGCCAATGCGGCGGTGGCGGGCGTCGGCGTGGCGCTCCTGTCACCATTGTTGTTTCGCCCGCTCCTGGAAAAGGGGCTGCTGATCGCCCCTTTCCCCTATGTGCTCAGCGGGCCGGCCTGGCATTTTGCCTTGATGCGCGCCGACGATGTCCGTCTTGCGCCTCGCCAGTTCTGCGCCTGGCTTTGCGAGCAGGCTGAGCAGTCGATCACGCCGCTTGCGGAATACGGGCAATGACCTTGATCTCAAAGTCGAAGCCGGCCAGCCAGTTTACGCCGAGCGCCGTCCAGTTCGGGTAGGGCGGCTTGCTGAAAACCTCTTGCTTGACGGCCATAATGGTTGCGAACTGGTTCTCCGGGTCGGTGTGGAAGGTGGTGATATCGACGATGTCATCCGTCGTGCAACCGGCTGCTCGAAGCGTGGCCTTCAGGTTTTCGAAGGCGAGCCGCACCTGGCGTTCGAAATCGGGTTCGGGCGTTCCATCGGCACGGCTGCCGACCTGTCCCGATACGAACAGAAGGTCGCCGGATCGGATGGCGGCGGAATAGCCGTGCTCCTCGTAAAGGGCGTGCCGGTCGGCCGGAAAGATTGCCTGGGGTTTCGTCATTCTGATCTCTCTTCCTTGTTGGCATGGCACCGAGGCCTTCACAGGCGGCGCCATATTTCATATACGTGGCGTATCGAAATATCTCGCATACGGACCGTATGTCAAGTTTAACATACGTGTCGTATGTGAAAATGAGGATGCGATGGCGAAAAGTCGAAGCGAAACGATGCTGGAAAACCGCGTCAAGCTGATCGCGGCCGCGCGCAAGGCCTTTGCGCAAAAGGGCTATTCGGCCGCATCGATGGACGAGCTGACGGCCGATGCCGGCCTGACCAGGGGCGCGCTGTACCACAACTTCGGCGACAAGCGCGGGCTGCTTGCGGCGGTCGTCGATCAGATGGACACGGAAATGGCGGCGCGCGCTCAGGAAATCGGGGCTCGGGCTGATGATGACTGGCAGGGTCTGCTGGCGGAGGGGGCGGCCTATATCGAGATGGCGCTCGATCCGGAGGTCCAGCGCATCGTTCTGCTCGACGGACCGGCTGTATTGGGCGATCCCTCGCAATGGCCGAGTCAAAACAGCTGTCTGCAGGTGACCAGGAGCGCCGTGGAGCGCCTGATCGCACAAGGCATCCTCAAGCCTGTTGATGCGGAGGCGGCGGCCCGGTTGCTCAGCGGCGCGGCTCTCAACGCCGCTCTCTGGATCGCCGCGAGCGAAAACCCGCAGAGCGTGCTGCCGAAGGCGGTCGAGGCTTTTCGCTCTTTGGCGAGCGGTCTGCTTTTGAAGCCATTGTGAGCTGATGGCTGCCGATGGGCTGGCGGAAATCCGTTCACCATATCGGGACACCCGATGTAAACGCTAATCCGACAACAGCGTGTCCGAGTTGGCGGGCTGGCCGGGTTTCCCGCGCCAATTCAGATAGATGCCCTGTTTTTTTCAACCTTCCTTAAGGCGCGCTGCTTAGCGTCGCGCCGAATTGAGGGTCTGTTTCATGTTCACCGTTCTGACGTGCGTTACCCAGCAGCATAATCTTGCGCTGGTCGGTCTCGCGGGTTTGATCTGCTTTCTCGCGAGCCATTGCGCGATGGTTCTGCTGCATCGGGCAACATCGTCCGAGGGGGCCGCCCGGTGGGTATGGATTGCGACAGCCGGTGCGGCCGGCGGCTTCGGCATCTGGGCCACGCATTTCGTCGCCATGCTGGCATATGACCCCGGTGTCGTTGTGGGTTATCGCGCCGGTTTGACGCTGGTGTCGCTGCTGGTCGCGATCGTTGCGACATCGGCCGCCGTCGCCGCCAAGATGGCCTACACCAGATGGGTGGCAAACATCCTGGCAGGCGTGCTCTTTGGAGCCGGCATCGGCTCGATGCATTTTGCCGGAATGCTGGCGATCGAACTCCCGGGCGATATGTCCTGGGACAGCAGGTTCGTAGCGGCGTCCGTTGTTCTCGGCATCGCCTTTTCGATCGCCGCCTTTCGACTTTCGGTAAGGCGCGACCGGTCTGTCGTCAGCAGGTTCGCACCGACGCTTGTGTTAACGCTTGGTGTCGTCGCCCTTCATTTCACCGCGATGGCGGGTGTGACCGTCACCCCCGATGCGGCAGCACTCGATCCTTCGACGCTGCTTTCGCCTGAGGTCATGGCGGTGACGATCGCCGCCGTCACCTTTTCGCTGCTGGCGGCGGGTTTTGCGGCCGCCATGTTTGCCGTGCATTCGGAGGTCAAGACCGCCAAGGCGGAGCGCAACTTCAAGCTCCTGATCGAGGGCGTGACCGACTACGCAATCTACATGCTCGATCCGGATGGAAAGGTCAGCAACTGGAATGCGGGCGCCGAGCGCATCAAGGGCTACACCGCCGATGAGATCGTCGGCAAGGATTTCTCGCTGTTCTATTCGGATGAAGACCGCAGCAAAGGCAGCCCGCAACGGGCGCTTGAGATTGCCCGCACTGACGGCAAGTTCGAAGCCCAGGGGTGGCGCTATCGCAAGGACGGCTCCTCGTTCTGGGCCCACGTGGTCATCGACGCGATCCACGACGAGGCCGGCGAGCTGATCGGCTATGCGAAGATTACCAAGGACAACAGCAAGCAGAAGGCGGATGCCGACCGGATCGAGGAGGTCAGCCGCAATCTCGACGCCGCCCTCGAAAACATGGGGCAGGGCATCTGCATGTTCGGCGGGGACGAGCGCCTGCTCCTCTGCAACCAGCGCTATCTCGAAATCTTCAGATTTCCCGAGGGGTCGGTGCGTCCGGGAATGCAGTACCGGCAGATCGTCGAAATCGGATATTCCGCCCGCGCGGAGGATCCCGCCGAGGCCTCGATGCAGGCCGAGGCCCACTATGCCAGGAACATGGCGCTGATCAGGGCCGGCGCCGGCAGCGCGGTTCACAAATACCCCAGCGGAACATCCATCCAGCAAAAGGTCAACATCCTGCAGAATGGCGGCTGGGTCGTCACCTTCGAAGACATCACCGACCGCGTGAAGTCAGAGGAGCAGGTCGCCTTCCTTGCCACGCATGATGCGCTGACGGGCCTGCCGAACCGGTTGCAGTTCGGCGAGCGCGTCTCCGAGGAGCTGATGGTCGCGGAAAGGGTGAGGGGCAAGGTCGCCGTCATCGGCATCGACCTCGACAAGTTCAAGGAGGTCAACGACCAGCACGGGCACGGCGTCGGCGACATGGTTCTGGTCGAGCTCACGCGGCGTCTCGGCGAGGCGCGGCAGGAGGGCGAGTTGATCGCCCGGTTCGGCGGCGACGAGTTCTCCGCGACCAAACGTTTCGACGATCTCAGCGCCTTGCACGATTTCATCGCGCGCCTGGAAGGCGCCCTGGCCGGGGTGATCTCCGTCGACGGATTTGAGATCAAGACCGGGGCCAGCCTCGGTGTCGCGATCTATCCCGGCGATGCCGAGAGCGTCGACGGGCTTCTGGCCAATGCCGACCTTGCCATGTACCGCGCCAAGCAATCTCTGCTGCAGAAGGTGTGCTTCTACGAGGCCGCCATGGACGAGACCGCACGGCGCCGCCGCGCGCTCGCAAACGACCTCTGGGCGTGCATCGATCGCGATGAGCTTCATCTGCACTATCAGGTGCAGAAATCCGTGCGGACGGGAGAGATCACCGGATACGAAGTTCTGCTGCGCTGGCGCCATCACGAACTCGGCAACATCCCGCCGATGGACTTCATCGGCCTTGCCGAGGAATGCGGCGCGATCCTTCCGATCGGCGAATGGGTTCTGCGGGAAGCCTGCCGGGAGGCCGCAAGCTGGAACAACAGCTACAAGATCGCGGTCAACCTGTCGCCGATCCAGCTCGGCCATGCCGACATGGCGACTGTCATAGCAGGCATCCTTTCGGAAACCGGCCTCAATCCGCGCCGCCTCGAAATCGAGATCACCGAAAGCTCGATCATCGTCGACAAGGACAAGGCGTTGCGCACCATGCGGCAGATCAAGGCTCTCGGCGTCTCGATCGCGATCGACGACTTCGGCACCGGCTACTCCTCGCTGGAGACGCTGCGCGCGTTTCCCTTCGACAAGATCAAACTCGACAAGAGCTTCATGGCCGAGGTCGAGAGCAGCCCGCAATCCAAGGCGATCGTCAGAGCCATCCTTGCGCTCGGCCGCAGCCTGGAGGTCCCGGTGCTGGCGGAAGGCGTGGAAACGCAGGCGCAGCTGGATACGCTGTTCGAAGAACAGTGCGACGAGGCGCAGGGTTATCTGCTTGGAAGGCCGCAGGCGATGCGCGAGGCGGGGGTTGAGAAGGCGGCTTGAGGGAGCAGGAGCAGTAGGTTCAATGTGATACGACACATTGGTTGTGAAGATCGGCGTGGCCCCTCATCCGGCTGCCGCCACCTTCTCCCCGTTTTGACGGGGAGAAGGGACAAACCGCGACCTCTCCGTTCCCACTCACTCTCACAAGGCACGTCCCCTCTCCCCGCAAGCGGGGGTCCGGAGGACGGGTCGAGACAGGCGGCTCGACCCCGGTAGGGTTAGGGTAAGAGGCAGCCTTCTCCTGCACCTGCTATCGCGGGCGCGGCACCCTCCGGCCTCCCTCATGCTGAGGCGCGCAGCCCGAGAGGGCGGAGCCTCGACGCACGCGCCGCAACGCTGCTTCTTGCATACCAGCCGGCGGCGCCTTTAGAACGTGAGCACCGTCTTGCCGGAGGTGCGCCGGCCGGTTTCTGCATCGGCGATGACCGACAGGGCGTCGGTGAAGGGCGCTTCCAGGCCGATCGCCGGCCGCAGCGTGCCGCTGGCGGCGAGCTCGGCGATCTCGGGGAGGCGCTTGATGCCCATGGTGGCAAAGGCGAGCTTGTAACGGCGAGATAGCATGCCGCGCAGGAGCCTGCCGGGTGTCGGGTTGATGTCGACGAAGACGCCGCGCGGATTGAGCATCGAAAGCCCGTGGCCGACGTCGAGCGTGCCGAGCGTGTCGAAAACGGCGTCATAGGTTCCGCCCCGCGCATAAGCCTCGCTGTCGGAATAGGCGAAGATCGGGGCGACGCCGGCGGCTCTCGCGCTGTCCCTCGATGCCGGTCCGCATGCGCCGGCAACATGCGCGCCGCGGGAGATGGCGAGCTGGACGGCGAAGGCGCCGACCGCGCCGCTGCAGCCGTTGATGAAGATGCGCGCGCCGGGACGCGCCTGCGCCCTGTCGATGACAGCCGCCCATGCCGTCATCGCGGCAATGGGAAGGGAGGCCGCTTCGGCGAAGGAAAGCTGCGGTGGCTTTTTCGCCACATGGTCGGCTTTCACCACGACCGCTTCGGCAAAGGCGCCGGATTTCTTGAAATCCACGGTGCCGAAGACTTCATCGCCGACCGTGACATTGCCGACATTGCGGCCGGCCGCCTCGACGAGCCCGGCAAAATCGGTGCCCATAGCTTTCGGGAAACGTCTGCCGGTCACCAGTTTCATCGCGCCCTGACGCAGTTTCCAATCGAAGGGATTGATTGCCGCGGCTTTCACCGAGACGCGCACTTCGCCGTCGCCGACCCTAGGCACGTCGCATTCGCCGAAATACATTTTTTCCGGCCCACCATAGCGATCATATTGCACTCTTTTCATATCAGTCCTCGCAAATTCCACTGCTGGGTAGATATTGCACTGAGTGTAATTTTACAAGAGATGCGATTTTTGATATCGCTCTCGATATGGAACAGGATCGATCGACACAGGAAGGCTGGCGCGAGAAGAAGCGGCGGGAGACGCTTGAGCGTATTACCGATTCAGCGCTCAGGCTCTTTGCCGCCGATGGATACGAGGCGACGACGCTGGATGCGATCGCCGAGGCAGCCGGCATCTCGCGGCGGACGTTCTTCTATTATTTCTCATCGAAAGAGGAGATTCTGGCCGCTTGGCAGAAGGGCCTGCCGGAGGCTTTCCGCACCGCCGTTCTGGCGGAAGCGGCGGATCAGCCGCCGCTCGATGCGATCAGGAACGCTCATTTGAAACTGATGGCGAATTTGGATGCCGGGCAGGCGATGGTGATCGACCGCATTCTTCGCTCGAATGAACAGCTGCGTGCGAGCAACCAGAGCAAATATCTGCAGATGGAGCAGACCACCTTCGAGGTGTTGTGCGAGATGTGGCCGCAAATTTCGCCGCGCAAGGCGCGTATGCTGGCGATGATCTCCATCGGCGCCTTGCGCCTCGCCATCGACGGATGGATGGAAGAGCAGGGGCGGAGGCCGCTTGCCGATTGTGTCAGGGAAGCCTTCGCCGATCTGAGAGCCGAACTCGCCGGTCGGTAAGGCGGATCGCGTCCTGATCGACGGCGTGACGAACGTTTGTTTCCCGGCGCCTTTCTCCAGCGCAAAGCTTTTTCGTGAAGCACCGGGAACGGCGAATGTGGCGTCGTTCAAAGCGTGCCCATTGCGCCTATGCTCATCGAAAACCGTCATCGATGCGTCGCCAGCTACAGGATATGCCATGAGCCTTCCATCTTCCTCGATCCCTGCGGCGGCCTCGCTGCCGACCCTTGATCTCTCGCGCTATTACGGCTCTTCCGAAGGGCGCGCGGGCTTTGTCGCCGAGCTTCGCCATGTGCTCCATGCCCACGGCTTCTTCTATCTCACAGGGCACGGCGTCGATCCGAAGCTGATCGAGGATGTGGTTTCGACGGCAAAACGCTTCTTTGCGCTTCCCCTGGAAGAGAAGCTCGCGATCGAGATGGTGAAGTCGCCGCATTTTCGCGGCTACAACAGGGCGGGGCAGGAGCGCACTCGCGGCGAGCGGGATTGGCGCGAGCAGCTCGATATCAATACGGAGGGCGAGGCCGCCGAGATCGGGCCGGATACGCCGCCGTGGAAGCGCCTGCAGGGGCCGAACCAGTGGCCGGCGGGCCTGCCGGAGCTGAGGCCGCTGCTGCTTGCCTATCAGGCCGAGGTGACGCGCATCGGCATCGACATCCTGAAGGCGATCGCAGTCGCACTCGGCCAGCCGGAAGACGTCTTTGCCGAAATCTACGAGCCGCAGCCCTCGCAGTTCCTGAAAATCATCCGCTATCCCGGCCGCGAGGTGGCGGAAACCGACCAGGGCGTCGGAGCCCACAAGGACGGCGGCTTCGTCACCGTGCTGCTCCAGGATACGACGCCTGGCCTGCGCGTGCGCACCGAAGAGGGCGAATGGATCGGCGCGCCGCCGGTGTCGGGCACCTTCGTCATCAATACCGGCGAGCTTCTGGAGCTTGCGACCAACGGCTTCGTTCGCGCCGATGTGCATGACGTCGTCGCACCGCCGGCCGGCGTCGAGCGCTTCTCCGTCGCTTTCTTCCTCGGCTCGCGGCCGGACGCGACGATCCCCGTCATCGCGCTTCCCGACGAGCTGAAACGCGCCGAACGCGGCATCTCCGTCGACCCGCTCAACCCGATCTTTCGCGAGGTCGGCATCAACCAGCTGAAGAGCCGCCTGCGCTCCCACCCTGACGTCGCCGAGGTCCATCACGCGGATCTGGTGCGAACGATTTTGGTGGGGTGAGAGAGGGCTGTGGGTCAGCATGACGGAAGGAGAGGGCGTGCCGTGTGGCCCCCTCATCCGCCTGCCGGCACCTTCTCCCCGCCGGGGAGAAGAGACTCGCGGCAGCGCCGTACATCTCTCTCACCCGACACCCGAGGAACTGATGAGACCGCGGCTCGCTCCCTCTTCTCCCCGGCGGGGAGAAGGTGCCCGAAGGGCGGATGAGGGGGCCGCACGGTACGCCATGGCGATAAGCAGATAAACAGCCGGACACGCAGAGCGCTTCCTCCGCGCATTCCTCCACGATGACTCACTGCGCCCCTGAGTAGAAACACCCCACGCCGGAGCTTGTGCCCCGGCGGCCGCGGGTCTATGTTTTAGCCGTTTCAGCATGAGATCTGCAGCAGTATTTCACCGTAAACCCGGACGCCGGCGGCTTTGGTCGCGGCGGATGAAGGAGCTGAGCAATGAAAATTCTCATGGTTCTCACATCGCATGACCAGCTGGGTGACACCGGCAGGAAGACGGGGTTCTGGCTGGAGGAATTCGCCGCCCCTTATTTTGTGTTCCGCGACGCGGGCGTCGACCTCACGCTCGCTTCGCCGAAGGGCGGCCAGCCTCCGCTCGACCCGAAGAGCAACGAGCCCGGATTCCAGACCGACGATACGAGACGCTTCGAAGGAGATCCGGCCGCAAAGGCGGCGCTCGCCAACACCCGGAAGCTCTCCGAAATCCGCGCGGCCGATTACGACAGCGTGTTCTTCCCCGGCGGCCACGGCCCGCTCTGGGACCTGACGAACGACCGCCATGCGCTGTCGCTGATCGAGGACATGTTTGCGGCGGGAAAGCCGGTGGCGCTGGTCTGCCACGCGCCTGGCATTCTGATGAATGTGAAGGCGCCGGATGGCACGCCGATCGTCAAGGGCCGCACCGTGACCGGCTTCACCAATTCCGAAGAGGATGCCGTGCATCTGATCGACGTCGTTCCCTATCTGCTCGAGGACGAGCTGAGGGACCAGGGGGCAAAGTTTTCCTCGACGGTCGATTGGGCCGTGCATGTCGTCCAGGACGGGCTGCTGATCACCGGCCAGAACCCGGCCTCGTCGAAAGAGGGCGCCCGCATGCTTCTTGCTGCTCTGAGAAAACAGGCCGCGGCTTGAAGCTGCCGACCGTGGGAGGTTTGACGCATGAGCAGGAAATATACCGGGCAATGCGCCTGCGGCGCGGTGAAATTCGAATTCGGCACCGATCCGAATTTCGTCGCCGACTGCCATTGCATGGATTGCAAGAGGGCGACGGGCGGCGAGGCGGCGACCTTCTTCGCCGTGCCGCAGGAGGATTTCACCCTGACCGCAGGCAGCCCCAAGGCGTTTCATTACATCGCCGATTCCGGCAAGGGGCTCGACCGCAACTTCTGCGGCGAGTGCGGCGCCCGATTGTTCAGCAGCAACCTGGAAAGCTTCCCCGGCCTCGTCTTCGTGACGCTCGGCAGCCTCGACCGGCCCGAGCTGATCGAGCCCGGGGTCGAAATGTTCACCAGGCGCCGGCTGAAATGGGCAAAGCCGCTCGATCTTCCGCAATTCGAGGGCATGCCCGGTTAAGCCGCTCGCCGGTGACGGCGAGCCGCTCGCTGGCTGGCACGTTTATCTCAACGCCTCAAGAAGAGCGTCTGCGCCCTTGCGGATGCCCACTTTCGAGGCGTCGAGGGCAGAGAAGGTGGCGCCGACATTCATGGCGTTCGGATATTGTTTCGTGATGAAGGCATAGAGCAGGCGGCTCGTCGCGGCATCGTAAATTTCCACCGCATAGTTCACCGAGCCGGTCATCGAGCCTTCGCGGCCCCTGACCGCCTGGACGCCATTATAGACGCCGCCCGCTACATCGAAATGCGAGAACGGCCCGAGCACCGGCGTCGTCGCCTTCGCCCCGGTCAGCGTCAGGCGGAGCCGCAGCGTGCCCGGTCCCGGCGCGCCGACGATGGCAAAGCGCGGTCTCAGCGTCTCCGTGAACTGGCTCTGCATGTAAGTGGCGAGCGCCAGCTTGTCCTTCTCTTCCATCTTGACGAACTGGCTGTCGGGGCCGCGATAGAGCGTCACAGGATCGATGATCATCTTGTCATACTGGCGCCAATCGACATTGCTGCGGTAGGCGTAAGGGATGCGGCCGCCATCATCCTCAGGGTTCGGCCGAAGCTGCCCGGCCGAGGCGAGCCCCTCATAGACCGTCGGGCTCGCGGTGGTGCAGCCTGCAATGGCCGCAGAGGCCGCGGCCAGCACCACGGCGATGGGGAATGATCTCTTCAATTCGGGCTCCTGGGAATTTGACCATAGGTCGACAGGAGCCGTTTCTACCCGCAAGCGAGGTTGCGGAATTTTCTTTGATGTTCGGAAATGTTCGCCGAAATCAGCTCTCAGGGGGCGAAAGTTGGCCGGAGCCGGTGTCGTGGACCGGAGGCAGGCGGATTTCCACGACGAGACCGCCGGGCTTTCCGTCCCGTAGCGTCAACGTACCGCCATGGCCTTTCCGGATGATGCCTTCGGTCGTCGGCAGGCCGAGCCCGAAGCCACCGCCCACGCCTGTCGTGCGGGCCTCGTCCGCCTTGAAGAAGGGCTCCAGCACGCGCGCCTTGAGCTCATCCGTCAGCCCTGGGCCATTGTCCTTCACCCGGATGAAGACGCCGTGGTCGCCGGCCTCCTGCAATTCGATCTCGATCTTCGTCACGTAACGGGAGGCGTTTTCCACCAGATTGGTGACGGCGCGCGTCAGCGCCTGCGGCTTGCACGTATATTTCAGCCGCCTGGGGCCGGAATAGGCGACATCGACGCCGGCTTCGGAAAAATCGGTCGCGACCGTCTGGAGCAGGCTCGACAGGTCCACCTTGCGTGACGGCACGTTGTGCCGGGCATCTGTCAGGAAGGCCAGCGCCTCGTCGATCATCGAATCCAGCATGGTGAGGTCGGCGAGCATCTTTCGCTGCAATTCGGGGTCTTCGCAGCGCTCGGCCCGCATGCGCAGCCGGGTGAGGGGCGTTCTAAGATCATGGCCGATCGAGCTCAGCATGCGCGTGCGGCTTTCGGCCATCTCAAGGATGCGGTTGCGCATGACGTTGAGCGAGGCGGCGAGGCTGCGCACCTCCACGGCACCCTCCGCCACGAAGGGCTCGGTGAGGCTGGCATCGGTGCTGGCGCGCTCGGCGGCCGTCGCAAAACGGGTGAGCGGGCGGGTGATCAGCCAGCTGCTGAAGAAGGCAAGGAGCGCCAGCGGAATGACGATCTTCAGGATACCGCTGGCAACCGCCGGAAAGAACCACAAGGCACGGGGAAAGACGGGCAGAGAAAAGGCAAGCGCCCGGTCGGCATCGATCTTGACGATGAGAGGCGGAGGCGCGACCTGCCTGTCGAATATATGGCGCAGCTCACGGAAGAAATCGCCATCCAGGGCGCTGCGCAGTTTCGGGAGAGTTTCGGCGGGAGAGCCGGCAACGGCTTCGCCGGGATAGGGCAGCTGGCTGGCGGGTATCCTGGCGACCCTTATTCCGAGCCGTTCGGCAGCCGCCAGAACGGCGACCTCTCCTTCGACCGAATGCGTCTCGCTGAAGCGGTCGGCGATGCCCTCGATCCGTCCCGCCAGCAGCCCGATCTCCAGCCCCCGGTCATGACGGCCATAGATGAAGGGTTCCGTGGTCGAGGCGACGACGGAGACGAGGACGACGAGCAGGATCGCGAGGAAAAGGATCTGCGTGCGGATGGACGCCCCGCGGAGATATTTCAAGCGAGCCGCTCCACGGTCGCGGCAAAGAGATAACCGCCGAGGCGAACCGTCTTGATGAAGGAAGGGTCCCTGAGGTTCGGTTCGATCTTCTGCCGGATGCGGCTGATATGCGCGTCGATGCTGCGCTCGACCGGCCCGGCCGAGCCGGCATGCGTCATCGACAGGAGCTGTTCGCGCGTCAGCACCTTGTTCGGGTTGCGGCAGAAGGCCCAGAGCAGGTCGAATTCGGCCGTCGTCATGGAAACCTCGTCGCCATCGGCATCGAAGAGCTGGCGGCTGTTCGGGTCGATCCGCCATCCCGAAAAGGTAAGCGGCGCGGGCACCTCCTCCTGCCGCAGCGACAGCGCCGCCCGGCGCAGGATGCTGCGGATGCGGGCGACGAGTTCGCGCGAGTTGAACGGCTTGGTGACGTAGTCGTCGGCCCCGAGTTCGAGCCCGACGATGCGGTCGATATCCTCGCGCCGCGCCGTCAGCATGAGGATGGGGATAGCGCGCGCGGCGCGAAGCCGCATGCAGATGCTGAAGCCGTCCTCCCCCGGCAGCATGGCGTCGAGAACGACGAGGTCGAATTTGCGGCGGCCGAGCAGGCGGTCCATCTCGACGCCGTTTGCGACGGACGCCGCATCGAAGCCGTTGTTTTTCATCAGCTCGATCAGCATGGCGGCGATTTCGGGATCGTCCTCGACGATGAGGATGGCGGCTTGCTCGGATAGCGTCATGTCATGGGCTGCTGCAGGAGGTGGAAGGAATGCCGGCTTGCCGGGCGACGGGCGGACTATCTCATCTGGATACCGGTATGTCACGCTGTACTCCTGATCTGAAAGGCTGCCGGGTTTTAGAATACCGGAGTGCATCGTCGCGCTGCATTCTGATTTGTTGCGAAATGTTGCGGGCGGCCGACGCGGTATCTCAGGCGCAAGCGCCGGCCGGAACAACAAAAAATCTTCCGACATACAACGCAACACGAAATCCTCGCCAAATCTGCTCCCCTACGGCTGAACCCCTTGCCGGAGAGCAGCAATATGGCCGATGCCGAAAAGATCCGGAATGTCAGGCTGCGGCCGCGCCTGGCGCGCCTTCCGGGCACGCGCGGCGACCTCTGCGGCTGGGCTGTCTGCCTCGGTGGCAATGCGATCTTCTGGCTGCTTGGCGCGAGCCTGGTGCAGTTTGCGATCTTCGACATGCTTTGGCTGGTCACAGTCTCCATCCGGCATGGCGGGAGCAGGGAGGCAGCCCTTGCGGAGGCAAGCGCCGGGGAGCGCGCCTATTATCGCCTGGGTTTCCTGGTCTTCCTTCTGAGGGTGGTGATCGCCTGCGACGCTGTGACCGTCATCGTCGACAGCCTTTCGCCGAACCCGCTCGGCTGAGGCCATTCCTTACGCCGAGACCGGCTCGCAACAAAACGCAATGTCAAAAGACACTCCGCAACACCGGCGCGGGGCATGGTTCTCAAGAGCCGGGCGGCGTTGCGATCGCCCTCTCTTTTTCTGTCAATGAAACGAGGCATCTCCCATGCATATCAGACTCGTCGCCTGCGCCGCCCTGGCGCTTTCGGTCGCTATCCCGGCCGCTGCCGCCGACCTCACCTACGAAACGCCGGCCGCCCAGCCCGGATGGCAGGTCTCCTCGGCCTATGATTGGTCGGGCTTCTATCTCGGCGCTCAAGGCGGCTATTCCTGGAGCCAGACGAAGATCCTGGGTTCGGATCAGGATGCCAATAGCGGCTCAGCCGGCCTGCATGCCGGCTACAACTTCCAATCCGGAAACATCGTCTACGGCATCGAGAACGACTTCAACTACAACTTCGAGAAGAATGGCGACGCGGACCTCGAATGGGATGCTTCCGGCCGGGCGCGGCTGGGCTATGCCTGGGGCCGGACCCTGTTCTTCGCGACGGCGGGCGCGGCGGCCGCCGGCGGCAAGGTCGATATCCCCGCTGTGGGAAAGAAGGACGGCATCTTGATCGGCTGGACGGCCGGCGGCGGCATCGAACACGCCGTCACCGACAATATCCTGGTGCGCGGCGAATACCGCCATCTGGATTTCGGCGACAAGGACTTCGGCTCTGCCATCGGCGATGTCGGCGCTTCGCAAGACAAGCTTCTCTTCGGGACCAGCTACAAGTTTTGAGATGGGGCGGATCGGCCGGGTTGTTCTCCCGGCCGATCCCTCGCAACATCCGCCGAATAATTTGCGCGGCATGCGCCAAGCAATTTTTCTTGAACAAAAGGTCGATCCGGTGTCGGATCGCGGAGGCCTCGGCCGTCCTAGGCTCGTCCATTCCGTCCATTCAAGAGGATCACGACCATGCCAAGCACCATCCGCCTGCACCGCGTTTTCGCGACCACCCCGGAGAAGGTCTATCGCGCCTTCATCGAAGCCGACGCGCTTGCCAAGTGGCTGCCGCCGAACGGCTTTCTCTGCACCGTGCATCACCTGGAGGCGTCGGTCGGCGGCACCTTCAGAATGTCCTTCCGCAACTTCACGACCGGCCACGCCCACGCCTTCGGCGGCGAATACCTTGAACTCGTCCCGGGCGAGCTCGTCCGCTACACCGACAAGTTCGACGATCCGAACCTGCCCGGCGAAATGGAAGTCACCGTGACTCTGAAAAAGGTCTCGGTCGGCACCGAGGTCAATATCACCCAGGCCGGCGTGCCCGACGTGATCCCGCCGGAAGCCTGCTACCTCGGCTGGCAGGATTCGCTGCGCAATCTTGCCCAGGTGGTGGAGCCTGACATTAACGAGTAGGGTGGGGATTGGCTGCGGTTGCCCGGGGCGGCCGGCGCGATTGGCGCCGGCGCTCAAGAGAGCCTCGAAGGCGAGGCGGCTAAGATCCCGGATGCGAGGGGTATAGTACGTCCTCTATTGGTGCCCTTCGCTTTCGCTTCGTGCATTCGCGGCTTTGCCGCTCACCCCCTCATCTGCCTGCCGGCATCTTCTCCCCGCTGGGGAGAAGGTGGCCCGAAGGGTCGGATGAGGGGGGGCAGGAGCGCTAGCGACGAGCGCCTTGAGCGGCAAGCGGAAGGCAGATGGCCCCTACGATGCCTGGAAAAAAGACACCCACCCGCGATCTGATATCGCCGAACACCACGCCCCTCATAAGCATCAATTCCTGATCCCGCGTTTCGCCAGCGCGTGGCGTGCGGCCGTGGCGCCCCAGTCGTCGGAGAGGTCCTGTCTCTCGATCTCGGCCTCGGCGATCGGCGTTGCGAGGATCACCGGCACGGAGCCGAAGGGCAGGCCTTCGATCCGGTCGGCAGTGCGGCTCAGCATGATGCGGGTCAGCGGCGCGTAATCTTCCGTCAGCCGGCAGAAGAGGATGGCGCCGTGCTTTTCGACGTCGCGGGCGACGCGATGGCCGTCGGCCATCAGGTCGCCGATGTTGATCAGAAGGTTCGCCCAGTTGCTGATTCCGGCCGCGTCAAGCGTTGCGGCATCGAACTCCATGTAGAGTTCGCATTCGACGCCGTTCTCCGGATCGGCAATGCCTGCCCAGGGGGTGGAAAGGCCGTCGGTGGCGAGTATCAGCTTTCCCGGCGCATCGATGGCGAGGATGCGGCGGTGCGGGCCGAACCATTTCGTCTGATTGTAGATATTGGCCGTTTCGCGCTCGGCGGCAAAACCCACCTGCAGCGCGCCGCGACCCTGCCAGAAGGCGCGCCGGGCGGCGGCCGCTTCCTCGTAGACCGGGTCGTCCGGCCCGCGCGGGACGATCGCTTCGTCAAAATTGGTTTCGAGCGTGACATCAGCGCGCATGAAGGGAAATTTCGGCTTCTTCCAGCGGATCACCACTGTGTTGAAGTGTCGTGGTGCTGCCGCATCGAGCTTTTCGACGACGTCGTCGATGATGCCGAGCGAATAGCTGGGGTCCTCCGGAAGCTGCCTGCCTTGGGCATCGCGATAGCCGCCCGTGCGGGAGGAATGGCCGGCCTGCATAGTCGTGGCGGTCCATTCCCCGCTGACGGCGCCCACCGGCGCCTTGCCGAGAACCGGGGCCAATTCCCGGATCGCATCGTCAATCGAATAGGATGCCACGTCGCCCCTCCGCCTTCGCTCACAGATCCCACTGCGGCAGAAATTAGGGCGGAGGCGTTGCCGATCAATGACGGGCGGCCCGAGAGAGCCTCACCTTGGAGAGCCCAGGAGACTGCCGCCGTTCGGAATATCTTCCTTGCATGTGGGATGAGTAATGGGACAGAGGAAAGGGCGTGCCGCGGACACCCACGGCACGCCCTTTCGAAATGCCCCATCACCATAAACGCAATAGGAAGAGCGGCTTTCCGCCCTCAATTGCTTCCGTCGTTCGGCCGCGCCTTGGCGCTGTCGTTGGTGGTCGAAGAGGCGGTTTTGCCATCGGGTTGCTGGCCGAAATAGGTACCGCCGAGATGGCCGCCGGCGCTGGTGTTTTCGACCTGCCGTTCGGCGCGCTTCTGAAGTTCCCTAGCGTTGGTCTTGCTCATGTTCGGCTGCATTTTTGTGGTTGCGACCTCTGAACAACCGACGGGGGCCGACACTGTTCCATATTTTCCGGTCCGGTAAGGCTCTCTTGAGCGTCGGCATCCTCCAACGCTGCTCCCCGAACGAGGGGGCGCCCACCCAAGGTTACCCGCCAAAATAAGCCGGGTGGTCCATATCCGCTAGGAGATCCGGCTTCCTCGGCTGCCAGCCGAGCAGCGCCCGGGTATGTTCGCTTGATGTCGGAATGTCGAAACCCGCAAACATTCCAAACCAGCCGAAATGCTCCACCGCCTCTTCCTGCGAGAGCGAAACCGCCGGCACGCCGAGGCGGCGGCCGATCAGTTCGGCGATCTCACGGAAGCGCACGCCTTCTTCCGCTACCGCGAGGAAGGGGCCGTCCTGCGGCCCATGCTCCAGCGCCAGGCGATAGACGCGGGCGGCATCCAGGCGGTGCACGGCCGGCCAGCGGTTCTCCCCATCGCCGATATAGGCGGAGACGCCCTTTTGCCGGGCGGTATCGATCAGGATCGGCACGAAGCCATGGTCGCCATGGCCGTGCACCGAGGGCGGAAGGCGGACGGTGGAGGCGTTGATGCCGCGGGCGGCAAGGGCTGCCGCCGTCGCCTCGGAAGCACGAGGATAGGTATCCGATGTCGGCAGCGGCGGGTCCTTTTCCGTGGCGATGCGGCCGGGCGCATGGCCGAGGCCTGCGGTGACGAGCAACGGGCGGGTGGAGCCTTCCAGCGCGGCGCCGAGCGCCTCGATGGCGCGCCGGTCGGCGGCGCAGTTTTCGGCGAATTTCGAGAAGTCATGGTTGAAGGCCGTGTGGATGACGCCGTCGGTCTCGGCCGCGCCGCGCCTCAGGCCCTCCAGATCGTCGAGCGTGCCGCGCTGAACGTCAGCGCCTGATGCCGCCAGTTCTGCCGCTCCCTTGTCCGAACGGGCAAGGCCGAGCACCTGATGGCCGGCGCCCAGCAATTCGCTGACGACGGCCGAGCCGACCCAGCCGGTGGCTCCAGTGACGAATATGCGCATATCGATATCTCCTGATTTGATGGGACAGATATCGGCCGGGATGCTATCATGGTAAAGTAGTGACATTATCATGGTATAAAGGCTAACAGGATGAGCGAATTCATCGCCTCGGACAATCGGCTCGGCACCTATCTCAAGGACCGCCGCGCCAAGCTCGATCCCGCCGCCTTCGGCTTCGGGGCGGAGCGGCGGCGCACGCCGGGGCTGCGGCGCGAGGAGGTGGCGGGCCGCGCCAATATCAGCCCGACCTGGTACACCTGGCTGGAGCAGGGACGCGGCGGCGCGCCGTCCGCCGACGTGCTGGATCGGATCTCACGCGCCCTGATGCTGACCGATGTCGAGCGCGAACACCTCTTCCTCATCGGCCTCGGCCGCCCGCCCGAGGTGCGCTACCGCAGCGAACAGGGTGTCACGCCGCGGCTGCAGGGCGTGCTCGACGCGCTCGATCCGAGCCCGGCGCTGATCCGCACCGCGATCTGGGACGTCGTCGCCTGGAACCGGGCGGCGACCGTGCTGCTCACCGATTACGCCGCGCTGCCGCCCGAAGAGCGCAACGTGCTGCGCTTCATCTTCCTCGACCCGCGCGTGCGGGCCGCCCAATATGACTGGGAAAGCGTCGCCCGCTTCGTCGTCGCCGCCTTCCGGGTGGATGCGGCGCGTGCAGGCGCGGCCGCCCAAGTGGAGCCGCTGGTCGACGAACTCTGCCGCAAGAGCCCGGAATTCCTCGCCATGTGGAGAGATAACGACGTGCGCACCCACGGCGAGGGCGCCAAGCACATCGAACACCCGGTCCTCGGCCGCCTCTCCTTCGAATATTCCTCCTTCCAGGTGGACGGCCGGCCTGATCTCAGCATGGTGGTGTATAATCCGGCGACGGCGGAGGATGTGGCGAAGATCAGGGGTTTGGTGGGCGAGGGGTGAGTTCTGACGATAGCCGGCGCGGCATCCTCTGCCGCTCCTCATGCTGAGGTGCACAGCCCGCAGGGCGAAGCCTCGAAGCACGCGCCGCAGCGTTGCTTCTTGCATCTGTCGACGCGGGGCGCGCCCGCCTCGCCCTTCGAGGCTCCAGCCAAGGATGAGGCTCTCTCATCCGCCGACGGCCCTAATGCCGCGCAACCGGGCGACGGTAGAGATCAAGGGCTGGCGGGGTGAAGAAAGTTTGGCGAACTTTCTCGAACCGGAGTTTTAAGGTCGACGCCAGAACTCATTTTGTACTCATTGAAAGCATACGACGATTGACATGCATTGCCATCTTTCGTACTCTTTCAATAAGTACAAATGGAGGCTGCCGTGCCGAGAGTGGCTGTTGAAGACAACGAACGCATGAGCCTGCGCATTGCCGCGGCCGCCAAAGCCAAACTGGTGCGGGCGGCGGCGCTTCGCAATACGGATCTCACCAATTTCGTGACGCAATCCGCATTGCGCGAGGCGGATTCCGTCATTGCCGAAGCGGAGGTCATCAAAGCATCGGAGCGCGATTACGGGCGCATTCTCGAACTTTTGGAAAATCCGCCTCAGCCGAATGACAAGCTGCTGGCCGCTGCCGGCGCGTTGCCGAAATCGATATGACGGCTTGGCATGAAGAGCCGATCGGTAAACATCACGATCGCAAATCCTTCGACTGCGGCGATGCCGATCTCAACGATTTTCTTCAGCGTTATGCACGCCAGAGCCATGATCAGGGCGGCTCCAAGACCTTCCTTGCGATAGACGATGCCGACGGAAAAACGGTTTTCGGGTTTTATAGCCTCGCCCCGACATCCATCAAACCGGAGATCGTGCCTGATGGCGTCAAGCGCGGTCTCGCCCGCCACGAGGTGCCGGGCTTCCGGTTGACGCGTCTGGCTGTCGATAAACGGCTGCAAGGGCAGGGGATGGGCGGCCAACTGCTGCTGGCTGCCGGCAAGCGATGCCTGCGCGTCACCGCCGAGGTCGGCGGCGTCGTGATGGCGATCGACACCAAGAACGACAAAGTGGCTGACTGGTATAAGACATACGGCGCGCTTGCGCTGATCGACTCGCCCCTGTCGCTGGTCATTCCCCTCGCCACGATAGCGGCCGCATTAAAAGCGGTCGGCAGTCGTTCCTAGCAGTGCGTCTTCAAGCGGCGGGAGCAATCGACAATGGGCGATTTTCGCTTCCAGGCATCAATTCATTCCGTAGGCGGCTTCGGCATCGTATGACGCCACCCTGGACCTCCTACTTGACGACTTTCACGTCGGCCACGCCCTCTACGATGCGGCCACGCTCTTCGGGAGTCCTGAGAATGAACTTGTCACTGCCGACGTAGCCAGGCTGCGAGGTGTAATAGACAACAACGCCATCCGCTTTGACTTTGTCGCATTTCATCTTCTTGCCGCCTGAATCGACGACAACCGGCTGGTGGAGAACCTCGGTGCGCCCATGCTTGGGCTGCTCGACGATATCTACACTGGGATAGTCAATAAACTTGCAATCGCCATTGAGGTGAGCGTTCTGCAGCACCGACGTCCTTACGCCGCTCCGTGCTGTCATCCGGTGAGAATCGTGTCTGACATTTGACGTCGTCGTGCAGTTCGAAAGCGAAATCATCGCGGCTGCCAATATCAAGTATATAAATATGTTTTTCATTTTAAATCCTCAACTTTGGCTTGAATGAATATTGATTTTCGCTCGAAGTCAATCAGAGTTGGAGGTGGCGATTCTTGTAATTCCCATTTCCAAACATTGGCGAGGTTCGATCTTGAAAAGACGTGTCGCGGCGTGTGCATTCTTGCTCGTGGGAGGCATCGGGTTGCTTGCGGCCGACGGCGGGAGGGCCGATGATATTCCTTTCTTCGCCCGCCGCGATGTTCCCGATTACAAGGCTTCGCTTGAAATTCGGGAATGGTGGGGCGAGGTAAAAACCTTTTCGCGCTCGGTTCTTCATCACAAGGGATGGACGAAGGTCGAGGAGGTCAAGGCTCCGGTCACGACCATCTCCTATGGGAACTACTTCGATAATCCCTTCATAGGCTCGCAAAATCGGAGGATGACGAAGATTTCGCGACCGCACTCGTGCTGAAGGTGACGCCTCCGGAGGCGAAGGAAACCGGGGAGTTCGGCATCAAGGGCGGCGAGGTTTGCAAATGGTGGGAACTTGTCCAGAAGGTTGAGGTGGAGGGTTTGTTGCAACTGCCCTGGCGCAGTTGCGTGACGAGCGATGGCATCGAAGTCGGCACTGACGAGTCGTTCAGCGAAGGAACAAGCCAGGACGGAACAGCGTTGGTCGGGCTCGAGCGCGGACCGGTGGCGGAAGCCGATGTCAGGCCGCCGAAACGAATGTTCGAGCCGGCCTTCTGGCTAAGGCCGCTTCGGAGCTACCCCGACAGGCCTGCAGATCGCGTCGATTTCGATGTCAGAATGAGAAAGGTCGGCGACCAGTCGGAGGTGAGGCTCCTCAGGCACTATCCATGGCGGCTCGAAGAGCGTCGCGATCCTGATGGAGCGGTGCAGTTCAAGGTTTGGAACGAGCTTGAGGACCAGGGCATGGCGGTCTCGACGACGGACGACCAGCATCGCTTCGAGGCTCGCCGTTCGCCGCGCGCGCCCACTTATCCCTACACCGCGTTCGACAAGACATTCGAGCGGGTCGACATGAAAAAGCCAGCCTCGCACCGCGGAGTGGACTGCGCCTGGTTCGATTTGAAGCCGGATATTCTGAAGCCGGCCGTCAAAAATGTCGTCAGAGCGGAATGTGTCACGCCGGATGGCATACCGTTGAAATTCATCGGTCTCGATTCATCGGGCGCAGCCGAGATCTTCACCGCCTTCGACGCCAGACGCCGGCCGGTCGATTTCAAGGAGATGATCCCGCCGCCGGAACTGATCGATCCGTTAACATGGGGATTCACCGTCGGCGAGTGACGGGAGCAGGCGTCGCCGATGCGCCCGCCTCGTCCTTCGAGGCTCCAGCCTTCGGCTTCCGCGCCTCAGGATGAGGCTCTCTTGAGTGTTGGCGCGGCATCCTCCGAGGCCCCTCATGCTGAGGTGCGCAGCCCGGTAGGGCGAAGCCTCGAAGCACGCGCCGCAGCGTTGCTTCTTGCATCTATCAACCGCCGGCGCCCCGCCTCGTCCTTCGAGGCTCCAGCCTTCGGCTTCCGCGCCTCGGATCAGTCCCTCTCGAATGACAAAGCTGTGAAACGCTAAAATACTACTCTTGCTAGAAAAACTGTTGACCTGCCCGGTCCCGGCTGCTTTCCTCCCGATCGACAAAGGCGAACGGATCTTGAAGGAGATATCCATGACGGAGCTTGCAAACCCTGTGGCGGTCGATGATGTCAGGAGCGCTTCCGAGACTGATGTGATTTCAGGCAATCTGCTGGACAATGATCTGGCCGGGGGCTCCGGAAACCTGTTTCTCAGCTTCTTCGACAGCGAGCGGGTTCTTGCCAAGAAGGAGGGTGCGATCACCGATATCGAGGGTGAGCACGGCACGTTCCACGTCAGGGCCGATGGCTCCTACAGCTACACGCTGAACGAGGCTTCCAAGGCGGGTTTTCTCCAGGGGATGACGCTGACGGAGACGATCGGCTACAAGATTTCCGATGGCGCCGGCAATACCGATGTCGGCCACTTCAAGCTCGATATTCACGGCGTCACGAACTTGCCGGTCGCGGTCGATGACAGCTTCTCCTTCCACGAGGGAAGTGAGATGGCCCGCAACGTGCTTGCCAATGATCACGCGGGAGAGGCGACCGGCGCGCTCTTCCTACGCTCTGTGGGTGGCACGAGCATTGCCACCGGCCAGGGACAGACGACTGACGTGGCGGGCGAGTTCGGCACCTTCCATTTCTCGGCGAACGGCAGCTTCACCTACGATCTCGACCCGGCCGTCAAGGCAGGCCTGAATGACGGCGAGCATGTGACGGAGAAGCTGCAATACAAGGTCTCCGACGGCGCCGGCCACGCGGATGCCGGCGTGATCACGCTGACTGTCGACGGCGCGACGGACGGGAAGTCGTTGAATACCAATCATGTCGAGGCCCAGGCCGATGTCGTGCGCCCCTTCGATGACCATTACGAACTCCAGGGGATGGCGATCGATCCGCTGACGGGCAAATTTTACGTCAGCTCCGGCGTTGGCGATGCGGACGACCATACGGTGGCGATTTACGACAATGCCGCTGCATTCGAGGCTGGTCACGCCAGCAGTTCCATCTCCCTTGCCGGATTTGACATCGCCGGGACCTATTTCTCGGTGCGCGGCGGCGAGATCATCGGACGGACCGACGAGGTCGGGTCGGGGACTTGAGCCGACCAGACCTACGTGGCGAAATGGGATAGCGCCGACGGATCGCTCGATCAGCAGGGTGCCCCGATCCCCGGCCTTATCGGCCAGAACGGGCCGGGCACCTTCGGCTGGGGCGGATTTACGGCCGTCAATACGATCCAGGATTCGACCGGGATCTACGTCGTCGGCCGCCTCAACGATTCCACCTGGCAGGTCTCGAAGCTCGATATCGATACGCTGAACCCGATCGAATCCAAGACTTTCGCCGCAGGCGGCATGGGATACGTTTTTGCCGTCGACGGCACCTTGTTCTTTGGTGAATCCCATAGCAGTGGGCATATAGGCACTGCCTTCGACTTCGAAACCGGCGTCAAGACGGCCGTCGATATCACCATCGACGTGCCTGGAGACGATTACATCTCCAACGTCGTCTACGATTCTGCAGCAGATGCGCTCTACATCTCGAACACCATTCCCGACCAAATCTCCGTGGTGCATCATGCCTCGGATATTTTGTTCGCCTGATCCATAAGCCTCGCGCCAGCTTCGGCTGGCAGAAGGCGGGCATTGATTCTCCCAGGATCTATTGCGATCGATTTTCAGCATGAACAGCCCCGCCAATGATTGGCGGGGCTTTTTGCTGTGACATCGTCTCCGGCTAGGCAAAGCTGCGGCACGCCTCAGCCGCGCCGGGCGGCTTCGATTGCGGCGATGTCGATCTTGCGCATGGTCATCATTGCGTCGAAGGCGCGTTTGGCCTCTGCCGGGCTTGCCTTCAGTGCTTCGCCCAGCACGCGCGGGGTGATCTGCCAGGAAACGCCCCACTTGTCCTTGCACCAGCCGCAGGCGCTTTCCTCGCCGCCATTGTTGACGATGGCGTTCCAGTAGCGGTCGGTCTCTTCCTGATTTTCCGTGGCGATCTGGAAGGAGAAGCATTCATTGTGCTTGATCGAGGGGCCGCCGTTCAGCCCGATGCAGGGAATGCCGGCGACGGTGAATTCGACGACCAGCACCTCTCCCTGCTTGCCGTCCGGATAGTCTCCAGGCGCACGAATGATGGCGCCGATGGCGCTGTCGGGAAAGACCTCGGCATAGAAACGGGCGGCAGCTTCGGCCTCCTTGTCGTACCAGAGGCAGATCGTGTTCTTGTTCAGCATCGGGCGGTCCTTTCGTTTTCCATCTGGGGGTTGAAATAAGAGGCGGGCCTGCTTTCTCCAGTATGTGGAAACCGTTTTTGGCCAGATGTTACCGATCTGTTGAAGTTTCCCCTGAGGTCGATGTCATGCAATCCCCCGGTTGAATAAATCCATTTGCTTTGCTTGAGAATATTCAGTATATATTTCTAATATAAGATAAACCGAACTGTGTCAGAAAGACATTTTCGTGAAGTTCTGGGCGTTCATTGCGGCTTTTGTTCTGAGTGTATTGCTGTGGAGCAGTTTTTACTACGGTGGCCGTGGAATTTTCGGCGCGATTGATACTTTGCAGCGCTTTGCCGAAGGTGCAATCGGCGACAAATCAGAATAAATCGGAAGCGCGCAGCAGGCTTCTTGTAATGGGTGCGGCAGCCTCCCACGCCCCTCATGCTGAGGCGCGCAGCCCGAGAGGCCCTGCGGGGCACCTCGGGATGGGGCCCTCTTGAGCGCTTGGGCGCCTGTCGTCGTGGAGGCCGCCTACCTCATCGACAAAAGCTTGGTCATTGTTCCCGCCTTGATTTCGAGCGTCGGGCGATTGGGTGGGGGATAGCCGACATCGTCCAGTTGATCGCTTGTCAGCTCGGCCAATGCCCTTCGTGTCGCGGCTGCTTGCCAGCGTGCCTTGACTGCTTCTATTATCGCCACGGCGCTTTCAAACAGGCCTGTTTGCAATGCTCGGCGTGTGAGGAGAGAGTGTGTGTCGGTCATGGTCGATCTCCTTTCCTGATCGCTGTCGACCTTGCCATGCGGCTTGAGCGGCGCTGTTCGTCCAAGCGTGAACGGCGGCGAAAAAGCCGTTAAATCAGCGTTAAATCGATCGACCGAACTGCCGATTTCGCCGGGGCGGTGACGATTGGAGGCAACTGGTGCGCATCCGTTTGCTTGGCGGCCTCGATGTCACTTCGCCCGAAGGCGAGCCGATCCGCTTTTCCATGCGCAAGACCTCGCTTCTTTTCGCGGCCCTGGTTCTGGCTGGCCGGCGCGGCCACCGGCGGGAGCCGCTGGCCGAGGCATTCTGGCCGGGGCGTGGCGATGCGCAGGCGCGCAATAGCCTGCGGCAGGCGCTCGTCGATATCAGGCGATCATTTCCGAACGGGATCGAGGGCGATCAGGACGGCGTCGTGCTGAAAGCTGATATGCATGAGGTTGATGTCTGGCTGTTTGACCGAAAACTCGAGGAAGGCCGCCCCGCCGACCTCGCGTTGGCGGCCGATCTTTATCGCGACGACATCCTGACCGGCGTTTCCATTCCCGAAGAGCTCGGTGAGTGGTTCGGATTCTATCGAACCACCTACCGGCGCAAGGCGCTGCAGCTGGTCGAGCGGCTGAGCCTCGTGTTGCCGGCAGCCGGCTCGGCCGAAGAGATCGCCTGCGAGAGCCTGGCGGAAAGATTGCTGGCTTCCGATCCGACCGCCGAGCCCGCGCATCGCGCCCTGATCCGGATCCACGCCGGCCGGGGTCATGAAAACGCCGCCCGGCGCCAGTTCGAGTTATGCCACGCTGCCTTGAAAAAGCATGTCGGCGCCGAGCCCGAGGCGGAAACGAGCGCGCTTACCGCATCGCTGCGGCCGCGGGACGGCAACGAAAATTTGCGGGCGATCCCGCCGGTGCAGGGCGTGGCGGAGCCCCGCGGCGTGGCGAGGCCGCCTGTCCCGCCGTCCCACTCCGATCGCCCGTCGGTTGCCGTTCTGCCCTTTCAGAATCTGAGCGGGGACAAGGAGCAGGATTATTTCGCCGACGGCATCGTCGAGGACATCATCACCAAGCTCGCTCAGTTTCGCCACCTCTTCGTCATCGCCTGCCAGTCGAGCTTCGCCTATAGAGGCGAGCCGGTCGATCTCAGGCAGATCGGCTTGAATCTCGGTGTGCGTTATATCGTCGAGGGAAGCGTGCGCAGGGCGGGCGAGCGGCTGCGGATCAGCGGGCAGCTCATCGATTCCTCGAGCGGGCTGCATCTGTGGGCCGATCGTTTCGATGGCGCGCTCATGGATGTCTTCGATCTCCAGGATCAGATCGCTTCCAGCATCGTCGGCGCGATCACGCCACGCGTGGAGGAGGCCGAGATCGAGCGTTCCAAACGCAAGCCGACCGAAAGCCTCGATGCCTACGACTATTATCTGCGCGGCGTGGCGATCCACGACAGAACTGCGATCAGCCGGGACTCCATCGATGCCGCCCTGCAGCTCTTCATGAAGGCGATCGAACGAGACCCGGCATTCGCCGCAGCTTATGCCAGGGCTGCGCGGTGTTACGCCTCGCGCAAGAGCCATCGCTGGATGGCGGACCCTGCGAAGGAGACCGCCGAGGCGACCGGACTGGCGAGGAGGGCGATCGAACTTGGAAGAGACGATGCCATCGCTCTGTCCTATGGCTGCTATGTCCTCGGCTATGTCGGCGGCGATCTGGATGAGAGTGCGCTCTGCATCGACCGCGCGCTTGCGCTGAACGCGAACCTCGCCGTCGCCTGGGGCTACAGCGCCTGGATCGAGGCTTGCCTGGGAGAGCCGGACAAAGCCGTCGAGCGGGCTGCGCTCGCCATGCGCTTGAGCCCGCGCGATCCCCGCCTGTTTGCCTGGGAGTTCAACACTGCGCTCGCCTGTTTCTGCGCCGGGCGCCACATGGATGCTGTCGGATGGGCAAGAAGGGCTCTGCGCTCGCAACCGAATTACGCCAGCGCGATCCGCGTCACGGCGGCAAGTTATGCTCTTGAAGGACAGATCCTTCAGGCGAACGAGATGATGGCCCGCCTGCGCCAGCTCGATCCCACGCTGCGGCTATCCAACCTCTCGGACGTCCTGCCGCCCTTTCGCCGGCCGGGCGATCGCGCCAACTATATCGAGGGGTTGCGAAGGGCCGGGCTTCCGGAGTGAGGGAAAGGTGGGCGACGCGGGGGCAGGGGGCGGCGACGCTCTCCTTTTGAAGCGATCGGCCTTTGCTCCCGGCATCACGGTCACAACTTCGTGCTCAAGGGGTGAAGGCGGCAGGCTGGCATGAACCAAAGTCTGGTTGCGGGGTTTAGGCAAGGCCCGCATTTCCCACAGAGGACCGATCGCCATGCAAAGATTCCTGCTCTCCGGCCTTGCGCTTGCCGCGCTCACTGGAGCCGCCTTCGCCCAGGAGCCATCCGCCCCTCCATCAGGCGCAGCACCGCCGCCCGCAGCCGATGCCGGCTCGCCGCCGCCGCCCGATGCCGGCGCGTCGCCTCCACCCCGCGACGAAGCTATGCCGGATGCCTGGTCGAGAGACCGCTTCGCCTTCCGGGGACACGGCCGGAGAGGCGATATGGGCTTCTACCCCGGCCATCACCGCTGGCCGCCGCCATCCAAAGCCGCCCGCTTCCGGATCGAGGACGGAGATACCAGGATCGATCTGAAATGCGCGGAGGACGAACCGATGAAAGCCTGCGCCGATCTTCTGCTTCAGGTCATGGACCGCCTGCAGGGGCCGGCGCAGCCTTGATTGGGCGCGGCATCCTTTAACGGGCCTCATGCTTGTGCGTTGCCGTTACTGTATAATGCGGTTGTGCGGCGACGATGCGCGTTTCGGGATAAGGGCGGATAGAACGTGCCGTGGGACACCCCCCTCTGTCCTGCCGGACATCTCCCCCACAGGTGGGGAGATCGGCTGGGCGCACTGGCGTCACCAAACAACTGGCCGTCACATGAATCGTAAATTCAGGGAGAGGCATTGCCTCCTGCCGATCTCCACCCTTGTGGGGGAGATGCCCGGCAGGGCAGAGGGGGTGCCCGACGGCGCGCCTTTAAAGTAAGTATCTCGCGATCGCGCCGCAGCGCTGCTCCCTGCATCCCAGATTTGGTCACGTGGATTTCCTTGACGCCCGGCCCCATCCATATGAGATTGTCCTTATAGGGGGCTTCGATGACATCCGTCAGGGTCAATGAGCTGATATCGGTGGCGGGGCAGCCCGATGCCGCCGACTTTGCCGATTTTGCGGCGCGCGGCTTTGCCGGCGTCATCAATGCCCGGCCGGATGGCGAGGAGCCCGGTCAGCCCGGCAATGCGGCGGAAAAGGCGGCAGCGGTCGCCGCCGGGCTTTCCTACGGTTTCGTGCCGGTGAAGGGGCCCGAGATTACCGAGGCCGATATCCGTGCCTTCCAGGCGGCGATGGCCACGGCCAAGGGGCCGGTGCTTGCCCATTGCAAGGGCGGCACGCGGGCGCTGACGCTCTATGCGCTGGGCGAGGTGCTCGACGGGCGGATGCGATCGGCCGATATCGAGGCTTTCGGCCAAAGCCACGGCTTCGATCTTGCCGGCGCGCGGCGCTTTCTGGAGAAGCGGGCAGGGCAGTCGCCTGATGTGATGGCCTTCTTCCATCCCGCCACATCGAGCGTGCAATATGTCGTGGCCGACCCGGCGACGAAACGCTGCGCCATCATCGACCCGGTGCTCGATTTCGACGAGACCTCGGGGGCGACGGCGACGGTCAGCGCCGATGCCATCCTCGCCTTTATCGCGGCCGAGCGGCTGACGCTCGAATGGATCCTCGACACCCACCCGCATGCCGATCATTTCTCCGCCGCCCATTACCTGAAAGGCAGGACCGACGCGCCGACGGCGATCGGCGCCCATGTCACCGAGGTGCAGGCGCTCTGGAAAGAGATCTACAACTGGCCGGCGCTTGCCACCGACGGCTCGCAATGGGACCGGCTGTTTGCCGATGGCGACACGTTCAAGATCGGCGCGCTTGATGCCCGGGTGATGTTTTCCCCCGGCCATACGCTCGCCTCCGTCACCTACCTGATCGGCGACGCCGCCTTCGTGCACGACACGGTGTTCACCCCGGATTCCGGTACGGCGCGCACGGATTTCCCCGGCGGCAGCGCCAGCGCCCTCTGGCACTCGATCGAGGCGATCCTGTCGCTGCCCGAGGAAACCCGCCTGTTTTCCGGCCACGACTACCAGCCCGGCGGGCGCCACCCCCGCTGGGAAAGCACGGTCGCAGTCCAGAAACGCGACAATCCGCATATCGCAGGCAAGGACCAGGCCGCCTACGTGGCGTTGCGGCAAGCGCGCGACCGGACGCTGGCGAAACCGAAGCTGATGCTGCACGCGCTCCAGGTGAATATCCGCGGCGGGAGGCTGCCGGAGCCGGAGGAGAATGGCAGGCGGTATCTGAAGATACCGTTGGATGCGCTTTAGCGGTTTTGCGGCTGTCGCAAAGGCGCCGGTCCGTCACTGATACCCCATCGAGCGCAGCAACATGTCCATACCGAAGAATCCGGCCAAAGCGACGATGGCGATCATCACGCACAGGACCCATCCGACCGGCGTCAGCGTCTGCCGCGCGACGTCACGGTACGGATATCGATTGCCGGTCGCCAGGAAATAGATGCCGAAAACCAGGCACAGTCCGATGACGACGGTGGCGCGCGGCATCCAGCTCACCATATCGGCGCCGAGACTTGCTTCCTGCAGCGGCAGCCAAATCGCCTGCCAGGCGATCACGCCAGCCAAAGCCAAGCAGAAGATGCCGCCGATCCTGTACCGTGCTTCCATCGAAATCTCCCCCGTGTTGAGTTCCGCTTGAGCTTATAGGCTGATTTCTACGAGGAAAGGTAGTGGGAGTGCAGAATTGCTCGCGGGATCAGAAGATTTGCGATCCGGGACGACGCGCTCGGGTTTCCAGCCCGGCGATGAGCCGAGCTCAGCCTGAAGGTTCGGGAACGTCGGCATGGCTGTCAATTCTCGTGCCGGGATGAACGCGAACACATTCAAGCACCTGGCTATCCATCAGGTCTTGCACCAGGGATTCCGATCCACCGACCAGGGTGAACGTCAGGTCGTAATCGCTGCAGACGAGCCAGCTACGATCCTCAGGGAACCAATGCGTCGGCGTCAGGCGTACGCCAGGAACGTCATCGGGAAAAGCGGCTGCCTCGTCGAGTGTCCCTCGAAATACCAGATCTTCCATGTCCTCGGTCGCCAGCAACCAGAAATGAAAAAAGCAGGGACCTGCCGGCGTGTGGCGACGGAGAACAGATATGAGCGCGTCGCGCTCGATCGGAGCCAGAGTTCCTTCGTCAGGGCCGATCAGTCGTTTCGGCCAGCTGCCGCCGCCGAAGTGCCGCGTAAAGGACCATACCGATAATGTCGGGGCATAGGGAATGCGAAGGGCACTGCAAAGCGCGCGCCAGCGAAGTGGAATGAGCTGAGAGTCTGGCGTGGGTCCCCCATAAACCATGGTCGAGCTGCTGAGGATCGTTGCTTCTAAATCCTGCTGCTCTCCTGAGGTGGGCTGGCTGAAACGCATGGCGTGTTCGTGCCAGGTCAGTTGCATATCCTCGACCGTCAGATCCTCGTAGAGCGGGTGGAATATTTTCACATAGGCAGGGTAGATCGGCGGGATGAGCCGCGACACCGTACCCAGTGTTTCCGGCGATGCCTTCGCAATGCCGTGTTTGATCCAATCGATTTCGGAAAGGTCTGTGAAGCGCTGCATGGTTTATTGCTTTTCGAGGACAAGATGATCTGACTGGCCCATGAGATATCCGCTTGTTGCGATGTCACGGGAGTAGGCTTCGCCGCGATCCGCGTTGCCCCATGTTGCAAAAATCGCGGTCATCCCTCACAGCGCCCTCTCCACATCCGTCACGCCAAAATCATCGCCCACGAACAACAGCCGGCACCCATATTCCTTCGCCACCTCATAAGCGAAACAGTCGCCGAAGTTCAGGCTGGCCGGATGGGTGCCTTTGCCCCAGTTGTTGTAGGCTTCGGCGATGCGGCGGGCGGAGGCGGGGGTGACGGAGATGATTTCGAAGCCGAGGCCGTCGATCAGCCGTTCCATCTCCTCGCCGATATTGCGGCGGGCCGCAACGATCAAGGCTTCGGCGACTGTGCCGGCGGAGATCAAGAGGTCGTCTTCGGCTTCGAGGACGGCGATCAGGGCGTCGGCTTGCGGCTCGCCGAGCAGGATCGCCATCAGCGCCGAGGTATCGACGGCGATCATTCGGGCAGGCCGTCATCGCCATAGAGGAAATCCTGGCTCTGCGCAGCCGCGGGGCCATCGGCAGCCTTGGTCGCGGCGGTCGCCCGCACCACTTCCATGAGCGCCCGGCGCGATTTGCGATCGGGTGCCGGCTTGACCGGAACCAGCTTCACGGCGGCATGGCCGTGCCGGGTGAGGATGACCTCGTCGCCCGCTTCGGCACGCCGGACCAGCTCGGTCAACTGCCCCTTGGCATCGGTCACGGATACCCGCATGTCACACTCCAGCTCGGTGGGCTCGGTTCTCCCCGTTAAATTAGACCATTCATTGGACCATTTCAAAGGATATTGTCGCGGGGAGCCGTTTGCGCGTCTGGGCGCTACAAAAGGTGAGAGCTCAGTAGCGCGTCGTCGAAAGATCGGGGAAACGCGGCCCGGCGCCGGGGTCGGCGGGATAATCGAGTTCATTGGCCAAGGTGCTGTATTTCTTCTCAATGTCTTGAGCGGCAGTCGACGCTGAGAGCCCGAAATACCGGCGCACGGATGAGCTTCGTTCGGATGCCAGTTGCGCTGCTGTGTTGAGCCTTTCGATCGTCATCAGTGCATCCATCCACTCGCGGTGCTCCTTGCGGTCCAGTTGGTCCAATTGGGTGAGCAGCACGCCGCAGATCCGCCGTGCCGTCACGGCAGCATTCATGGCGCCATCAGTCAGCTCGACGCGTTGCGAGAGGATTTCCAGAAGCTCATGAAGCGTCAGCAGATGCTCCCTAATCCTGACGAAAGCCTGGAAGGACAGGGGCGATCCCATCGAATTCAAAATCCGCTTCGACATTTCGAAATAGGCGACGACCTGATCGGTCGCCGAGCAGGCATCACGAACAATCGCCTTTCGCTGCTTCTCTAACAGCTCGCGATCGAATTTCCTTTGGCGTTCTTGCAGCCGATAGCCCGATAGCGCCACGATGATTGCGATGGAAGACACCACCCCGGAAAACCAGTCGGCCATCGATCCCATATCCACAGTCCCCGTCGCCATGCGCAAACTCCTTTGAATTCGTCTGGAAAGCACAGAAGCAGAGATAGCCGCGACAAGTCAAAACCCTTCATGGAGCCAAGAGAGCTTCATCCTTGGCCGCGAGCGGGGTGGGGCAACTCACGCACATTTTGGGACGGCATTAGAGTTTGAACAGATAAAACTGTATCGAGGCATCTTCGATCGGTGAAAAGCCGCGGTAAAATGTCTTGGCCACGTCGTTATCATGTTCCGTGGCAAGCCAGGCCTCTTCACATCCCAATTCGCGGCTCCATTCAAAGAGTTCGGTCAACATGGCCGCCGCAATGCCCTGGCGGCGATGCGTCGACGCCGATCCCACGTCATCGACATAAAGTTCGGCCGCCTTGTCGATGTGGCAGTGAATGACGCCTGCGCACTGGCCAACCATCAGCCCGTCCAGCATCGCAGCAACCATCATATGGCCTGGCGAATTGAGGTAGATGGCGAGGCGGGCCGGTTCAACCGGTGCATCGAAGACATCGTCGGCAATGTTGGCGAACAGGGCTTCGTCGCCGGGGCGCAGGCGCTTTATGGCAAAGGTCATGGAATCCTTTCTTCCTCATCGCGGGGGAAACCAGCTGAGGCTCTTGATGTCACCGGCAAGGCCGGCTCGGACGCGCCAGCCGACCAGAGGGACCGGCGGCACCGGGCGTTGGAGGCTGCCGCGCCGCCGACCGCGGGATCGACGACGTCAGGATCCTCCCACGCCGAGGGCAACGAGAAGCTCGTCCAGTTGCTCGAACTGCTCGGGCATCCCGCCCTCCGCCCCGGAATTGGCGTCGAACGCTTCCTTCGAGGGATAGAGTTCGTGCAGCACCAGCAGCGTCTTGCCGTCTTTTTCCTCAAAGGTCACCGTGGTCACGGCAGCGTCATCACTTTCCTCGTTCGTCCAGACCAGGCGCGCGTTCGGTATCACGTCGAGATACTTGCCGAAGAATTCCATGGCGCTCGAGGCATCGTGGCCAAACGCAACACGGTAGCCACCTCCGACGCGAACATCCATGTCGCAGGAAAGCAGGGGC
The DNA here is from genome assembly GCF_003938655.1 of Rhizobium pisi. Lineage (GTDB taxonomy): Bacteria > Pseudomonadota > Alphaproteobacteria > Rhizobiales > Rhizobiaceae > Rhizobium > Rhizobium pisi. Next base: position 53,769 of record NZ_RJJT01000028.1, read on the forward strand.
ACGCCCATCGACTTCGGCGCCCACCACCGCATGAACAGCTCGGGCTTGGTCCACGCCTCGAACACGATATGTGCCGGGCCGTTGAAGGTTCGCCTAACGACGAGCTCACGCTCGGACGTCCGTTCCACCGTCGTGGGGTTCTTCATGGGGGTAGGCTTACTCTCCATCGTCCTTCTCCTTCCGTTTCAGTTCCTCGACAATCTTGTCCAATTCGTCGAAGCGTGCGTCCCAGAGCTGACGGTACGCCTCGATCCATGCGGCCTCTTCCTCCAGCCGTCGCACACCGAGCTTGCAAGTGCGTACGCGCCCGACCTTCTCCGTGGTGACGAGCCCCGCCTGCTCCAGCACGCCGACGTGCTTCTTCATGCCCGTGAGGGTCATGTGGAACTTCTCGGCAAGGTCCGTGATCGAAGCGTCTGCACGCCCCAGCTGCTCCAGAACGCCACGTCGGGTGGCGTCCGAGAGCGCAGCGAACGAGGCATCGAGACGGGCTTTAGAATACTGAACCATTCGGTTCAGTGTCTAGCACACGGATTGGCGACAGACAAGGGGAGATCGTGGCAGTCAGGCGCGGGTGCTATTTCAGGGGCAAGAACAGTTCCGCGACCGCCTCATGCTCCGCCACCTCCGGGAAGAGGCTCAGCCGCTGGCAGTAGATCGGGAAGTCGCGTGCTTCTTCGCCGCTCGCCGGAAGCCAGTCGCGATAGAGGTAGAGGGCGGCAGGCTCCAGATTGTCGGTGTGGCCGACGACGCGCAGAACCGCGCAGCGTCCGCCAGGGATCTCGCCAGTCTTGATCTCGCCGGCTTTGATCTCTTCGCCGTTCGCCTCGATCGGCCGGTCGGTGCCGACACAAAGGTCGACGCTGTAATCGGCAGGCGAGGCAGGGCGGCGCTCGGAACGCCAGACATTGAAGGTCGGGCTTGTCCTCGGGTGGAGGCCGGCGGCCTGGCGCCAGGCGATGAAACGCTGGATGGTGGCGCCGAGCGTGGCGGGGTCGCCCCGATGTTCCATGATCGCCACCGGCGTGGCGGGCACGTCGCGTATCGTCACGTCGTCAATGGTAAAAGTCTTCTGCATGAGCTTGCTCCTCGCATTGTCCAAAGGCCCGAAGGCCGCAAGCCACGGCTCCCAGTCGGGAGATTTCCGGAACGAGGATGGCGATTGCCCGAACCTTTGCCGAAAGGCGCGGGCGAAGGCATCGGGTGCGTCGTAACCGGCATCCATCGCTATATCGGTGACGCTTCTGGCATCCCTGTAGGCCAGCCGGTGTGAAGCGCGCTTCATGCGGGCGAGCTTGACATAGCGATGCACGGAGAGACCGAAGGTCGCCGTGAACTGCCGGTGGAAGTGATATTTCGAGTAGGCTGCGACGCTGCTCAGCGCGTCCAGGTCCAGATCATCGTCCAGATGCCGGTCTATGTACTCCAGCACCCGCTGCATCCGGGCATGGTAGGCTTGAAGCGCCGCCTTCATCGTTCCGCTCTCCGTGGCCGCACCAACTAAGCGCACCGGGATATCAAGCGCTCGACCGATCTTGCGGTTTTCGCCGGGGATCGTTTACGGGTACGCCCGATTTAGGGACGAACGGCGAAATGGAGCGTTTTCCCGATCAGAAATCCTGCCAGCTCGCTTCCGCCACGGCGGCCGATCCGTGGGATCTTGTCGGGCGGGGGCGCTGGGGCTGTGCCGGCCTTGGTGTGGTCGCCTTGATCTCGGGGAGGGCGGAGACGTTCGTCGTGGGGGCGTCGTCGAAGCGGAAGTGGCTGAGCAGCTCGAAAAGCGCTGCGGCCTCGCGCGCCAGGCTGTGGCTTGCGGCGGTCTGTTCCTCGACCATGGCGGCATTCTTCTGGGTGCTTTGGTCGACGGTATTGACCGCGCGGTTGACTTCGGCGAGCGCGGTGGACTGTTCGCGCGAGGCTTTGACGATCGCCACGACATTGCCGTTGATATCGTGGACTTGCCTGGCGATTTCCTCGAGCGCGCTGCCGGTCTTGCTGACCAGCGTCACGCCGGTGGCGACATGTCCGCTGGAGGCGGTGATCAGCGCCTTGATCTCCTTGGCGGCGCTGGCGGAGCGCTGCGCGAGCTCGCGCACTTCCATGGCGACGACCGCAAAACCCTTGCCGGCCTCTCCGGCGCGCGCCGCCTCGATGCCGGCATTGAGCGCCAGCAGGTTGGTTTGGAAGGCGATCTCGTCGATGACGCCGATGATGTTGGAAATCTCCCGCGAGGAATTTTCGATCTGGTCCATGGCTTCGATGGCTTCCTTCACCACCTGGCCCGAATGCTCCGCATGGGCCTTGGTATGGGTCACCAGTTCGCCCGCCTCGCCGGCGCGCTTGCTCGCATCCTTGACGGTGGTGGTGATCTCTTCCAGCGCTGCGGCCGTCTCCTCCACCGAGGAGGCCTGCTGTTCGGTGCGTTTGGCCAGGTCGTCGGCGGCGCTGCCGATCTCCTTCGATCCCGAGGAAATCGCCCTGGCATTGTCGGCGACCGTCGCCATGGCGTGCTTCAGTTTGTCGGAGGCGCTGTTGAAATCGGTGCGCAGGCGCTCCAGTGAGGGAATGAAGGGCGAGGCGATCTTCTGCGAGAGGTCGCCGTTCGACAGGTTCGTCAGGCAGGCGGCGAGCTGTTCAACGTTTTCGACGCGCGGCGTCACGTCGGTTGCGAACTTGACGACCTTGAAGACCTTTCCGTTCATGTCGAAGATCGGATTGTAGGAGGCCTGGATGAAGACCTTGCGGCCGCCTTTGCCGATGCGCATGAATTCATCGGCGGCAAGCCTGCCGGCGGCAAGATTCGGCCAGAATGTCTTGTATTCCTGCGATGCGGCATAGGCCGGTTCGCAAAACATCGAATGGTGCCTGCCCTTGATCTCGGAAAGGGAGTAGCCGAGCGCGTTCAGGAAGTTCTCGTTGGCGGCGAGGATCTCGCCTTCCGGCGTGAACTCGATGATTGCCTGGGCGCGCGAGAGCGCGTCGAGCTTGCCCGCGTCTTCGGCCGCGATCAGCTTCTGGCGGGTGATGTCGGTGGCGATCTTGATGACCTTGACCGGCTTGCCGCGTCGGATGACCGGATTGTAGGAGGCCTCGATCCACACTTCGTGCCCGCCCTTGCCGATGCGCTTGTACTGCTGCTGATCGTAATTGCCGGCCGCGAGCTTGGCCCAGAAGGCCTTGTATTCGGGAGAGGATGCGTAAGCCTTTTCGACAAACATGCTGTGGTGCTGGCCGACGATTTCGGAGAGTTCATATCCGAGCGCGCGGCAGAAATTGGCGTTCGCCGTCAAGATCCTGCCCGTGAGATCGAATTCGATCATGGCCTGGGATTTGGAGAGTGAAGCAAGAACGGCAACGGCATTCGCACCACGATCGAGAATATCCACGCTATGCTCCCAGGTTAAGAGGCGCCCCCTCTAAAAGCGATAGCGAATATTTGCATTTCCGGATTAACGCGGATTTAACAATAATTTTAACTTCTCGCACAAATGCAGGCGGGAGCGTTTTTCGTTTTTGCGGAGTTTTGATTATAGTTTATCTATTTGTTTTTAAACAATTTATATGTTTCGGTTGTTATGCATTTTCGCTGACTTCACTTCTGGTGGTAATTGCTCGAAAATATGTAGCCGGCTTCCATTTTTCGAGGGGCGCGGCGCTGGGAATCTTGATGATTTTTCACTGGTTTATCCCCGCGCGCCGGCATTTCCGGCTTGCCGGCGCCGAGGGGAGCTCGCTGGCATTTTCGCGTGGTTTTGCTATTATTTTTTAGGGGCGCATGCGCCCGGTCGAATGGAGTTTTTCGATGCTCGAACGGAATCAGCTTCCCCTGCGCCCTGCCGCGCCCGGTTTCGCCGCCACCTGGGTGGTTTTCATCGCGGGCGTGAGCGTGGCGCTCAGCCTGCTTTTTGCCTGCGTCACGCCCTTCGTGGCGCTGGCGGCGGTATCGGCGGTCGTGCTTCCCCAGCGGATGGCGGTGATGGCGGTTCTCCTTGCCTGGCTCGCCAACCAGATGGTCGGATATTTCGTGCTCGGCTATCCCCAGACCTGGGACAGCTATGCCTGGGGGCTTGCGATCGGGATTGCGGCATTCGCCTCGCTCGCCGCGGCGCTTGCGGTGCTGCGCCTGTCCGCCGATCTCCCCGCGACGATGGCGGCCGCCTTCCTTGCCGGCTTTGTCGCCTATGAAGGTGTGCTCTTTGCCGCCACATCCGTGCTCCCCTCCGGCGACGACGCCTTTTCGCCGTCCGTCGTCGCGAATGTGCTGCTGATCAACGCACTCGCCGCCATCGGCCTTGTTGGCCTGCATGCTGCAGCGGCGGCTGGTCGCGGGTTGGTTGCGGGACGTCGGGGGACTGTGCAGGCGTAAGGCGGGTAGGCGCGTCCAGCCAGTTTTCCAAAGCCTCGAAGGGTCGTCCTCCGGCGCCGATTCTGCCTACCGGAGCGCCCGCCTCGTCCTTCGGGGACCTCAGGATGATGCTTCGAGGCTCCGCCCTCTCGGGCTGCGCATCTCAGGATGAGGCTCTCTTGGACGTCGGCATTCCCACATACATCAGCTCGTATGACGGCTGGTTACCCTGATATAATAGCCGTCAGGGTCGACAAGGCGAAAGTCGCGCAGGCCCCAAGGCTGCAGAGCGAGATCGGAAAGCGGCCAGCCGCTCTCTGCCGCCGTGCGATAGGCATCCTCAACGTCCGTGACCTTTAAGACGATCTCGACCCCAAGGCCAACTCGCTCACGGGTTTCGGTCCGTATTGGATGATCGCTCGAAAGCGTGCTTCGCGAATTAATCGCGATCACTGCGTCACCATTGCTTAACATCGTATACTCGGTGCTCACCGAACCCTGGACTTCAAAGCCCAGAACCCGGCGATAGAAATCAAGCGATTTCTCAGGCGTTTCGACAAATAGCTCCAAGCTCAGTTGCACTGGTGCCTCCTTTTTCTGTGCGGAATGTATGCCCTCTGGAATACCTTCAGAACGTTCGTGGTGGGGAATTTCCAAGCGCGCCTCTCTTCCTTTCGTCAACTCCGGTTTTCGAATGCGCGCCCATCACGGCTTGGGTAAAGGGTTCGTCCTCGAAAGGCCGGCATTCCGGCGGCGGGCGATTTCCTCGTGGAGGTGCTCCACGGACCGGGTCAGGTCGGGAATCTCATCGCCAGTCTGCAGCGGCACGCCGACCTGGCGGAAGAAACTTTCCAGGCCGCCGTCGCCGCCGGGCGCCAGCATGCCGAGAATTTTGCCAGGGGCATCCGTATGGTTCCAGTAGGCGTGCCTGATGTGCGGCGGCACGCTGAGGAAGGCGCCTTTGCCTGAGATCGTGCCTTGCGGCTCGTCGCCGATCCAGAAGGTGAATTCGCCATCCAATATATAGAAGACTTCCGCTTCCGGATGCTGGTGCGGCTCGACGCGCGCGCCGGGCGGCAGGATGGTTTCGATGAATGCGAACTGGCCGTTGGTCTCGGCCGAGGTCGCCTTGAAAGTCATCAGCCCGACCTTGAACAGGATCTGCTCGCCTTCGCCATCGGCGCGCATGACGGTTTTCCATTGCATCGGTGTTTCCCTTCGCCGTCGCTGCGGTTTGCGCGGCTTCACCTGCTGTCGATTGAGGCCTCGCCCGATTGTTGCCGCTGGGCTCTAACGCGGACTGAAGGATAGGGCGCTTGGCGCTGCCGGCAACGATTGCAAGTGCCTCGCCTCGAATTTGATTCATGTAACCAGTCTTACGCCTTGTTTTTTATGCATGTTGCGGCTGCGCAGGCACCGGGCGACCCTGCCTGTTCACATCCGGCTGGAAAAGGCGGGTGCGGCAGTTCGCCATCGCGGGTCGGCTTGCCTCCCGCCCGAAAACCCGCTTATATCTCCCCGTCGAAAGAGTGCTGGTCGGATGGTAGCCCGGCCGTCGCCCATTGGGTGATAACTCCTCCTTTCAGGGTAACCGTGACACCGCAGCCGGCTTGCCGGCCTCGCAGGTGTGTCCGCCGGAACTCTGGAAACGTCGTCGGCGCACCTTCATGTCAACATGGAAGGAACGTTCGACTTGAAACTGACTGACAACACCATTCTCATCACCGGCGGCGCAAGCGGCATCGGGCTTGCGCTCGCACGCCAACTTTCGGCGCGCGGAAACCGCGTGATCATCTGCGGCCGGAGCCGCGAGGCGCTGGAGGCGGCGCAAGCTGATGTGCCTCACCTGATTGCGCGGGTCTGCGACGTCACCGATCTCGACGATCGCGACAGCCTGCAGGGTTGGCTGGAAAACAACCACCCGGACCTCAACATGCTGATCAACAATGCCGGGGTTCAATATCGCAGGGATTTCGACGGAGACGCTGCCGTGGCCGATCTCGAGCAGGAGGTGGCGATCAACCTTACCGCGCCGATCCGCCTGATCGACGAACTCCTGCCGATCCTGAAGCGGCAACCGAGCGCAGTTATCGTCAACGTCACCTCGGGACTGGCCTTCACGCCGATGGCGGCCGTTCCCGTCTACTGCGCGACCAAGGCGGCGCTCCACTCCTTCACCCTATCGCTGCGCCATCAGCTGAAGGCGACCGGCGTGCGGGTTGTCGAGATGGTGCCGCCGATGGTCGACACGAACCTCGGCGGCGGCATGCGCGCCAAGGGGGCGGAGCGGCAACTCGCGATGTCGCCGGAGGAATTCGCCACCGAAGCGCTTGCGCAGCTGGAGAGCGGCCGGGACGAACTGCTGGTCGGCACGTCGGTCCATACCCGCCAGCACGGCGAGGCGATGTTTGCGCGGCTGAACGGCTTCTGACTAGAGATCAGAGCCGATCCCGGGCGGCCCGGACGCTCTCGAGCGGCCTGGACGCTCCCGGGATCGGCGCGCTCAGTCTGCCTCCCAGAGGTGGTCGTGTGTCTCCTCGATATGGCGCTCGATCAGGCGGTATTCGGGATACGTGAGGTCAAGAGGCGCGCCATCGAGGAAGGCGGTGAGCTGCTCGACCTCGCCGCCGGAGGGCGGGGCGCAGAATTCGGCGCGCGCGTGGCGATTGCCGGGATGGTAGGGAGTGAGGGAATATTCGATGACGAGATCGATCTCGTCGTCGCCGCGCGCCAGCGTGAAGCTGGTTTCGAACATGGCTAGAAGCCGAGGGCTTCGATGCCGGCGGCAAGCTCGGCCTCCAGTTCTTCGTCCTCATCTTCGTCGCTGGCAGGCGGTCGGTTGAATTCCTCGTTCATGACGGCGGCGATGCGGGCAAGCCCCCGGCGGCGCCCGGCGGGCGCGAAGATGACGACCATGACGCCATCGGCCTCCATATCAAGCGACAGATAGCCCTTGCCGTTGCCGCCGGAAACGCTGGCCTTGAAGGCGGTGTTGTCGGTGAAAAGCGAGACTTGTCCGCGCATGATGGATTCCCCATTGGTGATGGGGTGTTCTATCCGGTCAAAGGTTGTGGTGTGGAAATCGCAACGACATGAGCGGAAAAACCTGCCGGTTGCGCGGGGCGAGACGTAGAAACGCTCGAAGGAGTTGACGTGGAAGGGACGGCGCCGACGTCTCAGTGGAGGATCGAGAGATCTGGCGCTGTGCCGTTTTCCTGCTTTGCTATTCCATAAACTGAGGGCGTGTGCGGACAGGAAATGGCTTACATAGGATCGCTAGCATCAGCCCTTGAAAAGGCGTCGCGCCAAATGAAAGCTGCTGAGACAGATGGCGATTAATGCCATTGTTCCCACGTTCACCATAAACCAAAGCTCTCCGAATCCCTTCGCGCCGAACAACATTTCGCCTGTCTTACACTTATTGAAAGCCGTCAGCGACGTCCTATTGGCACACCCGGTTGGGATTCGGATCAACAGGCCATCAAACAAAACCAGAATGAAAATTCCCACAAACAGCAATTTTAACGCAGGCTTAAACTCGATGTGACGCTCGAAGGTAATTTCTTTATCTATTCGAATACGGCTTAACAGGAAAATCATAGAAAACTGTAATATCGTCGTAATTATTTGTGCCAAAATCATATTGATAGGCGAATTTTTCTCAAAAGGAAGATGGTAATATGGGATTGATACTATGAATGGTGCAAGGATATATGAACTGAACAGAGAGGCTGGTGTCAGGCCTTTGCGCTCCCCAAGGGTATAAAGCATGGTGGTGGCCGAAGGTAATAAAAGTATCCAACAAACTGGACCAATTACCCACGGCAATGAAAGGGCATTCATCGTAAAATTACTTCAAGTTAAGGGACCGTCATTCGGAGCGGATGTAGGTTCGAGTGCTTCATGAGTCAATCTCACAGAAGCGGCTCCCCCGGCTCTACTTGCAGTTTCTCCAGAATAGCCGCGCTTGCCTGCGTGCGATAAACGCTTATCCCGTCTGCTTCTTCCTTCTGCTGCGCGTCGTCGGCCGGCGCGCCAGGCCGGCGGCGCGGATTTCGGTGATGCTGACGGGGTCGTCGTCGAGGTAGTATTCGCTGGCCCAGGCGATCCTGCCGCCGCGCCATATGCGCCGCCAGGTCAAAGTCTTCAGCCGGCCGAGCGGCGTCTCGACGCCGGCGACCGCATCGCATTCGGGGCCGATGCTGTCGGCGGCGTACCGGCTGTTCCAGGCGGCGCGGGCGCTCCTCTGCACCGTCTCCAGGTAATCGATGGGCTCCAACTCGGCCACGTGCGCTGAGCGCTCGGGACGCAGGGCCTTGATGGCGGCGATGATGCGGAAGGCCTGCTCGCTTGGGGGCTCGTCGCCGATCGCCTCGTCGACGGCGCAGAGCGCTTCGGCAATGGCGGCTTCATGGGCGAGGGCGGTGGTGAGGTTCATGGCGCGGCTGTTGTTGTTTGTTGCTAAAATCGCATTTTTGTATCATGGCGGGGAGGGGATTGCAAATCTGTTTTGGGATGGGTGGACGGTGGCCAGCCCCGTCCTTCGAGGCTCCTGGCGGGGCACCTCAGGATGAGGCTGGAGAGAGGGCGCGGCGTCCTTGCCCTTCGCTTTCGCTTCGTGCATTCGCTCCTATGGTCGCTCACCCCCTCATCTGCCTGCCGGCATCTTCTCCCCGCTGGGGAGAAGCGGAATCGTGGCAGCGCCTCGCTCCCTCTGACACTTCGGCTGTGGGAATGGCGGCTTCGCGGCCTGGTCCCTTCTCCCCAGCGGGGAGAAGATGCCGGCAGGCAGATGAGGGGGGCGAGGAGCGTAAGCGACGAACGCCTTGAGCGGCAAGCGAAAGGCAGATGGCGGATTTGCCGGCGTGGGCTTTGTATCGACTCGAGCCAAAAAATCCCTGCCAAAAACACGTCCTAAAACGCGATGGAGGTCGCGCGCGCCGGCGGACTCGGCGATGATGGCGCCGTCCGCCATTCCCGCGCAGAGCCCCATGGTCTTCATTCCGCTCCCCTTCGTCATCGCCCTCCTGCTGCTGATCCTCTTCGTCGCTGTCATCAGGCGCGACGAGGAGGCGGCGCCGAACTGGCCGTTTCTGGCGCTGATCCTGCTTTCGGCGCTGCAATCCACCCTCTCCGGCCTGCGCTGGGGATATGGGGTGCAGGCCATCGGCGTGATTGCGCCTGTCACTGCGGCGATGGTGCCGCCGCTTGCCTATGCCGGGGTTTCCAGGCTGGTGAGGACGAGCCGGCGGCCGCTGCCGGGCGCATTGCGCTGCATGGCGTGCCCGCCGCCCTTATCCTGATCCTGATGGTCTTATGGCGGGACGCGATCGACATCGCGCTGGTGCTCGTCTTCGTCGGCTATGCCGCCGCCATCCTGCTCTTGATGCGCCCGGGCGCCGATGCGCTTCGGCTGGCGCCCTTCGAAGGGGCGGCGCCGGCCTACCGGGCGATCATCTTTACGGCGGCAGCACTCTGCCTTTCGGCTATGGTCGATACCTTCGTCTTCCTCGATCTCGCCTCCGCCCATAGCGAGCGGGCGCTGATGATGATCAGCGTCGGAAACCTCGCCGTTCTCGTCATCCTCGCCATCGCGGCGGCCGCCGCCAGCCGCAGCCGGCCGCCGGCCGAGACGATGGAGACCGCGCCGCGCCCCGAAGCGAGCGAGGACAAGGAGACGATCGCCACGATCGACGCGCTGATGGACGCAAGGAAGCTCTATCGCGACGCCAATCTCAATCTCGACCGGCTCGCCCGCAAAGCCGGCATTCCCGCCCGCCAGATCTCGGCGGCGATCAACCGGGCGATGGACAAGAACGTCTCGCAATATGTCAACGACTACAGGATCGGCGAAGCCTGCAGGCTGCTTTCCGGCACGGACAAATCCGTGACCGAGGTGATGTTCGAGGTCGGTTTCCAGACGAAGTCCAATTTCAACCGTGAATTCCGCCGGGTGACTGACATGACGCCGGTGGCCTGGCGGCAGAGGAAGGGGTGAGGGGCCACCCGCCCTCCTTTGTGCTCCGGGCCTCAGCACGGATCTCTTTTGGTGGAGTAGCTCTCCTCCCTCATTCCTATGCTCGTCACAGGAATCCAGCCACCGCGCGTCCGCGCGGTGAATGACTTCTGGCGACGACTAGAGAGAGTCTTTCGCGCCCAAGGACTTGGGCGCACTGGATTCCTGTGACGAGCACAGGAATGAGGGAGGGTGGAGAAGCGTCCTCACCCCTCTCTTCTTTCCTACCCAGTATCCTTCGATGGCGCTGCTACCACGTACACAATCGCGATCGAGGACTGTCAGGAACATGTTCGAGGTCGCGGTTTTGTTGCCGTCGGCCATGCTGTCGGCATGAATACGACATCGGAACATGAACGGGACCTTGCCGCCAAGCTGCGATCGCTTTCGATCGAGCCCGCGGCTTTCAAGACGGAGCCGCCGAAGCGCAAAGCCGGGCGGTGGGTAAGGGCTGGGATGCTGGCTCTTGCGGCGGCGGTGTCGCTGGCGGCGGTTCTTCTCTATCGGCCGGCTGTATTGGAGCGCACACTTGCGGGTGGTGAGACTGCGATATCCGCGGGTGGCGTGGCGGGGCCGGTCGCAGAGCTGGCGGATATGGTTCCGCCAACCCGGGGTGAGACTGCATCGACACATGGCACGGTTGCGCCAACCCGGGAAATCACCGGTTCCGGCTATGTCGTGGCGCCCGATGTTGCGACCGTCTTTTCCAAATATGAGGGACGGATCGTCGCGGTTGCGGTCGAGGCGGGCGAGCGGGTCGTGGCGGGGCAGGTGCTGGTGCAGCTCGATGATGCGGGGGCGCGTTTTGCGCTTCGGGGGGCGGAGATATCGGGGCGGGCGGCAGCGCTGGCGGTTGAGGCAAGGAGTATTGTGCTGGCGCAGGCGCGGTCTTCGCTTGATCGCGCCGGGCGGCTTGCCGGGCGTGATGCGATGTCGGCCGAGGCGCTGGAGGCGGCGAAGGCGGCTTTCGACACGGCTGAAAATGCCGCGGCGCGAGCACGGCAGGATGCGGCGAAGGCAGATCTCGATATCGACAGGGCGCGCGAGCAGGTCGAGGCGCTGACCGTGCGGGCGCCAATATCAGGCACCGTCACGCGGCTCGACGCGCATGTCGGCGACACGGTGCTTTCGCGGGAAGACAGCGTGCGGGAGAATGAAAGCCTGCTCGTCATTACCGACACGTCGAGCCTGGTCATCGATGCCGATGTGGCCGAGGCCAATATGGCGCTGATGCGGCCGGGACTCTCAGGCGAGGCGGTGCTCGACGGCTTTCCCGATCAACCCTTTGCCGTCGCGGTGTCGAAGATCGCGCCCGTCATGTCGCGGGAGAAGGGAACGGTGACGCTGCGCCTGACGCTCTCCTCGCCGCCCTCCGGGGTTCGGCCTGCGATGGCGGCGCGCATCCGGCTTGTCGTGGGCGAGGGGGCGGATCGCCCGCCGTCGTCGTTCGAGGCTCCGGCCGCCGGCCTTCGCAGCTCTGGATGAGGGGTGGTCGGTGTGCCGTGCCTGCGTAGGAAGTGTGCCGGTGCCACACGTCTCTTCTCCCCAGCGGGGGTCCGAAGGACGGGCGAGACCCGTGGCTCGCCCCGGTCGGTGCCGGCAGGCGGATGAGGGGGTGAGCGGCAGGGCCGCGAAGGCGCTGAGCGCGAGCGAAGGGCAATGAACGGCGTGCCGTGTGGCCCCCTCATCCGACCCTTCGGGCCACCTTCTCCCCGCTGGGGAGAAGAGGGAGCAAGCCGCAGCATCTCCGTTCCCCGCAAACCTCAAACCACATCAACCAACATCAAGGAGCAACCATGACCGACACTACAGAACCATACATCGCCCTTGCCGGGGTCAGGAAGGCATTCAGGATTGGGGGGGAGACGATGCCGATTTTTTCCGGGCTCGATCTTTCCATTCCGCGCGGCGATTTCGTCGCGATGATGGGGCCGTCGGGTTCGGGGAAGTCGACGCTGCTCAATATGCTCGGCGGCATCGACAGGCCTGATGCCGGCGAGATCCGGATTGGGCGCAGCCGTCTCGAGCAGATGGGCGAGGCGGCGAGGGCCGCTTGGCGGGCGCACAGCATGGGCATCGTCTTCCAGTTCTACAATCTGCTGCCGATGCTGAATGCGGCCGAGAATATCGAGTTGCCGCTTCTGCTGAAGCCGCTCGGGCGGCGGGAGAGGCGGGCGCGGGTCGATACGGTCATGGAGCTTGTCGGGCTTGCCGGCCGGCAGCGGCAGTTTCCGTCGAGCATGTCGGGCGGGCAGCAGCAGCGCGTCGGCATTGCGCGCGCCATCGTCGCCGATGCCGACCTTATTCTCTGCGACGAACCCACAGGCGATCTCGACCGGAAATCGGCCAACGATATTCTGGAGATGCTCAGCTTTCTCAACCGGGAGCTCGGCAAGACCGTGATCATGGTCACGCATGATCCGGAGGCGGCGGCCTATGCCCGGCGCACGCTCACTCTCAACAAGGGCGAGTTCACCGAGGAGACAAGCCGATGACCTTGCTCGAGCTCATGCGGCGCAATGCCTGGCGCAAGCGGCTGCGCGCCGTGCTCTTGATGTTTTCGGTCGGCGTCGCCTTCCTCATCTATGCGCTGACGGCGAGCTTTACTGCCGGCAGCCAGGGGGCGGCTGATGCCAGCGACAATCTGCTCGGCGTCTTCAACAAGGCGGGCCGGGGGCTGCCGTTGCCGCTTGCCTATCTCAACAGGATCGCGGCGGAGAGCGATGTCGCCGCCGTCGCCTATACCGCGCGCATGCGGGGCTTCGTCGAGGTCGAGAAGAATGTCGTAGTCGTCAGCGCTGCCGATCCCCGCGCGATCGCTGCCGCCAACGGCGAGGAGCTGGGGCTGACGCCGGAACTGATCGCGGCGCTGGAAGAGGGCGGCGACCGGGTGCTGGTCGGCCGGGCGCTGGCGGAGGCGCAGGGCTGGTCGGTCGGCCAGCGCATCGGCATCACCAGCCAGATGATGAAGGCCGATGGCAGCCGGAACTGGAGCTTCACGATCGCGGGCATCTTCGAAGGCGCCAATGCCGGCACCGACACCTATTTCATGCTCGCCCGCTACGACGCGATCAATGCCGCCCGCGCCCGGGACAAGGATACGGTCGATGCCTTCGTGGTGCGACCGCGCGCGGGCGTTTCATCGGGCGTGCTCGCCGCGCGGATCGACGCGCTGTTTGCCAATTCGGCGGCTCAGACGAAGACGCAATCGGAAAAACAGTTCCTCGAGGCCTTCCTTCGGCAATATGCCGATATCGGCCTGATCGTCGGCCTCGTCGTTGCTGCCGCCTTCGTGACGATCCTGATGATATCTGTGAACACCATGCTCTTTGCCATCCGGGAGCGCCGCTTCGAGATCGCCGTCATGAAGGTGCTCGGCTTTTCCGGCGAGCGGATCGTGGCGCTTGTTCTCGGCGAGACGCTGTTCATCTTTGCCGTCGGCGGCGCGGGCGGGCTCATCCTCGCCAAGCTTGCGACGCTGCTGATCGGGCCGGAATTCGGCCTCGTCTTCGGCTTGCCGGTGCTGCTGAAATCCGCCGCCATCATTGCCGGCCTCGGTCTGCTGACGGGGCTTCTCCCCGCTTTCAGCGCCATGCGCCTGCCCATCGTCCACGCTTTCAGAACGAGATAGCCCAATGTCGTCAGTGCTCAAGCAGAGTTTTCTCATGATCAGAGTCAATCTCGGCAGCCTGCCGCGGCGGCTCTGGATCTCAGTGTCGATGGCGCTCTCGGTTGCCCTCGTCGTGGCGGTGCTCGCGGGTTTTCTCGCCATGGCGCGCGGTTTCGAGGCAGCACTTGCAGGGGCGGGTTCGCCTGATATCGCCGTCATTCTCGGCGGAGGCACCAGCCAGGAGACGGGCTCTGATGTGCCTGCCGAGGCGATCCGCAGCCTTGCGGCGATGAGCGGCGATACGGGGATTGCCGGGAACAACGCGGGCGGGCTGGCGCTCTCGCGCGAAGTTGTCGTTCCCGTCGATGTCAGGGGCGGCGACGGCGCCGACCAGACGCTGTCGCTGCGCGGCATGGACGCGGCAGGCCCGGGCTTACGCGAGCGCGCGTCGATCTCAGAGGGGCTGATGTTTTCGCCAGGCAGCCGTGAGATCGTCGTCGGCGCCCGCATCGCCGAGGCTTTCCCCGGTTTTGCCGTCGGCGACACGGTGCGGCTCGGGGCTGTGGACTGGAAGGTCGCCGGGCATTTCGCCTCGGGTGGTAGCGCCTTCGAATCCGAGATCTGGGCGGACCGGGAGGCGGTGCAATCGGCCTTCGATCGGCAGGGGCAGGTGCAGAGCCTCAGGGTGCGGCTCGACGGGGGCGATCCCGCCCGGGCGCTTGCGACGTTGCGCGCCCGGCTTTCGGCGCTTGCCGGCCCGCCACTCACCGCCGTCTCCGAGGCCGATCTCTATGCCGCGCAGGCCGAGCGCACGGAAAGCCTGATCCGCCTGTTCGGCTGGCCGATCGCGCTGCTGATGGCGGTGGGTGCCGCGGCGGGCGCGCTGAATACGATGATGAGCTCGGTCTCCGACCGCGCCGTCGAGATCGCCACGCTGCGGCTCCTCGGCTTCTCCCGCCTGCCGGCCTTCATGGCGACCTGGGTGGAGGCGGTGCTGCTTTCGGCGGCCGGTGCTGCCCTCGGCGCCATCGCCTCCCGGGTTGCTTTCGACGGCTGGCAGGCGAGCACGATGGGCGCGAACAATACCCGGATGGCGTTTCAGCTTGTCGTGACACCCGACGTGATTTTGACCGCCGGGTTGCTGGGGCTCGCCGTCGGGGTGATCGGCGGCGCACTGCCGGCGCTGGCGGCGACAAGGTTGCCGCTGAATGCGGCGTTGCGGGCGAGGGGGTAGGGATTTGGGTTGGAGAGCGGTCGATTGCCTTTCGCTTTCCGCTCAAGGCGGGGTGAGCGACGATAGGAGCGAATGCGCTGAGCGAAAGCGAGGGCAAGTATTCACGCTTCCTAAAGTAGCAAATAGACATATAAACCGCGCCAAATCCACGATTTATTCGCCGCGAAGTCGATGGTTTTTAAGTCGGGGTTGCAGCTTTCGATCGGCTTGGCCTTTCCCTGTGGAAGAAGACCCGCGAACCGGCACGCTGCCTCATTGACACCATCTTATCGCCTTCTTGCCGTGGCCGGTTGCGCCCGCCGCGTCGGATCGGCCGACTCCCAGTCGATTCGCGTGGCGACATAGCGATCCGACGAACAGGGCAACATGGCGATATGACAATCTACTATGTGAACTCAGCGACTGGCTCCGACGACAACAGCGGAACGGGCCTGAAATCGGCTTTTGCGACTTTGTCCAAAGTGGAATCCTTGCAACTGAAACCGGGCGACAGCGTGCTCCTTGCCAAGGGGAGCGTGTTCAACGAGCAGCTCGACATCAAATTTTCCGGCGCCCAGGGCGCGCCGATCAAGTTCGGCAGTTACGGCACGGGGGCCGCCCCCGTGATCCACAGCGCCGGCGACGGCATTCACAGCCTTTATGCCACGAATATCGTTATCGAGAACATCAAGATCTCCAATGCCGGCGGCGCGGCCATCTATGGCGGCAACGTCTCGAACTGGACGGTGCGCAACGTTGAGGTCGACAAGTCTGGCGTGTCGGGCAAATCGGGTTCCGTCACCTTCCGCACCGGCGAGAACATCACCATCGAAAACAGCAAGATATCGGGCGTCCATGGTGACGGCGTCTGGATCGAGAAGATCAACGGCGTCAAGCTTCTCAACAATACCATCACGAACAGCCACGGTCCTTTGGCCGATGGCGTGCAGATGAACGACAGCAGCAATATCCTGATCCACGGCAATCATATCGACCAGACGAATGCCAATAGTCCCAAGGGCGTGCTGACGCTGATCCGGCCGGTGAACGCCGTGGTCGAGGACAATGTGCTCACCGGCGGCGGCTTCGGCATCAGCGCGCAGGCGGGCAAGACGGTCGCCATCCGCGGCAACGACATATCGGGATTTCACGGCTACAGCTGGTCGTTTGCCGTCGCTCTCGGCGAGACGGGCACTGCGAGAGACTACGATATTTCGGGCAACCATATTCATGACGGCGCATGGGGCGTTGTTGTGACTGCCCCCATCGGCAGCCCGAGCTATGCCCGCACAAACATCAACGTCCACAACAACACCTTCGACGACCTGTCGGGGGCCGCACTGAAGGTCGACAGGCCGGCATCCGGCTCCTTCCACGACAATACCGTCGAGAGCGGCACCACGGCCACCAGCATATCGCCCGCCATCATCGACGCGCACACCTTTACCGTCAGCAACAACCATATCGTCGCCAATGTCGAGGCGACGACGCTTGCGGCCGCCGATGCCAAGACCGCCGCTGTGACGGATGCGGCCGCCGATCCCGCTGTTGCCGCTGTCCATGACAACCTGAAGATCCTGAGCGATAACGGCGCTCCCCATCACGGCAATCTTCTCGAAAACGACAGCTCTGACAACGGCACCCTGTCGCTTCGCCGCTTCGGCAACGAAACCGTCGGCAAGCACGGCCTGACGCTCACCGGAGACTACGGCGACATCCACGTCGAGAGAGACGGCAGCTATGCCTACACGCTCGATGAAACGAAGCTCCCCGACGGGCATAGCGGACATGTGAGCGAAAACTTCAGCTACGGGATCACTGACGCAACCGGGCATCACAGCGACACCGACATGCTGACGGTGTTCGTCCATCTGGATAGCTTGCTGAGTTGAGGGTGTTTTGCCCGGCACCTCTCCGGCGTCGGCCTGAGAGGTGCGCATCTTCACGATGATCCTTTGAGGCGATCGTGCGGATCGCACATGAGGATGAGGGCTGATGGGTATGCAGCAGTTGCCCCTCACCCTAACCCTCTCCCCGTAAACGGGGCGAGGGGACGTGCCTTGCGAGAGGTGGGCTGGGGACCGAGGGCTTGCGGCACATCCCCTTCGCCCCGGATGAGGGGCGCTACGGACCGCGACCTCGTCACGCAAGCTTCAATGCCGGTACGCAACAGTCCCAAATGTAGCGGATGCCGAATATCGAAGGCCAATTTATTCCTTCTCGATCCTTTCCCTCAACTCATCCCATAGAAGATAGTGAAAAGGGCTGCCCGTTTTCTCTCTGATAAATTTTCCACCGGATGCATTTATAACAATCTCCGCGCCGAAAGAGAGAAAGGACATAAACCCTAAAATTACTGTCGAAATTATTGCTCCTACTAGAATTACCGATAATAGAACTGCTCCGGGATGGTCGGAAATTCTTGCGTCGCCGAATAACGCATAACCTGCGAGAACGTCGGAGAGTGTCACGGTGACTGTGGCGAATAAAAATCGGAGGGTAGTAGCCTTCTTCAATTCGGTGTCCTCTTTGCCAGACTTCTCTTATTCTACAGGACCAGTTGCGTGGGTCGAGTTAGTGACGTGGTGTGATCTGTAAAAGTGTCGGCGCAGATCGGTACGCAATGCTCCACTCCCCCATGAGTCGTTGATTCGAATTTTCTTTTCGTGTAGGTTGCAGTTATCGAGAATGACGTCACCGCCTGGCGTTTTCTCGGGATGGAGGCCGGCCCCGTGGGCCTCTCGGCTGCCATGACGGCAGCGCATCCAAGGGCCTTTCGAAATGTCCCCTGACCACCGCCGCATCCAATGGATTCGACGCAGCCGACCCCTGAGCGCTGCGCAATAGAAGAAACAGGCGCCATGACAATCTACTATGTGAATTCGGCAACCGGCTCCAATTCCAACGGCGGAACGAGCGTGGACGCGCCTTTTGCGAGCTTCTCCGCGGTGGAGGCCTTGAAGCTGCAGCCGGGTGACACCGTGCTGCTGGCCGCCGGCAGCGTGTTCAACGAGCAGTTCGATCTCAAATATTCCGGCACCGTCACCGCGCCCATTACCATCGGCAGCTACGGGATCGGCGATGCGCCTGTCATTCACAGCCCGGGCGACGGCATTCACAGCCTCTACGCCACGAATATCGTCATCGAAAACATCAAGATCTCCGATACCGAGGGCGCGGCGATCTACGGCGGCACCGTTTCGAACTGGACGGTGCGCAACGTCGAGATCGATCACACCGGCTTGTCGAGGAGCGGTTCCGTCACCTTCCGGACCGGCTCCAACATCACCATCGAAAACACCACGATCAACGACGTCAACGGCGACGGCATGTGGATCGAGAAGATCAACGGCGTCACCCTCCTCAACAACACGGTCACCAATGCCCATGGCACTGCGGCCGACGCCATCCAGATAAACGACAGCAGCAACATCTACATCTCTGGCAATCATCTCGACCAGACGGGTGCCACCACGCCGAAGGGCGTGCTGACGCTGATCCGGCCGGTGAATGCCGTGATCGAGGACAATGTGCTGACCGGCGGCGGCTTCGGCATCAGCGCACAGGCCGGCACCAATATCGCCATCCACAACAACGACATTTCGGGATATGGCGGCTACAGCTGGTCCTATGGCATCGGTCTCGGCGATTCCGGCGATACGCGCGACTACGATATCTCTGGCAATTACATCCATGACGGCGTCTGGGGCGTGTCGGTCAGCTCGGCCGGCTCCACCAGTTACGTCAGAGAGAATATCGATGTGCACAACAACACCTTCGACGACCTGACGCAGGCCGCGCTGAAGGTCGACAGGCCCGCATCCGGCGCCTTCCACGACAATGCCATCGCAAGCGACGTGACGCCCTACAGCATATCCCCGGCGATCATCGCCGCCGGCACGTTCCCCGTCAGCAACAATACGACCTTCGAAGAGCCTCAGCTTCACCTTGCGAGCCTTGTCGTCCAGGCCGGAGAGACGATGCACATCACGGCCGACCTGACGACTACAGCCCATGACGGCCTGAAAGCCTCGCCCGACAAGATCGCGCTGGAAAAGGCCGGTCACGCCACCCTTTTTGACGACAGCGTATTCGGCGAAACCCTGCAGCTTCGCCACTTCGGCCACGACGTCTTCGACAGGCACGAACCGACGCCTAAGGGCGGCGATCACGGCGCGGCGGTCGATTTCGCCGAGCTCTTTGCAGACAAGGGAGGTCTCGGCGAGTCCCATCATCTTGAGATCGCCGACGGGGCTTCGCATCATGGCGACGCGGATGCGGCCGGCATCCCCGGCCATCCGGACGGCGTGCTGCATTAAAGGTTACTGCGGCGACCGGGAGCGTATGTCTTACCGGTCGCCAAGCAGGGTCTGCATGACCTCGGCTTCGATTTCCCTGCAGATGATCTCGTATTCGGCGACGATTGCCGGATCTGCCGACGCATCCCTGCGCATGCGATCGAGCACGGTGCAGGCTTCACCATAGGCGCCGCACATTTCGTGGAGATCGGGGTCGTCCGCCGCGGCCGCCCGGATCGTTGCCCGTGTTGCGGGCAGCCGCATCATCAGCCTGGCCAGCCCCCGTTCGGCGGCATGCCCGGCGATAGGGGCGACGCTTTCTTTCCTGACCATGCCATCATCCCTTGCTGCCTTTGTTACCGTTGAAGGCAGTACGCAGGAATCTCGTCTCCGGTTTCATGCCGGATGCGAATTGGCGGTGCGGCCACGCGCGTTTTTGACAGCACCGGCAATGCTGAAAAATCCGGAAAACTGCTTCCTTAAAAACCTCTCTGCCACTGAATTTCAATGAATCCAATTGTTTAAGATTGACAAGGAGGTTTTTAAGAGAGGTCAACATTTTAAAAAATGGGTGGAAGATTGGGTGGGCAGGCGATCTCTCACGCATTTTTAAAAATGTTGAGCCTCCTTAAAAACGTCCTTCCAAACCTCCTTGTCGGTGTGGGGCTTGTGTTTTTTCGGGGCAATAATGGCGGCCGCCGTTTCGCCTCCGAAGCGAGGTCAATGTATTGCCGTTGCCGCCCAAGTATTCAGAACGAGTGCTGGAAATATGGGTCGGGCGGAAGGCTGCGCCTGCAGCCCCGCAGGGCAGGGCGTTCTGCCGTATTCGCAGCGTCCGCCGGCCGGCTGGTAATGCCTCCGAGCCAAGTTCTGTTTTCGGGCTTACCTGCAAAAATACCCGAATAAATTGTTTCTCATTGACGCCATGATTCATCTCTACCTTTCCGCCCGCATTTTATTCTTCGTCACAATTGAGATCATCATGATCTTGAAAACAATGGTGAGAAACTATGAGGGTTATTCTCGTCATCGTCCTCACGGCCCTTGCCGTGCCCTGTGAGGCAGACATGTTCGGCACGGCGTCCCGGTACAAAAGCATGCATGAACGCTCCATCTCCTTCCTCAGCGTCAATCCGAGGCGCACCTCATGGTGCGGGGCGTTCCTGGCCTTTGTCGCTAAGCGATCCTCCCGCGAACCGCCTGACAATCCGAACATGGCGCGGTCCTGGATGAGCTTCGGCAGGCCGGTCTTCGCCCGCTCCGCCCAGCGCGGAGACGTGGTGGTGATCCGCAGCGGCAGGCGCTTCCACGTCAGCCTGTTCGATCATTTCGACCAGCGGCGCCAATACGTCTACCTCTTCGGCGGCAACCAATCGAACCGGGTCCAGCTGTCACGCTACCGCGCCAGCTCCGTCGTCGCCGTTCGACGATAAAGCTCGCAATTTCGCTCCCTTAAAAACCTCCCTGCCACTGAATTCCAATGAATCCAATCTCTTAAGATTGACAAAGAGGTTTTTAAGAGAGGTCAACATTTTAAAAAATGGGTGCAGCCGAGGTCTGCAGCCGATCTTTTCGCGCGTTTTTAAAAATGTTGGGCCTCGTTAAAAACGTCCTTCCAAACCTCCGTGGCGCTCATTTGGAGCCGGACTTCAATATCTCTCGAATGCGATTTGCTTGGTCGCCTGTGCTTTCGAAAAGGAACGGGCAAGGGGGCTACTTGCTCCCTCATTCCTGTGCCTGTCACAGGAATCCAGTGCGCCCAAGTCCTTGGGCGCGAAAGACTCTTTCTTTCGAACGATTGCTTCATTCACGGCGCGGACGCGCCGTGGCTGGATTCCTGTGACGAGCACAGGAATGAGGGAGCTTGGGGAAACGCGCAACGCCTGCCGTCAATCGCCCCCGTCCACCGCGCAGAGCACGCCGTTAACGGGGATGGCCACCATCTTTTCGCGCTTGAGATCGAACCTCCAGGCTGCGACCACATTCTCCGATCCATAGGAGCCATCCGCCTGCTCCGCCATCGTGCCGAGCGCGACGATGGTGGCATCGTCGGGAAATTGGCTCGAGGAGCAATAACCCGGCCCCAGGAGCTCGTGGCGGGGCGTCGGCTTTGTCATGACGATTTGATCGACCGGGGTCCAGACAGGGTTGTTCCCAACGCGGCCCGTCTCACGTTCAAGCCTCAGGACCAGTTGCTGGCCGCATTGCAGCTGAGTGGCTCCATATGCCGGGCTTGCCGGTGCATTTGATACCATCGAGCTGCCGATTTCCGAGCAGTTGTCCGTCGCGAGGCGAGAGGTCTTTGCCCGCGCCTCGCTGGCGTGGGCAAAGGCCGGGGTCAGGGCGAGAAGAGCGGCAATTGCCGGCAGGTATCGTGACATTGGAAAACCATTGGAGCGTGAAGCGAGGCGAGGGACTGCCGGCCTAAATCCCGCAATCCTGAGGGGAGGACCGTAGCTTTGCTCGGGGGAGTGTCAAGGGTCGATATTGCCAGGAGAACGTCAGCCGCAGCTGACGCTTCGGAAGGCGGTGATGATGCTGTCGGCCGCCAGCCGCGCCTCGTCCGGGGTCGTCTGGAAATTGGTGACGGAGAGGCGCAGGACGTCGCGGCCGCGCCATTTGGCGCCGCCGGCGAAGAGCGTGGCGTCTTCGCGGATCTTTTCGATGGTCTTGCGGGTGATCGCATCGCTTTCGTCGTCCGGGCGGCGGGTGGCGAAGCGGAGGATGAGCTGGTTCAGCGTGACCTCGTTCAAGATGGTGATGCCGGGTTCGCGCGCGAGATGTTCGGCCAGCACGCGGGCGGAGGCGCAGCATTGGTCGATGAGGGCGGCGATGCCGTTGCGGCCGAGATGTTTCAGCATCGCCCAGGTGGCGAAGCCGCGGGCGCGCCTGGAAAGCTCCGGCACGTAATGGGAGGGGTCGCGCTCGCCTTCGGCCGCAAGCGGCAGGTAGCTTGCGGCGATCGTCATGGCGCGGCGGTGGGCGAGCTCGTCGCGCACGATCGCATAGCCGCAGTCATAGGGCGTCTGCAGCCATTTGTGGCCGTCGGTCGCCCAGCTGTCGGCCGCCTCGACGCCGCGGCTGAGATGGCTGAATTTCTCGGATGCCTGTGCCCAGAGGCCGAAGGCACCGTCGATATGCACCCAGGCGCCTTTTTCCTTCAGCGCCGGGATGATGCGGAGAAAATCGTCGAAAGCGCCGGTATT
This sequence comes from Rhizobium pisi, assembly GCF_003938655.1. GTDB lineage: Bacteria > Pseudomonadota > Alphaproteobacteria > Rhizobiales > Rhizobiaceae > Rhizobium > Rhizobium pisi. The sequence goes on from NZ_RJJT01000028.1 coordinate 76,457, forward strand.
GATCTGTCCGGCCTGGAGGATGGCGATGCAAGGGCCGGTGACCGCGGCAAGCGCGCCGGGCAGAGCGGCCGGATCGATGCGGCCCACCCGGTCGGTCGGCAGGCGCTGCACGCGGTCGTGGCCGAGGCCCAGGAATTGCAGCGCGGAGAAGACGGTCGTGTGGGCGTCGTCGCCGATCAGCACGGTAATCTCGGGTGCGCCGAACAGGCCCTTGGCATCGGCATCCCAACCGGCCTTGCGCAGCACCTCTCCGCGGGCGGCGGCAAGGCAGGTGAAGTTCGCGACCGTCGCACCGGTGACGAAGCCGACGGAGCTTTCGGCCGGCAGCTTCAATATGTCGAGAAGCCATCTCGTCGCGACGGTTTCGACGGCGGCAGCGGCCGGGGCGACGACGTGGTTTCCGGCATTCTGCCCCCAGGCGCTGGTCAGGAAATCGGCGGCGACGCCGACCGGATGGGAGCCGCCGATAACCCAGCCGAAGAAGCGCGGGCCTGTGGTGAGATGCAGCCCGGGCTCGGCGCTTTCGGCAAGCTGCCTGATGACATCGGCCATATCGGCGCCGGCTGCCGGCAGCGGGTCGTCGAAAGCGGCGAGGCAAGCGGCATAATCATGCCGGGGCACATGGCGGGAAGGGGCGCTCTCGCGAAACCCGGCCGCAAGCCGGGCGGCTTCCTGAAACAGAGATGCGATTGCTGACATTCGCTCCCCCCGCGCCGCGCACCCGCCGGTCCTATGGACCGCCTCCAAGCAAGCTGCCGGCACCGGCAGCTTAGAGCTTTTCGCCGGAGGATTGAAGGGCTCAAACGGAGGCGGACGATCGGCCGGGCGGCGGCAGCGGCAACCGCGCTTTTCGAGAATGGCGAGCAGCCGCTACAGCATATCCCCCAGGCTCCAATGGTTGCTCCAGCGGGCGTCGATCTCGTCGTCGACGTTCTGGTAGCGGATGTCGGTGGAGAGGCGCAGGCGGCGGGCGCGGTCCTGGTTGGTGGTGGAGGCGTGGATCATGTAGGGGGAGTGGAGTACGACGTCGCCGGCTTCGTAATCGGCGGCGAGCCAGCGCCTGTCAAAGCGTTCGGCCATGGCGGGGAGATCCTTCGAGACCCAGCCGCCTTCGGCCATGTGGCTGTTATAGGCGCTGATGCGCTCTTCCGGGGAGAGATCGCCGCTGCGGGCGCGGAATTCGGCCTCCATGCCGCGGCCGAGCGCGTGCGAGCCTTCGAGATAGACGAGGCCGCCCATTTCGGTGGGGATATCGCCGACCGGGATCCAGGCGGTGACGAGCCGGCTGGTGCCGCCGCGGAGGTAGACGAGATCGTAATGCGCGGGTGTCGCCACCGGCGTGCCCGGCTGGACGTAGCGCATCAGCTTGCGCTTGTGCAGATAGGAGATGCCGCCCAAGAAAGCATCCATGAAGCGCACGAGATGCGGATGCGCGCAGAAGCCTTCATAGGCCGCGGAACGGACGATCGACATCAGCCTGCGGTTGGCGAGGTTCCAGTCGACGCCTTCGGCGGCTGATATACCAAGCGAAAAATCGTGGCCCGGCTCGAGGAGGCCGGTTTCGGTGAGGCGGGCGAAGACCCAGCCGCGGAAATCGATCACCTCGTCCCGCGGCAGAAGCCCCTTCAGCCAGACGTAGCCGTGTTCTTCGTAGCGGGCGCGGATGGCGTCGATGCCGATTGCGGGATCGGTGGGCGTCAGCCAGCCGAGCCTTTCTGCTGGCAGCGTCCTGCCGTGCGCGATGAGGGAAACCTCCGGGCTTCGGGCCTCGGCGTTCAGGGCAGTTGACATTTCATCCATCCCTCTCTTGACTTCACCTGCCTTCAATTAGCTGACAACATGGGATAGCTGCCATGGAGGAAAGTGGCAGCTGGACTTTTCGCTCATCATGAGAGATGCCGAGGCCCTCTATCGATCACCGCTCGGCAGCGCCGGCGGGCTTGCCGTCACCGGCAGCGGCAGGCAGCACGCGCGCCTTGCGGTCACGGAGCGGAAATTGCCGAGTTTCGCGGTCGTGCTGGTGGAGCGCGGGCAGGGGTTTCTCGAAACCGCAGCCGGCGGGCACCAGCGCGTGGCAGGGCCGGCTCTCTTCTGGCTGTTTCCGAACCGCGCCCATTCCTATGGGCCCGACGAAGCGGGCTGGGATGAGCGCTGGGCGCTGTTCGAGGGCTCGTTCACGCGGGATTTCGTGCGGCTGCGGCTGATTGCCGAGCGCCATCCCGTTGTCGTGCTGCGCCACCTCGAGGAGATGACGCGGCTCTTCGCCCAGCTTCATGCCGATCTTTCCCAAGACACCAATCTCGCGCAGGCCGCGGCGGCTTCGACGCTGCACCGCATCGTGATCGCCGCCGCAAGACAGGCGGGCGGCGCGGCGGGCCGGCGCGACAGGGAGGCGGCGATGGGCGAGATCGTCGAGAGCCTGCGTGGGCGCGCGCTGCAGCCGCTCGACCTTGCCGGTTTTGCCGCCGGGCACGGCATGTCGCCCGCCACGCTGCGGCGGAAATTCGTGGCCGAAACGGGCCTGCCGCCCAAGGCCTTCCAGCTTCGGGCGCGCATGGACCACGCCAAGCAGCTGCTCGTCACCACCGACGAAAAGATCGAAACCGTCGCCGCCATGGTCGGCATGGACGACGCCTTCTATTTCTCGCGCGTCTTTCACGACCGCGAAGGCTGCAGCCCCCGCGAATTCCGGGCGCGACATCGGAGAGGCTGAGCGGTTGGGGCGGCGCCAGCCATGCCCGGCGCGCCGCTCGCCTTTGCCGCGATCCCCAGGATAAAAATCGAGCATTGCGGGAGATGCTTCGTAAATCTCTCTAATAATGATGTTATTTTAGCTGTCCAATTTCGAAATTTCTTGGCTCGTCTTAAAATCTATTGCCTTATTGCAAAGTATCATTCAATATTACTGAAATATCATTCGCGTTGCCGTTGAGGTAGCTCTGTTAGTCGGCGAGGGATATGAGTTGAAATATTTCATTCTCTATGCGCTGGTGTGCTCGGTGGTCGGGATACTTCTTCTCGTTGTCACCCGTCAGATCGTGCCGTTCAACATGGAAAGGCTTGGCGATCAAGCGGCTGTCGAACCGGCAGATCAGCTGGACAAGCTGGTCGTTCGGTCAACCCGCGAACGGGAGAGCAGGGCAACCGGCCAGCCGGTGCCAGGGGTAGCTGACCAGCCGGCGCCTGGGGCAACTGGCCAGCCAGTGCCTGGGGCAACCGCCAAGTTGTCATCCCACGCGCCAGCCGTCAGCACCGATCAATGGGATCTCCGGCCAACCGATGAGCCGACCGTTCGCAAGGGCGGCCGGGTGGGAACTACGGCGCAGTAACTGGAGGCACGCTCGCTCGCCCTTCGAGGTTCCAGCCTTCGGCTTGTGTGGGCGCGAGATACTTTCTTCTTTCATTTAGAGGTGTTGCCGTGTGGCACCCCCCTTGTAACTTGACGCCATCCGCCAGCAGCCTAGCTAGCGCTTGCGGTGACGGAGCCGAGCCCGCAACCCCCTCGGGTTTAAAAGCCTGTGGCAGAGCAAGGGATGGCTCCGTCGTTCCATCGAACCCGAACAGTCGCTTGGGCCGCTCGCGAAGGCGAAGCCCGCTTGGACAAGGATGGGATCAGATGGACGTTGTGGTTGGCATTGATGTTTCGAAAGACCGGTTGGATGTGCATGTACTGCCGTCAGGCGAAAGCTTTGCCGTTGCCAATGATGATGAAAGCCTGGATGGGCTTGCCGCAAGGCTCTTGAGCCTGAAGGCGGATGTCGTCGCGCTGGAGGCGACGGGTGGCTATGAG
>NZ_RJJT01000029.1 GCF_003938655.1 Rhizobium pisi
ATGAGTTCGCGAAAACCCAAGTAAGGTAGGCCAAACAGCGCAAGGCGTGACTGTCCCAAGATCATCTGCATCTCAGAAATCCGTTCTCTCAATGCTGGGCGCGGCCTCTTTCATGCCACCTCCTGTCATTTCAGCTTTCATCGACCGCCTTCAGTACCCAACGCGAGATCTCCGCTCCCCATAAAAATATAGGGTCGGATCCGACGTCATCGGCCCTCACCTGTCAGCGCATTCTAGACGGCCGGAACAGGACCGCCTTGCGCCAGATCAATGAACGGCCATTCGAAATTGCGTGAATTCATTCTGGGAGGCGTCACCCGATCGCTGTTGACGCGCATTGAGACGCCCGCTCTTCTCTGTCACTGAAGTCTATCTCTGATGCGGCGTGCAATGCCGCTGGGATCATTGGCCAAATCCGACGACGGAAGGTCAAGCCAGGAGCAAACCGGCAATTCCGGCAAGGGTGGCAAAAACGCCGGCGATGGCGAGGCGGATCGCATAGCCGATGCTCCCCATGCTTGCTGCAAGAACGGTCTTTGCGAGGAGATTGGCAAAGGCCGCGACGGCGATGGCGTGGGCGGCCGCTTCCGCCGGCACCTGTGCGCTCGGCAGTTTCGCAACGACAAGCGTTATCGCATCGAGGTCGCCCAGTCCCGTGATGAAAGCAAGGGCAATCAGCGACTGGGTTCCGAAGACGATCATGGTCATTTTTGTCAGGATCATCACGACAGCAAGAACAAGCGCGAAACGCAGCACGACCATCACCTCAAGCGGGTTTCGCGGTGAAAAATCGGCGCCGTCGTCGGCGCGCCGCAACGACGCGGCAAGGCCGGCTCCGACGGCAAAGACCACCGCGGCAGCAGCGAGTGATGGAGCCAGCTCCCTGAAAACCGCCGGTGCAATGACGCCGCAAATCAAAAGCACGCGGACAAGCGAAACCGCTCCGGCCAGCATGGCTCCCGCTGAAAGAAGTGGCGAGATCGCAGGCATTTGCGTCGACTGGCGAGCAAAGGAAAGCGTCAAGGCGGTCGACGAGACGATGCCGCCACTTGCCCCGGTCAGCAGTATTCCGGCGCGAGCGCCGCTGAGTCTGATCAGGATGTAACCGGCAAACGAGACACCTCCCACCAGGATCGTCATCATCCAAAGCTCGAAGGGATTGATCAGTTGCCAGCGATCGATCGGCTCGTTGGGAAGGATCGGCAGGATAACAACCGTCATCGTCAGCAGAATCAAGGCGGCTCTGAGTTCGAGCCAGGTCAATCGCCGAAGAAATCCATGCAACGGTTCCCGTGCGGCGAGAAGGACCGTGACGGCAACAGCGCTTGCCGCCGTTACCGTCATATCCGCAACCACGGCGGCATACCCGAGCGCAAAGACCATGATTGCCGCGATAGCCCCGGTGGCGCTGTAATCCTCTTCCCGCGCAGCCTGCAAACGGCTGAACAGGAGGACGGTGATGCAGAAGAACCCAAAGATGGCCGTCGGCAGAACCGGCCCGATCACCGGCTGCAGGAAACCGCAGAAACCCCCGAGAAAACTGGACAGGCCATAGGTGCGGATGCCCGCCACCCTCTTGCCTGCGGCGGCGTCGCGATCCTGCCAGCCGCGCTCTATGCCGACCAGGATACCGATCGCAAGCGCAAGACTGAGACGCTGGAATGCTTCTGTCGTCACCAAAGATATCATCATTCGATGGTCCGGAACTGGTGGGCTGCTCCATCGCTTAGAGCGCCCTCGCCGTCTAAGTCTTGGCCATTGATCCGCAGCTGTCGTTCGGCGGCGTTCGGACAGGGTGGGACAATCGTCGTCATGGTCTTCCGGCTCCGCACCGATTTCACTTCAATATATTGCAATATGACCTACACCGGCCACTGCCTTGCGAAAGATCAACCCAGGCCGCGGCGGTAACGAACTGGCAGATCAGAATGGACGGAACCCCGTCTTTTCCGCCGGGCAAAACGACGTGGAACCTTTGAGCACTTGGGACATTGCCTCCCTGCAGCCAGGCGCTCCGAATTGTGTCGCCTGCATCATAGGAGGATTTCATCATGATGAGCGGTCCATTAAAGGCGCTTCTCGCCGTTCTTGCTGTTGCCGGCTATCAGAACAGAGACAAGATCGGGGAACTCCTGCGAGGTCTCCAGAACCCTCAGCAGCCGGGCGGGCTTGGCGGGGCTGCCGGTTCGGGCGGTCTCGGCGACCTTCTCGGAGGGTTGACGTCAGGCAGCATCGTCAGCGGCGGCCTTGGCGATCTCCTCAAGACATTTCAACAGAATGGTCACGGCGACAAGATGGAGTCGTGGGTGAGGCCCGGCCAGAATGCCGATATCAATGACGGCCAGCTCGCGGAAGCGTTAGGTCCTGACGTTCTCAACGAGATCGCCGGGAAGACCGGCCTTTCGCATCAGGAGATTCTCGGGCGACTGAGCCGCGATCTTCCCAAGGCGGTCGACGACCTGACCCCGAATGGAAAGGTGCCGAGTGCCGAAGACGATGTTTTGTCCTCCGCGAACCAATCAACCGGCTCCCCTCGCCCGGGCATGGTCTGATACCGGGACGACTCGCGGGCGGCGCAGCAAAACAACCGTCCGAATGGAATCCCGTCGGCTAGTTTATTGCCTCGGTTACGAGCTTCGTATTGAAGTAGGCCTCCATGGCTTCGCTGCCGCCTTCCGACCCGTAACCCGACTCTTTCATGCCGCCGAAGGGCAGCTCCGGCAGCGCCAGTCCATGATGATTGATTGACAGCATGCCGCTTTCGATGTCGCGGGCAAGGTCGGCGCTCGTCTTCGCGGACGTCGTGTAGGCATATGCCGCCAGCCCGTATGGCAGGCGGTTGGCTTCCGCAACGGCAGAACCGTAGTCCGAAAACGCACTGACGATCGCCATGGGACCGAAGGGTTCTTCGTTCAGCAAGCGCGCATCTCGTGGAACGTCCACAAGAACCGTCGGCTGGAAGAAATTGCCGAGATTGCCGATCCTTTTGCCGCCGGTTGCGATCTTCGCGCCGCGCATGACCGCATCAGCCGTCAGCGCTTCCATGGCTTCGACCCTTCGCGGGTTGGCCAGCGGCCGGTTATGCCGTCGCTCAATCCATCGCCGACAGTGACTGCCTCTGCCGCCTTGACAAAGCCGTCGAGGAATTTTTCAAAGACGCGTTCCTGGATGAGGAAACGTGTTGGCGCCACGCAGATCTGGCCGGCATTTCGAAATTTCGCAGCGGCCAATATCCTGACCGCAAGATCGATATCCGCATCATCGAAAACGAGAGCCGGCGCATGGCCGCCGAGCTCCATCGTGACGCGCTTCATATGGGCGCCGGCGAGCGAAGCCAGATGCTTTCCGACGGCGGTCGATCCCGTGAAGGAGATCTTGCGGATAACAGGGTGCGGGATGAGGTGACCGGAAATATCGGCCGGAATTCCGAAAACCAGATTGAGGACGCCCGCCGGCAGGCCGGCGTCAGCAAAGGCGCGAACAAGTTCGGCGCAGCTTGCCGGCGTCTCCTCCGGCCCCTTCAAGATGATCGAGCAGCCGGCCGCAAGAGCTGCCGAGACTTTCCGTACCGCCTGATTTAGTGGGAAATTCCAGGGACTGAAGGCCGCCACCGGGCCGACAGGCTCCTTGACCACCATTTGCCTGACATTGGTTGCTCTCGGTGGGATCAGGCGGCCATAGGCACGGCGAGCCTCTTCGGCAAACCAGTCGATGATGTCGGCAGCACCCATCGTTTCCGCTTTGGATTCAGCAAGCGGCTTGCCCTGCTCCAATGTCATCAGTCTCGAAATTTCGGCAGTGCGGCCGCGCAGGATCTCGGCGGCGAGGCGCATAAGCTTTGCCCTGTCGAACGCACTGACTTGCCGCCATCGTTCGAACCCTGCGGCGGCTGCCGAAAGCGCTTCGTCGAGATCATTCCCGCCGGCATTTGAAACGCGGCCGATGACCTCACCCGAAGCGGGATTGACGATGGACAGGTGCGCGTTCGACCCGTCCCGCCAGAGGCCATCAATGAAAAGCTGGGTATCCGGATAAGCCGACATATCGCTCTTCCATTGCTGTCAGTAGCCGAGCGCACAACCATCTTTTCGATGATCGGATGCGCCCAGCAGCGTGTTGTGTTGATCGTCGATCCAGATCGCCTGTGCACCGCCGATCGCCCAATTCGGAGCGACAACCTTGAAACCGCGAGCTTCAAAATCGTGAGCGATGGAGGTGCGAAGAAGTGCTTCGGCCTCGACCGTCGCCGTGCCGGGGAGCGGAAAGAGCCGGGGCAGATCGATGGCGCTCTGGATGTCTAGACCGAAGTCGAACAGCTTGGAGAGGACGTGGGCATGGCCCATCGCCTGATAGTGCCCTCCCATGACCCCGAACGACAGGACAGTTTTGCCATGGCGCGTCACCAGCCCAGGGATGATCGTATGCATGGGCCTCTTGCGCGACCCTATCGCGTTCGGATCGCCCTGTTTCATGCCGAAGCTCTGTCCGCGATTGTGGAACAAGACGCCGGACTTCGGCGCCATCAGGCCGCTGCCGTATGGATGGAAGATCGAATTGATGAAGCTGGCAACATTTCGGTCCTTGTCGACGACCGAAATATAAACCGTGTCCGAATGCTCGGCGCCGTCGAAGGCCGCCGCGGCGTCGGCAACTCCATTCACGTCGATCTTGGCGGCAAGACTGTCGGCGAGTTCGTCGGACAACAGGAAGTCGAGCGGAACATCCGATACTTCAGTATCGGCTATCCACCGATCCCGGGCGGCATAGGCCAGTCGCGTGGCTTCGACTTCGACATGCAGATTGTCGACGCCGAGCGGATCGCCCTTGCGTTCGAAACGCTCCAGGATCTTCAGGATCATCAGAGCGATGATCCCCTGCCCGTTCGGCGGGCATTCATGCACCGTCCATCCTCGATAGGTCGCGCTGACAGGCTTCACATATTCGCCGGCGGCAGATGCAAAATCCTCAAGCGTATGCAGCCCCCCCAGCGAATTCAGCCGCGCGACCATGTCTTCCGCCACGGAACCGCGATAGAAGCCGTCACGTCCCAAGGCTGCTATCGTCTCCAGCGTTTGTGCCAATTCAGGCTGTCGTTGAACCGATCCGACCGGCGGAACCTCGTCATCGACCAGGAAAATACGGCGCGTCGAGGGATCGCGCAGCAGCATATCGCGTTGCTTGGAGAGGTCGGCGGCCACGCGCGGCGTGATCCCGTAGCCGTCGCGCGCCAGCGCTATCGCGGGAACGAGAATTTCCGCCAGCGACATCCTTCCATGATCGGCGACAAGGCGCGCCCATGCATCCACCGCACCGGGAACGGTCACCGCATGCGGCGACGATCGCTCGATCGAAGTGATCCCGTTGTCCCGGTACCACTCGAAATGCGCCGCCGCCGGTGTGCGTCCCGAGCCGTTATAGGCAACGACATTATCATTTCCATTTGAGGCAAGCAGCGCAAAGCAATCACCGCCGATGCCGGTGGATCCGGCCTCGACCACGCATTGCACGGCACAGGCACCCACCGCAGCGTCGATTGCCTTGCCGCCGGCTTTGAGGATATCGATCGCGCTCAAAGTCGCCATAGGGTGTGATGTTGCTGCCATCCCATTGCGGCCGACAGCTATCGATCGTCCCGGCATTTCGAAGTTTCGCATGTCGTCGAATCCCTTGCTCAGTAGAGGCCGGTCGCCCTGGCCCAGGTGTAGGTGTCATCCAATGCACGGGTGGAGCGATCGAACAAGTCGTTGATCTGCGCCTCGGTGATGATGAGCGGCGGGCAAAGCGAGTAGTTGTCGCCAAGGGCGCGCGTGATGACGCCATGGACCTGGGCCTGCTTGCCCGCGTGAATCGCAATGCCGTCCGCCGGCTTGAACTGCTCTTTCGTTTCCTTGTTGCGAACCAGTTCAAGGGTCCCGATGAGACCGCGACCGCGAGCGTTTCCGACAAGCGGATGGTCGCCAAGTTCGTTCAATCGCCGCTGGAATACCGGGGCGACGTCCCTGACGTGGCCGACAATGTCGCGCTCCTCGTAGATTTTCAAAGTTTCCAAAGCGACGGCGGTCGCAACAGGATGGCCGCTATAGGTGAAACCATGTCCGAATGTTCCGATTTTCTCGCTTTCGGCAACGACTGCGGAATGGATCTTTTCGTTGATCATCAATGCGGATATCGGCTGATAGGCGGCCGAAAGCTGCTTTGCCATGACGATCATATCCGGCTGAAGCCCGAAGCTCTCGGAGCCGAACATCGTGCCAAGCCTGCCGAAGCCGCAAATGACTTCGTCGGCGATCAGCAGCACGTCGTATTTTCTGAGGATTGCCTGGATCTTCTCGTAATAGGTCGGCGGCGGAACGATGCAGCCGCCGGATGCCATCAGCGGCTCGGCGAAAAATGCACCGATGGTTTCAGGTCCCTCGGTGAGGATCATCTGTTCAAGCGAATCGGCACAGCGCGTCGCGAATTCTTCCTCCGTTTCGCCCGGGCGGCCGTAGCGATAAAATTCGGGGCAATCCGTATGCAGCACGCGGTCAATGGGCAGATCGAAATCGCGATGGTTGTTGGGAAGTCCCGTCAGGCTGGCCGAAGCGATCGTCACGCCGTGATAGGCCCGCATACGTGATATGATCTTCTTCTTTTCCGGCTTGCCGATGGCGTTGTGATAATACCAGACAAGCTTCATGGCCGTGTCGTTGGCCTCGGAACCCGAATTGGCGAAGAACACCTTCGACATGGGCACCGGTGAAAGCTGGATGAGCCGGTCGGCAAGCTCGACCGCGGTCTCATGCGTCTTGCCGCCGAAGCTGTGATAGAAGGGCAATTCCTTCATCTGGCGGGTTGCCGCGTCTACCAGCCGCTGTTCGCTGAAACCCAGCGACGCACAAAACAGCCCGCCAAGCCCCTCGATGTATTTATTGCCGTCGCTGTCGATGATGTGGATCCCCTCACCCCTGGCGATCACCAGAGGGCCGTCCTTCAAATGCTGCGAGGCATTTGTATAGGGATGAAGAACGAAGGCGGCGTCGCGGGATTCGAGCGAGTTGAGAAGGATGGTCACAGTGGTTCTCCAAATGATAGGTGTGTTTCGATGGCGACGCTGGGCCGGTCAGCCGGCGCGACCTCTCGGTACGCCGGCTGCCAATCGCTGCCGAAATGGGAGTCTGCCGCTTGATCAATCAAGCTTCGTCTTCATCCACTTCTCAGCTAGCTTATTGATCGTGCCGTCCGCTTCGGCCGCGTCGATCGCGGCATCAAACATCGACTTCAAGACGGTGTCGTCCTTGCGAAGGCCAGCCGCGATGCCCTGCCCGAAAACCCCGCCCTTGAAGGTCGGACCCGCGATCTTGTAATCCTTGAAGTCTTCCTTGCCGAGCGTTGCATTCAATGACGTCTTCTGGGCAACGGCGGCATCGATGCGACCGGCCTGGAGGTCCAGATCATGCTGTTCGACGGTCTTGTATTCCCTGGTATCGACGACGCCCTTGAAATAGGCATCGAGAAACGCAGTGTTCGCCGTCGAGACCTGGGCGCCCACGGCCTTGCTTTCAGGGCGTCCCGAAGCGGCTGCAATTCCTGCTCGACCTTCGCCTTGTCGCCGGCGAGATCGACCGTCGTTCCCGTTCCCGGCAGGTCTGCGAGAGGACCTGATTTATCGACCATGAAGGCGGCCGCGGTCGGGGCATAGGGCTTGCTGAACGAAGATGACGGCGAGACGCTTCTCGGTAACGATCATCGAAGCCATGATGGCGTCGAACTTCTTTGCATTGAGCGATGGAATGAGCCCGTCCCAATCCTGGGCGACGATGGTGCATTTGATCTTCATGCGAGCGCAAAGGTCGTTGGCAAGATCGATCTCGAACCCTGCGAGCTTGCCGTCTGGGCCGGTAAAATTCCAAGGCTCGTATGCGCCCTCGGTTGCAATGGTGATCTCCCTCGGTTTCGTCTCTGCGACGGCAGCGCCAGCCGACAGGACGCCAAGCAGAGCGGACGTCAGCAAAAGTTTTGATACTTGCATTTGGTATTCCCCTTTTTGTCGCGCCCTGCCCCTTTTCCAAAGGCAGGCTGTGGCAGACTCCACGCGTCCAGCGATTTGCTAGGACGCGCGAACCTTGATTGCCTCTGCCGTCAGGCAGAGGAGTTCGAATAAGACCTGAGCGGCAATCTGCGCCGTGTTCGAGGTTGGATCGTATTGCGGAGCGATCTCGACGACGTCGCCGCCGACGATGTTCAAACCTGCAAGTCCGCGCAGAATTCCAAGTGCCTGGCTGATGTCAGCCCACCGACCTCAGGCGTGCCAGTGCCGGGCGCAAATGCCGGATCAAGAGAATCGACATCGAAGCTGACGTAGGTCGGACCCGATCCGACGATTTCTCTCGCCTTTGCGATCGCGCCCCTTATGCCAAGGTCGCCAATTTCTTCCGCGTGGATGACGGTCATGCCGGACGCATAGGAGAATTCCCACAGATACTCGGAATTCCCCCGAATTCCGATCTGGATTGTACGCCTGGGGTCAAGCACGCCATCCAGAACCGCCTGGCGGAACGGATGCGCGAGCATATCGGCATGGTGTTTCAGAGTTTTAACCTGTGGTCGCACATGACGATCCTGGAAAACCTGATCGAAGCGCCGGTGCATGTACAGAAACGTGACCGTGCGGAATGCATTGCAGAGGCCGAAGCTCTGCTTGAACGGGTCGGTATCGCCGACAAGCGAAATTTCTATCCCGCGCACCTCTCCGGAGGGCAGCAGCAGCGCGCTGCGATCGCGCGCGCGCTCGCGCAGCGTCCGAAGGTCATCCTGTTTGACGAGCCGACCTCCGCCCTCGATCCCGAACTCGTCGGTGAAGTGCTCAAGGTGATGCGCTCGCTTGCTGAAGAAGGTCGCACCATGCTTGTTGTGACGCACGAGATGGCGTTTGCGCGCGACGTTTCCAATAAAGTGGTGTTTCTCCACAAGGGTGTCATCGAAGAAACCGGCGCACCTGCCGAGCTTTTCACGCAGCCGAAGTCCGAACGATTTCCGCAGTTTCTGTCGGGACGAGGCGACGTCGTTTAACGTTCGCTCCAGATCTTGTTCAGGCCTGGCATTCAAAGCTGACACGTCGGTCGCCGCTCGTTTAGTGCTTGCGGGCCTGAGGCAGCAGGTTCATGCTTGTCTTCTGTATTGAAGCCCGCTGATAGCGGCTGAATAGCCGGAGCAAAGTGGGCTTTTCGTGAGACGCGTGCGATGGAGTGCGCCGGCTGCGGTTTCGATATTCAAAGCGGTTTTGCTTTCTGTCCGCGATGCGGCGCAAGGCAACCGCTCTCTTGCGCCGCCTGCGGCTTCGCGTGCCAACCCGATTTTGCCTTCTGCCCCCGATGCGGCGCGCCGCTTTCCGGCAAAGTGCAATCCGCATTGAAGCCGAATGCCGAGCCGGCGGTAACGGATAAATCAGACAGCGATGCCGACCGGCGGCCGGTCACCGTGCTCTTTGCCGATCTCTGCGGCTTCACCACCCTGAGCGAGCAGATCGACCCCGAAGTCATGCGTGTGCTTCAAAACGAGTTGTTTGAAGAAATGACCCAGGCGGTCGAGACTTATGGAGGCTTCGTCGACAAGTTCGTCGGCGATGCGCTGCTGGCGTTGTTCGGTGCGCCTGTCGCGCATGAGGACGATCCGATTCGCGCGCTTAACGCCGCACTCGATATGATCGATCGGGCCACGAAGGTCGGCACGCGCTGGCATTCACGCGCCGGTGTGCCGCTGCGTCTGCACATCGGCATCAACAGCGGCCCTGTCGTCACCGGCGGTTTCGGTGCGATCAGCACAAAATCCTATTCCGTGACCGGAGACACCGTGAACACGGCGCAGCGCTTGCAATCCATGGCCGGCGAAAACGACATCCTCGTCGGACCGCTGACCTATCGCCTCACCCGCCATGCCTTCGCCTTCGACAGCCTCGGCGCGCAGACATTGCGCGGCAAAAGCGGAAACGTCCATGTCCATCGCCTGACGGGCCTCCTGGAAGCGCCGCATACGGCGCGTGGACTCGAAGGATTCGGCCTGCAAGCGCCGATGATCGGACGGGATGCTGAGCTGTCGCGGTTGCTGACATGCCTCGATCTTGCCTGCGGCGGTGCTGCACAGCTTGTCCGCCTGATCGGCGAAGCGGGTATCGGCAAGTCGCGGCTGGTGAAAGAATTCGTCGCAATCGCCGCCAATACCGCCCGTTTCCAGGGACTGGCCATCCGCCAGGCCACCTGCTCTCCCCTCGGCGAACAATCCTACGGCACGCTTGCTGCGGTCGTGCGTAGCGCCTACGGCATCGGCGAGCGGGACGATCCCGAAAGGACACGGCACCTGCTGGCAACGGGGTTCCGCGCCCTTGATCTCACACCGGAGGACGTCGACGGGTTGTTGCCGCTGTTTCTACACGTCCTCGGCTTCGGCGACCCTGACGGCGCGTTGCGGCACATCGAACCGGAGCAGTTGCGGCGACAGATCTTCTATGCGGTCCGCACCGTCTTCGAGCGGCGGCTGGGGCAAGGTCCTCTGCTGCTTGTTATCGAGGACCTGCATTGGGCGGACGCCGCCTCGCTGGAAGTGCTTCGCTTCATGATGGATCGGCTGGAGCGCAGCCGGTTGATGATGCTCGTGGTCTACCGGCCGACATCGAAGACCGACCCGCTGAATTCCAATCGTGTCAATGTCACCGTGCAACGTCTTGACCCACTCTTTGCAGCCGATGGGCAGAAGCTGCTTGCCGCCTTTTTCGGCGAGGCTCACGGCAAGCTGCCGGTCACGATGCGCAAGCGCATCCTCGATCGCGCCGGCGGCAACCCGCTTTTCATCGAAGAAATCCTTCGGGGACTGATCGACATGGGCACGTTGCACCATGATGGTCAGCACTGGCACGTGGCGGCCGAAGACACCGTTGTCGATATCCCGGTCAATCTGCAGGCCCTGCTGCTTGCCCGTGTCGATCGTCTGCCGCAGGAGATAAGACGGTTGGCGCAGGAGGCAGCGGTGGTCGGCCCGAAGTTCGATACCGCCCTCCTGCGCACTGTCGCCACCGATCCGGCCGGCATCGATGCCGCATTGGATTACCTTTGCGATGCCAATATCATCGAGGAATTGCGCGGCCCCGATGCCGTCGTGTCGCCGGGCTATCGCTTCAGCCAGACGCTGATGCATGACGTCGTCTACCACAATCTCCTGCTCCAACGGCGGATGGAGCTTCATCGACGGATCGGCCAGGTTCTGGAACGCCAGTATGGCGCGTCGCCCGACCGGCTCGAGCATCTGGCGTTGCTCGGCCATCACTTCAGCCTGACCACCGAAAAGGCCAAAGGAGCCGCTTACCTGATGGCTGCAGGCGACCTGGCGCGCAAGACCTACGCCAATGACGATGCGATGCGCCTTTACCGTCAGGCGCTTGCGGCCTTCGCAAACGAGGCGGAGGTGACGCCGGAGCAACTGGCGCTCCTGGAGCGTCTTGCCGATCTATGCGGCCCGGCCGGTCTGCGAGATGCTGCCCTGAACCACTACCAGCGCGCGCTTGCGATCCAGCGCACCAGGGACGACCCTATCGCCGCGGCGAGGATACTGCGAAAGATCGGCCGCCTGCACCTCGATGCAGGGCGCCGCGATCAAGCGGAGACACATTGCGCCGAAGCCGAAGCGATGATCGCGACGATAGATGCGCCGATCGAACATGCGCATCTCCTGCAGGAGCGCGGCCATCTGGCTTTTCGCATGGGGGATCAGGCCGCGGCCGCCGAGTGGGCGACGCTGGCGCTGCAACGTCTGCAAACGCTCCCGATCGACGGGACGACCGAGGCTGGACGGGAGGCGGCGCGAGCGATGGCGGAGGCGCTAAATACCAAGGGTGTAGCACTTGCGCGGCTCGGACGTCGCCGCGATGCCGTGCAGGAAGTGGAACACAGCCTCTCGGTCGCCGAAAAGGCCGATCTGCAAAGTGCCGCCTGTCGCGCCTATTCCAATCTCGGCGTTCTCTACACGATCGTCGACCCGGCCAATGCCATCAGGATCTGCCGGCGCGGGCTGGAGGTGGCGACCCGCATCGGCGATCTCGGCTTCCAGGCGCGCCTTCTTGCCAATCTCGCAGTCGCCTGCTGCACTTTCACCGATCGCTGTGCTGCAGAGGGTGTACCGGCGGCGGAAAGGGCCATCGAAATCGACAGGGCGCTCGATCAGCGCGATCATCTCTCCGTTCCGCTGATCGTGCTTGGCCAGATTCATCAATGCCACGGTCAGCCGAAGCTAGCTCGTAAGTATTACGAGGAAGCCCTTGAGGTTGCGGAGGAAATTGATGAACCGCAACTGCTCTTTCCGTGCTATGATGGCTTGGCGACACTCAGCCTCGAACATGACGACATGGACGAGGCGGAACGGTATTTTACGCTGGCACAGGATGTGTGCATCCGCCACAACCTCGATCCAGGTACGCTCGTCGTCTTGCCGTTTCTCGACTGACTTGTCCTCGTTGCGGTGATCGCCTGAAATCGATTTGGCAAATCGATTCAAAAGCATAAAGGGAGGAATGAAAGATGCAGGAGAACCACGTAGGAAGACCATTGCAGCCAGGAGATCGCGCGCCGAACGTGGTGCTGGATGCGATCACCCGTCAGGGTAAGATCGCTATCGACGATTTTCGCGGCCAGAAGCCGGTGCTCGTCGGGTTGTTCCGCGGACTGCATTGCCCCTTCTGCCGCCGGCAGATCGCCGCCATGGCCGAACTCACTGACGCATTGCAGGAAAAAGGCATCGACAGCCTGACCGTCGTCAACACGCCGATCGACCGCGCTCGCCTCTATTTCCGTTACCATCCGCTTCCCAATCTGCTGGCGGCCTCGGATCCCGAACGGGTATCGCACAAAGCCTTCGGCCTGCCGAACCTTCAGTTCACAGAAGACGAGAATGACTGGCCGCACAAAATCAGCATGAATGCGGTGACGTCTATGCGCATTGACATGCCGGACGAGCTTCCAGCGCCCATGGACCTGATGGCCGCGGTGGAATATCTCGACAAGGCGGACGGCTATGACTTCACCGAGGACGACAAGCAGATGATCGCCACCGGCCACGGCCAACTCGTCGGCGAATTTCTGCTCGATCGGGATGGCGTCGTGCGCTGGTGTTTCACTGAAGTCGAGGACGGTGGCAGCCATATGTTCGGCGGCCCCGCGCCGCGGGAAGTGATGTCGGCAGCGTCGAATATGGCTGTTTGAAGCGAATGAGGCCGCGCTTGAAGGGTCGGACGCTTGGACAAGGCGGGCAACTTCCAGTCCCGCGTGATCGCGCCCTTATTCCGTCCTGAACTTGGCGTGGCAGGTCGTGCAGGTCTGGAGCATGAGGTGGAACGCGTGTTCCGCCGGCATTGCCGATAGCTCCTGCTCGTTGCGGACGTGGGTGCCGAGCGGCCCGCCGCCCATGGCCTCTCCAGGCTTCATGCGCATGCTGGCGGGCATCGGTCCTGGGTTATTCTGCGCAGCGGCGTCCAGCGCGACCGCGTAGTCGCGCAGGTCGTTCGCGATGCGGTCGAACCGCTCGCGCTCCTCGCGGATATTCGGCCTGGCCTTCGACTGTGGACTGGCGGCCTCGGATGCGAAATGCCCAGAGAGCACGACACCCGACCTGTCGCGGATGGCGTCGGCCGCCGATCTGAACTCGGCAGCCTTGTAGTTCGCCGGATCCTTGAACATGTCGGAGATCCTCTTTGCCGCCGCGGCCATGGCCTTCATGTCCGCCTGCCGAAGCGCTACGACATCCTCGGCTGCCGACGACGGGACTGCGGTGATCAGCACCGCTTCCACGACGGAGAACAGTCCGAACATCATCGCGAAAATGGTCCGTCTCATAAGGCTGCGTTCCGAATCCGAGATCATGCCACTTGCTTCCGATATCCGTTCTCATCTGGGCAGCAAAAAGGCGGACGCCCTCCCCGATACGCTGCCATCTCACGAAGGGGCAATCAGGAAGCGTTAACCGTCGCCGGCTAATCTGAGCCCCATCGCTGGGAGAGGATCGATGAAAGGTGGCTATTCGCTGGCCCAGATAGGGCTTCACTGGCTGATCGCCCTCATGGTGCCGGTCCAGTATCTGACGGGCGGCAGTATCGAGAGAACCCACCACGCCGTCCACATGGGCATGACCCCATCGTACTGGGACGTCGTCCAGCACCACCTTCACAACTACGCGGGAATAGCGATCGGAGTGGCGATGGGCGTGCGGCTGGTTGTTCGTATCCTTCAGCCGCCTGAAACGGGTGAGCCCACCTCATGGACCGGTCGGGCCGCCGCGGCTCTTCACCATGCCTTCTACGCCGCGATCATCGGGCAGGCCTGCATGGGATTCGTCGCGAGCTACTTCTGGTTCGGAATTGCCCCATACCACGTCATCGGGTCGAGGATCATACTGGGAATGGTCGCGCTGCATCTCGCCGCTGCAGCATGGCACACGCTGGCCGTTCGCGACGAGACTGTTGACCGGATGGTGTTTCCCCGCCGGAACCAGTCAACCGGAGAACTGTGAAGTGGCCAGCGCCAGAACGACGTAGCGTCCTGTCTTGGCGACGAACACGAGGATCGTGAACGGAAGCAGCGGCTCCCTCAGCACGCCGGCGACAACGGGTCAGGGCGTCGCCGAAGACTGGCATCCAGGACAGGAGCAGCGTCCGCTTGCCGTATTTCCGATACCACCGGGACGTACGTTCGAGTGCCGTCTCTTTGACCGGGAACCACCGCCGGTCCCGAACTCTTTCGACGCCGCGGCCGAGAAACCAGTTGACGACGCTTCCAAGCGTGTTTCCGACGCTCGCGACGGCGAGCAGGATCGGAACTGAGAACTTGCCCGTGAGAAGAAGACCGACCAGCACGGGCTCCGACTGCATCGGCAACATCGTCGCCGCACCGAGAGCGGCGGCGAAAAGGCCGAAGTATGATGCGAAATCGATCATGGCTAGAAAAGAACGGCTCCTGTTGACCTTACCACCGTGGGAAGCTCTAGCCTGTGCACACCGTGATGTTCGCGCCACATAAAGGACTCGAACATCAACGAGACATAGGTCCTAATTGAAATCGCGCTGCTTTGCATGTAGCTCGTTGGGAATGGGCAAGATGTACCGAATCACAGTGAGCAGACTGCTTGTGATGATGCGGCTGGTGATCATCGTATCACTGGCGGGGTACTCGATGTCGAGCGCCAACGCGGCGATGCACGGCTCCTCGTTTCCCGATCTGAAAGCCATCGTCTCGGACGTAATGCCTTCCCATGAAGGCCACGACATGACGGAGGCCGCCCATCACGGCCACTCGTACGGCGACGTGTCCGATGATGGCTATGGCCCATCGAAGCTCGTCAAGCAGGAATGCTGCAAGGACTTCTGCGGCGGCTTTGGCATCATCTGTGCAGGCCCCGACGTCGGCGGACCCGTCGTGACCTCGATCCGGCAGTTCGCCGACGACCGTACGACACTTGGCGAACTGCCGACCCTCGACCGTCCCCCGAATATCTGAATAGAGACGCGCCCGCTTGATCGGGTCCAGCCGGACGCCTGCCTTTTAGGCGAGCGCCCGTAGGCTATCTCTTATTCGGAAATTTCATAATGAAACCCTCGCTTTTCGTGGTGGGGCTGCCGCTTGTTATCGGCGGCTGCGCATCCACACTTCCTCCCGACGTGGTGGCGTCCTCCACTGCAGTCGAACAGCCGTCCGCGCGCCCGATCGCATACCGGTCGCCGATCTCGGGCTTTGTCGCCAGGCAGCCCGTCGATCCCAAACCGTGGCGTAGACAGAACGACCTGCAGTCTCCCGCGAAAGGAGACGCCTCATGATCGGCCCTAGAAAACTGATGTCCGTGCTGGCGTTCCCGGTGGTACTGAGCGGCTGTGTCACGGGCGCCGAATATTCCAGCAAGCAAGCAGGCTTCGCTTCCGTTGCCGACAAGACCGCGATCGCGAGTGCGAAGCAAACGGTCTGGATCCAGAACCAGAACCAGGCCCGCTCTGCCGCCGCTGAGGTCAAAAACCTGCTCGCGCGACGGAAAGTCCTCGATGTCGAGACGGCCGTCCAGATCGCTCTGCTCAACAACAGGGGTCTCCAGGCCGCATACGCCGATCTTGGCGACAGCGCCGCCGACGCCTGGCAGTCGACGATGTTCATCAACCCGACCGCCTCGATCGGCGCGACGGGCATGGGCACGCCGGAACTGGAGGCATTCAAGACCATCGAGGGGATGATCACCACGAACATCCTGGCGCTCGCGACGAAGAACCGGGACATCGCGATCGCCGACACCCGCTTCCGGCAGGCGCAGTTGACTGCGGCGGTAAAGACACTCCAGGTCGCCGCCGACACGCGGCGAGCGTGGATCGGCGCGGTGGCGGCCTGGGAGAACGTCGGGCAGCTCCAGCGCGCTCAGGCAACAGCGGACGCCGCTTCCGAGCTCGCGGAGAAGCTGGGCGAGACCGGCGCGATGACCAAGGGCGCCCAGGCCCGTGAACATGTATTCGTCGCCGAACTTGCCGGAGAGACCGCGAAGGCCCGCCTGGCGGCACGCCTGACCAAGGAGGAGCTGACGCGGCTTATGGGTCTCTGGGGCTCCGACCTGGACTACCAGGTTCCCAAGAGCCTGCCGCCGCTGCCTGGATCCGTCGCCAGACGCGACACTATCGAGGCCGAGGCACTCCGAAACCGGATAGACCTCCAGGTGGCGAAGCTCGAACTCGAGGCCACTGCCAGGTCGTATGGTCTGACCGAAGCGACCCGCTATGTCACCGACCTCGCGATCCTGACCGGCTTCGAAGCCGAACGAGAAATCGAGGACGACGAGAAGAAGACGAGGACGACGGCCCAGGTCGAGCTGGAATTCGCGATCCCGATCTTCGACACCGGCAAGGCCCGGATGCGCAAGGCCGAGGTGGCCTACATGCGTGCGGCGAACCAGCTCGCAGAGAAGGCCGTCAACGTCCGGTCGGAGGCGAGATCCGCGTACGAGGCCTACCGCTCGAACTACGACATCGCCCGGCACTACCGCAACAGCGTGGTGCCGCTCCGCACCAAGGTCGAGGAGGAATCCCTGCTGACCTATAACGGCATGATCTCGAACACGTTCGAGCTGCTGACCGACACCCGCGACAAGATCAACTCCATCCTGCTCTCCGTCAACGCGAAGCGAGACTTCTGGCTGGCCGAAGCCAATCTCGCTCCTACCATCTACGGCGGCGCGACGAACGCATCGGCGGAGACCGAGGTCGCCGCTGCTTCCGAGAGCGGCGGTGGCGGCGGCCATTGAAAAAGGAAACCACCATGTTCAACAGACGACAACTGTTCGGTGCCAGCGCGGCCCTGCTGGCAGCGGGAGCCTGGACGAAGACGTCGGCGATGGGCCTGCCTGACGCCCCGACAATGGAATCGGCGGACATGCAGTCGCCGCTTCACCCGACCTCGGGTCCGGACTACCAGCCGGTCGTGACCCTCAACGGCTGGACCCTACCCCACAGAATGAACAATGGCGTCAAGGAGTTCCACCTCGTCGCCGAACCGGTCGAGCGCGAGATGGCCGACGGCATGACCGCCTACCTCTGGGGCTACAACGGCCAGTCGCCGGGCCCGACGATCGAGGCGGTCGAAGGCGATCGCGTCCGAATCTTCGTCACCAACAAGCTGCCGGAGCACACGACGATCCACTGGCACGGCATGATCCTGCCGTCCGGCATGGACGGTGTCGGCGGGCTGACGCAGCCGCACATCCCTGTCGGCAAAACCTTCGTCTACGAGTTCGACCTCGTGAAGTCGGGAACCTTCATGTACCACCCGCATTCCGACGAGATGGTGCAGATGGCCATGGGCATGATGGGTTTCTTCGTCGTCCATCCGAAGGATCCGAAGTTTATGCGCGTCAACCGCGACTTCGTCTTCCTCCTCAACGCCTACGACATCGATCCCGGCTCCTACGTGCCGCGGATCATGGAGATGACCGACTTCAACATGTGGTGCTGGAACAGCCGGGTGTTTCCGGACATCAGCCCCCTCGTCGTTTCCAAGAACGACCGGGTGCGGGTCCGCGTCGGCAACCTGACGATGACGAACCATCCGATCCACATGCATGGCTACGACTTCGAGGTAACATGCACCGACGGCGGGTGGATACGTCCAGAGGCGCGATGGCCGGAGGTATCCATCGACATTCCCGTCGGGGCGATGCGCGCCTACGAGTTCGACGCGAAGTATCTCGGCGATTGGGCGATCCACTGCCACAAGTCGCACCACACGATGAACGCCATGGGTCACGACATCCCAACCTTCATCGGGGCGGACAAGTCGAAAGTTACCGAAAAAATCCGGAAGCTTCAACCTGATTACATGCCGATGGGAACCAAAGGCATGGCCGATATGGGCGAAATGGAAATGCCCATTCCCGAGAACACCGTCCCCATGATGACCGGCTGGGGTCCGCACGGCCCCATCGAGATGGGCGGCATGTTCTCGGTCGTGAAAGTCCGCGAGGGTATCTCGGCGGACGACTACTCCGATCCGGGCTGGTACGAAAACCCGCCCGGAACCCAGGCCTGGGAGTGGACCGGCGAACTGCCGGACGCGACCAAGGCCAAGGACGCGAAAACCCAAATCACGCCAAAGCCGGCAATCGGCTGAGATTCAATCTCCCACACCCAAAAAAGGATCTACGCATGAAGAATTTTGTACTGGCACTGGCTCTCGCAGCCCTCGCGATCCCCGCGTTCGCCTCCGGCAACCACGCCGGCGGCCATGGTGAGAAGATGGCCGTCGGAGAACCCGGCGACAAGGCCAAGGCGACGCAGACCATCCGCGTCACGATGAAGGAAACCGAAGACGGGAAGATGTTGTTCACCCCTGCCGTCTTCAACGTCCGCAAGGGACAGACGGTCAAGATCGCGATCAAGAACGCCGGAACCGTCGACCACGAGTTCGTGCTCGATCAGGAAGACAAGATCATGGAGCACAAGAAGGTCATGGAGAAGTTCCCGGAAATGGAACACGCCGATGCCAATTCGATCCGCCTTCCGGCCGGCCAGTCCGGCGAGATCGTCTGGAAGTTCACCACCGACGGCGAGTTCAAGTTCGCCTGCCTGATCCCCGGCCACTATGAGGCCGGCATGCACGGCGATGTCAGCGTCGCCGGAAAGTAATCGAAACTAAGGAGACACAGAGATGAAATCCGCAATGATCAAAATCGGCGTAGCCGCCCTGCTCTCGGCCAGCGCTGCGTTCGGCGCATTCGCTGAGGAATTCACCAAGGGCGTCGTCAACAAGGTCGATGCCAAGGCGAAGAAGGTCACCATCAAGCACGAGGATCTGAAGAACCTCGACATGCCTGCAATGACGATGGTCTTCCGGGTCGAGGACCCGGCTCTGCTTGAAAAGCTGAAGGAAGGCTCGAACATCGAGTTCGTTGCCGAACGCGTGAATGGCAAGCTGACCGTCACCGAGGTAAAATAGCTACCTCCTGCCGCCCGGATCGAGGCCGGGCGGCAGGACGTCGAGGAGTGGAGACGATGCACAGGAGAAGCTTCATCGCGATGGCGGCATCCGCCCTGGCGTTCGTTGACGGAGGAGTCCGCGCCGCCGCCCCGGCGAAAATGACAGTCTACAAGGATCCAAACTGCGGTTGCTGTCATGAATGGTCGAAGGCGATGGCTGGGGCAGGATTTTCCGTCGATGTCCGCGACACCGACGACCTTGCCGCGGTCAAGGCACGGCTGGGCGTGCCTGCCGACATGGAAGGATGCCACTCCGCCATCGTCGACGAATACTACCTTGAGGGACACGTCCCGCTCGAAGCCATCCAGCGTCTGCTTCGGGAGCAGCCGCCGGTCCGAGGATTGGCCGTGCCGGGCATGCCACCTGGCTCGCTGGGGATGGGCGACGACCCCCAGGCATCCTTTGACGTCTATGCGATCCCCTCGGGGACAGGCGCGCCATACGTGTTCATGCGGGTCCGCCCTCAGAAGGGATGACATCGCGATCGATTACCCATGTCGTACTGCCGGTCAGGAAACCGGAGCGGTGCAGAGCGCTGCCCAGAGATCGTATTTCCAGTCGGTTCCCGGCTGCGCCGACACGTCGATCGCATAGTCGGCAGAGTTGATCCGGACCATGGCGGGCGAAACGCAGCGCACACTCGCCTGGTGTCTTCCTCCGTCCCGATAGAGCACTGTCCCGCCACCGTCAAATTCCGACAGCGTAATGACGACGTCGAAATCGAAGGCGGGATCGCCGGACGCAGTTCCCTCCGCTAAACTGAGGCTGACCGACCGGCTGCCGCCGAACGAAGCGGTGTGGAAGACAGCGAGCTCGGACGCCGCCGACATCGATGCGGGCTGCGCGCAAAGGATCAGAGACAGAAGGACTCGGCGCATTTACCCCTCCCGTGGTCAAATGCATTCCAGTTCTATCATATCCTCGGCCTCGCTACGATCGCATATTGCGTCTGGCCGAGCGTCAGATAGTGCAAGCAGCCTCGTTTTGATGGCGGTGATCGTCACGCTTCGCTCGGAGATGAACATGCGCGTAGTCAAACGCCGCTCCTGAGTGTGCCTGCTCGAGGCCGACGGCCGGGTGTCAGACCAATGTCATCGAAAGCGCCTAAGGGAACGCGCCTGATGCCGTCGCCAGGAGGTGCTGCCAATGGCCACATTGCAACAGGTCGCATTCCGGGCGGGTTGCTCGCTGGCGACCGCAAGCCGCGTTCTCAACCGCAAGGGACCGGCGAGTGATCTGATGGTGCGCAAGGTGCGCCGGGCCGCCGCCGAGCTCGGCTATCGGCCGGCCGGCCTTGCCGTCGGCCGGCTAGGACGCAGGCCCGTGGTCGGCGTGCTGATCCCGAGCATCACCAATCCTGTCTTTGCCTCGTCGCTATCAAGCATTCAGAACCGCATGCTGGTGGCCGGCCACGGCGTTCTGATTGCTCAATCGAACTACGATCCGGCGCGCGAGGCCGATGCCGTTGCAGCACTCCTGAACGACCGGCCGACCGGGCTGATCCTGACTGTTTGCGATCCATCGACCAGCGAGGCGCTGCTTGCGAAGCTCCCGCCGACCGTGCTGCTCCACAATCTGCCGACGGCGCAGTTTCAGGCGGCCGTCACCGTCGACAATCGCGGCGCCGGCCGCGAGATCGCAACGTTCTTGATCGGCATGGGCCACCGCCGCATTCTCTTCCTCTCCGGCAATTTTGCCGCCTCCGATCGTGCGCGACTGCGCTACCTAGGCTATCTCGATGCCATGGCGGAGCCGGGTTGACACCGCTCGATGCCGTGCAGATTCCCTTTGTCGGCGGTTATGACCAGCTCGATCTGAGCGACGTGATGACCTCACTCTCTCCCACAGCGATCGTCGCCTCCAACGATCTCCTTGCGCTCGGCGTTATCGGCGCGCTGAAGCGCGAGGGGCTTTCGGTGCCGGGAGATGTTTCGGTTGCCGGCTTCGACGGCATCACCATCGGCAGGCTGATCGACCCGCCGCTGACGACGATCGAAATGCCCGACGCCAGCATGGGCGCGACGGCCGCCTCATTGCTTCTCGACATGGCGGAGAATGCCGCCCCGGCCCGCCATCTCGATGTCGCCTATGTGCTGCGCCGCGGCGGCACGGTGCGTGCCATCTGAAACCCGCGAAACACAAAGGCCGCCACGTCGGCGTGGCGGCCCTGCCTCATTTCTGCTGATGTAGCCGATCAGCTGCGCGGCAGCATGCCCTCGACATCGGCAGCCGCGTCGTCGAGCGCTTCCTTCGGCTCGGCAGATTGGTCGACGATGCGCGAAAGGTTGTCGACGATCGTCTGCGTGACCTTGACGCCGTTCGAGCCGGGGAAGGCATACCAAGGGATCATGACCGGCATCTGGCTAAGACCTGCCTGGAACAACGGGTTCTGCTTGTAGAAATCGCCGAGATATTTGGGCGACTTGGCGGCAAGCTCGTTATTCGGGACATAACCGGTGCCGGGCGCGACGACGGAGGCGCCGTAAGGGCCGGCTGCAAATTTGGCGAACTTCCAGGCAGCGTCCTGCTTGGCGGCGTCATGCGTCAGGATGACGACGGCGTTGCCACCCGTCGGCAGATGGCCGTTCACCGGATCGATCAGCGGGATTTTTGCGGTGCGCAGATCAAACTTGTTGCCGACATTCTTGATCGTGTTGCGCAATGCGCCTGTTGTCTGGAATTCGAAACCGACCTTGCCGGCTGCAAAAGCCTGTTCGCCGGCGGGCTTGGTGAAAACGGGCATGCCGCCTTCGGTGACCAGACGATGCAGGACTTCGACGGCCTTCTGACCTTCCGGACCGTTGAAGGCGACCTTGCTTTCGTCGTCGCTCAGCATCTTGCCGCCGGCGCCGAAGAGCAGTGCCGAAAACATCCAGTCGTCGCCCTGCCAGCGGAAATCGATACCATCGACGCCATTGCCGAGCGCCTTGATCTTGCCGCCTAGCGCGATGACCTCATCCCAGGTCTTCGGCGGATTTTCAGGATCGCCGCCGGCTGCCTTCACGAGATCGGCGTTGTAATACATGATCGGGTTCGAGGTGGCGAAAGCCAGGCCCACCTGCTTGCCCTTGACCTGGGCGAGCTTGAGGATCGTATCGGAGAAGCCCTGCTCGGCCATGTTGCCGTCTTTCTTGACGAGCGGGCCGAGATCGACGGCAACGTCGCGCTCGTCGAGCATGCGCAGGCGATTGAGGCCAATGAAGGTGATATCGGGCATTTCGCTGGTGCCGACCTGGCGAAGGATCGTCTGGATACCTTCTTCATAGGTCGCCGAGGGGCTGGCGAACTGGATCTTGATGTCGGGGTTTTCTTCCATGAATTTCTTCGAGATCGTGTCCATCACGTCCTTGAAGAAGCCCGGCATCGGGTAATGAACCGTCAGCGTCGTCTCGGCATGCGCGGGAAGCGCGATTGCCAAGGATACGGCCGCTGCGGCGAGAAGCTGGGTGATATGTTTCATCGCTCGTTCTCCTGGTTGAAGCCGGTCAGCCTTTGAGACCGGTCATGGTAATGCCCTCGACGAAACGCTTCTGCGCAAGCAGGAAGGCGGCGACGAGGGGAAGGGTAATGATGAGGGTCGCCGCCATCAGCGCGCCGTAGTCGTCGCCGGCTTCGGCGGCGCGGAAATACATCAGGCCGAGCGGCGGTGTGGCGTAGTCCTGCTTGCTGATGACGATCAGCGGCCAGTAGAGGTCGTTCCAATGGGCGACGACCGAGAAGATGGCAAAGGCGGTGACCGCCGGCCAGGCATTCGGCACGATGACGCGGGCGACGATGCCGAGCTCTGACATGCCGTCGAGACGCGCGGCGTGGATGAGATCATCCGGCATGGCGCGGAAGAACTGCAGGAACATGAAGATCGCGAAGACCGAAATGGTGAAGGGCGCGACAAGGGCGGCATAGCTGTTGAGCAACGAGGCGCGGTCAAAGGCGACATAGAGCGGCAGCGCGGTGGCATGGATCGGCACGAGAAGGCCGAGCATGACAAGCACCATCATGGCCCGGGCGGCGCCAAAGCGCAGCTTCGCCATGGCATAGGCGCAGGGGATCGCCACCAGTATCTGGAAGAAGAAGATCAGCCCGCAGACGACGACGCCATTCCACAGGAGCCGCGCCATCGGCACCCGGCTCAAGGCCTTGGTGAAGTTCTCGACATAGGTGAGGTGCGTGGGGATCAGCGACAGCGACGAGGTAAAGATGTCGCCCTGCGCCTTGCCAGCCGTCGAGATCATGAAGACGTAAGGCGACAGGAAGATGATCGCGCCGAGAGAAAGCAGCGTCAGGCGGATGATCCTGCCGAGGGAAAAAGCGCTGGTCATCATGTGTAATGCACCCGGCGATCGAGAATGCGGTACTGCAGGAACATCAGCACCACCAGGATCAGGAGGAAGACCACCGTCATCGCCGAGGCGTAGCCGACGCGCAGGTAGACGAAACCTTCCTGGTAGATCGTGAAGAGCAGCACTTCCGACGCCTTGTTCGGGCCGCCGTCCGTCAGCGTCTTCACGATCTCGAAGACCTTCACAGCATTGGTGATGCTGATCGTGATGACGAAGAGCGTCGTCGGCCCGAGCATCGGCCAGGTCACCAGCAGGAAGCGATCGAACGAGGATCTGGCGCCGTCCACTTCGGCTGCCGCGTAGAGCTCGCGCGGGATCGCCGTCAGCCCGGCGAGGAACAGCACCATGTTGAAACCGACCGATTGCCAGACGCCGATGATCGACAGGCTGTAGAGGACCGTGCCGGAGCTGCCCAGCCAGTTCGGGCCGGGAAGGCCTGCAAGCGCCAGAAGCGCATTGATGGGGCCGATGGTGGGATGGAACATATATTGCCAGACGGTTGCCATGGCGACGATTAACGAGGCGACCGGCAGGAAATAGGCGGTGCGAAACAAGCTGCGTGCTGCCGTCTCGCTCTCGATCAGCATGGCGATGCCGAGCCCGAGAAGAATCGATACGGGTGCGACGATTGCCGTGTAGACAGTGGTATTCCACAGCGATTTGCAGAACGTGCGGTCGGTGATCAAATGCGCGTAATTCTCGAAGCCGACGAAACGGAACTTGCCGTAGCCGAGTTCGAAATCGGTGAAGCCGAGCACGATGACGGATGCCACCGGCAAAAGCACGAAGAGGAAAAGCAGGACGATCGCCGGCAGCACCAGCATCCAGGCGATGCGGGCCTCGCTGCGCCGATGCGCAATAGCGGGATTGCCTGGCACGGCCATGGAGACGACGCTAGCCATGTGCCCTCTCCCGCTTGATGTCACTTGCGGCGAACCCGCCACCGGCCTCGGCGCGAGCGGCCAACCGGCTGCCGTCCTCGGCGAAAGCCATTGTCCTGCCCGACGACAGCCGCAATCCGACCGGGTCGCCGGCTGCAAGGCCTGCGGCTTCGGGCGGCTGAACCTTGGCGATCACGCTCTCGCCGATCGCATCGAGACGGCAATAGAGGATGACTTCCGACCCGAGGAATTCGATGCGCTCGATCCGGGCGGCAAGCCCGTCCTGGCGGTTCCTGTCGAGAAACACGAACTCGGGGCGAATGGCGAGCGTGACCGGTATTTTGCCGGCAGGCGGGTTTTCCAGCGTCAGGCGCATATCGCCGAAAGCAACGACACCGTTCTCGGCTTCCGCCGGCAGCAGATTGATACGCGGCTGGCCGATGAAGCGTGCCACCTCGATATGGGCGGGATCGTCGTAGATCACCTCCGGGCTTGCGATCTGCAGCAACCGGCCGCCCATCATCACGGCAACACGGTCCGCCATCGACAGCGCTTCCGCCTGGTCATGGGTGACATAGAGCGTCGGCACACCGGCGCGGCGATGCAGCTCGACGATCTCGCCGCGGGCATGGACGCGCAGATTGGCGTCGAGATTGGACAGCGGCTCATCCATCAGGAAGATGCTCGGCTGGCGCACCATGGCGCGGGCGAGCGCCACGCGCTGACGCTGGCCGCCCGACATCTGACCGGGCTTGCGGTCGAGCAGATGGTCGATCTTCAGTGAAGTCGCCATGTCCCTGACGTCGCGGGCAATCGTCGTGCGAATGGTCCGCTGGTCCGGCATCAGCGATCCCAGAAAGGGCAGCCGCTGCATCCTCGACAGCCGGCGCATTGCCAGCGGCACGGCGATATTCTGAGAGGCCGTCAGATGCGGATAGAGCGCGTAGGATTGAAAGACCATGGCAATGTTGCGGTCGGCGGCGGCGACACCTGACATGTCCCGCCCACCGATCAGGATCTCGCCGTGGTCGGCATGATCGAGGCCGGCGAGCACGCGAAGCAGCGTGCTCTTGCCACAGCCGGAGGGGCCGACTAGCGCGATGAATTCGCCGGCACCGACATCGAGGCTGACGCCATTGAGGATCTGGTTGCCGCCGAAAGCCTTGGTAATACCGTGAAGCGAGAGCGCGCTCATTCGACGGGCTCCCGCGGCTTGACCGCCTGCGGATAGACCTCGTGCACGACATCGTCGAGCACATGCGCGGTCATACCGGGAATAGCGACGATCGTGCTTGCGACATCGGCACCGAACTCATGGATGACGGCGCCGATCAGGCGGTCGCCCGGCATCTCCCGCTCCATCTTGTCGATGACGAAGGCGGCCGACGGCCCCCAGGTCAGCTGGGTATTGACGAAACGACCCTGCCAGGCCCAGTGAAGATGGCCGCTTGCGAAAAGCGCCACGTCGTGGGCCGCGATCAGTTCATAGAGCCGGCGCCGCTGAGCAGGACGAACGCTCCAATATCCGGTATCGCCTTCATCGGGTGCGTCGACGAACAGCGGCTTGTGCGCGAAGAGCGCCACGCGCCGCCCTGCCCTTTCGGAAAGCGCCTTGGCGAGCCACTCGAACTGGGCCTCCTCTTCGTCGTCCTCATGGCCAAGAAGCAGCGAGTTCAGCCCGACGAAGCGCCAGCCGGCCGTATCCTCCAGCCAGCGGTCGTCACCGGCAAGGCTGCGCCAGCGCGCAAGTCGCTCGTCATTGACGGGCTGATCGGATTCTTTGAAGTGGCCGACGTCATGATTGCCGGGAACAATCAGCATCGGGATCGAGATCTGGCGCATCAGATCCATCGAGAAGGTGATATCCTCGTCCTTGTCGGCCCCATCGACGGTGAGATCGCCGGTGTGGACGATCAGATCGGCGCCCGTCTCCTCGATCCATGTCAGGAGCGGTGCCCAATTGCCGTTGAAGTGCGGCTTGTTCGGGCTGAAATGGGTGTCGGTGATCTGAATGATTTTCATGGGGCGCATCTCCAAGACAGGGGAAGCGCGAGATGTCGTCACACGCGTCCCTTCCTTGGCACCTCTCTAGGAGGCTCCCATGTCAAACAGATATCTGATGTTTTCAGCTGTTTCTCAGTTGTGACATCAATCTGTCATGCGAACGCTAACCCGCCGTCCGCGGATTAGCGGCGCGGCGCATTGGCGGGGATGGATGAAACCGTTGCCGAGACGGGATCGCTCGCAGGAAATGTGTCCTCAAGTCCCTCCTCGAGTTCGTCCTCCAGCGTTTCGCGATCTTTGCTCGAACGTGCACTGGCTTGGCCGAGAAGGCCCTTGCTGCCTTCATCGAAGTTGCCGTTGCTCAGGGCATCGTAACGGTTGACGCTGCCATCCGTGCCGGTGCCGGTAAATGCCGTCAGCTGAACCATCATGACCTTGGCGTGATCCACCGCCGTTTTCTCATCGAGTTCGCCATTGGAGTTGTCGATCCTGACGGAAATCGATTCCCCTCCCTCACCCAGAAATTCGACGGCAAGGAAGCCGCCAGCCTGCGTCACCCGCGTTTCGATCAATTGCATGGGAAACCTCCTGTGCTCACCACATCAACGGCGAGCAAGGTTCGGAGTTCCATCGAGACGCCTTTCGACGCCGCAAGCAGTCGAGCCGAATGCGTCTTCCGCCGGCGTTTATGGTTAATTTATTAATAATTCGGGATTTATAAATGGAGCCAAGCGGTCCGGTACGTTGCGGAGGAACCCCCGATGATTCTGAAAATCCTTGCCCCGAAAATCGACGGCGATTGCCATGACACCGGCACCTATCCCGATGGGATCTTTGCCGAAAACCGAATCGATCTGTCCATCCGCCGTGACGGCCGTCGCCGCTCGCCGCATGAACGCGATTACGGCGCTGACAGGAAACTGGAAAACCTGCCGCTCGGCTTCGCCTGAGGTTCCCGCCGCCCAAGGCGGCAAGCGTCACAGCCTGCGGAAGACAAGAACACCTGCCGCAGGCAGCACGGCATTGAGCGCTCCCGCCGTGGCCCTGATCTTTGCGCCGCCATTGCCGACATTCCAGCCGCCATATTCCTGAGCATCGGTGTTAAAGACCTCCTCCCAGAGGGCATCTCCCAGGCGTTCGCTATGCAGCCAATAACCGTCATCGAAAGGAGCGTCGTTCAGCGATCCGACCACAAGGAAATCCTCGCCGTCGTTCCACCGGTGGAATGCGATTACCCGATTTTCGTCATGAATTAGGGGAATGGCGATGTTGCGCGAACGAATAGCTGCTTCGCGGATGCTGAGTGCGATCAGGTCGCGATAACAGCTGAGCAATCCCGCTCCGCCATTCTTGGCTTCGCCTAGAATATTCTCCCGGTTGTCGAGGAAATCATCGTAGCGATAGGGCTTCTGGGCGCCGATTTCCTCGCCCATGAAAAACATCGGCGTCCCGGCCGACAGCAGCGTCATCGCTGCAGCGAACCTTGATCGCGCCTCGGCCCACTTGCGGGTTTCGCCGACAACAGGCGCGAAATTGACCGCGATAACAGCAGTTCGCGCCGATCCCTCTCGATTGCCGCAATCGTCATGCGACTGGTTGTAGACCACCTTTGATCGCGCGCTCGTGCGCAATGCGCCGGCAAATGACGACATGGTCAGAGGCCGCTCGTCGCCGAAACCGGCATTCTTCAGCAGCTGCGCCTGCGCACCGCCATGATATTCGACGAGATTGTGATGAAAATCGCCGTACCAGGTCGCGTCGAAGCCGAGTCCGTCGCCAGTCAGGCTCGGTTCCGTCATCGCCGACCAGTCGGAATAATCTTCGGCCGTCAGGAAAAGCTGCGGTTTGATCAGCCGCATCGTGCGGGTCCACTGCTTTAAGAATTTGGCGCCGAAGGCCGCGGCCCGATCAGCGCGACGGCCATCGGCGTGCAGAACCGGATATTGATGGATCGAGCTCGTCTGATCCAACCGGAAGCCATCGATATGGCAGACGGAGACGAAAAAGGCGGCGCTCGAAATGAAAAGCTGGCGCACGGCTTCTTCATCGAAGGCAGGCGCCCATCCCGTGGAGATGTTGTCGATATATCCGCCTCTGGGATCGGCGTAGTCCTCCGGCCGTCCTTCGTACCAGTAATAGATATTGCGCGTGTGATCGTTGGAATCATAGGCCCATTGCGCGCGCTCGCCGTCCGGATCGAAGTGGTTGTAACAAACATCGAGGATGACGGCGATGCCCTGTTGATGGCACGCCTTGACGAACATCTTCAACCGGTCTGTGCCGCCCGCGCCGTGGTCCGCGGCAAAGAAATGCGACGTGCCGTAACCCCAATTGGCCCGGGTCTCGAATTCCGCAATCGGCAGCAGTTCCACGGCGTTGACGCCCAGCGCCGAAAGATGGGCGACGAATGCGATGGCGTCATCGAGCGTTCCGGGGGCGGACTTGCCGAAGCCAAGAGCGCCGACATGCAATTCATAAATGACAAGATTTTCGAGCCGATCCTGAAGCAGCCGTCCGGCAACGAACTCGTCCGCCCAGAAAGCCTCGGCGGCAACCTCCTGGCCTGAAGGGAGCACCACCCGTTTCGGATCGCAGACGACTGAGCAGCTCTGCGGTCCGTCCAATGCCGCCGGCGATCCGCGATAGATTGCGCCGTCGGGATCGAAATCTCCGGCGCCGATCTGCATGAGAGACCAGATATCGGTCCGGTAGGCGAATGATCCGTCGTCCTTGGTAACGCGGTACATATAGGGCGTGCCGACCATGCCGTCGAAATCGGCAAGTGTGCCATCATCGCCGGTTTCAGCGATCCAGAACCCATCCGTGGCCCTTCTCATGCCGATGGTCGCGTCCGTGCCGGTGCCGTCGTCGGCGATATAGCCGATAGCGGGATCGGCGAGCACGAGCGAAACCTCTTTCGCGTTCGGCGCCCAGACCGAGAAGCGAATGCCGTCGGCGGCGCCGGGCCTTTCAACCCGATTGGCCCCCAGACGGCCGATCCATGTCAGATAGTAGATCTGCGGCGCCATGTCCCGCTGGAGATCGAAAGCACGTTCACGACGCGACGAGGTCTCGTCATCCAATTCGGCGGCGATCGCCCAGAGGTTCGGTGTATCAGGCCGATCCAGCTCGATACCCCAGCGAAAATTTGTGCCGATCCCGGCATCTGGAAAGGAAACATCTGCAATGAAGACCTCATATCCGTCTTCGTCATGGGAACGCCGCATAGGAACGGACGTCCAATCGTTCGAATGCCGACCGTGCTCGTCCCAACTGCCACGAAGGCGGACATTGTCGAATTCCGTCGACGGCAAGCCACTGCGAAACCGGAATTGAACATTGACGGTCATCGGATCCTCCAAACCTGCATCGGATTACGTCATGCAATGGGGTATGGGCCGTCTCAGGCGGCATGATCAGCAGGCTGAATGCAAAAAGGCAAGCACCAATTCCGCAGCAATTGCGATGCGACGCAGGTCACATTCAGAACAATAAATCATGGTTAACGGGCAACACTGCACGGCCCTCCCCGTGTATTAAATCGATTCGGCTTCAGCAAATGGGGATATATTCCCACAGCCGATTCCCTTGTAAACTGGGAGAAAAACTTATGGCTCAAGCTGTTAGAATAAACGATATTATTCGTTCCTTTGGCATCGACACACATATCGACTATACAGACGGAAAATATTCCAATGTCGGTGAAGTTGTCAAAGCTCTCGACTATCTTGGCCTCGACACGGTCCGCGATCATGCCCCCAACACCGCTTCCGATCCCAACGGTCAGACGCATCTCGGCGATGCGGCCGCAGCCGGCGTGCAATTCGTCTTCAGCGCCCAGCGGGAAGTGGACCCCGCGACCGTCGCCCAGCGGCTGCATACCTTCGTGCAGGCCCATCCCGGTTCGGTCGTCGGCATCGAAGGTCCGAACGAAGTCAACAACTGGCCGGTCGGCTATCACGGCCTCAGCGGCCAGGCAGCCGCGCTCGCCTATCAGAAGGACTTGTTTGCCGCCGTCAACGCAGATCCCTTGCTGAAGAATATCCCGGTCCTCGGCTTTACCGGATATACCGTCGCTTCCGCGTCCGACTACACGACGATCCACACCTACGCGAAAGATGGCGACCAGCCATATTCCTGGCTCTCCCGGGAATCCGGTGTTCAACGCGCTGCCGATCCCGGCAAGCCGCTTGCAGTCACCGAGACGGGCTATCACACCTCGCTGACCGCCGACACCAATGGCGGCTGGGAAGGCGTCAGTGAAGCGACGCAGGCAAAGCTCGTGCTCAATACATTGATGGACGGGGCAGCGCTCGGATCGAAAAACACGTTCATCTACGAACTGCTGGACGCCTATTCCGATCCGCAGGGCACCAATCAAGAAAAGCATTTCGGCCTTTTTCATCTCGACTATTCCGCCAAGCCGGCAGCGACGGCAATCCACAATATGACCGAAATCCTCGATGACGGCGGCGCGACCAAGGCAAGCTTCAGCGCGGGGGCCCTCAACTATTCGATCGACGGTCTGCCGTCGTCCGCACACAGTTTGCTCACGGAAAAATCGGACGGCAGCTACCAGATCATCATCTGGAACGAGCCCGACATCTGGAACCAGGCCTCCGACACCGCCATTCAAGCCGCGACGTCAGGCGTCAAGATCAATCTCGGGGCCTCCTTCGGCGCCGTGGAGGTCTTTGATCCTCTGAGCGGAACGGCGGCAATCAAGAGCCTCAGCAACGTTTCGTCCCTGACGCTTGACGTCGTCGACCATCCCCTGATCATCAACATCAAGGGCGGCAGCGCCAGCACGCCTCCACCGGCCGGCGACCATCTCTACGGCGGCACCGGCAACGACACTTTCACCGTGAGCAACCCCGCCCAAATCGTCGACGAAAGCAAAGGCGGTGGGACCGACACCGTCATGTCGTCGATTAGCTTCAGCCTCAAGGATACCGCGCATACGATCGGAAATGTCGAGAATCTGACGCTGACCGGCACCGCCAATCTGAACGGCACGGGGAATGCCCTGGCGAATGTTCTCACCGGCAATTCCGGCAACAATATCCTCGATGGAAGCACGGGCGCCGACCACATGTCGGGGCACGCCGGCAACGACACCTATGTGGTCGACAATACGGGCGATTTTGCCGATGAAACAGGCGCATCCGGCAAGGACACCATCAATGCTTCGATCTCCTTCAATCTGGCTGATCAGACACGCACCGCCGGAACGATCGAAAACCTCGCCTTGACCGGAACGGCCAATCTCAGCGCGACAGGCAACAACGCGGCCAACGTTCTCACAGGCAACGACGGAAGCAACATTATCAATGGCGGCAAAGGCGCCGATCAGATGACCGGCGGGCTCGGTAGCGACAAGCTGATCGGGAAAGCCGGCGCGGACATTTTGACCGGCGGCGGCGGAGCCGATTCCTTCGTCTTCGACGTGAAGCCCGACAATCTCAGCGTCGACAAGATCCGGGATTTCTCTTCCGCGGCGGGCGACAAGCTATTGTTCGACCATGCGATTTTCGCCGCACTCAGCCTCTCCGGATTTTCGGATGAGAATTTCGTTCTGGGAACGAAAGCGCTCGAGGCCGATGATAGACTGATCTACAATCAGACCAGCGGCGCTCTATTCTTTGACGCGGATGGAAGCGCAGCGGGCAGCGCAGTCCATGTCGCCGATCTCGACAAGTCTCCCGCACTTCACTTCAGCGATTTCCACCTTCTCTGATAGGGATAGCGGCCGTTCCGGCCGCTTCCACCACAATCGAATACAATGAATTTCCGTGGCATGACAGGCAGCCGGCGTTGCCGCGCCCCTCTTGCCGCCGCGGATATCCGCCACATTCTTCCATTGATGCCACTCGTGCAGCAGCGGAGAAGCCTTTGCCCTGGATCGCCTATATCGCCCATTTCATCGCCGCAGCCTTTCTGACGAACGGCGTGCCGCATTTCGTCAACGGCGTCAGCGGCCGGTCTTTCCGCAGCCCTTTTGCGCCGCGGGCAAAGCTTGGCTCGCCGACAGCCAATGTCGTCTGGGGCTGGGCAAATTTCCTCATTGCCTTCCTGCTCTTTGCCAATATCGGGCCGCTCTATATCGGCACGCCGGGCGATACGATCTTTGTTGCGGCCGGCATGCTCGTCACCGGCATCGTCCTTGCTCGGATTTTCGAGGGCCAGTCTCGATAGTAACTTGCATGATGATAGTCACTGTTGTAGTGACATCAGCCATGCAGCGGACAAGCTTCAGCAATTTCAAATGCCCGGCGGCACGCGCGCTCGACAGCGTCGGCGACTGGTGGAGCATCC
This sequence comes from Rhizobium pisi, assembly GCF_003938655.1. Classification (GTDB taxonomy): domain Bacteria; phylum Pseudomonadota; class Alphaproteobacteria; order Rhizobiales; family Rhizobiaceae; genus Rhizobium; species Rhizobium pisi. The sequence continues at coordinate 33,058 of NZ_RJJT01000029.1, forward strand.
TGATTCTGCGCGACGCCTTCCAGGGACTGTCGCACTTCGATGAATTCCAGAAGAGCCTCGGCGTGGCGCCAAACATCCTGACGCGGCGGCTGAAGCATCTGACCGATGAAGGGCTGTTCGAACGGCGGCTCTATCAACAACGCCCTGCCCGTTACGAGTATGTCTTGACGGAAAAGGGACGGGATTTCTTTCCTGTTTTGATGGCGCTGTTTTCCTGGGGAAGCCGCCATATTCCGGCAGAGGACCTCGCCTTCCTGCTCGGCGATGCTGCCTCCGGCCAAGAGCGCAAAACGGTGCTGGTCGACGCTCAGACCGGCGAACAAGTCACACCCGAGAACACCAGCCTGCTTGCAGGCCCAGCCGCCGATGACGGGGTGCGCGAACGGATCGCCCGCATGCGCGCATGGTATCTCGGCATCGACGCATAGAGAGGAAATGCAATGGATCGTATCGTTGTCACCGGCATGGGACTTGTCTCGCCACTCGGCACCGGCGTCGAGCCCGCCTGGAGACGTCTTCTCGACGGCGGCTCGGGTCTGAGTGTGCTGGCGGAAGATATCGTCGGCGAGCTTTCGGCCAAGGTCGGCGGTATCGTTCCCAGCATCGCCGAGGACGCGGAAGCCGGTTTCGATCCCGATCGATACGTGCCGCCCAAGGATCAGAAGAAGATGGACCGCTTCATCCACTTCGCCATGGCGGCGACGGAAGAAGCGGTGAAGCAAGCCGGCTGGATGCCTACAGACGAAGGCGAGCGCGAGCGCACAGCAACGATCATCGCCTCCGGGGTCGGCGGTTTTCCGGCGATCGCCGAAGCGGTGCGGATCAGCGAAACGCGCGGCGTGCGGCGGCTATCGCCCTTCACCGTGCCTTCCTTCCTCGTCAACCTTGCAGCCGGCCAGGTCAGCATCCGCTACGGCTTCAAAGGACCGCTCGGCGCGCCAGTGACGGCTTGTGCGGCCAGCGTCCAGGCGATCGGCGATGCGGCGCGGCTGATCCGCTCCGGAGAAGCGGATGTGGCGATCTGCGGCGGCGCCGAAGCCTGCATCGACAAGGTGAGCCTCGGGGGCTTTGCCGCCGCCCGCGCTCTTTCCACCGGCTTTAACGACACGCCGGAACTTGCGTCGCGGCCCTTCGACACGGCACGCGACGGTTTCGTCATGGGCGAAGGCGCCGGCATTCTGGTCATCGAGACGCTGGAACATGCGCTTGCCCGTGGCGCCGTGCCGCTCGCTGAACTCGTCGGCTACGGCACGGCGGCAGACGCCTATCACATGACCTCTGGCCCTGAGGACGGCGATGGTGCCCGCAGGGCGATGGAGGCCGCGCTGAGGCAAGCAAAGATCCCCACCTCGGAGGTCAAGCATCTGAACGCGCATGCGACCTCGACACCGGTCGGTGACAGAGGCGAGATCGCGGCGATCAGCACGGTTTTCGGCCGCAATGGCGGCATCGCCGTCAGCGCGACGAAATCGGCGACCGGCCATCTGCTGGGTGCCGCCGGCGGGCTGGAGGCGATCTTCACCATCCTCGCATTGCGCGACCAGATCGCGCCGCCGACCCGCAACCTGGATGAGGCCGATCTAGCCGCTGACGGCATCGATATCGTCGGCAAGACGGCGCGGCCGGTGGCGATGGACTATGCCATTACCAACGGTTTCGGTTTCGGCGGGGTGAATGCCAGCGCCCTCTTCCGGCGCTGGTCTTAGCGCCCACTTTCCTTGCGCTGGAAATGGCCTACACTTCCGCTCTATCGGGAGCATTCCTTCGATAGAGCCGGAGATCAACCCATGCGCGCCTTCTTCGCAGTTTTCATTCTGTGTGCAGCGTCCATCCTCTCCCACGCATCGGCCCGCGCCGAAGATCCGATCGAAACGACGCGGACGATGATCGAGGAACAGATCAAGGCCTTCCTCAAGGACGATGCCGAGACCGCCTATTCCTTCGCCGCCCCCGGCATCAAGGCGATGTATCCCGACAAGAACGTGTTCTTCGCCATGGTCAAGAAGAGCTACGAGCCGGTCTATCACCCCGGCAACTACGCTTTCGGGCGCAGCCGCTCGATCGACAACGGCGCACTGATCTATCACGAGGTGCTGATTTCAGGCCGCGACGGCAAGGACTGGACGGCGATCTACCAGATCACGCGCCAGCCGGACGGCAGCTACCGGATCAATGGGGTGCAGATCATGCCGAATACGGATAGCAAGGGCATTTGAGCGCTGGCAGACGCCGGTCACTATTCCGATAATCGAAATAATCACTTTCACCTTTTGCCGATTAACGTAGTCGAGCGAACGGCTATTGTTGGTTGCAGACGCCGACGCAGACGCTCGGTGATCTTCAACCAAGGAGAAATGTGATGAAGAGACTGATCCTTTCGCTGTTGCTGGCAACCGTCATCATCGCCCCTCTTTCTCAGGCTGTTGCAGCTCCAGCCACGCAGGCTGCGCTCATCCGCCAGGCTGCCGTAACCGTTCATTATCGCTCGGCCAAGATCGATGGTGTCGACATGTTCTATCGCGAAGCCGGCCCTGCCGATGGCCCAGTGGTTCTGCTGCTGCACGGCTTTCCGACATCGTCGCATATGTTCCGCAATCTCATCCCATTGCTGGCAGATCGCTATCACGTCATTGCACCGGATTATCCGGGCTTCGGCCAGAGCGGCGCTCCCGATCACGCGAAGTTCGCCTATACGTTCGGCCATTACGCCGACATGGTCGACACGCTCATGGGCCAGATTGGCGCCAAGACATATGCGATGTATGTCATGGATTACGGCGCTCCGGTCGGCTACCGTTTGGCGCTCAAGCATCCCGAACGGGTTACCGGACTGATTATCCAGAACGGAAACGCCTATGACGAAGGTCTGCGCGCGTTCTGGGATCCGATCAAGGCCTATTGGGCTGATGGCTCGCCCGAGAAGCGGGGGGCTCTGTCGAACCTCGTCGCTCTCGAAACCACCAAGTTCCAGTATACCGATGGCGTGAAGGATCTCTCGCGCATCAGCCCCGACAACTGGGTTCAAGATCAGGCGCTGCTCGATCGGCCTGGGAACAAGGACATTCAACTGGATCTGTTCTACGACTACCGCACGAACGTTCCGCTCTACCCGCAGTTCCAGACGTTCTTTCGCGAGCGCAAGCCGCCGGCGCTGATCGTCTGGGGCAAAAACGACAAGATCTTTCCGGTGGAAGGCGCCCATCCCTATCTGCGCGATCTTCCGAACGCGGAAGTGCATATCCTTGATACGGGCCATTTCGCTCTGGAAGACAAGCTCGATGAAATGGCGCCCCTCATTCACGACTTTCTCGACCGGAAGGTGGCAAAGCGCTGAGCTAGCGTAAGGCCTGCGCATTCCACGGCGAATGCGCAGGCTCGCATGCTTATTGCTTGCGGAGAGTGCTTTGACCAAAGATCTCATTACGCCGGTCATGCTCATACAGATCGAACTTGCGATTGCGAGCACGAGAGGTGATCGCGATTCTCTTGACTTGTTGGAGATCGACGCAAAGCGGATGGCACTTACGGCGGCAGAGATCGACGCTGCAAAACGAGGAGCGAGTTTTGATGCAATCACCAATATCGCGGTTAAATTCGCGCTTGCCGATTACGCCGACGACGCGGCAGAAATAACGGCCGCGAAGAAGAAACTGGCTGCTTTCGGTGTGGCCGCCTTAGCTCCTCGTCTCCACGCCTTCGTGCAGGGGCTAAAACTGCCGACGTCAATATAGAATGTTCCCGTTCAATGGCCTGCTACACCAAGGGTTCATGCGTTGCGATCGTCCCAAAAGCGTTTAATTCTGCAATCCTGAAACGATGTACGGGATGATTGCGGCTCGCATGGACAGATGGCAGGCGATGAGAGTGTTCGTGAAGGTCGCGGAAACAGAGAGCTTCGCCGCGGCTGGGCGACAAATGCACATGAGTCCCCCGGCAGTGACGCGCATCGTTTCCTCGTTGGAAGCGGTTATCGGAACGCGCCTCCTGACCCGCACGACCCGATCAGTAAAGCTGACGGAAGCCGGGGCCAGATATTTCGGGGATTGTCAGCGGCTGCTTACCGGTCTCGAGGAAGCAGACGCGGCGGCTGCAGGGGCTTACGGCAAGCCCACCGGCACGCTCACCGTCACCGCTTCGGTGATGTTTGGCACGATGTTCGTTTTGCCCATCATGACCGAATATCTCGATCTTTACCCCGAGGTCACCGGGCGGGGCCTTTTTGTTGACCGCGTGGTGAACATTGTCGACGAGGGTATCGATGTCGCTGTCCGCATCGGACACCTGAGCGACTCCGGTTTCACCGCGACGCGTGTCGGCCAAATAAAGCGAGTGATTTGCGGATCGCCTGCGTATTTTGAGAAGCACGGCATTCCGACAGTGCCTAACGATCTCGCGCGCCATCAGATCGTCGCATCCACCAGTGCATGGACGTCGCTGGAATGGCGCTTTGGAGGAGCAGGAAAGGCTGCTGTGCGCGTCAACCCCCGCCTCTTTTGCAACACCAACGAAGCTGCAATCGCAGCGGCAGCGCGTGGCTGGGGTTTGACGCGCGTTCTTTCCTACCAAATTGCGCCTCAGCTTGAATCGGGCGAGTTGCAGACGGTCCTGTCCGACTACGATGAGGAAGCTCTACCCATCCATGTTGTCCATCCCGATGGACGGTATGCCTCAGCTAAGGTCAGAAGCTTCATCGATTTTGCTGTCGGAAAATTGCGTGCCAATCCGCATTTCAGCTAGAACCTGTTTCAGCTTCACAGCTTAAACCTTTCTAGCGGCTTAGACCGGTTGGAGGTCCCCTCTCGCCCATTCCTCCTGCGTTTCCGCCATGAAATCGGCGAAGCGGCCTTCGGCGATCGCCTTGCGGATGCCCTGCATCAATTCCTGGTAATAGGCGAGATTGTGCCAGGAGAGCAGCATGCCGCCGAGTGCTTCGTTGGAGCGGACGAGATGGTGCAGGTAGGCGCGGGAATAATCGCGTGAAGCCGGGCAGTTCGACTGTTCGTCGAGTGGGCGCATATCCTCGGCATGGCGGGCATTGCGGATATTGACCTTGCCGCGGCGGGTGAAAGCCAGGCCATGGCGGCCGGAACGGGTCGGCATGACACAGTCGAACATGTCGATGCCCCGAGCGACCGATTTCAGGATATCGTCAGGCGTGCCGACGCCCATCAGATAACGCGGCTTTTCGCCAGGCAACACAGGAAGCGTCTCGTTGAGCATCTTCAGCATCACCTCCTGCGGCTCGCCGACCGCAAGACCGCCGACGGCGTAACCCTTGAGATCGAGCTTGGTGAGCTCTTCCGCCGAACGGATGCGCAGCGCCGGGATGTCCCCACCCTGGACAATGCCGAACATCGCCTTGCCTGGCTGTTCGCCGAAGGCGACCCTGCAGCGCTCGGCCCAGCGCAGCGACATTTCCATGGCGCGCTCGATCTCCTTCGGTTCGGCCGGCAGCGCCACGCATTCGTCGAGCTGCATCTGGATGTCGGAGCCGAGCAGCCCCTGGATTTCTATGGAGCGCTCCGGCGACATGTGATGCAGGCTGCCGTCAACATGAGACTTGAAGGTCACGCCCTGTTCGTCGAGCTTGCGCAGCCCCGATAGCGACATGACCTGGAAGCCGCCCGAATCCGTGAGGATGGGATGTTCCCAGCGGATCAGCTTATGCAGGCCGCCGAGACGGGCGACGCGCTCGGCCGTCGGGCGCAGCATCAGGTGATAGGTATTGCCGAGGATGATGTCGGCGCCGGTCTCGCGTACCTGGTCGAGATACATGGCCTTGACCGTGCCGACCGTGCCGACCGGCATGAAGGCCGGTGTGCGGATCGTGCCGCGCGGCATGGAAATTTCGCCGAGGCGTGCTCCGGCATCGGTCTTCTTCAGGGTGAACTGGAAGTTCTCGGTCATTTTTCTTTCCGGAAAAGAAGGCTCGCGTCGCCGTAGGAATAAAAGCGGTAGCCTGTCGAAATGGCCTGTTTATAGGCCGCGTGCATGGTTTCGAAGCCGGCAAAGGCACAGACCAGCATGAACAACGTCGAGCGCGGCAGGTGGAAGTTGGTCATCAGGATATCGACCGCCTTGAAGCGGTAGCCGGGCGTGATGAAGATGCCAGTGGGACTAGCCCAGGGCTTGATCTCGCCGCTTTCCCCGGCCGCACTCTCGATCAACCGCAACGAAGTCGTGCCGACACAGACGATGCGCCCGCCGCTTCGCTTCACCTCATTCAGCCGCGCGGCAGTCTCGGCGCTGACATAGCCGCTTTCGAGATGCATCTTGTGGTCGTCGGTGTCATCGGCCTTGACAGGCAGGAAGGTGCCGGCGCCGACATGCAGCGTCACGAAATGGCGTTCGATACCTGCTTTGTCGAGCGCCTCGAACAAAGCCGGCGTAAAATGCAGGCCGGCCGTGGGAGCTGCGACAGCGCCCTTCTCGCGCGCGTAGATGGTCTGATAGTCGGCGCGGTCGCGCTCATCCTCCGGCCGCTTGGCGGCGATATAGGGCGGCAGCGGAATGTGGCCGACGGCGGCGATCGCTTCATCAAGCGCAGGGCCGGAGAGATCGAAGGCGAGCGTCACTTCGCCTGCCTCGCCCTTTTCTTCCACGGTCGCATCAAGCGAGCCGATCATGCAGCTTTCGCCGCTATGGCCGAAGGCGATGCGGTCGCCCTCCTTGATGCGCTTGCCGGGCTTGGCGAAGGCCTTCCATTTGTTGGCGCCGACACGCATATGCAGCGTCGCCGACATCTGCTGGCCGCCCGCACCCTCGCGATGGCGAATGCCTTCAAGCTGCGCCGGAATAACCTTGGTGTCGTTGAATACAAGCGCATCACCTGCCCGCAGAAAGGATGGCAGATCGGAGGCGCGATGGTCGGTAAGCATTGTCTGCCCGTTCGGATCGACGACGAGCAGGCGCGCGCTGTCGCGCGGCTCGGCGGGCCGTAGCGCAATGCGTTCATCCGGTAGGTCGAAATCGAAGAGGTCTACGCGCATAAGGGCACTTTCAAGCAAAGCGAAACCCGCCCCGCGCTTTCACGCAAGGGCGGGTTTCAGCAGAAATCACAATCAAACGTCGGCGGCAACCCGCAGAGAGACGATCGAGTCCGGATCGGAAACCGGCTCGCCGCGCTTGATCTTGTCGACGTTGTCCATACCTTCGATGACCTGGCCCCAGACCGAATACTGCTTGTTCAGCCACGGCGCATCGGTGAAGCAGATGAAGAACTGCGAATTCGCCGAGTTCGGGTTCTGCGAACGGGCCATCGAGCAGGTGCCGCGGACATGCGGGGTCGCGGAGAATTCAGCCTTCAGGTCGGGCTTGGAGGAGCCGCCCATGCCGGCGCGGCTGGGATTGAAGGTTTCCGAGCCCTTCTTGCCGAATTCGACATCGCCCGTCTGGGCCATGAAGTCCTGGATGACGCGGTGGAAGACGACGCCGTCATAGGCCTTCTCGCGGGCGAGTTCCTTGATGCGGGCGACATGCTCCGGGGCGACCTGCGGCAGCAGCTGAATGACAACCTTGCCCTTGGTGGTTTCCAGAATGATGGTGTTCTCGGGGTCCTTGATCTCGGCCATTGCCTTCTCCTGTTGTTTTCTTCTCGTCGCTTACTTCTTGCCCAGGGTGACCTTGATCATCCGGTCGGGATTGCTGACTTCGCCGTTCTGACCTTCACCCTTCTTGATCTTGTCGACGTTCTCCATGCCGGAAACAACCTTGCCGACAACCGTGTACTGGCCATTGAGGAAGGAACCGTCGGCGAACATGATGAAGAACTGCGAATTGGCGGAATTCGGATCCTGGGCGCGTGCCATGCCGACCGTGCCGCGTACGAACGGGCTCTTGGAGAATTCGGCCGGAAGGTCTGGCAGGTCAGAGCCGCCGGTACCGGCCTGGCTCGCGTCGAAGTTCTTTTCCATGTTGCCGTATTTCACGTCGCCGGTCTGGGCCATGAAGCCGGGGATGACGCGGTGGAAGGCGACGTTGTCATATTCGCCCTTCTTGGCCAGCGCCTCGATCTGAGCGACATGCTTCGGCGCCACATCGGGCATCAGCTGGATGACCACGGGGCCGCTCTTCAGCTGGATGGTGAGATAATGATCGGCCGACTGGGCGAAGGCATCGCCGGCGAAGGAGGCGAGATACAGCACGCCGGCAAATGCGAGATAAAAGAGTTTCATGTGAGCTCCGTTGGGCGTTATCCGCCTAGTCTTTGCGCTTGGATGTGAGGGCTTGCAAGACGGCTGCCGGCACGAAAGCGCTGACGTCGCCGCCCATGGCGGCGATCTGGCGGACCAATGTGGCGGTAATGGGCCGCGAAGCCGTTCCCGCCGGCAAAAAGATGGTCTGAATATCAGGCGCCATCGTCCTATTCATTCCGGCCATCTGCATCTCGTAGTCGAGGTCGGTGCCGTCGCGAAGGCCGCGGATCAGCAGCGTTGCGCCATGGGTGCGGGCGGCATCGACGACCAGATTGTCAAAGGCGACGACGGCGATGTCGCCTGTTTTGGCGGGCAGAACCTCGGCAAGCGAACGGCGGATCAGCTCGGCTCTCTCCTCGAAGGAGAAGAGCGGCGCCTTGCCGGGATGGATGCCGATCGCGACGATGACCTTTTCGGCGACGTTCAGCGCCTGGACCAGAACATCCACATGTCCGTTGGTGATCGGGTCAAAGGACCCCGGATAAAAAGCTGTCGTCATCTGGCCCGACCGTTGGTTTGACGCCTTTTGTCACGGATGCCGCCTTCCCGCAAGTGATTTGGCCAGCCGATCCAGGCGACTGAACGACGGATGAATAGACCGTTCAAGGCCGTTTCAGAGACGATCTGCTTAACTCGGATCGTCAAGTCGGCCGATGCCATTCCGGCATCCGGCGCTCTCCGAAAGACCAAGTCCATGCTGATCGTGCTCGTTGCACTTGCCGTTGTTTTCTCCCTCGCCGGTGAAATGGCCTATGGCTATTTCGCCGATCGCTACGAGGTGAACTGGGTACGGCCGGAGCTTGCTGAACACGCGGCGATCGTGCGCGCTGCTCGGGGCCGGCTGCGTCCAAAAACGAGCTTCGAATCTGAACGCCAGATGAACGAGACATTCAAAGTCGCTTCAGATCGGGCTTGCTAAACACCCGCTCAACATCCGGCGGAACCAATTTTAAACGGATGCGTTCATTCAACCGACACATAGATGCGACAAGCGCGCCAGGAAGGACTGAATATGCCCGGCAAGATTACCATGATTAACGTAGTCTGGATGGCAATGATCACGGGTATGCTTACTGCAACCGTCGCTCTTTATGATCAGAAGGTCGATACGTCCAAGGTTTATGGTCCCTATGCTTCGGCCCGGACGGCCGTCGTGGGCCAATACTGACGGGCGAGAACGCAACTCCCCACGAAAGGAATGCCTATGTTCACGATCTTGACAGTGCTCACAGCCCTTATCAGCGTCATGTTCATAGTGTCCGTGGCCTCGACGATTTCCGCGCTCAGGCGCGAAGGCGAAGAGGTAAAGGCGCTCAACGAAAAGCATAGCGCATTCTGACATTCCCCCTTCCCCACCTCGAGCGACACCCTTCCGTCGCCGAGGCTATTCAAAGCCGGATGCACCCAGCGTCCGGCTTTTTTCTCAGCTTGATGCCGGGCGAAGCGCCAGGCAGCCGCTCTTTCGCACTGGCAGAACGAGAAATGCGCCGTTGACATAAAGCGCGCGGACATAATCGGCGCGCTCGCTTGTCACCACGGCAAAACCCCTGCCCCATCGAAGAATGGAGACACCGTCCGGCAAGGCGGCAGGCTCCATGCCGCGTACGGTAAAGACCATAGCGGCCGGCGCCTTGCCCGTTACCGCGAAGACCTCTGCAAACAGCACGAAGACCGCGGCAACGACCGCAATTGCAATGCCTGTTCCGCGTGCCAGGCGCCTCACCATGGCGTCACCCATCCGATACGTCAGAAATCGAATATATGCTCGAGGCCGGGATCGGCAATCTGCCGGTCTCGCAGCAGGAGCGAGAGATCCGCCATCTTGACCGACAGAAGCAGGCGGTCGCCATCGAAGCCAGCGCGCGGGAGACGCGTGATCACCTCGCCGGGCAGATCGTTCTGGGCAGCGCCAGAAGGCATGGTCAGCGACAGCATGATCTCGTCATTACCCGCAATTTCGACGATTACGCCGCCGGCCCTGACAATCTCGGCGAGGATATGGGTGAAGCGATCGTATCGCGGCGTCTCGATCAGCACGCCGTCAGTGCTGTCGGAGATCACAGCCACATCGGGTATTTCAGAAAGCGTGGCCGCTGGCAGGCCTGATATCACCGAGCGGATCGTCAGCTTCGCCTCGCCGGTTGCGGCCACAGCACCGGCGATCATGCCGGCATAGGCGATCTTGGCGCGCCATTCGCCGCCGAGCGCGAGCCGGCGCTCCCAGCCGCGCAGCGGCTCTTCCATCGGGGCGGCCCAAAGCCTGTCGATCCAGGGCTGGAAGGGATATTTGTACCATGGGGTCTGGCGCAGGAAGGCCGCATAATCGATCGCCATGTCGCGGGCAACGATATCCTGCGGCGTCTTTTCGCTGCCGCGCCAGAGTGCAAACACCCTGCCCACGGTTTCCTCATAGGCAGCTTTCAGGCCCATTTCGAGCGTGAAGCTGACGCCGATGGTAGCAATCATCATCCGAGTCTGACTATCGGCGCCGCCATGACGATCAGCGATGCGGGTCAGCGCGCAATCGGCGACCCAGAAATCCTTGACGCTGGAGATATAGCCAAAGCCATATTCGTCCCCGGTCTTCAGGGTCTCGGCGAGGCCGTCATAAGCATAGACGATATGCCACTCCGGATAGGTGAGATAGGTATTGGCTTCCTGCCGGCGGAATTCCGGCTCCGATATCAGCGGCCTGTAGGTATCGGGTTCCGGGTCGGCGTGGCAGAAGGTCTCGACATAGGCGACCGGGCTAAGCAGCAACAGGATGACGATGACGAGGAGGGCCAGAAGCCAACCGATGATTTTCAGGAGGCGCCGCATTAGGGGGCCTCGCGACGGAAGATATAGCTGGAAACGATCGCCGCACCGCCAAGAAAGAGATGCGGCAGGTTGGCCAGGATCTTGAACGTAAAGGGAATATCCTGGATGCCGTAGTTGACGATGCCGAGGTCGAGGTAGCCCGATCCCGTGATCAGCCCGAGAAGGCCGTCGCTGAAATAGAGCAAACCAAAATAGAAGAGGAAATTTCTGGATGCACGGGCTGATATAAACGCTGCAATGCCGGCCCAGGCCGCCGAGGCAACGTGCAGGCTGTCATCATAGATATCGAGCGCGAAGATGCCGAAAGCGCGCCCCTGCGCATCCGTCAGCCCCGGAATGTAATTCAACGCCGCCGCCAAGAGCAGGGCCACGGTATAAAGCACAGCGGTCAGCCGAAGCCTGGACATGCAAATCCTCCTAGAGGCTTCCGAGATAACGATCCCAGAAATGATTACGGAAGGTGAGGCCGGGATCCAGCCGGCGCTTGGCCGCTGCAAACTCCCCGGCTCTGGGATAGGCACGTACGAACTGATCCGGCCGGGCATGCGGCCGATAAGGCAGATAGTAGCTGCCACCGATATCAAGCACGCGCTCGATCAGCGCCTCGGTCATCCGCTGCATGTCGGCCTCGCCCCTTACCGTCTTTTCCTGCGAGAAGAGCATCACCGCGGCGACCCGGGCTTCCCCGGCGTAGGCCAGTACGCTGTGTCGATCGGTATCCACATAACGCAACGTGATGTTCAGGAGCTGCTGATAGGAAGCCGGAATGACATCGCGGCATGCCGCGACGAAATCGGCAAAGCGCGTCGGCGACACGAAATATTCGTGCAGGATATCCGTACGGGACGGATCACGATCGTCGAGCGTGATGACGGGTTCGTTCATCAGGCTGTTGCGCGTCGCCTGCCTCGCGATCGGCGGTCCGACGACAGCCTCGGTCCACCAGCGGAAATGTTTGGCCGCATCCGAGCCGAGCTGCGCGCGGAAGATTTCGCGCGAGATATGGCTGACAAAACCCGAGCCGGCGGCCGCGGGTATATTCGTCTGATCCGGGGCGGCGCGATAGGTAATCAGCAGAGCTTCCTCGAAGAAGCGATCGAGAGAAACATCCATGCGGCCATAGGCCATGTTGATCGAGCTGTCGCTCTTGAGAATCTCGGCAAAGCGCCGCCCGAGATCCTCGCCGGCAAGATGCTCGAATGTCGGCTGCAGCAGCACGTTCGGCACCATATCCAGCTCAAGCTCGGTGATAACCCCGAAAAGGCCATATCCGCCCATGGCATGATTGAAGAGCTCTGTGTTTTCCTTGCGCGAGCAGGTCAGCAGATTGCCATCCGCCGTCATCAGCCTGATGGAGCGCACGGTGCTGCCGCAACCGCTGAACGGAACCGGCCAGCCGTGGGCATTGACCGAAAAGGTGCTGGCGACCCCGAAGTCGTTGTTGGACTGCATGACGGCGGGCGAAAAACCGATGGCATCGAGCCTCGAAATCACCGTCGACCAGCGCGTGCCGGCGGCGACGCGGTAGGTCCGGGCCGACGTATCGGCCTCCAGCCAATCCTGATCGAGCGTCAGCGCCGTGCCGTTCTCGACAAGGCTCTGCCCGCCCATCGAATGGCGCGCTGCGCTGGCGACGAAGGGCCTGTTGGCTTTGACCGCCTCCGAAAGCGCGGTGCGCAACCGGCCGATCATCGCCTCCTGTGGCGGCTCCCTGACGGTCAGATGGGTGGCGACCCGCGTCGGCGTCAGCTCTCCTGCATCGTTGAGAATGACCGCGCCGTCATCGGCGGGAATTTCCGGTGGAAAGACCGGTCCGGAATCGCTTTCGGGCTGCAGGAGATAGCCGCCCGCGGCAGCCCCCGCGACGGCCGACATGCCCGCAAGCACCCCTCGCCTTGTCCACTTGCCCATAACATTCCCCCTCGGATGAATCGGCAAGCCCTTCATAGCGCAATAAAAAACCGGGCGGCAGGGGCCGCCCGGTTCAGAATGAGAATGTGGCGAATTATTCGGCCGACGGCGTTTCGTCGATTTCGCCAGCGGGAGCCGCGCCTTCGGAAACGGCTGTTTCCTCACCCGCCTCCGCCGTCTCGTCGTCCTCCGGCTCGCTGATGCGCTCGACGGACACGACCTTCTCGTCCTTGGCCGTCGAGAAGATGGTGACGCCCTTGGTGGCGCGGCTAGCGATGCGGATGCCGCCGACCGGCACGCGGATCAGCTGGCCGCCATCGGAGACGAGCATGATCTGGTCACCGTCATCGACCGGGAAGGCCGCGACCAGTTCGCCGATCTCGCCTGTTTTCGACGTGTCGGTGGCGCGAATGCCCTTGCCGCCACGGCCGGAGATGCGGAAATCGTAAGAGGATGAACGCTTGCCGAAGCCCTTTTCCGAGACCGTCAGCACGAACTGTTCGCGTGCCTTCAGCTCTTCATAGCGTTCGTCGGAGAGTTGTCCTTCTTCAACGACTTCTTCTCCAACCAGCGCAATATCTTCTTCGTCAACGCCCGTCGCCCGGCGTTCGACGGCGGACCGCTTGAGATAGGCAGCACGCTCCCAGGGCTCGGCATCGACATGGCCGACGATCGTCATCGAGATGATGCGATCGCCATCGCCGAGATTGATGCCGCGCACGCCGATCGAGTTGCGGCCGGCAAAGACGCGAACGTCGTCGACGGAGAAGCGGATGCACTGGCCGAGCGCCGTCGTCAGCAGTACGTCATCATCTTCCGTGCAGGTCTCGACGGAGAGGATTTCGTCGCCCTCCTCTTCGAGCTTCATGGCGATCTTGCCGTTACGGTTGACCTGGACGAAATCCGACAGCTTGTTGCGGCGAACCGTGCCGCGCGTCGTCGAGAACATGACGTCGAGATTATCCCAGCTCGCCTCATCCTCAGGCAGGGGCAGGATGGTGGTGATGCGTTCGCCGGGCTCGAGCGGCAGCATGTTGATCAGAGCCTTGCCGCGCGAGGTCGGCGTGCCGATCGGCAGGCGCCAGACCTTCTCCTTATAGACGATGCCGCGCGAGGAGAAGAACAGAACAGGCGTATGCGTATTGACTACGAATAGCCGGCTAACAAAATCCTCATCACGCGTAGTCATGCCGGAGCGACCCTTGCCGCCGCGACGCTGGGCGCGGTAGGTGGTCAAAGGCACGCGCTTGATGTAACCGAGATGCGAGACGGTGACGACCATGTCCTCGCGAGCGATCAGATCCTCGTCGTCCATTTCGAGGCCGCCATCGACGATCTCGGTGCGGCGCGGCGTACCGAACTCGTCGCGGACGGCGATAAGTTCGTCCTTGACGATGGTCTGTATGCGGACGCGCGAGGAGAGAATATCGAGGTAATCCTTGATTTCCTCGCCGATTTTGTTGAGTTCGTCGCCAATTTCGTCGCGGCCGAGTGCCGTCAGGCGGGCAAGGCGCAATTCGAGGATCGCGCGCGCCTGCTCTTCCGAGAGATTGTAGGTGAGGTCCTCATTGATGCGATGGCGCGGATCGTCGATCAGGCGGATCAGGCTTTCAACATCTTCCGCCGGCCAGCGGCGCGTCATCAGCTCTTCGCGGGCTGACTGCGGATCGGGTGCCTGACGGATGACGCGGATGACTTCGTCGATATTGGCGACCGCGATGGCGAGGCCGACCAAGACGTGGGCGCGGTCACGCGCCTTGCGGAGCAGGAATTTCGTTCTCCGACTAACGACTTCCTCGCGGAAAGAGACGAAAGCGCGCAGCATGTCGAGCAGCGTCAGCTGCTCCGGCTTGCCGCCGTTCAGCGCCACCATGTTGCAGCCGAAGGAGGTCTGCAGTGGCGTGTAGCGGTAGAGCTGGTTGAGGATGACCTCGGCATTAGCATCGCGCTTCAGCTCGATTACGACACGATAGCCTTGGCGGTCGGATTCGTCGCGCAGGTCGGAGATGCCCTCGATGCGCTTTTCGCGCACCAGTTCGGCCATCTTCTCGATCATCGTCGCCTTGTTCACTTGGTAGGGAATCTCGGTGATGATGATCTGCTCGCGATCGCCGCGCATCGGTTCGATGGCGGCGACGCCGCGCATGATGACGGAGCCGCGGCCGGTCTCATAGGCGGAGCGGATGCCGGCGCGGCCGAGGATCTTCGCACCCGTCGGGAAGTCAGGGCCTGGAATGATCTGCATCAGTTCCGGCAGCTCGATCGCCGGATCGTTGATCAGCGCGATGCAGCCGTCGATGACTTCGGAGAGATTGTGCGGCGGAATGTTGGTCGCCATGCCGACGGCGATGCCGCCGGCGCCGTTGACGAGCAGGTTCGGGAACTTGGCGGGAACCACGACCGGCTCGGAGAGGGTGCCGTCGTAGTTGTCGCGGAAGTCGACGGTTTCCTTGTCGAGATCGTCGAGCAGCGAATGGGCGGCCTTCTCCAGGCGGCATTCGGTGTAACGTTCGGCCGCCGGCGGATCGCCATCGACGGAACCGAAATTGCCCTGACCGTCGATCAGCGGCAGCCTGAGCGACCAAGGCTGCGCCATACGTGCGAGCGCATCATAGATCGCGGCATTGCCGTGCGGATGGTATTTACCCATCACGTCACCGGTGACGCGGGCGCATTTGACGTATTTCTTGTTCCAGTCGATGCCGAGCTCGGACATGCCGTAGAGGATGCGCCGGTGCACGGGCTTCAGGCCGTCGCGCACGTCGGGCAGCGCGCGGCTGACGATGACGCTCATGGCGTAATCGAGATACGACCGCTGCATTTCCTCCATGATGGAGATGGGCTCGATGCCTGGCGGGAGCTTCCCGCCGCCGGGGGGTGTTTGCTCAGTCAAAACAGATCACGATCTCTTCTAGAATCACTTGAAGATTTATAGCGGAAAGCCTGTTCCCGCGCCAATTTCACAGCGCGTTTTGAACAGGCTTTTGCGGCTTAAAGAGGGTAAAACACATAAGTTTCGCGGCCGGATCGGGAATCCGCCGCAGGATATTTGCCAAATCGAAATCCCCGCTTCACAATCATAAAAAACCACGCATCCATATGGGGTTCCGGAGAGACGATGGCAAGCGCCGACCAGTTGATCAACGCCTTCACGACGCTTCTCGTCACCATTGATCCGCCGGGGCTCGCGCCGATCTTCCTGGGGCTGACGACGGGCATGAGCCGAGCCGAGCGCACACAGGTGGCGCTGCGCGGCTCGACCATCGCCTTGATCATTCTCGCCATCTTCGCGCTGTTCGGCGCAAGCGTGCTCGGCGTGCTCGGGATTTCGATCGGCGCCTTCCGTATCGCCGGCGGGCTGCTGCTCTTCTGGATCGCTTTCGAGATGGTGTTCGAGAGGCGGCAGGAACGCAAGGAGAAAGCCACGGAAGCGGCCGTCACCAAGGATCATATCGAGAATATCGCCGTCTTTCCCCTCGCCTTGCCGCTGATTGCAGGCCCCGGTGCAATCTCGGCGACGATCCTGCTTGCCGGCACGCTGGCGACATCTGTCGGAAAGGCGCAGCTGATCGGCGTCATTGCCGCCAATCTGTTGCTGACCCTTCTTATGCTGCTCATCGCCGAAAGGCTGGACCGTTTCCTCGGCGTCACGGGCCGTGCCATCCTGACGCGGCTTCTCGGCGTCATCCTCGCCGCGCTCGCCGTGCAATTCGTCGTCGACGGCGCGAAAGCGGCGCTCAATCTGATCAGCGCGACGCCGCACTGAAACAGCAGCAAGATCGGGATCCACCCGATCGACATCGTGATCAAAGAAAAAGAGCATGACGTCATCCAAGACATCATGCCCTCAATCTTTCAAACCAGGAAAAGCGGTCGATCAGAACGGGATGTCGTCGTCGAGATCCCGCGAGAAGTTGCCGCCGCCACCACCGCCGCCGCGGCTCGGCGACGAAGAGGGAGCCGGCGCGCCGTAGTCGTCGCCATAATCGTTGCCGCCGGCACCGCTGCCGCGACCGCCACCGAAGCCGGAGCTCGCACCGCCGCCCTCGCCGCGACCGTCGAGCATCGTCAGCGTCGAGCTGAAGCCCTGCAGCACGACTTCCGTGCTGTAACGGTCCTGGCCCTGCTGATCCTGCCACTTGCGGGTCTGCAACTGGCCTTCGATATAGAGCTTGGCGCCCTTCTTTACATATTGCTCAACGACCTTGCAGAGGCCCTCGTTGAAGACGACGACGGTGTGCCATTCAGTCTTCTCGCGGCGCTCGCCGGAATTTCGGTCGCGCCAGGTTTCCGAGGTCGCGATACGAAGATTGGCGATCGGCCGGCCATCCTGAGTGCGGCGGATTTCGGGGTCTGCGCCCACGTTTCCGACCAGAATTACCTTGTTCACGCTACCAGCCATGCTTTTCACCCTGCCTGCCGCCCTGCCCGGCGGCGTTAATCGATCAGCGCACCTTAAACCATAGAGGACCGCCGATGCGCGTAAGCGGTCTTTAATCCACATATTTATCCCATCAGAAAGCCGCATGCATTCATCAGGAATTTTTGTTCTTTATTTGTTCTAATTTATCCGTATGATCCTGTCAACAGAATCGAAAACCTTGAGCCTTGCGGATATTCAGCCTCGACTCGCCGGTCGGCATCACTAAATAAGGGCTGTTATCCAGAAAACCAAAGCAGAGACGATGAGCGAACTGAAGACGATCTCCATCCGCGGCGCGCGTGAGCACAATCTGAAGAGCATCGATCTCGATCTGCCCCGCAACAAGCTGATCGTCATGACCGGTCTTTCCGGCTCGGGCAAATCCTCGCTTGCCTTCGACACGATCTATGCCGAGGGCCAGCGGCGCTATGTCGAGAGCCTGTCGGCCTATGCCCGGCAGTTCCTCGAAATGATGCAGAAGCCCGATGTCGACCAGATCGACGGCCTGTCGCCGGCGATTTCGATCGAGCAGAAGACCACTTCGCGCAATCCGCGCTCGACGGTCGGCACAGTCACCGAGATCTACGACTACATGCGCCTGCTTTTTGCCCGTGTCGGCGTTCCCTATTCGCCGGCAACGGGCCTGCCGATCGAGAGCCAGACCGTCAGCCAGATGGTCGACCGCATCCTCGCTTTCGGTGAAGGCACCCGTCTTTATATCCTCGCGCCGCTCGTGCGGGGGCGCAAGGGCGAATACAAGAAGGAACTGGCGGAGCTCATGAAGAAGGGCTTCCAACGCGTCAAGGTCGACGGCCAGTTCTATGAGATTGCCGAGGCGCCAACGCTCGACAAGAAATACAAGCATGACATCGACGTGATGGTCGACCGCATCGTTGTGCGCTCCGATGTCTCGGCACGCCTGGCCGACAGCCTGGAAACCTGCCTGAAGCTCGCCGACGGGCTGGCGGTCGCCGAATTCGCCGACAAACCGTTGCCGCCGGAGGAGACCTCGGCCGGCGGCTCTGCCAACAAGTCGCTGAACGAGACGCATGAACGCGTGTTGTTTTCGGAGAAATTCGCCTGCCCGGTCTCGGGCTTCACCATTCCGGAGATCGAGCCCAGGCTCTTCTCCTTCAACAATCCCTTCGGCGCCTGCCCGACCTGCGACGGTCTCGGCGCGCAGCAGAAGATCGACCCCGACCTGATCGTGCCCGAGCCCGAGCGCACGTTGCGCGACGGGGCGATCGCGCCCTGGGCCAAGTCGACCTCGCCCTATTACAACCAGACGCTGGAAGCGCTCGGAAAACATTACGGCTTCAAGCTCGGCACGCGATGGAACGATCTGTCCGACGAGGTAAAAGACGTCATCCTCAAGGGCACCGATGACAAGATCGAGTTCCACTACGCCGACGGCGCCCGCTCTTATACGACCCACAAGAATTTCGAAGGCATCATCACCAATCTCGAGCGTCGCTGGAAGGAGACGGATTCGGCCTGGGCACGCGAGGATATCGAGCGGTTCATGTCGGCCGCTCCCTGCCCGGCCTGCAACGGCTATCGCCTGAAGCCGGAAGCGCTCGCCGTGAAGATCAATAGGCTGCATATCGGCGAAGTGACGGAGATGTCGATCCGCATCGCGCGCGACTGGTTCGAGGCGCTGCCGGCAAGCTTCAACGCCAAGCAGAACGAAATTGCCGTCCGGATCCTCAAGGAAATCCGCGACCGTTTGCGCTTCCTCAACGATGTCGGCCTGGAATATCTTAGCCTGTCGCGCAACTCAGGTACCTTGTCGGGCGGCGAGAGCCAGCGCATCCGTCTTGCCTCGCAAATCGGCTCGGGTCTGACGGGCGTGCTCTACGTACTCGACGAGCCTTCGATCGGCCTACATCAGAGGGACAATGCCCGGCTGCTCGACACGCTGAAGCACCTGCGTGACATCGGCAATACCGTCATCGTCGTCGAACATGACGAGGATGCGATCCTGACGGCCGACGACGTGGTCGATATCGGCCCGGCGGCCGGCATTCACGGCGGTCAGGTCATCGCGCACGGCACGCCGCAGGACATCATGGCCAATCCGAAGTCGCTGACGGGCAAATACCTCTCCGGCGAACTCGGCGTGCCGGTTCCCGATGAGCGCCGGAAGCCGAAGAAGGGCCGCGAGATCAAGGTGATCGGCGCGCGCGGCAACAATCTGAAGAACGTCACGGCATCGATCCCGCTCGGGGTGTTTACGGCGGTGACGGGCGTTTCCGGCGGCGGCAAATCCACCTTCCTGATCGAGACGCTCTATAAATCGGCGGCAAGGCGCGTCATGGGCGCGCGCGAGAACCCGGCCGATCACGACCGCATCGACGGTTTCGAGCATATCGACAAGGTGATCGACATCGACCAATCGCCGATCGGCCGCACGCCGCGCTCGAACCCGGCGACCTATACCGGCGCCTTCACGCCGATCCGCGACTGGTTCGCCGGTCTGCCGGAAGCCAAGGCGCGCGGCTACCAGCCGGGCCGCTTCTCTTTCAACGTCAAGGGCGGACGCTGCGAGGCCTGCCAAGGCGACGGCGTTATCAAGATCGAGATGCACTTCCTGCCGGATGTCTACGTCACCTGCGACGTCTGCCACGGCAAGCGCTATAATAGAGAAACGCTCGACGTCACCTTCAAGCAGAAGTCGATCGCCGACGTGCTCGACATGACGGTGGAGGAAGGCGTCGATTTCTTCGCGGCGGTGCCTGCCGTGCGCGACAAGCTGCAATCGCTGAAGGATGTCGGCCTCGGCTACATCAAGGTCGGTCAGCAGGCCAATACGCTTTCGGGCGGCGAAGCGCAGCGCGTCAAGCTCGCCAAGGAGCTGTCGAAACGCTCGACGGGACGCACGCTTTATATTCTCGACGAACCGACGACCGGCCTGCATTTCCACGATGTCGCCAAGTTGCTCGAAATGCTGCACGAGCTGGTGAACCAGGGCAATTCCGTGGTGGTTATCGAGCACAATCTGGAGGTCATCAAGACGGCTGACTGGATCCTCGACTTCGGGCCCGAAGGCGGCGACGGTGGCGGCGAGATCGTGGCAGTCGGCACGCCGGAGACGATCGTCAGGGAGAAGCGTTCCTATACCGGACAGTTCCTGAAGGAATTGCTGGAACGACGGCCGACGAAGAAGGCGGTTGCGGCGGAATGACGATGAGGCCGGCGTCGCCCGATGATCTGGAAACGATCGCGACGCTGACAACAGCCGCCTATCGGCCCTATACCGAGCTTCTCGGCGCTCCGCCGATACCGGTGACGGAAGATTATGCGCCGCGGATCGAACGCGGCGAGGTCTGGCTGCGCGAGATTGGCGGTGAAACGGCCGGCCTCGTGGTCGTCGAGCAGCATTCCGATCATCTGATGCTGTTCAGCATCGCGGTCTCGCCGGCCTTTCAGGGCGCCGGACATGGGCTCTCGATGCTGCGCTGGCTGGAGGACAGGGCGCGGGAGCGGGCCGTGCCGGAGATCCGGCTCTATACGAATGCCCTGATTGAACGGAATATCGCGCTCTATCGCGCCTTCGGGTTTCAGGAAACGGGTCGTCGACCGAACCCTTATCGGCCAGGATGGACGCTCGTCGACATGATGAAAGAGATCAATGCGGCCTGAGCGGCTGCCAATAGGGAGGACGACATGACGAAATCCGGCACTATCCGCACCGGCATCGGCGGCTGGACCTTCGAGCCCTGGCGCGGGCATTTCTTTCCTGATGACCTGAAACAGAAGGACGAGCTGAATTATGCCAGCCGCCAGCTGAAGGTCATCGAGGTCAACGGCACCTATTACAGCACGCAAAAGCCCGCAGTCTTTGCGAAATGGGCAGCGGATGTTCCCGACGGCTTTATCTTTTCGCTGAAGGCGACGCGTTTCGTCACCAACAGGCGGGTGCTTGCCGAGGCTGGTGAATCGATGGAACGCTTCCTGTCGTCGGGCATCAGCGAACTCGGCGACCATCTCGGGCCGCTGCTTTGGCAGTTCGCGCCGACCAAGAAGTTCGATGCGGAAGACTTCGAGGCCTTCCTGAAGCTGCTGCCGGAAAAGCAGGATGGGCTGAAGCTGCGACACGTTGTCGAGGTGCGGCACGATTCCTTCAAGGTGCCGGAATTCGTCGCGCTGCTAGCCAAATACGGGGTAGCCCCGGTTTGCGCCGAACATTTCGAATATCCGATGATTGCCGACGTCACGGCAGACTTCGTCTATGCCAGGCTGCAGAAGGGATCGGACGATATTCCGACCTGCTACGAGGAAAAAGACCTGAAGGCCTGGGCAAGTCGGCTCGAGACCTGGGCGGAAGGCAAGGTCCCCGATGATCTGCCGCTGATCGATAAGGATCGCCAAGTCAAGGCCGAACCGCGCGACGTCTTCGCCTTGATGATCCATGAGGGCAAGGTCAATGCGCCGCACGGGGCAATCGCCCTGCAGCAGACGCTGAAGAAATAAGCCGGGGCTGAGGCTTGAGCCGGCGGGCTAAAGCGGCGCCACGGCGACCGCGAGGTCCTCCGCTGTCAACCCCTTGCCGGCGCGGTGAGCTGCCTCTCCATGCAGCCAGACGCCGGCGGCCGCGGCCTCGAAGGCCGGCAGGCCCTGGGCGAGCAATCCGCCGATGATGCCGGCGAGCACATCGCCGGAACCGGCGGTGGCAAGCCAGGCAGGTGCATTGGTATTGATGAGCGCGCGGCCATCCGGCGAAGCGATGACGGTATCGGCCCCCTTGTAGACGATTGCGGCATTGGCGCGACGGGCAGCGGCCACGGCCTTATCCACCTTGCCGAGCGCGCCGTCGCCGGCGATATCGGGAAAGAGCCGTGAATATTCGCCCTCGTGCGGCGTCAGCACCAGACGTGGTTCACCCTGGAAAAGGTCGTAGAGCTGTTGCGGCTCATCCTTGAACGAGGAGATGCCGTCGGCATCGAGCACGAGCCGGCGCTTTGCGAGAGCCGAGGCGAAACCGCGTGCCCTGGCGCCGATGCCGAAACCGGGACCGAGGACGAAGGTCTGCAGCCGCTTGTCGGAGAGCCAGCTTTGCAGTTCGGCCTCGTCGTCGATTGCATGCAGCATGATCGCGGTCAGATGCGCGGCATTGGCGGCCATCGCCGCGCGCGGGGCGGCGATCGTCACCAGACCCGCGCCGACCTTCAGGCCTGAGATCGCCGACATGCGCGCAGCCCCCGTCTTGTCGGCATCGCCCGAGAAGACGACCAGATGGCCGCGCTTGTATTTGTGAGTTTCCAGCAGCTCGGCCGGCAGCACGCCTTTCCAGGCCTCGGGCGTGTTCTCGGCAATGACGCCGCTCGCCCCGGCCCTGACGATGCGAGCGGGAATGCCGATGTCGAAGACCTCCAATCGACCGCAAAGCTCCCTGCCCGGCATCAAGAGATGGCCCGGCTTGCGCGTCATGAAAGTGATGGTGTTATGCGCCCGGAAGGCTGCGCCCAGCACCTTGCCGGTGCGGCCATCAAGGCCGGAGGGCAGATCGATGGCGAGTACCGGGATAGCCGCCTCGGTGACACGGCCGATCAGCGCGCGCACCTCCTCCGACACCTCGCGGCCAAGTCCCGCCCCGAACAGGCCGTCGATGACGACGTCGCCGGCTTCGGGCCGATAATGCCCGAGTTCCTGCTCTTTGAGTGCGCAGCCGGCGCGAGCGCGGGCGGCATCGCCTTTCAACCTGGAGGGATCACCGAGATGAAAAAGCGTGACCGCCGCTCCGCTCTGCTGCAGATGTCTTGCCGCGACATAGGCGTCACCGCCATTATTGCCGGGGCCGCAGAGCACGATGAACCGCTGAGCACCGGGATGCAGTCGCAAGGCGGCCGCGGCGGTGGCAGAACCCGCCCTTTCCATCAGGCTGAAAGAATCAATCCCTGATGCTGCAGCGGCCGCATCGACGGCGGCCATTTCAGCAGGCGTGAGAAGAAGGTCGGACAGATCGCTCATCACCCTATTCAATTCAAAAAACGCCTAAAAAACAACCGCTCAGCATGAGAAAGCCGAGCTTTAAATTTAGGCATTCGCCTATATTTTCATCGACGCGAGGCGTATTTTCGCAAGCGCGAATACACGCGATTTTTTCGGATTTCGATGCAATTTCGATCTGGCGACGATGTTTTTGCATTTATCCGTCACTAAAACGACTTAGATTTTCCCGCAAACGCGCTGGTTTCGACAAAATCGGCGTCTTTTTTCGATAAGATGGATTTCAAACTGGCACGATATCTGCATCATATCCCGCGAGCGGGAAAATTCCTGCCATAACGGAGAAGCGGAGAGACATTTTCTCATGAAAAAGATCGAAGCGATCATTAAGCCCTTCAAGCTGGATGAAGTGAAGGAAGCCCTTCAGGAAGTCGGCCTGCAGGGTATCACTGTGACGGAAGCCAAGGGCTTCGGTCGTCAGAAGGGCCATACGGAACTCTACCGCGGAGCCGAATACGTCGTCGACTTTCTGCCAAAGGTAAAGGTGGAGGTCGTATTGGCCGACGAGAACGCGGAGGCCGTCATCGACGCGATCCGCAAGGCGGCGCAGACCGGTCGCATCGGCGACGGAAAGATCTTCGTGTCCAACATCGAAGAGGTTATCCGCATTCGTACCGGCGAAACCGGCATCGACGCCATCTGACCTACTTTGCCAGACGCGCAAAGTCCGATACCGTCACCGCACAATCGAACACCCACCTATTGTCATCGCAAATCGGAGGAACGTATTTAATGGCGACCGCAAGCGAAATTCTGAAGCAGATCAAGGAAAACGACGTGAAGTTCGTCGATCTGCGTTTCACCGATCCGAAGGGCAAGTTGCAGCACGTGACGATGGACGTTGCCTGCGTCGATGAAGACATGTTCGCTGACGGCGTCATGTTCGACGGCTCCTCGATCGGTGGCTGGAAGGCCATCAACGAGTCCGACATGGTGCTGATGCCCGATACCGAAACGGTGCATATGGACCCGTTCTTCGCTCAGTCGACCATGGTTATCGTCTGCGACATCCTCGATCCGGTCTCCGGCGAGGCCTACAACCGCGATCCGCGCGGCACCGCCAAGAAGGCCGAAGCCTACCTCAAGGCATCCGGCATCGGCGATACGATCTTCGTCGGCCCGGAAGCCGAATTCTTCGTCTTCGACGACGTCAAGTACAAGGCTGACCCCTACAATACCGGCTTCAAGCTCGATTCGACCGAACTGCCGTCGAACGACGACACCGACTATGAGACCGGCAACCTCGGCCACCGCCCGCGCGTCAAGGGCGGCTATTTCCCGGTTCCTCCGGTCGACAGCGCCCAGGACATGCGTTCGGAAATGCTGACGGTGCTCTCCGAGATGGGCGTCGCCGTCGAAAAGCATCATCATGAAGTCGCCGCCGCCCAGCACGAACTCGGCATCAAGTTCGACACGCTGGTGCGTAACGCCGACAAGATGCAGATCTACAAATACGTCGTGCACCAAGTGGCGAACGCCTACGGCAAGACGGCGACCTTCATGCCGAAGCCGATCTTCGGCGACAACGGCTCGGGCATGCACGTGCATCAGTCGATCTGGAAGGGCGGCAAGCCGACCTTCGCCGGCGACGAATATGCAGGCCTTTCCGAAAGCTGCCTGTTCTACATCGGCGGCATCATCAAGCATGCCAAGGCGATCAACGCTTTCACCAACCCGTCGACGAACTCCTACAAGCGTCTCGTCCCGGGTTATGAAGCTCCTGTTCTGCTGGCATACTCCGCCCGCAACCGCTCGGCGTCCTGCCGCATTCCGTTCGGCTCCAACCCGAAGGCCAAGCGCGTCGAAGTCCGCTTCCCGGATCCGACCGCCAACCCCTACCTCGCCTTCGCCGCGATGCTCATGGCAGGCCTCGACGGCATCAAGAACAAGATCCATCCTGGCAAGGCCATGGACAAGGACCTCTACGATCTGCCGCCAAAAGAACTGAAGAAGATCCCGACCGTCTGCGGTAGCTTGCGCGAAGCGCTTGAAAGCCTCGACAAGGACCGCAAGTTCCTGACAGCAGGCGGCGTCTTCGACGACGACCAGATCGATGCCTTCATCGAGCTGAAGATGGCTGAGGTGATGCGTTTCGAAATGACGCCGCATCCGGTCGAATACGACATGTACTATTCAGCCTAAGCGGCTGAGAAAACGGAAAGTCCCGGTCCGCCGGGGCTTTCGCCTCCCAGGTCATGGACGCCACTAGGAGGATATGACGTTCATGTGACGAACTCGCGCAAAAATCTTGATTTGCGCGGCACCAATCACCAAATTTGGTGATGAAAGGAAGTCGTACCATGAAAGAAAGACTAGCAAAGTTCAGTATCGGCGAAGTGGTTCGGCACAAGGTATTTCCGTTTCGCGGCGTCATCTTCGACGTTGATCCTGAGTTCGCGAATACGGAAGAATGGTGGAATTCCATTCCGGCCGAGGTGCGCCCCAGCAAGGACCAGCCCTTCTATCACCTGCTCGCCGAAAATGACGAAAGCGAATATGTGGCCTACGTCTCCGAGCAGAACCTGGTGAACGACGAAAGCGGCACACCGCTTCGAAACCCACAGATCTACCAGATTTTCGATCAGGCCCCGTCAGGGCAGTTCAAACCCAAGGTGAGCTTCGCCCACTAGATCGGGTATCCCACAGCATGCAACAAGGCCCCGTCTCTCCCAGCGGGGCCTTTTCTTTGGGCAATAAAAAACCCGGCGCGAAACCGGGTTTCTTTATCAAATGTGATGGCAGGATTACTGCGCCTTGGCTGCCTTCTGGGCGTCTTCCAGCTTCTTGCGGGCTTCCTCGGCCTTCTTCTGCATGCCCTCCTGCAGGCTGCGCTGGCTTTCAGCGAGCTTGGATTCGGAAACCGGTTCGCCGTCATAAGCGCCGGTAAAGCCTTCGAGCGAGATCTTGATCGGGTTCGGGGCGCGGCGGAAATTGATCGAGGTGAAGATCACGTCGCTGCCCTTCTTGAGGCTGGCGATCATCGCGTCGGTCAGCGGAATTTCTGCGGTGCACTTGTCCGGCAGGCAGACGGCGTAGTCGAGCTTCTGGCCCTTGCCGCCGTCGATCTGCATGATGATGCCCGGGGGGATCAGGCGCGCGGTGGGAACCGAGACCTGCAGGAGCTTGCGGTTGATCTTGCCGGTGACCGAGATCAGGCCGACTGCCGTGACGAGCTGACCGCCATTGGCAAGGATCAGGTTCTGGACAACACAGATGTCGTTGTCTTCCTGCTTGCTGCAGGTCTTGTACCAGCCGAGCTTCGGCGCGCCGGCTGCCTGCGCGTCGGCCGGAGCCTGTGCCGCTGCATCCTGTGCAAAGGAGGAGACCGGAGCCGAAGCGGCGCCGAACATCACTGCCAGAACGGACAGTGCTGCCCGCATTTTCTTTTCAGACTTGAACATCATAACGAATTCCGTCTCCTGATATCCGTTCGGGGCAGCGACTTTGCCGTCCCAACCATCGGGTCGTTCGGCACTCCACCTCATGGAAAAATAAGGCAAATGCATGACCCCAAAACTTCGGGTTCACCTGTTACATCGCAGCGTTCAAGATATCCAGCATTTCTTTGGCAAATTGAGCGGCAATTTCGCAGCCGTGCCAAAGAAATCCCCCCTTGGTGTTGGAATCGGTCGACCCCATGATAATCTCCGCGGTGAATCATGCCCGTTTTTGCGGATCAAGGATTGCCGAATGCTCCGGATCGTCGTCCCCCTCGTTCTCTCGCTGCTGTGCGGCACTGTTGCCGCAGAACCGCTGCACGGCATCGCGATGCATGGCGAGCCGGCCTTGCCGCCGGACTACAAACACTTCCCTTACGTCAACCCGGATGTGAAGAAGGGCGGCAAGATCACCTATGGTGTCGTCGGCACCTTCGACAGCCTCAACCCATTCATCCTGAAAAGCATGCGCACGACGGCGCGCGGCATGTGGGATCCGGACTATGGCAATCTCGTCTACGAATCGCTGATGCAGCGCTCGAGGGATGAGCCCTTCACGCTCTACGGCCTGCTGGCCGAGACGGTGGAATGGGACGACGACAGGAGCTTCGTCCAATTCAACCTCAATCCGAAGGCAAAATGGTCGGATGGCCAGCCGGTGACGCCCGAAGACGTGATGTTCACCTTCGAATTGATGCGCGACAGGGGCCGCGTGCCTTTCTCCAACCGCCTCAACGTCGTCGCCAAGATGGAGAAGATTGGCGAGCATAGCGTGCGCTTCACCTTCAACGACAAGGCCGACCGCGAGACGCCGCTGATCTTCGGCCTTTTCCCGGTGCTGCCGAAACATGCAATCGATCCCGAAACCTTCGACCGCACCTCGCTGACGCCGCCGGTCGGATCCGGTCCCTACAAGGTGAAGACAGTGAAGCCCGGCGAGAGCATCACCTATGAACGCGACCCGAATTACTGGGGCAAGGACATTCCCGCCAAGGTCGGCACCGACAATTACGACCAGATCACCGTGCAGTATTTCCTGCAGGACACGACGCTGTTCGAGGCCTTCAAGAAAGGCGATGTCGACATCTATCCGGACGGCAATCCCGGCCATTGGGCCAATGCCTATAATTTCCCCGCCGTCACCTCGGGCGCTGCGGTCAAGGACGTGTTCACACCGAAACTGCCAAGCGGCATGCTCGGCTTCGTGTTCAACACCCGCCGGCCGATCTTTACCGATCCCAAGGTGCGTGACGGCCTGTCGCTGGTGTTCGATTTCGAATGGGCGAACAAGAACCTTTATTCCGGCGCCTACAAACGCACGCAGAGCTTCTGGCAGAATTCCGAGCTGTCGAGTTTCGGCGTTCCCGCCTATGCGGCCGAGTTGGCTCTGCTCGGGCCGATCAAGGACAAGATCGCGCCCGATATTCTCGACGGCACCTATAAACTGCCTGTTACCGACGGCTCCGGCCGCGACCGCGATGTGCTGAAACAGGCGGTCGGACTGTTGAAGCAGGGTGGCTATACGATCCAGGGCGGTAAAATGGCCGATGCCTCCGGCCGCCAGCTCGCCTTCGAGATCATGACGCAGAATGCCGACCAGGAGAAGCTCGCCGTTGCCTATCAGCGTTCGCTGCAGGCGATCGGCATCGCCGCGTCGATTCGCACCGTCGATGATTCGCAATATCAGAGCCGGACGAATAGCTTCGACTACGACATGATCATGAAGTCCTACACATCGTCGCTCTCTCCCGGAAACGAACAGCTCGGCCGCTGGTCGTCGGCCGCGCGCACGCGCGAGGGTACGGACAGCTTTGCCGGCGCCAATGATCCCGATCTCGACACACTGATCGACCACGTATTGCGGGCGCGCTCGGCCGAGGATTTCACCGCGGCGGTGCGCTCCTACGACCGACTGCTGCTTTCCAGCCATTACGTGCTGCCACTCTATCATATGGATCAGCAGTGGGTTGCCCGCAGCAAGCGCATCGGCCATCCCGACACAGTGCCACTCTACGGCTACCAGCTGCCGGTATGGTGGGATGCGAGCGCGCAGTAGCAGATCGCCGAATTACCTCCCCTCGGAGGGCACACCAAAAGCAAGGAAAATCATTATGGAGCGTATCACCGTCGACGTCGTCTCGGATGTCGTTTGCCCCTGGTGCTATCTCGGCAAGGCGCGGCTGGAACTTGCCATTGCCGAAGTGCAGGATGAGATCGGCGTCGACATCAACTGGCGGCCATACCGGCTCAATCCCGACTATCCCAAGGAAGGCGTCGACCAGAAAATGGCGCTGGCGCAGAAGCTCGGTGGCGAGGAGCGCGTGGCGCAGGCGCACAAGATGCTTACTGACCTCGGCCGAGAAGTCGGTATCGCCTTCGATTTCGAAGCGATCAAGATCGGCCCGAACACGCTCGACGCCCATCGGCTGGTGCACTGGGCAATGATCGAGGGTCGCGAGAAGCAGGACAAGATCGTCACCGCGCTGTTTAAGGCGAATTTCGAGGAAGGCCGCAATGTCGGCGACCACGGGGTGCTGCTCGATATCGCCGAAAAGGCCGGCCTCGACCGCTCGGTCATCGCCTCGCTGCTTGCCTCCGATGCCGATAGCAATCTGATCGTCGCCGAGATCCGGGCAGCGCAGGAAATGGGCGTCAACGGCGTGCCGTTTTTCATTTTCGATCAGCAGTATGCCGTCAGCGGCGCTCAGACGCCCGAGGTGCTGGCGAACGCGCTGCGCGACATTGCCAAGGCGAAGGCCGAGGTTCGATCGGGGCTTAACTGACAGACGGCCCGATAACGGCCTCAGCTCTAACCCAGTACCGGAACGCAGCGCACCTCGGTCTTCACCGAATTGGCGATGAAGCATTCGTCGTGGGCGCGGTGATGCAACGCTTCAAGCTCGCTTAGCGAGGGCTGCTTCTCACCACTGAAGACGGCATGCGGCCTCAGCGTCACGCCGGTCATGGCAAGACGGCCCTCAGTATTCTTCTCCATCACACCCTCGGCAGCATCGGTGTAGCTGTCGACGCAGAAGCCCTGTTTGGCGGCGAGCGACAGAAACCAGAGCATGTGGCAGCTGGAGAGCGAAGCGACGAAAGCCTCTTCGGGATCGACGGCATTCTCGGCGGAATAGGGCAGTGGAACGACATGCGGCGACCCGGACGCCCGCACCTCGATGCCGCCATCGAAGGTCCAGCGGTGGACGCGGCTGTAGCGGTTGTCGGTGAAGGTCTCGCCGTTGCGCTGCCAGGCGATCGTTGCGCCGTATTTCGCCATCCCTGTCTCCGTTGTCTATTTCGCAAGTTCGGCGAGCTGCGTCATGATGACCGCGGCGCCCTGCAAGCGCTTTTCTGGCGTCGGCAGGTCACGTGTCAGGAAGAGGCTGTGATCGGGGCGGATTTTCGCCATCGTGCCTTGCTTGCCGATGTAACCGACGAGGTTTGCCGGGTTCGGGAATTCCTTGTTGCGGAACTGTACCACGACACCCTTCGGGCCTGCATCGAGCTTTTCGACATTGGCGGTGCGGCAGAGCGACTTGATGTAGACGATCTTGAGGAGATGCTGGACTTCGATTGGCATCGGGCCGAAGCGATCGATCATCTCGGCGCCGAAGCCGTCGATCTCCTTGAGCTCGGTGATTTCGCCGAGACGGCGGTAGAGCGCCATGCGCAGATGCAAGTCCGGCACGTAGTTGTCGGGAATCATCACCGTCGTGCCGACCGAGATCTGCGGCGACCAGCCGGTATCGTGGATCTCGTCGACGCCCTTGACCTCGGCAACCGCCTCTTCCAGCATCTGCTGATAGAGCTCGAAGCCGACTTCCTTGATATGGCCCGATTGCTCCTCGCCGAGCAGATTGCCGGCGCCACGGATATCGAGATCGTGGCTCGCCAGCTGGAAGCCGGCACCCAACGTATCCAGTGACTGCAGCACCTTGAGGCGCCGTTCGGCGGTTGAAGTCAGCACCTTGTTGACCGGCAGCGTGAAGAGCGCGAAGGCGCGCACCTTCGAACGGCCGACGCGGCCGCGCAGCTGATAGAGCTGGGCAAGACCGAACATGTCGGCGCGGTGGACGATCAGCGTGTTGGCTGTCGGCACATCGAGGCCGGATTCGACGATGGTTGTGGACAGCAGCACATCGTAGCGGCCTTCATAGAAGGCATTCATGATGTCTTCGAGTTCGCCGGCCGGCATCTGGCCATGGGCGACGGCGACCTTCAGCTCAGGCACATCCGATTGCAGGAAGGCATGCACATCCTCCAGATCGGCAAGGCGCGGGCAGACGTAGAAGCTCTGGCCGCCGCGATAGTGCTCGCGCATCAGGGTCTCGCGGATGACGAGGCTGTCGAAGGGCGAGATGAAGGTGCGCACCGCCATGCGATCGACCGGCGGTGTGGTGATCAGCGACAGTTCGCGCACGCCGGTCATGGCAAGCTGCAGCGTCCGCGGGATCGGCGTCGCCGACAGCGTCAGCACGTGGACGTCGCTCTTCAGCTCCTTCAGCCGCTCCTTGTGCTTGACGCCGAAATGCTGTTCCTCGTCGATGACGAGCAGGCCGAGATTGGCGAATTTGATGCCGGCGCCGAGCAAAGCATGGGTGCCGACGACGATATCGGTCTTGCCGTCCGCCACTTCCTTCTTGGTCAGCGCCAGCTCCTTGGCGCCCACAAGACGCGAGGCCTGCTGGATACGCACCGGCAGCCCCCGGAAACGCTCGGAAAAGGTCTTGAAATGCTGGCGGGCGAGCAATGTCGTCGGCACGACGACGGCGACCTGGGCGCCGTTCATCGCTGCGACGAATGCGGCGCGCAGTGCTACTTCGGTCTTGCCGAAGCCGACGTCGCCGCAGACGAGACGGTCCATCGGCCGGCCGGCGCCGAGATCGGAGCGC
This sequence comes from Rhizobium pisi, assembly GCF_003938655.1. Classification (GTDB taxonomy): domain Bacteria; phylum Pseudomonadota; class Alphaproteobacteria; order Rhizobiales; family Rhizobiaceae; genus Rhizobium; species Rhizobium pisi. The sequence goes on from NZ_RJJT01000029.1 coordinate 64,745, forward strand.
ACCGCCTCGATGGCGTTATCTTGGTCTTCGGTCTCGTCATAAGGGAAACGGGCCGCAAATTCGTCATAAAGGCCTTCGGGCGTGGTCAGCATCGGCGCGTGGCGCGTCAGGCGCTCGGCGGCGATGCGGATCAGCGCATCGGCCATGTCGAGCAGGCGCTTCTTGAGCTTGGCCTTGCGCATCTGCCAGGCGCCACCGCCGAGCTTGTCGAGCTGGGCTTCAGTGCCCTCGCCGCCGTAGCGCGAGAGAAGGTCGATGTTCTCGACCGGCAGGAAAAGCTTGGCGTCGTCGGCATATTGCAGCTCGAGGCAGGCATGCGGGGCGCCTGCCGCCTCGATGGTCCTCAGCCCGATGAAGCGGCCGATGCCATGTTCGGCATGGACGACGATCGAGCCCTCGTCGAGGCCGGCAACCTCCGAGATGAAATCGGCGGCGCGTTTGCGACGCTTGGAGCGGCGCACCATGCGGTCGCCTAATATATCCTGCTCGCCGATGACGACGAGGTCGCCCGCCTCGAAACCGGATTCGAGGCTGAACACGGCAGCGGCCGCCTCGCCTCTTGCCAGCGAGCCGACATCCTTCAGCGCCTCGACCGGCTTCACCTTTTCCAGGCCGTGCTCGTTCAGCACCTGCAGCAGGCGCTCCAGCGAACCTTCGGTCCAGGCGGTGACGAGCACCTTCGCCCCGGCGGCGCGACGATCGGCAATATGCTTGACGACGACGTCGAAGATATTGACGCGTTCGGCATCGCCGCCGCCCTCGGCATTGGAGCGGGCCCAACGCTGGCCCTGGCGGGCGTCGACATTGACGACCCGCCGCGCTTCGCCCTCATGCTCATTGAAGGGGCTGATGCGGATCGCGCCGAGCGCGTCGAGGGTTTTGACGAAAAGCTTGCTGTCGAGATAGAGCTGGCCCGGCGTCACCGGCTTGTAGGGCGTGCCCTGGTTCATCTGGCCCTTTGTCGGCTGGCCGGAATTCAGGCGGGCGTCGTAATAATCGAGGACGAGCTTGGAGCGCTCCTCCGCCGCCTCACGCACCGTATGGTCGGTGACGAGCCGAAAGCCGCTGAGATAATCGAAGACGGTATCGAGCTTCTCGTAGAAAAGCGGCAGCCAGTGCTCCATGCCGGGGTAACGGCGGCCCTCGGAGACGGCGAGGTAGAGCGCGTCGTCGCGAGTGGTAGCACCGAAGGCCGAGAGATAATTCTTGCGGAAGCGGCTGATCGTATCCGGTGTCAGCGTCACTTCGCTCATCGGGTTGAGATCGAGGGAACGTACCTGCCCCGTCGTGCGCTGGCTGGCGGGATCGAAGCTGCGGATGCTCTCCAGAGTATCGCCGAAGAAATCGAGGCGGACCGGCTCTTCCGAGCCCGGCACGAAGACATCGAGAATGCCGCCGCGCACGGCATATTCGCCGACTTCTCTGACGGTTGCGACGCGCTCGAAGCCATTACGCTCCAGGCGGCCGGCGAGATCGTCCATGCGCAGCTGGTTGCCGGGACGGGCCGAAAAGCTCAGGCTTTCGATGACATCCTGCGGAGCCACCTTCTGCAGCATTGCATTGGCGGTGACGAGCACGATTGCGGCATGTGGCTTCTTGCGATGGGCGATGAGGCCGCCAAGTGCCGCAAGCCGGCGGGCCGAGGTATCAGCGCTCGGCGAGACACGGTCATAGGGCAGGCAGTCCCAGGCCGGCAGACTGAGAACCGGAATATCGGGAGCGACGAAGCCCAGCATCTGTTCGAGATCGGCCATGCGATGGCCGTCTGATATGACATAGGCGACCGGCTCTCCCGTGCGGGCAAGCTCGGCGAGCAGCAGCGTTTCGAGACCTGCCGGCACATTGCCGATCGTCAGCGGCTCGGCAATGGCCGCAAGCTTGTTCGCATCGAAACCAGGGATCATTCCGGCGTCCTGAGGGGCTTGTCGAAATCGGGCTTGTAGGCGGCAAGCCTGGCAAACATCGGTGTCTGGAAACGCTCGGGCACCGGCCAGGTTCCCATGATCCAGCGAACGAGATCATTGTCCTCTTCCGCCATGATCGTCTCGAACTCGTCGAGCTCGGCCTCCGACAGTCTGGCGAGCTCGGTTTCGGCGAACTGGCCGAAGACCAGATCCATCTCGCGGATGCCGCGATGCCAGCAGCGGAAAAGGATGCGGCGGCGGCGCGGATCGAGACCGGCACTCGTGAGCGTGACACCTGTCATGGCATTACCTTCCTGTTGATGCGCCTCTATAGACCCTCGAAAGCGGCTTGTCAGCCTTGCCAAGGCCGCATTGTTCATCGCATTTTGGCCGCATGCGCCCCGCCATTCTCGATCCTTTGTTTTCCCCCATTTCGGGCCTTCCGGGCGTCGGCCCGAAGATCGCCGAACTGCTGGTCAAGCTGCTCGGGCGCGAGACGGCGGAAGATTGCCGGGTCATCGACCTGCTCTTTCACGCGCCCTTCTCGCTGATCGACCGGCGCAACCAACCGGGAATCGCCCGCGCGACGCAGGGCGCGATCGTGACGATCACGGCGCGCGTCGACCGGCACCAGGTGCCGCCGCGCGGTAAAAGCAATATCCCCTACCGGGTTTTCCTGCATGACGAGACAGGCGAGCTGACGCTGGTCTTCTTCCGCGGACAGGCGGCATGGCTGGAAAAGCAGCTGCCTGTTGATGCGGAGGTGACGGTCAGCGGCAAAGTCGACTGGTTCAATGGCCGCGCCTCGATGGTGCATCCCGACTATATCGTCAGGGCCGACGAGGCGGAGACCCTGCCACTCGTCGAACCGATCTATCCGCTGACGGCAGGACTTTCCCCGAAGACGCTGCGTAAGATCATCGATGCCGCCCTGCCGCGCTTTCCCGAGCTGCCGGAATGGATCGATCTGGCGCTGACGCAAAAACAGGGGCTTCCGTCGATCCGCGACAGCTTCCATATGCTGCACGAGCCACGCGACCCCGCCGATATCGACCCGCAGGCCCCTGCCCGGAGACGGCTTGCCTATGATGAGTTCCTCGCCGGCCAGCTGTCGCTGAGCCTGGTGCGGCAGAGGCTGCGCAAGGTGGCAGGCCAACCGGTGCATGCAACCAGCGCCCTCAGCAACAAGATTCTGAAAACCTTACCCTTCTCACTCACGACAAGCCAGAACGAAGCGATCGCCGAGATTTTAAAGGACATGGCCGGGACCGAGCGCATGCTACGGCTGCTGCAGGGGGACGTCGGCTCCGGCAAGACGCTGGTGGCGCTGATGGCGATGGCGGCGGTGATCGAGAGCGGCGGCCAGGCCGTGCTGATGGCGCCGACCGAAATCCTGGCGCGGCAGCACCACGCGACGATCTCGAAATTCGCCGCCTCCGCCGGGCTCGGCATCGAGGTGCTGACCGGGCGCACCAAGGGACGCGAACGGGAGGACATCCTGGAGCGCATCGCTTCCGGCGCGGCGCAAATCATCATCGGCACGCATGCCTTGTTCCAGGACAGCGTCGCCTATGCCAATCTGATGCTTGCCGTCGTCGACGAACAGCATCGCTTCGGCGTGCATCAGCGGCTGCGGCTGACTGCCAAGGGCATCTCGCCACATATGCTTGTCATGACGGCGACGCCAATCCCGCGCACCCTGGTGCTTGCCGCCTTCGGCGACATGGATGTCTCCAAACTCACCGAGAAACCGGCCGGCCGCAAGCCGATCCAGACGATCACCGTGCCGATGGAGCGGACCGGCGAAATCGTCGGGCGGCTGCAGGGCGCGATCGCCGAGGGCAAGAAGGCCTACTGGATCTGCCCGCTGGTCGAAGAATCCGAAGAGCTTGACCTGATGTCGGCCGAGGAACGGCATGCGACACTCGTCTCCGCGCTCGGTCCCAATATCGGCCTGATCCACGGCCGCATGAACGGGCCGGAGAAGGACGCAGCGATGATGGCGTTCAAAAACGGCGAGACCCGGCTTCTCGTCGCCACGACAGTCGTCGAGGTCGGCGTCGACGTGCCGGATGCGACGATCATGGTGATCGAACATGCCGAACGCTTCGGCCTGGCGCAATTGCACCAGCTGCGCGGCCGCGTCGGGCGCGGCGACGAGGCCTCGACGTGCATCCTGCTCTACAAGGGGCCGCTCGGCGACACCGGCCATGCAAGGCTCTCGATCATGCGGGAGACGGAGGATGGCTTCCGCATCGCCGAGGAGGATCTGAAGCTGCGTGGCGAAGGCGAATTGCTCGGCACACGGCAATCCGGCACGCCAGGCTTCCGCATCGCCAGCTTGGAAGCACATGCTGATTTGCTTGAGATCGCCCGCAAGGATGCCGCCTATCTCATCGAGCGCGATCCCGAACTGACGAGTGAAAGAGGACAGGCAATTCGCACCCTGCTCTATCTCTTCCGCCGCGATGAGGCGATCCGGTTTCTGAGAGCGGGATAAAGCGCGCCGCGGCGCGCTTTAAGTCTTTGTTCTATGCATGTCGTTTCCCCAAAACCGCGGAACACTTTTGGGCGACATGCATCAGTCGGCCTTGGAAACCGCGACCGGCTTCGGCCGCGCCAGATGCTTCTGCTTCGGCCCGGCGTGCATGTGTTCCGGCGCCACGAGGCCGCCTGAAATCAGGAACTTGGCGGCATCCTCGGGCGACATGTCGAGCATGACGATCTTTTCGCGCGGCACGAAGACGAGGAAACCCGCCGTCGGCACCGGCGTCGGCGGCAGGAAGACGGCGACCATATCCTGGCCCATGGCATTGAACTTCGAAGCGATCTCGCCCTTGGCGTCGGTGGCGATGAACACCAGCGCCCAGAGGCCCGGACCCGGATATTCGATGAGGCCGACCTTCTTGAAGGAGTTCGCCTGCTCCTTTAGCACGGTTTCGAAAATCTGCTTCACGCTTCTGTAGATCGTGCGTACCAGCGGCATGCGCTGAACGATCGATTCGCCGAACCGGACGATGCTCTGACCGATGAGGTTCTTGCCGAGAAAACCGACGACGGTAATCAGCACGACGGCGATCAGCAGGCCGAAACCGGGAATGGCAAAATTGAGATAGCTTTCGGGGTTCCAACGCGCCGGAATATAGGGCCTGACCCAGCTGTCCGACCAGTGGATGAAGGTCCATGTCAGCCAGATCGTGATCGCGATCGGCGCGCAGATAATCAGGCCTGCGAGAAAATTATTCCTCAGCCGAGTCGCGACCGGCATTCTGGGGGTGTTGTTGGTCATCGTTTCCTGATGAGCTCCATCTCAGTCGTGGACAGGCCGGAACGCCGGCCCTTCCCCCTTGTCCGCAGACCAAAATTGCCAGAATTCGGCGCGCCGCACAACACGTTTCGGCGCGACCATTCCGGCCCAGGAGGCTTATTCCACCGTTACGGATTTCGCCAGGTTACGGGGCTGATCGACATCGGTGCCCATGAAGACGGCCGTGTGATAAGCGAGCAGCTGAATCGGCAGCGAGAAGATCATCGGTGCGATAATTTCATCGACGACGGGCAGGATGATCGTCGCCATGGTCGGCAGTTTCGAGGCTGCCGCGCCGGCTTCGTCCGTGATGAAGATGATGCGGCCGCCGCGGGCTGCGACCTCCTGCATGTTCGAGACGGTCTTTTCAAAGAAGCGGTCGAAGGGAGCGATGACGATGACGGGCATGTTCTCGTCGATCAGCGCGATCGGTCCGTGCTTCAATTCGCCGGCGGCATAACCTTCGGCATGGATATAGGAGATTTCCTTGAGCTTCAGCGCGCCTTCCATCGCAAGCGGGAAGCTGGTACCGCGGCCGAGATAGAGCACGTCCTTGCACTTGGACAGCTCACGCGACAGGCTTTCCATCTGCGGCTGGATGAGGTTCAGCACACGGCTCATGATGCGCGGCATTTCGGCGAGATGACGCACAAGCGCCCTCTCCTCATCGGCGCTCACCGTGCCGCGCGCCTTGCCGGCGCCGATCGCCAACGATGCCAGCACGGCAAGCTGGCAGGTGAAGGCCTTGGTCGAGGCGACGCCGATCTCCGGCCCGGCCATGATCGGGAAGATGGCATCGGATTCGCGGGCGATCGTCGATTCACGAACATTGACGACAGCACCGATCTTCAGGCCGTTCTCCCGGCAATAGCGCAACGATGCCAGCGTATCGGCGGTCTCACCCGATTGCGAGATGAAGAGTGCGGCCTGTGACGGCGAGAGCGGCATTTCGCGGTAGCGGAATTCGGAGGCGACGTCGATCTCAACAGGCAGGCGGGCATAACGCTCGAACCAGTATTTGCCGACGAGGCCGGCGAGATAGGCGGTGCCGCAGGCCGAGATCGCCAGACCGCTCGCCGCCTTGAAGTCGATTGCAGCGGCATTCGTGCTGATCGTGTTCTCGGCGAAATCGACATAGTGGCTGAGCGCGTGGGAGATCACCTCCGGCTGCTCGTAGATTTCCTTTTCCATGAAATGGCGGTGGTTGCCCTTGTCGACGACATAGGCGGTCGCCTGCGAGATCTGGCGGGCGCGCTTGACCGGCTTTCCGGTAAAATCGAGCACCGAGACGCCGTCGCGGTTGATGACAGCGCAATCGCCGTCGACGAGATAGGTAATCTCGTTGGTGAAGGGCGAAAGCGCGATCGCATCGGAGCCGAGGAACATCTCGCCGCGGCCGTAGCCGACAGCGAGCGGCGGACCGGAACGGGCGGCCATGATCGTGCCGGGATCGGCCTTGAGCATGACGGCGAGCGCATAGGCGCCGGTCACCCGGTTCAGCATCTTCAGCATGGCGGCGCGCGGCTCCAGGCCTTCGCGCAGGTACTTTGCCATCAGATGGGCGACGACCTCGGTGTCGGTCTGGGTCTCAAAGACCGATCCTTCTTCCGTCAATTCGTCGCGAAGCTCGGAGAAATTCTCGATGATGCCGTTGTGGACGACGGCCACACCTTCGACGAAATGCGGATGGGCATTAGTCTCATTGGGAATGCCGTGGGTCGCCCAGCGCGTGTGGGCAATGCCGACCATGCCGGGCAGCGGTTCGGCATCGAGACGCTTCTCCAAATTGAAGAGCTTCCCCTCGGCACGGCGGCGATCCATCACGCCGTCATGGATCGTGGCGACGCCGGCGGAATCGTAACCGCGATATTCAAGACGCTTCAGCGCATCGACCAAGCGCCCGGCCACAGGCTGAGTTCCGACGATCCCCACAATACCGCACATGCAAAATCCCCATAAGGCTTCGATAACGAGGCCAGTCCTAACGATTCCCGCTTATTTCTCAATCACCTCGGCGGTCACTTTCAATTTCCGCCGGTTACGCAAAGCAGCCTCAAGCCTTGGCCTTCTTCGCCGCCTTGATGGCAAGCGCCCGCTCGCGCAGCAGCGTCGCACGTCCAGGTTTGATCTCCTGCCGGGCGCGGCCGAGCGCCAGCGCATCGGCCGGCACGTCGGCTGTTATGACGCTGCCGGAGGCGATATAGGCGCGGTCGCCGATCGTCACCGGTGCGACCAGCGAAGAGTTCGAACCGATGAAGGCGTTTTCGCCGATCACCGTCTCGCTCTTGTTGACCCCGTCATAATTGCAGGTGATCGTGCCGGCGCCGATATTGCTGCCGGCGCCGATGACGGCATCACCTATATAGGTGAGGTGGTTGACCTTGGCGCCCTCGCCGAGCCGGCCGTTCTTGACCTCGCAGAAATTGCCGACCTTCGAGCCGTTGCCGAGATCGGCACCTGGCCGCAGCCGCGCGAAGGGGCCGACGGTCGCGCCTTCGCTGACATGGGCGCCCTCGATATGTGAGAAGGCATGAATAACCGCGCCGCTGTCGATCACCGCGCCAGGACCGAAGACGACATTCGGCTCGATCAGCGCGTCCTGGCCGATGACGGTGTCGTAGGAAAGAAAGACGGTTTCCGGGGCGATCATGCTGACGCCTGAAAGCATCATCTCGTGGCGGCGGCGCTCCTGCCAGAAGCGCTCTATGACGGCAAGTTCGGCGCGGTTGTTGCAGCCGGTCATCTCGATCTCAGGGGCATCGACGGCGGTGACGCGCCCACCAAGCGAACGGGCGATCTCAACGAGATCGGTCAGATAATATTCACCCTTGGCATTGGCGTTGCCGATGCGCTGGAGAAGATCGAGCGCCTTGCGGCCGTTGATCGCCATCAGCCCGCTGTTGCACCAAGTGACGGTGCGCTCGGCGTCGGTCGCGTCCTTTTCCTCACGAATGGCGATGAGTTCACCGTCCTTGACGAGCAGGCGCCCATAGCCGGTCGGACGGTCGGTATGGAAGCCGATGACGACGATATCACTACCATCGGCAAGACCCTGGCGAGCAGCCTTCAGCGGTCCATCGGTCTGGAGCGGCACGTCGCCATAGGTGACGAGGATGTCGTCATAGCCCTTGGCGATCGCATCACGCGCCGCGAGCACCGCATGGCCGGTGCCGAGACGCTCCTTCTGCAGATAGGATTCAATCCCGACGCCGCCGATATCGGCCGCCTTCGCCACATCTTCGGCATCACGGCCGACGACGAGTGCGACGGAGGAGATGCCGGCGGAGGCCACCGCCTCGACCACATGAGCGATCATCGGCCTTCCGGCGATCGGGTGCAGCACCTTCGATTTCGAAGATTTCATCCGCGTGCTGTCACCGGCGGCAAGAATGACGGCAAGACAAGTGCGTTCCATGATCTGCTCCGCGAATCCCCGCCATGAGGCGGCTTTTCTGCCTCATACTGCATAATTTCGTAAATCGGAATCGATTTGAGGATTAAATTATGCGGCAATTCAAAGTGCTACAGCGTCTTTTGCGTGTGTAAGAGACACACGGCGCGGCAGATAAGCACAGCTTTTACAAAGAGGAAATTGCGGCCGAAATCGACCCTATGACCGCCTGGGAACCGCGGGCCGCGAAGGCCTCGCGCACATGATCGCGGCCGTCCACGATCACAACTTCCATGGCGCGGCGCGCGGCGGCGCTGTCGCCTGCAACAATCGCATCGACGATGCGCATGTGGGTGTCGGCGATATTGGCGAAACCATTTTCCGAGGGCGGCGTGCTCATGCGGAACATGCCGACGAGCGCCGCCTCGATGAGGCTGCCGAGTGTGCGCATGAAGGGATTATGCGAAGCTTCAGCGAGCGCCAGGTGAAAGCGCAGGTCGGCGAGCGCCAGGCTGTCGGCGGTATGACCGGCCGCCGCCATCTCAAGCGCCAGCTCGCGCAGCATCTCTATATCCTCTGCATTCGCCCGTTCGGCGACCAGACCGGCGGCGAATGGCTCGACGGCGAGACGGATATCGTAAAGCTGCAGCAGGAACTCTTCTGTCACACCGTTGTCGAAATGCCAGGCGATGATCTCGCTGTCGAACATGTTCCAGAGGTTCTTCTCGGTCACGCGCGTGCCGACCCGCGCCTTGGCGACGACCATGCCTTTGGCGGCGAGCGTCTTCATCGTCTCGCGCAGCACCGTGCGGGACACCTTGAAGCGTTGCGCCAGTTCGGTATCGCCCGGCAGGATCGAGCCGACAGGATAGGTGCCGGCGACGATCGCCTTACCGAGTTCGTCGACCACTTGAGCGTGGCTCGTCCGGGTTCTGCGCCCTGTCTTGCGTGTCTCGATCAGTTTGTTGCGCAAGCGACCCGTCTCCTCAGGCATACCTCTTGTTCAGGCTGGAAAGGAACAGGATGGCTTTCTGCATCAGGATGAATGCAAACAGCAGAAGGCCGATCAGGATCTTGGTCCACCAGCTCGACAGCGTGCCGTCGAAGGTGATGTAGGTCTGAATGAGCCCCTGGATCAGGATACCGATCAACGTTCCCGCCACAAATCCCGCTCCTCCGGTCAGCAGCGTTCCTCCGATAACGACTGCCGCGATGGCGTCGAGCTCGACGCCGACTGCAGCAAGCGAATATCCGGCGGAAGTGTAGAGCGAAAATACGATTCCGGATAGGCCCGCCAGAAAACCCGACAGAGCATAGATCTGGATCGTCGTGCGACCGACCGGCACGCCCATCAGCCGCGCCGTCTGCGGGCCGCCGCCGAGTGCATAGACGTTTGTGCCGAAGCGGGTGCGGTGGGCGATGAAGACACCGGCAGCAAAGACCAGAAGCATGATGCCGCCGATCAGCGTCAGCCGTCCGCCGCCGGGAAGACGATAATAGAGGCTCGTCAGCGTCGCATAATACTCGTGGTCGATCGGGATGCTGTCGATGGAGAGCACGAAGGCCATGCCGCGCGCCAGGAACATGCCCGCAAGCGTGACGATGAAGGCCGGCATTTCGAGATAGTGGATGATCGCACCCATGATGGCGCCGAAAGCGGTGGTGATGACGAGAACGAGTGCAAAGGCAAGCAGCGGATGGATCGAAGTTTTCTGAAGGATGACCGCCAGGAAGACCCCGGTGAAGGCGATGACCGAACCGATCGACAGGTCGATGCCGCCCGAGATGATGACGAAGGTCATGCCGACGGCAGCAATGCCGAGAAAGGCGTTGTCGGTCAAAAGATTGCCGATGACGCGCGTCGACAGAATGTTCGGATATTGCAGCGTGCAACCGGCATAGGCGAGCACGAAGATGACGATAGTCGCAAGCAGCGGCAGATATTTGGAGTTCATTTCGGCTGCTCCATAACGCCCTGCCGGCGGCTGGCGAAGACGGCGAGCGATTGGACCGCCGGAGACTGGATGACGAGGATCACGATGATGATGACCGCCTTGATGATCAGGTTGAATTCGGGCGGGAAACCGGATGACAGGATGCCGGTATTCACCGCCTGGATGATCATTGCGCCAATCAGCGATCCAAGAATGCTGAAGCGACCCCCGAGCAATGAATTGCCACCGACGACAACGGCCAGGATGGCGTCGAGTTCAAGCCAGAGGCCGGCATTGTTGGCGTCTGCGCCCTTGATATCGGCTGCGACGATGATGCCTGCAATCGAGGCGCAGAGGCCACTCAGCATATAGACGGCCATCAGCAGTACCGGTGTCTGAATGCCTGAGAGCGTGCTGGCGCGGCGATTGATGCCGACGGCTTCGATCAGCATGCCGAGCGCCGTGCGGCGAACGAGCAGGATGACGAGCAGGCCGACGAGCAACCAGATGACGACGGGCATCGGCAAGAGGGCCATGGAGCCGCTGCCGAAGAAGGTCAGGCCGTCATTGTTGAAGGTCAGGATGGCGCCTTCGGTGATGAGCTGCGCGATGCCGCGGCCGGCAACCATCAGCACAAGCGTGGCAATGATCGGCTGGATATTGAGGACAGCCACCAGGAAGCCGTTCCAGACACCGCAGGCAAGCCCGATCGCCAACGTCAGGAAAATTGTGTAAGAGACTGAACCTCCAGCGACAATTGACGATGCAGCGACGGCGCCGCAGATGGCGATGACCGCGCCGACGGAAAGGTCGATGCCCTTGGTGGCGATCACCAGCGTCATGCCGATCGCCAAGAGCGCCACCGGTGCGCCGCGATTCAGCACATCGATCAGGCTGCCGTAGAGGCGTCCGTTTTGAACAACAACATTAAAAAACTGGGGCGACGTTATGAAATTCAACAAAAGAATGACAACGAGCGCGATCAATTGTGGCGCCAGGCGATAGGCCAGCGCGTTCAGCGAGGACCTCATGCCTCCTCCATCTTATGCTCGGCGGCGGCGATGGCTTCGACGATGCCGGCGGCCGTGATACGTTCGCCGGTGAGTTCGGCGATATGTTGCCTGTCGCGAAGTACAATGACGCGTGAACTATAGGCGACAAGTTCTTCAAGTTCCGAGGAAATCACGATCAGCGACATGCCATCGGCGCAGAGCTTTTCGATCAGCCGGATGATCTCGGCATGAGCGCCGACATCAATGCCACGGGTCGGTTCATCGAGGATCAGAAACTTCGGATTGGTCGCCAGCCAGCGGGCGAGGATCGCCTTCTGCTGGTTGCCGCCGGAGAGCAGCCGGATCGGCTTCTCGCGATCGGTCGTGCGGATATCGAGCGCCTTGATGTAGCGATCGGCGAGCGCATTCTGCTCCGCCCGCGAAAGCGGCCGCGTCCAGCCGCGACGAGCCTGCAGGGCCAGCGCAATGTTTTCCCGGATCGACAGGTCGCCGATGATGCCATCGGTCTTCCGGTCCTCGGGACAGAAGCCAAAGCCCTTTTCGATTGCCGCGCGCGGGCTTGAAAGCGTCACAGCCTTGCCGTCGATCGTGGCACTGCCGCTATCCGCATGTTCGATGCCAAAAAGGAGTTCGGCGGTTTCCGTACGACCGGAGCCGAGCAGCCCGGCGACGCCGACCACCTCTCCGGCTCTGACTTCAAGATCGAAAGGCTTGACCTTGCCGCGTTTGCCGTAGCCTGCGAAACGGTATCGAACGTCGCCCGCAGCAACGCTGCGTTCCCTGGCAGCCTCCTCGACATGCGCCAGTTCGCGGCCGAGCATCATGGCAATCAGGCCCTGGCGCGGTAGATCGGCGGCATCGCGGGTACCGACAAGCTTGCCGTTGCGCAGCACGGTTATGCGATCGCTGATCGCATAAACCTGCTCGAGAAAATGGGTAATAAAGACGATGCCGAGCCCGCGTTTCTTCAGATCCTCGATAATGCGGAAAAGCAGCTCCACTTCGTGACTGTCGAGGCTTGCTGTGGGCTCGTCGAGGATTAGCACCTTGCCGGAGAGATCGACGGCACGAGCGATGGCCACCACCTGCTGGACGGCGACGGAGAAACGGCTGAGTTCGGCGGTGACGTCGATATCGATGCCATAGCCGGCAAGCAGATCGCGCGCCTTGCGGTTCATCGCGCGGATGTCGGTCATGCCGAAGCGTCTCGGCTGGCGTCCGAGAAAGAGGTTCTCGGCGACGCTCAAATTGGAAAGGAGGTTGACCTCCTGGTAGACTGTGCCAATGCCGAGCTTCTGGGCGGCGAGCGTATTGGCCGGATTGATTTCCTGGCCGTCCAGCGTCAGGCTGCCGCCATCACGATGGTAGGCGCCTGTAATGCACTTGATCAGCGTCGACTTGCCGGCACCGTTCTCGCCGAGCAATGCATGAACCTCACCACGGCGCAGCGTGAAATCCACCTTGTCCAGGGCGACGGCGCCGGGGAAGAATTTCGATATGCCGGAGGCTGCGAGAATATTCTCGAAATTGTGAACCATGAGGGCTGCGGTTTCCTGATATTGCGCCTTACGCCTGTGCCAAAAAAGGGCATGACGCCCTGATGGTACCGGCAGTTCCGCACCGGCCCATGATGGACCGGTGCGGTTCCAGGTTTAATCAGTAGCCCTGGCCCTTCTTCTCTTCATAGACCTTCATCGGGTCGTCAGCAGGCGTGTAAAGCTTGGACTCGGTCTGGATCCACTTCGGCGGAGCCTTCTTGTCCTTCAGATAGGCGTCGAGCGCATCGAAGGCCGGGCCCGACATATTAGGCGTCAGCTCGACCGTGGCATTGGACTCGCCTTCGGACATAGCCTTGAAAATGTCCGGCACGGCGTCGATGGAGACGACGAGGATATCCTTGCCGGGCTTCAGACCGGCTTCCTTGATCGCCTGGATGGCGCCGACGGCCATATCGTCGTTATGGGCATAGAGAGCGCAGATATCCTTGCCGCCATTTTCGGCCTTGAGGAAGCTTTCCATGACTTCCTTGCCCTTGGTGCGGGTAAAGTCACCGGTCTGGCTGCGAACGATCTTCAGGTTGTCGTGGCCGGCAAGAGCCTCTTCGAAGCCCTTCTTGCGGGCGATGGCCGGCGACGAACCGGTCGTGCCCTGCAGCTCGACGACATTGCACTTCTTGTCGCCAACGGTCTTGACCAGGAAGTCGCCAGCGACCTTGCCTTCGTGGACCAGGTCCGACGTAACCGCCGTCAGGTAGAGATCATCGGGAGCCTTGATGGTACGGTCGAGAAGGATGACCGGAATCTTGGCTTCCTTGGCTTCCTTAAGAACGTCGTCCCAGCCGGTTTCAACAACAGGAGCAATGAGAATGGCATCGACGCCCTGAGCAATGAAGGAGCGCAGAGCCTTGATCTGATTTTCCTGCTTCTGCTGCGCATCGGCAAACTTCAGATCAATACCACGCTTCTTCGCCTGCTCCTTGGTTACGGTCGTTTCAGCCGCACGCCAGCCCGATTCCGAGCCGATCTGCGAGAAGCCGACGGTCAAGCCGCCAGCCGAAGCCGAACCGAACATGCAGGCAACAAGAACCGTGGCACTCAAAAGTGCAGTCTTCAATTTCATGATTTCCTCCCAATGCCGCATCTCGCGGCGCAGGGTCAAAAAATCATATAGTATTACTTTTGTAAATCGGAATCTTCGCATGCGCCGGGAAAAAAAGAGCGCCCACAAGGGGCGCTCAGACTGCTGACAAACCCGTCGATTTTTTCGGCGGGTTTTGCTTTTTTGGCGATAGGATTCTTTGCCGGTCGTGTTGGCAGAGGGCGAAGAAGGAGGTTTCGGCTTACGCCGTGGCCGGTTTTGG